>JAZDFE010000042.1:0-43163 GCA_043808175.1 Candidatus Omnitrophota bacterium | reverse complement strand
ACGCCGTTCGCGTCCTTGGGCTACAACTACCTTTACATGAACAAGTATAAAGAAGATGGAGCGAATGCGCTGAACCTTAGCGTCCAGGGCGATGGGTTTCATCAGCTGGAGCAGGGGCTTGGGATGAAGCTCGCGTATCCGCTCGCGGCAAAGAAAGTCGGGACATTCATTCCTTCGGTCAAGGCGGCATGGCTCTATGATTACATCGGAGACCGGTTCGAGACGACCGCAAGTTTCGCGGGCGGCGGGCCGTCCTTCAACACCCAAGGCGCCAAACCCGCGAAGAACGGAATGCTCTTTGGCGCCGAGCTCGCGTTCCTGAACAAGGGGAACATGACGGTGACCGGGAGCTGGGGTCTGGAGCTCAAGGACCAGTACATGAGCAACACCTATTACGGCACTGTCCGGTACGATTTCTAGGGAAACTCGTTTTTAAGGAGTTATTCGCATGAAGAACATTGTTATGGCGGTGATTATTGCCGCGGCTTTGATCGTTTCCTCGTTTTTTATCAAGACCGGCATGGAGACTTCTAAACAGATCACCTCGCCGGAAGCGTATTCGCTCTATGGTTATGAGGGCGTCCTTTATCGTCTGAATAATGTGAACGGCCGGATCGATGTGCTGGTGCCGAGCAATGAAGGGGCGCTTCTTTTCCCGGTCGGTCAGATCCAGCTTCCGAGTCCCAATGAAAAGCTGACAGATGAGCAGAAAAAGAGCTTCTCGCAAAACGTCAAGACGCTTTCCCAGTATATCCAGGGAGAACGCGCCCGAAGCTTAGGCAAAGGGGAGCCGGCGGCGAAATAGCATTCGTTCGATTTTTAAAAAAAGACGACAAACATTCTCAAAAGAGCCCGCGTCCTTGTGATTCGGGCTCTTTTGTTTTAAGATGTGTTCCACCATGATTGCCATTCATTCTAAGGAAGCGGGAAATTATGATTGCCCTGACTTTTTCATCAATAAATTCAATGAAAGTCAGGGGCTATGAGAATCTCTTCGCTTCTTCTTTTCACAGTACTTGCCTTTTCTTTGGCGGGCTGTCTGACCGTCCCGTCGGCTTCGGAGCGTCTTTCCAAGGCGGATACCATCGTGCAAGAGGCGGGGTTTCATAGGGTCAGGGTTCGCACCAGCCCCTTTTTAATAACCGCTTATTCTCGCATTCAAGAACACGGCAAGGATCTTCACATCTATATCGAAGGGGATGGCTACGCATGGGTCACGCGCAACCGTGTTTCAGGGGATCCGACGCCGCGCCGCCCTGTAGCTCTTGAGCTCGCGGCAGAGGATCCGGCGCCGAACGTGGTCTATCTAGCCCGGCCCTGTCAGTACACACCCGTGGAAATGAACCCGGCTTGTGAAGAAGCTTATTGGACGGACAAGAGATTTTCGGAAGAAGTGATCCGCTCTATGGATCAGGCGGTCGATAAGTTCGCGAAGGATGCTCAAAGTCCCGGGATCCATTTGATCGGCTATTCGGGCGGGGGTGCGGTAGCGGCACTGATCGCGGCGAGGCGGCAGGACGTTAAAAGTCTCCGAACAGTCGCGGGGAATCTCGATCCGACAGGGTTCAATGAATACCATGAAGTAAGCTCGCTTGACGAGGCCTCGCTTGATCCGATGGAAGTGGCCGGAAAGCTCAGCGGTATTCCACAGTATCATTTCACCGGATCTGAAGATCCCATAGTTCCAGCGTTCATCGCCCAACATTTCGCGGAAAAGTCAGGGATCCGTGGTTGTGTTCACGTGGTTCCGGTCCAAGGGGCGGATCACACGGATGGATGGACCGGAGTCTGGCCGTGGCTTTTGGCGCTTCCACTCAATTGCTCCGAATAAGACCCCGCACCGATTTCAGACTGCGAAGTTGACAGGATTTTATTGTGGAAGGCACCTAATCTTCTAAGGCAGAAGGTACAACAAAAGTCTGCCTTATAGCCAAACATGTCCTTATCCTTTCCCGGATACTTATCGGACATAAAAAAGACAGAAAAACTTTAAGGAGTTTCGTTTTTTGTCCTTATCCCCATAGTTCTTATTCCTACCGCGGTTCTTAACCGCAGTATGCCGGGGTGTGGGTTCCTCCGAGAGAGCCCATGCGGGTTTAACCGAGATGAAATTTATTTCAAGTATAAAAACCTTCCTAAACCACGAACACTTCTGTCGTAAACGGATCTCCTATGAAGGGATAAAAGAGGGCGGCGGGGCGAAAACGCCGCAGACGAGACCGCTGAAAAATTTATTTCTAGCTTAGGAATGTTCGGTTGGTGTGAATGCCCATGTCGTAAACGCTCCTCCCATGGGGGGTGTTGGTTAATTAATGCTCAGATCGCGGAAGTGCGTCCGATGGAGGAGCTTCTTGGCAAGCTCAATGGGCTGGCGTAAAGGTTCGTGGAAATTTATTTCTAGTATAAAAAGGTTCGCAAACATTGAATGGTGAGCTCTTAACTCCATGTCCCATGAGGGGGTGCTTGGACGGCGACCCAGCGCCGTTTACCGGATTTTCAGCGGACTAGAAAAATATTTCTAGAGGAGAAATGTAAACAAACCATGAACGGTACACCTATTTTTGCCCAAGACTATAGGAGATGTTGAATGCCAGGAACGTATCACGGCCTGGTTGATTTTTTAGGCGAAGCGATCTAAAGCCCATGATTGGGCGGTCCCCATTCCAACCAATCGAAGCGAAGCGGAGATTGGGGCCGTCCAAACAACCATTTTGGAAAAGAAATAAAAAGTTTGGGCGATCCGAAAGGAGAGGAACTTAACATGACCAAAGCACTATCCGAAGCAGTACCTTCTCAATGTCCCGTCGTAACTTTTAAAGACCCCGTTGAACTAAAAAACCATCGACTCCATAGCCAATGTCCCAAAGTCCGGTCCGTACAACTGACAGACCGCGATCTTTTAATTTTTCAGCTTTTGCAGGCTGAGGGAGCAAAAACCTCTGCGGATCTCTCCAGCCAGTTTTGGGACAGCCACTCCAAGAAAGCCAAAGCCGGTTTTCAGCGCATTCGGTTGTTGATCAGATTCGGTTTTCTTGAACGCGGCAATCCCAAGCTTCTCTATCTTTCCGAAAGCGCCAAGCAGATTCTTCCCACGGCTATCGGTGTAGAGGATAAGCAGCCGCAATGAAAGTGATTTCCCCGAACACCTTCAAAAGTCCCGTCTACCGGGTTTTGGCTCATCTATCCGACGAGGAAAGAATCGATCAAGCCTGCGAGCTTTTAGCGGAAGGCGTGCTCCGTCTTGCCGAGAAACGCGGGCTTTTGAAAGATCGGAAAGCTCCGGCCCCCCAGGTCCCGGAAAAGGCAAAAGAGACCGCCTGAAATGAATCCCGCGCTGCTACACTCGTGGCTATTCCCTCGTAAATTCTGGCCCAAAAAATCCCACAAAATTTCAGGCGAAAATCGTTTGAATTTTTGGAGTTTCCTGTACTTTCGGATCTACTTTGGTATGTATTTCGTAGGGACTACATACCACGGTAGTGGCAAAAGCATCGTAAGTTGTTTGCCAGCCACGTTTCGTCTCTGCTGCTTTTGGCAGCAGTTACCGAAGACCACACTCTCTCCTCTTAGGGAGCGAGAGTGTGGTCTTCGGTGTCGAAACGTGGCGGGCAAACAGTCATCAGGGATTCGAAGGAGGGATAAATAATATGGAGGCTACACCTAAAAAGAAATATAAAAAACAGAACTGGAAATATCTTGAGACTACGGGAAGGGATATTCAGCTGTTGAAAACGATCGTGGAGCAAAAGTTCTTAACAAGGCCGCAGGTGATAGAAAATGTTTTTGATGGAGCCAAAAGCTATGCCAAGGTCCGGATCAGGAAACTGAAAAAGTTCGGGTATCTGAACGCGGTTAAAACCTTGGCTGAAGAGCCTGAGAGTTATCTTTTGGGTGAGGAGGGTATAGAGGCTCTGAGGGAGGCTGGATATCCGGTAGGCGCTCGCGGCTTCCCATTCCCGGATGCCCAGGATTCAATCGAGATCGCATTTTATGATCATGACAAAAAGGTGACAGACGTGAGGTTCTTATTTGAAAGGCTCGGGATGTGCAAAGACTGGAAAAGCGAGAAGGTATTAAGGGCAGGGACGAAGGGGGAACGGAAAGTTCCGGACGGGGTGTTCACAAGGAACGGCAAAGGGATCGCTATCGAAGTTGAGCTTCATGTCAAGAAAGCCAGTACCTACCGGAAGATATTCGAGGTTTATGAGCGCGATTCGAAGATCCGTTACATTTTTTACGTTTGTGGGGATGCGTCCATCCGTGAAAAGGTCTTGAAAGAAGCGGGGGAAAGATGGGCGGATCGCATGTGCTATGTGCTCTACAAGGAACTCATGGAATTCAGGGAGCAAGCGATCCTGAGAACATGGCGCGGGAGTTTCGCCCTGAAAGAGGTGCTCTGATGGACGATGAGTTCCCCGGTTTTTTGGAGATTCTTTTTGTGCTTTGTTTGGGCTGGATTTACCGGCTAGCACGGTTTTTTGCGCGGGTGCTCCGGAAGTTTTTTATCCCATCCGGCTATTACCCGTTACTTATCATAATCATTTTGTGGGAGCATGACTTTATCGACTATGGGACGAGTGGTGATCACGGGTTTTCGTTCATGCCGTTCCTTGGGGAGCAGTTTCTCGGGATGTGGAAGTCCGGATTTTGGCGGGGTTGCGGTATCTTTATGCTCTGGGGGTGGATCCATGCTTTTGTGATCAGCTTAGCCCTTTCCTCATGGAACCTCGAAAGAAAATCGAAAAAGATGCGGGCAGCCAAGGCGGTCATGGACCGGGGCGAAAGCCGGGATGTACTGGGGCTCGATCTTGTAACGGGCGATCCAATCCCGGTTTCTCTTTTGGATGTCACTTTTCCCTTGCAGGTGTTGGGTTCCTCGGGGGTTTACGCCCGTTCCATGCTACAAAAGGCGCTCGAAGCTGATGTTAAATACGGTCATTCGGTCCTGATCCTTGCTTCCGAGACTCAGAAGGAGCTTCTTCGGGAAGTGACGTACGTGTTGAGGGAAAGAGGTTCCGAAACGGAGCGGGCTTTTTTTTACTTTTCGTTAAAGCATCCGGATCTTTCCGCGAGCTATTCACCTTTTCACGGGAAAGGCAGCAGTGATTTCCTGAGAGATCATCTCAAGCTCGATCGGGATGGCATGGAGGCGGGAATCTTGGACCTGCTGGTGAGATCGCTTGAAAAGAACGGGAAGCCTTATGTCCCGGAGGATCTTCTTCTGCTTTTAAAGGACAAGCGGGCCGCCATGGCTCTTAATGAGATTGATCTGACGCGGGAATACCTTTGGCGCTTTGATTCTCTCCGGAAAGCGAGCGGTGAGTTGGCGAAAAAACTCACAAAATGGGGAAATACCATGCACCTCGAAAAATATCCCATCACGCAGGGTTATCCGCTGGATATTTCCGACATCCTGAATTCAGGGAAGCATCTTTTGGTCGAGTTGGAAAGCAAGGGCACGGAGTTTATGCGGTATTTTCTTTCCCGCCTTTTTTGCGATCTGACCAAACGGATGAAGCATTCCCCCTCCGCCAACCAGACCGTTATTTATCTTATTTTTCCTGAGGAGTTCCTTGGAGAATATCCGATTGAGCTCTATCTTGAAGATCTGTCGCTCGAAGACTACCGGATCTTTTCATCAAGGTTCAGCCCTCTTTACCGGGAAAAGCAGAAGTGGAACACTGTGTTTCTTCCGGATGTTTCCGAGGGTGTTTTGAAAAGCGAGGGATACAAGAGATTCCACGAAGGGATCGGTGAGGAAAAAAACCGGCTCTGGGGACAATGGGATTTAAAAGCGCTGATGAACGAGGAAACCGTTGAGGCGAGCTGTATCTTGTTAAGGGAGATCGGAGGGGGCCGGGTCAACGTCGGTTTCATGACGCGATACGATCGCTACCGAAACAAACATTACACCGACTGTCGCTTTTTCTATGCACCCGGGAAAGACGTAGAAAAAGCGGACTATGTTCCTTATCAAAAACGGTATAAGCCCGAGAACATGCTGAACCTGTGCGACCGCGCTCCAAAGATCAAGGCCGACATCCTGCGGCATGATCCCCGCGTAGTCAGCATTATCCAGGACCTGAAACCGAAAGAACCGGCGCAGCCGTAGCTGTTTGAATGCGCATCGGACAGTAAATCGGATAGTAGAATAACTATAGCCTGCGCTCATTAAACTGGTTATGGTTTATTGCTCAGGCGCGGCTCTCTTTTCAAAATCCGGCTTGCCTGAGCTCCCGTTTTACGGCTCGATAGACTTGATCGAATTCCGGGAGTATGGCGACTTGAGCTGAAAGGCGCTCGCTCCAAAGTTTTTTGAGCCGCGCCTCTTTTCGAGGAAATTCTTCCCCCACAGTGTCCGAACTTCTGTTACGGAAAGTCAGCTTTTCACCGATGGCGTCGAAAAGCTCTTTCAGATCGACATATTGATTTAAGGTGAGGTGCCATAAGTCGTAAAGATCACGCGGTTCATTCCGCACCCGGTCCGAGAGAGCAACAACCTTTTCAGATGCTATTTCTTCGAGAGAGTACACCAGCACTTTGGAATCCTTTGGGATGTCTTCATACTGTGCGTATTCTGCGAGCACCGGCTTCTCTTGCGGCGGAAATACAATCCGTTCACGGATCGTGATGTCCACTTTGACTTCTTTGGGAGCTATGGCCGGCAAAGGGCCTTCGTAACCCAGAAAAAAGGTATGACTGTTTTGATGGGTGTGGCGGTCAGCACGGCTGAAATTAAATTTGATGCCCGATTGCTGCTCGATTTTACGGAACACTTTTTCAAGGCCTTCCTGGATCATCTCAAAGGGAACCTCTTCCAGAAAAGTGAAATCAAGATCTTCGGAAAAACGATAACCCGCGATATGGCATTTCTTAATAGCGGTCCCGCCTTTAAATAACAGGATCTCGCGAAGACTGCTCTGTGATAAGCCGACGAGGAACCATGAAAGGCAATAATCGCGTTCAAGCACAGCTTCTGGAATACGGCGTCCGCCTTTGCGGGCG
This sequence comes from Candidatus Omnitrophota bacterium, assembly GCA_043808175.1. Lineage (GTDB taxonomy): Bacteria > Omnitrophota > Omnitrophia > Omnitrophales > Aquincolibacteriaceae > Aquincolibacterium. The sequence continues at coordinate 36,158 of JAZDFE010000042.1, read as the reverse complement.
AGTTCGTTCGACAGCAATGAGAGATTGCGTTGGGGGATCATGGGTTATGTCCTCACAACAGTTAAAAGTTCTTTCGGGGATACGTTGAGCTGTAACCTCCAACGGCGCAGGAATTTTCCCTCGGCGGGCAGGCGGGGGTCCAATCGCATATAAGTTTCCGTAAGCGTGTTTTGAAGCGCTTCCAGATCTTGGGCTGCTCCAATTTTGTAAAGTTCCATTAAAAATCCTAATCTGCGGATCACGGCTCCGATCCCGGTTTTCTTCGCGTATTCAATTAGACGAGCGGGGTTCATGTCTTGATGTCTCATCCAAAGGCCTTTTGCGACCTCGCTCAAGCCCCCGCAATATTCAGGCTGTCTCAGGCCGTCGATCACCGTTTTCTCAAGATCGCTCACTTTTACCTGTGCCTCTTTTGTGGCCCAATGATTGGTGATGCCAAAAAAGTATTTCTTCGGTGTATGAATAAACTGAAACTCAGCACCGAGCACATGAACCGGCCGCCGTGGTTTGAGCGCAGAAGCGTAGACGAGCAGCTGGGGCTGTGTCAGCATTTGATGGATCTGCATGGCGGCGCCATGAGAGAAATAGTATCCCTTACTGCCGACAATCTCCCGCGCGACGAGCAAGGGTTCCCCTAAATATTCACGTTCTTTACCCAGCTCAAAGGGAACCAGGATAAAGAGCCCCGGCTTCAGTCTTGATGCGATCCCCCGGTTGACAAGTTTCCGGACGAAGTTTGTCGCGGAAGGTTTGCCGACATTCAGGATCTTCCGGACATCTTTTAGTCTGAAGATAGAATGTTTCTCTTCGTAAAGCGCCGCAAGCAGGGAAGCCGCCTTGGAGCCTAAAGTCTTTTGGATGTTATATTCTGATGTCATAATGTGTCTCCATGGGACATATTATGCATTCAAAGTATAATAATGTCAAGTCCTGCGGTGTAGGGCTTTTGGCCTCTATACCAAAGCGAAATCTATAGAAGCGCAACATTGGAGACTTCTTTTAATGGCCAACTGCTGGTCTTATGCGGAAGGGCGAAATCTCCGATCTTCCAGGCGCCTTTGAGAATCCTATAGAGGGAGATCGGAAATTCAACCTCGAAAAACGGACGTTGGGGAGTGTGTTTCGGGGAGCCATTATAAAAAAGGGCGGTGGCCTTTAGGGTTGCCGCCCTTTTTATTTGTTTTCAGACTGGGGACGAATAGCGAAGCCATCACCGCGGGAGAGATTTCAAAATTCCTTATCCATCGTAAGTGAATAGAAACTTTCACTTGGCGGCCAGAACGGGTATTATAGTTCGATCATTTTTGGTGTTTTTCAGGCCAGAAAAAGCGTGAAACTTATAAAGTAAGAATAAATCTGTTCAAGTCATTTGTTTCGCTGAAGGGCGGAGAGCATGTCGGGAAATAAATCCCCGGTTATCCAAAAAATATTATTGGTCGTCTGCGGCACGCTTTTCGCGTTCTTAGCCAGCGAGCTGATCCTGAGGGCGTTTAGCGTCGACCTGCGTCTTCTTCGAAAAACCCTCTATTATCAGTGCGCGATGCCGCCGCTTCACAGGACGTCCTCGGATGCGCAGAGGCTTTTCGAATTAGTGCCTCATAACTCTATGCGAGGGATATCCCCTGAGCCGGATTTCAAGGATCCAAAATATGCCAATAAGACGTACGCTATAAACATTAATGCCCTTGGTTTTAGGGGGAAGGGTTTTGCGCCCCTAAAAAAACCGGGGGTTTTCAGGATCGTGGTCTTTGGAGGTTCTAACACGTTCGGTATGAACGTGAACGACGAAGACACCTACCCGGCGCAGATGCAAAAGATCTTCGATGAAGAATATCCCGGGAAAGTGGAAGTATGGAACGCGGGCATGTGTGCGTACGTAATGTCCCAGGACGTGGCTTATGCCGAAACCGTGATAAAAAAATTCGATCCGGATCTATTGATCTTCCAGGATACGAACCGTGGCCGTAGGGCTTTTCATTACAAAATAACATTCAAGGAGCTTAAGGGGTTGTTCCATAAAAATAACGAATTGTTCATTGAAAATATTGAGCCTTTATGGGAGCAGAGCGTCCCTCGGGAGGAGAAGATGCGTTATTTTTTAGCTTCGACGGGCACCAAGATCCACCGCTCTCTTGTCGCGGCATCGGCTCTTTACAGGACTTTTTGCATAAGCCTCTATTCTTGCATGGGCGTTTTTTCCCATGACCCCGTTCTCTCGATAACGAAGAAGTTCGGTCGTTTCTGGGGGTTCAGCGGACAGTTCATCAACAATCGTGAGCTTAACCTATTTACGGAACGCCATAAGGACAAGAAGATCCTTTTGTTTTTTGTGACAGATTATGCCAGCGAGGTCGGCCATAGCGGCTTTATCATGAGAAGTAATATGGGGAATTTTGTTCTTCCCAGCGAGGGGAAACCTCCCGAGTATCAAAAAATACATCCGCCGTCTTATGTGTATGCGTGGTACGCGCGGGAGCTTTGTGATTTCCTGGAGCAAAAGGGTCATCTTTCGACAGCCGGTCTTAATCGTAACCAGCCGGGTTCTTTATAAAAAAGGGCGGCGTCCTTTAGGGATAACGCCTTTTTATTTTTAAAAGGAAAACAAGCGTGGGATATTTTTTCAGTTCGCATGAAATAGCAGAAATGGCCATGCACGTAGAAGAAGCAGGCATCGAATTCCATAAAAAAGCGTCGGAATTTGCCGCTGATGAAAAAATCAAAAAGATCTTCCTTTTTTTATCTAACGCTGAAATAGATCACCGGAATATATTTAGGGGCATCATGGAAGCTGAAGAAAAAAACGACTCTTTGGATGAATATTCTATTGATATCGCCTCCAACATAGAATATCTGATCGGAAAATTCGAAAAAGCCGTATTCGACTTGAAATTCCCTGAGGTTTCTTCCTTAACCATTGCGAAGTGTTTAGATGTTGGGATCCATGTAGAGAGCGGACTCATCACTGCCTATACCGAGCTCCATGAAGTTCTCATCGGTAAGTTCTATAATGTATTGGAAAAAATAATAGGTGAGGAAAAAACTCATTTAGAAATGCTCCAGAACATTAAAAAGAAACTGAGCTTATAAATTCGATCACACCCTTGTTTTTCCGAGTGGCCATTTAAGGGGGAGGAGAGGATTAAAGGAGCACTCTAGGTGTGTTTTGCGCGGACACTATGATTTAAAAAAATATAAATCGCCTTTTCCCTTTATAATAAAGTCCATGACGGCTAGAATGGGGCGACAGGATGACTGAAGCGAGCGGAATTGTGATGGGCCTGAAGGTTTTGCGTTCTAACCCGCAAGGAGAAAATCAATGAAGAAGATTATGAGTTTTGTGGTGATACTTTCCATGCTTTTTGCGCCGGTGGCTTTTTCCGCGAGTCCGTGGACTGAACAAAAAGGTTATGCCCGTCAAATATGGGGCAAACTTCAGTTCGGCTTAACGAACACGCTTTTGGGTTGGGTGGAGCTCTTTTCGACTCCCAACCGGTATGCCGGTGAAGGCAAGAATATCTGGGAGGGTGTCGGACAAGGAGTCGTCGACGCTGTGTCAAACACGTTCGGGGGAGCTTTTCAGTTGGTCACTTTCCCGATCCCTGTGGATCTTGTGCTCCCGCACAACGGAGTGGATCTCGGGGGTAAGTAGTCGCCGGTGTTTTGTATTCGAAAAAGAGAGGGCCACGTCCATGGCGGTCCTGATTTCCGGGACCACTCTTATCGCTCAAGCAGAATGGTGTAATAGCCCGAGTAGATAACATCAGAGCCGTTCTTGTACGAAGCGCGAGCCCGTATTTTGGTGGCGCCTTGTTTCGACAGCTTAAAGGCGTTGTTCCATTCGCGTTCGCTCATGATGATCTCAAATTCCTTGGTTTCTCCTGGATTGATGTAATTATATCCTTGGGAGCTGGATTGAATTGTATCCACCTTTTTTGTAATGATATTCTGGTTTCCGTGTTCATCAGTCATCTCAAAAGAGATCGCATCGAGACCTAGGCTTGTCTCGTCGGCATTCAGGCGCCGGCTTATATTCAAACGTTGAGTTCTCGAAGTGATATTCTTAAGCGCTACCTTGAGCGGTTTGATAGGCCCGTCGTTACTTGCCTTGATAATATTATTCGCCGGCGCGTAATAAATACCGTTGTAGTAACCCGATTCTTTGAAGACCAGTATTTTGACTTCAAATGCATCGCCGGCATGCGCAAACGTTTGTGAGATGCCCATAAGAACAAGGAACATAAACCCGATCGTTTTCAACATGGAACCTCCTCCATAGTTTAAGAGAACTTGAGCCTTCTTACGGTCACGTAGGTGACGGTGAAGATCCCCACCTCGATCATGATGGTCGCGATCGCCGCTCCTACATAAGAAAAAGAATCAATCAGAAGAAAGATCATCGGAAGACCGATCATCGCCATCATCACATGGATCCTGGAATAGACGTGCGTTTTGCCGCAGACGAGCAGGAACTGTACGCGGAAAGCGTTGGAGCTGATGAAAAAGACGGAAACGAGAAGAAGCCTGAAAGAGAGCACGGTTTCGGGATAATGCCCGCCAAAGATCGTGCGGATGATCGGCTCTGCAAAAACAAAGATGGGCGGCAGGCAGAGGAGAGAGATCGTGACCGTGATCAGCTGGATCCTTCGCATGAATTCGAACGCCCGGGCCTTGCTTTTGTGGAATATCTTGCTCAGGCGAGGGAAAAGCGCCTGGGAAAAAGAGGAGAGCGGAAAGGTCTGACAAAGACCGGCGAGTTTCTCGGCGATGGAATAAAATCCGGTGATCGTATTATTGGTGAGAAGCCCGACGGCAAAGATGCGCGTGGTGGTGTAAGCGTTGATCGCGACGATCGAAACAAAAATATCCCAGCCCGCCGTGAGCTGCCCCCTCAGGTTGGTGTATCCCGGGAAGCGGAACAATATCCCTAAATGTTTAAAAGCGATGTATTGCCCCCAAAGGCCGGTGATCAAGCCCACCGACGAGACGATGAACGGTACCATCAGATAGTCTTGAGGCCCCCTGACGGAAAATAGAATAAGAACGACCGTGAGGATCCCGCCCGCGATATTAAGGTCCGCGATATATTTCATTTTTTCTGTGCCCTGGAAGAACCAGACGGGGAAGAGCGTGTTCCCCAGCACCGCGCCGAAACTTAATACGTAAACCATCCAATCGTTCCTGAACTTGGGGATAAAATAAACAATGCAGCCGAGCAGGACGAGGCTCACGAGCGCCAAGGCTATTTTTGCCGTCATTACCGATGAAAAGACCTTGCTGACCTCCGCGCGATCGTGTTGGCAAAGGGATATCTCTTTAGTGGCGGAGATGCTGAATCCGTAATCGGTCAGGATCATGAAATACTGGACGAAGGCTTGCGCGAAGGCGATCAGGCCGAATTTCTCCGGGCCGATGACCCTGAAGAGGTAAGGCAGGATCAAGACCGGAAGGAGATAGGTGATGGCTTGCAACACGGAAAGCGAGGCGAAATTATGGAGCACGGCCTTCCGCTCGTGGGGTCTGGCCATGCCGTAAGTTTTTTTGATCTGGCGGATCAGCGAATGCATGCGTGTAATTTATACTGTTCCCAGCCGTGAAACAAGCGCTATGCAGTCTCCAGTCTGTAGTCTCGCGTCTCGCTGTGGTACAATTCCCGCATCATGATCCAATTTCCGAAAGACTTTCTCTGGGGAGCGGCCACCTCGGCCTATCAAGTGGAAGGCGGCAATATCCATGCCGATTGGTGGCGCTGGGAAAAAAAGATCGGCAAGGAGAATTCCGGCCTTGCGTGCTGCCACTATGATCTTTATGCATCCGATTTTGCACTCGCGAAGGAACTGGGTCACAACGCCCATCGTCTTTCCGTGGAATGGAGCCGCATCGAACCGGAGGAGGGAAAGTTCTCGGAACTGGCGCTCCAACATTACGTCGATGTGACCCTGGCCCTAAGAGCGCGGAAGATCGAGCCTGTCGTGACACTGCACCACTTCACAAATCCGGATTGGCTCGCGGATTCAGGAGGTTGGGAAAACAAAAGATCCGTGGCTTCTTTCCTGCGTTACTCGGAATGCATCATCCGCGCTTTGGCAACGCATGTCCGTTACTGGATCACGCTGAACGAACCGACGATCTATTTTTCTCACGCTTATATCTTGGGAGTATGGCCGCCGCAGGAGAAATCGCTTTGGAAAGCGAGGACCGTCAAAAACCACTTAGCCGAGGCGCACATTAAAGCCTATGGCCTGATCCACAAAATTTATAAGGAGCTAAACCTCCCCAAGCCTTCCGTCAGCATTGCTCAGCACATGCAGGCCTTTGTGCCATGCGCACCCGGCATGAGGAATAAATTTTCATCGTTTATGCGCCATAAGTGGTTAAATCTTGGGCTTATCGATACGTTTGTGCGGCATAAAGCCCTGGACTTTATCGGACTCAATTATTATTCACGGCAATTAGTGGAGCTCGAGAAGTGGGGTCTCCGCAATTTGGCGACGGATGTCTGTAAAAACAATCATCATCCGGTTAAAAAAAATTCTCTGGGCTGGGACATTTATCCGGAGGGGCTGTGCGACCTGCTCCTCAAGCTTAAGAAATACAACTTGCCCGTTATGATCACAGAAAACGGCGTTTGCGTCTCTGACGACGCCACGCGATGGGAGTATATTGCCAGCCATTTGCGCCATATGCATAAGGCCATGGAGCAAGGCGTTCCTGTGACGGGTTATCTCTATTGGTCGCTTATGGATAATTTTGAATGGGATAAGGGGTTTGGCCCGAGGTTCGGCCTGATCGATATTGACTACAAGACGCAGCAAAGAACGGTCCGCGAGAGCGCGAGGAAATTTGGAAGGGTTTGCGAAACAGGTATTTTGGAAGAGAGAAGTCATCAGCTGCTTGGGTAAAAAAGCACGGGTTTTTAGGCCCGTGCTTTTTTAATTGAGAGCGCTCGATAAAGCGGTTTAATCTTTCGCGTACATGATCTTGAGTTGTTCGATCGTTGGTTTTTGAGTGTAATATTCGCCTTCCGGTCCGACATAGCCGTCCTTGGTTCTCGTCACTTTGACTTTGGTGACGCTGCCGTTTTTGTTGGGGATATCGAATGTCAATTCCGCCGGTTCCGGTCTTTCGGCGACCGCGGAAGCCTTCGCGTACATCGCTTTCAATTGATCAATGGTCGGATAATCGGGATAGAATTCACCGTTCGGGCCGACATAACCGTCGCTGTATTTTTGTAAAGTGACCGGGATGTAGCTGCCATTGGGGTTCGGGACCGTGACCACGATCGTTTTCTCGGGCGCTTCGATTGCCGGAGCGTTAGAGGAGACCACGGAAGGCGGAGGTGTTACGACGGTGTATCCCGCGGGTTGTTTTACGTAATAGGCATTGTTGTAATAGTAGTAATCGGTGCTGTCATAAACGATCACCCTGTGCCTTTCGGGTAAAGAGGTGATGATGGCCCCACGCGGAGCGGAGACGATCACATAGCCGGAGGGGGTTTCCCGGTAGTAAGCGCCTTCCAGGTAGTAATAAAGCGCATCCGCTACATGGAGAGGGATACAGCCCCACGGAAGGTCCCGGTGATAGTAAGGGTGTCTCGGCGGCGAGCCGTGGAAAGAAGGCCCTTCAGAGCGGTTCGAATGGGAACGCGGAGTTTGAGCGAAGGAGTCTTTTGCTTGAACGAAGCAAAAGACGCTTAAAATCAGAACGAAGAGCAAAATGCGATCTCTGGTTAACCGTTTCATGATGTATTTCTCCTTATAGAATGATGGGTGCTTTTTGATTTGGATCCTGCCTCTATAGACAGGCGGGGCTTCCGGAAAGTTCCGTGTTGGATAAAAAAATCCCAAAGAAGGTTGGGGCTGTATAATGTGCCCGTGAATACGGCTAACATTTTAGCATCGGTCATTTTCGGGAGCATCGGTTTCGCGGCTTTTATTTATGGAAAAAAGTAAACAAATTTCAAAGTCCTGGTGATCGGTGTGATCCTCATGGTCTACCCTTATTTTGTGCAGAACCCCATAGCGCTTTACGCGATCGGCGCGGTTCTTACCATCATGCTCTTTATCTTTTAAAAAGGAGGCTGTTTAATCGCTCGTTTTTCGATTCGATCCAGAATATAATATCCCCATGACAACTTCCTTACCGCAACCGACACCGTCTCTCGCTCAACCCACGCCGGCGAGTTTCTATGGGCTGGGGATCGCCCCGCATATTTTAGAAACCCTTACAAGAATGAAGTTCCACGCCCCCACCCCTATTCAGCAGAAGGCCATTCCTCTTGCCGTTGCGGGGCAGGATGTGATCGGGGTGGCACAGACGGGAACCGGAAAGACCCTCGCGTTCGGGATTCCGATGATCCAGCGCCTTGCGCAGACCAGAGGTCGCGGGCTGATCCTCGTGCCGACCCGTGAACTGGCCTATCAGGTCCATCAAAGTATTCATAAGCTCGACCCCAAGATAAAATTCGCGGTCCTGATCGGCGGTGCTTCCATGCACAATCAGATCCAGGAGCTTCGCCAGCATCCCCGCATTTTGATCGCCACGCCGGGACGTTTGATCGACCACATGGAACAGCGCTACGTGTTCTTGAATGAGATCAGCATTCTCGTGCTCGATGAGGCCGACCGGATGCTGGACATGGGTTTTGCGCCGCAGATCCAGAAGATCCTTCGCGCGTTGCCCAAGGAACGCCAGACCATGCTTTTCTCGGCGACGATGCCGGATACCATCATGAAGATCGCGGCGTCCCAGATGAAATTGCCGGTCCATATCGAGATCGCGAAATCCGGGACCGTGGCGGAAAAGATCACTCAGGAAGTTTTTGTCGTGAAAAAGGAAGCCAAGAGAGATCTTCTGAAGAAAGTGCTCGCGCAATATCACGGGACCATCCTCCTTTTTTCAAGGACCAAGATCGGCGCCTACAAGCTCACCCGCGCAATCCGTGGAATGGGGCATAATGCCGCTGAGATCCATGCCGACCGTTCACTCTCGCAGAGGAGTGAAGCGCTGGAAGGGTTTAAGTCAGGGAAATACCGCATCCTTGTGGCGACCGATATTGCGGCACGCGGCATTGATGTAAAGGGGATCGAATTGGTGCTTAACTACGATCTTCCGGACGACTCTGAGAATTACATCCATCGTATCGGCCGTACAGGCCGTATCGGCGACAAAGGGCATGCGATCTCGTTCGCGACGCCTGAGCAGGGAAAAGACGTCAAAGACATCGAAAAGATCATGCGCATGGCGCTTCCCGTCGCCGAGCATCCCGAAATGAAACTTGAAAATTTCATCGAGCACAAGCCCGTCAAAGTCGCCTCTTTCGGCGGCCGGCGTTTCGGGCGGGGAGGCCGTTCCCGCGGCTATATCGCCCCTGCCTTTCGCAAGTCGCGCTAATTTCCTCCGCGAACCGTTCTCTCGCCGTCATTTTCCAGGTTCTCAGGCTTTTTTATTTGATTCTTATACGGGGAAAGAGTAATCTTTTTGTAAATCTGAGGAGAATCATGTGGAGACTCTAAAAAAAGAAGAGATCGAAACGAGCATTTCGGTGGATGTGTTCTCGGTATCCGCGGCCATGGTCGGTGTCTGTCTTACGGTCATCCAGTTGATCAAGATGAACGGAGAGCAGATGTCTAATACCATTGTCGACGAAATCCTGGCTCTTGACTCCGTGGTTTTTATGATGGCCTGCATTCTCTCCTTTCTCGCGCTCAAAAGTAAAAGGCATTCCCGGCTTAAAAAAATAATGGAAAATATCGGCGACGGCTGTTTTCTGCTTGCGATCTCCACCATGGTGGTGGCGATCACGCTTGTGGTGTATACGTTCTTTTGATCTTATCTGAATCGGCGGGAAAGCAATAAAAAAGGGGACGGGCATTTAACAGCTGCCCGTCCCCTTTTTTATGTGCCCTTCTAATGCTTCTAAAAACTATTCGATACTGCCCGAATAGTTCGAAGATTTTTTCTTATCCCCATCCTTCTTTTCCTTGGGCTTTTCGGCGATCACGCATTCGGTCGTGAGACTGAGGCCCGCGATACTGCAGGCGTTCTCCACCGCGATACGGACGACCTTGGCCGGATCAATGACCTTATCTTCCACGAGGTCGCTGTACTCGCAGGTCTGTGCGTTAAACCCGAAACTGCCCTTGCCTTCCAGGATCTTTTTCACGACGACGGAACCGTCCACGCCGGCATTGTGGGCGATCTTGCGGGCGGGTTCCTGAAGCGCCCGGCGCACGATCTGAAGACCCGTGGCTTCATCCCCCGATACTTTGACATCGTCGAGTGAAGCGATGGAGCGCAAAAGCGCCACGCCGCCGCCCGGGACGATGCCTTCTTCAATGGCCGCGCGGGTCGCATGGAGCGCGTCCTCGATGCGGGCCTTCGTTTCCTTCATCTCCGTTTCCGTCGCCGCGCCGACCTTCACGACGGCTACGCCGCCGGAAAGTTTCGCGAGACGCTCCTGAAGCTTTTCTTTGTCGTAATCCGAGTCAGATCTTTCAATTTCCGCCTTGATCTGCTCACAGCGTCCTTTGATGTCCTTCTGAGTGCCTGCGCTTCCCACGATCGTGGTGTTGTCCTTATCGATCACCACACGCTGGGCCGTGCCGAGCATCTCAAGGTCCACGTTCTCGAGCTTTACGCCGAGGTCCTCGGAGATGAATTTACCCTTGGTGATGATCGCGATATCTTCCATCAGGGCCTTACGACGGTCCCCGAATCCGGGGGCCTTGACGGCCGCGATCTGAAGCACGCCGCGGATCTTGTTGACCACCAGGGTCGCGAGCGCTTCGCCTTCGATATCCTCGGAGATGACGAGGAGGGGTTTCCCGAGGCGTGCTACCTTCTCAAGCACCGGGACGAGGTCCTTTACTGCACTGACCTTTTTCTCATAAAGGAGGATGTAAGGTTCCTTGAGGACGACTTCCATCCGCTCGGCATCGGTCACGAAATAGGGCGACAGATAACCGCGATCGAATTGCATGCCCTCGACCACGTCAAGCTCGGTTTTAAGGCCCTTCGCTTCTTCGACCGTGATCACGCCTTCTTTACCGACTTTTTCCAGGGCGTCCGCCAAAAGCTGACCGATCGACTGATCGTTATTGGCGCTGATCGCGCCGACGGCGGTAATGTCTTCTTTGCCTTTCACGGCTTTGGACATTTTCTTGATCGTTTCGACGATCTTCGCAGAGGCCTTGTCGATGCCGCGCTTCAGGGCCATGGGATTGGCGCCTGCGGTGACGTTCTTCAAACCCTCGGAAACGATGGACTGGGCCAGGACCGTTGCGGTCGTGGTGCCGTCTCCGGCATTTTCCGAAGTCTTTTCGGCGACCTCGCGGACCATTTGGGCGCCCATATTCTCATACGGGTCCTTGAGGTCGATCTCTTTAGCGACCGTGACACCGTCTTTGGTGACGAGCGGCGCGCCGAATTTCTTATCGATCACGACATTGCGGCCGCGGGGACCGAGCGTGACGGTGACAGCCCTTGCGAGGATGTCGACGCCGCGTTTGATCCGCTGGCGCGCTTCTTCTGAATAGGAGATCAGTTTTGCCATGGGGTTACTCCTTCTCGTAAACGGCGAGGATCTCGCTCTCTTTGACGATCTTGTGCTTCGCGCCATCGATCAGGATGTCGTCGCCGGAATATTTTCCGAAAAGAACGCGATCGCCTTTTTTAACTTCAATGGCCTGGATCTTGCCGGATTCGAGCACTTTGCCCGTGCCGACGGCGATGACCTTGCCTTCGGTCTTTTCTTCTTTCGCGGTGTCCGGGAGGATGATGCCGCCCCTGGTCTTCGCTTCTGCTTCAAGAACTTCCACGAGCACTCTGTCTGCTAACGGTCTGACTTTCATTTTTAATCTCCCTTGCCCCGTTAGAGATCTGACTGACTCTCTCCGGGTTTGTTGTACTGATGGTTAAGTGTTAATTTTGAAATTCCATTTTAAAGATATTTGAATCTCTAACGGGGTTAATTCCGGCTTATCCTTTACGGAACGCAGTGAACGTAAAGGATGCCGTCATTAATAGTCTCCCATACCACCCATTCCTCCCATACCGCCACCGCCCGGCATCGGCGGCATATTCTCTTCTTCAGGAAGGTCCGTGATGAGGGTCTCGGTGGTGAGAAGAAGGCCGGAGACGCTCGCCGCGTTCTGGAGCGCGCTGCGGGTGACTTTCTTGGGATCGATCACGCCGGCTTCGACCAGATCCTCAAACTTCCCGGTCTCGGCGTTGTACCCGATGTTGCCCTTTTCGGACATGACGCGCTGGACCACGACGGAGCCTTCCTCGCCGGCATTCAAGGCTAACTGACGGAGCGGCTCTTCGAGCGCGCGGCGAATGATCTCCGCGCCGATCTTTTCATCGCCCTTGAGTTTGAGGTTCTCGAGCACGGCACCGGCGCGCAGTAAAGCGACACCGCCGCCTGGGACGATGCCTTCTTCGATGGCCGCGCGGGTCGCGTGGAGCGCGTCCTCGATGCGGGCCTTCTTTTCTTTCATCTCCGTTTCGGTCGCGGCGCCGACATGAATGACCGCCACGCCGCCTGCGAGCTTCGCGAGGCGTTCCTGGAGCTTTTCTTTGTCGTAATCGGAATCCGTATCCTCGATCTGTTTCTTAATCTGGCCGATGCGGCTGGTGATATCCGCGCTCTTGCCGGCGCCTTCGATGATCGTGCTTTTTTCTTTGTCCACGGTCACGCGTTTCGCGCGTCCGAGGTCTTTCAAGGTCACGTTCTCGAGCTTGATCCCGAGGTCTTCGGTGATCGCTTTGCCGCCGGTGAGGATCGCGATATCCTCAAGCATGGCTTTGCGGCGATCGCCGTATCCGGGGGCTTTCACCGCGCAAACGGCGAGCGTGCCGCGGATCTTGTTGACCACAAGCGTCGCGAGCGCTTCACCGTCCACTTCTTCAGCGATGATGATGAGGGGTTTTCCGGCCTTGGATGCCGCCTCGAGGATCGGAAGCATGTCCTTGACCGAGGAGATCTTTTTCTCATTGATGAGGATGAACGGCTCTTCGAGCACGACTTCCATGCGCTCGGTGTCCGTGACGAAATACGGGGAAAGATACCCTTGATCGAACTGCATTCCCTCAACGACATCCAGCGCCGTGGCCGTGGTTTTGGCTTCCTCAACCGTGATCACGCCGTCTTTGCCGACTTTTTCCATGGCTTCGGCGATATGATCGCCGATCGTGGTGTCAGAGTTCGCGGCGAGCGAAGCGATCTGCGCGATCTCCTTTTTATCCTTGCCGATGGGTTTTGCGACTTTGTCGAGTTCGGCCACGATGGCTTCCACGGCCTTATCAATACCGCGCTTGAGGGCCATCGGGTTCGCTCCGGCCGTGACGTTCTTCAGGCCTTCGCGATAGATCGCCTGGGCGAGGATCGTCGCGGTCGTGGTGCCGTCGCCGGCCACATCGGAGGTTTTGGACGCGACTTCCTTGACCATTTGAGCTCCCATATTTTCATAGGGGTCTTCAAGCTCGATCTCTTTAGCTACCGTAACACCGTCTTTTGTGACCGTTGGGGAGCCGAATTTCTTTTCAAGGACCACGTTGCGGCCTTTGGGGCCGAGAGTGACCTTGACCGCGTTCGCGAGTTGATCCACGCCGTGCAGGATCGCCCGGCGCGCTTCTTCACTGAACAGAAGTTGCTTTGCCATGTTTGTTGCCTCCGTTGTTAGTCGTCATTTAAAGTTTGTATTCCTGTTATTCCCGCGAAAGCAGGAATCTAGGAAATAGATCCCCGATAAAAACTTTCGGGGATGACAAACCTCAGAATGGCGAATCTTTTTAATAAGAAGACTCAATTCGAGGTGCTGGCACTCAGTAATTTTGAGTGCCAAGCGAGGCGCTATTGTAGTCAGAGGGCCAAGAAAAGCAAGTAAAAAAATAGGATGGAGAATATCGGAGGGTGGATGGCGAATAACAAGACTCCCTCCGTCCTCCGAGATCCTGGAGGAACTACGTTTTGGAATTCCTCCAAAGGGAGAGAAGGGCCTTGATGGAATGCTTGGGGTCGATGATGTCAATGCGCTTTGCGTAAGGGGAAATCACCCCGGCAAAGCCGCCCGTGGCCAGGACCCGGAGGTTTTTCCCATACCGCTTCCGGAACCTCAGGATCAACTCGTCGGTCATGGCACCGTAGCCCTCGAGGATCCCCGATTCCATGCACTCACGAGCGTTCCTTCCGAGAAAGGATTTTGCCTTCTTCGGCAGAGAAAGTCTCTTGGGAAGCAGGGCAGCTCTCTGGCTAAGTGCCCGATAGGCTGTTTCAGGTCCGGGGACGATCATTCCTCCGCGAAAGACTCCCCTTGGGTCAATATAGTCGAAAGTTATGGCCGTTCCATAGTCGATTATGAGCATGGGAAGGCGATACATACGGACAGCGCCATAGATATTAACCTTCCTATCAACTCCTAACTGGCTGTAATTGGTGTAGTTATGACGTATTTTTATTGGTAAATTTCCACCAACTGTGCAAATACGCACACCTTTAATCCTTCGTAATTTACACTTCAAGAAATCAGTTATTTTAGGGAAAACAGAGCCTATAACAACGTCTAAATGACTATTTTTAACAATTTTAGTCATTTTAAGTGCATATTTTGGGATAGCGTCATATTTCATGGATCCAAAATACATCAAGCGTCCGCCTTGATAGAATCCAACGGTAGCGGCCGTATTTCCGACGTCGATGACTAATATTCGTTTAATCATGCCTCTCAACCTTTGGTGAAACTTACGATCCTAATGATAATAAAAATGATTCGATTTATCACTTAAGGACAAAAAGCTGTTAATTAGAGGGTGACGATAGCTATATTATCGAATTTTTATATAATTCACTACATTTAGAGCCCAATTCACAAAGAAGATGTCCGAGAATCTCATCAGTCGAATACTCGATATTCCTTAGGATCTTCATAGAAATCCCTTCGGGGGGAAGTTCTGAAGCTTCCGCGTTCACATTGAGCCCGATGCCGATAACGACAGCCTCTAGTTTCGACGGGGATGAAAAAGCTTCAACTAAAGTACCACAGATCTTCTGCGAACCCACCATGACGTCGTTGGGCCGCTTAAATTCTGAGACAATATCATACTTCTCTTTTAGGACCTTGGCAACCGCCCGGCAAGCGATCTGAGTTAGCATGGGGGCCTGTGCCGAGCTGAGCGGCGGCCTGAGAAGGATCGAACAAAGAAGATTCTTTCCTGGGGGAGAAAGCCATTGTCGTCCGGGTTTACCGCGCCCGGCGGTTTGATGATCCGCAGTGATCACAAGTCCTTCGTGGGCGCCTTGTTTCGCCGCTTCCAGTGCCACGGTATTAGTCGACGAAACTTCGGCAATATGGCGTATCTTAAATCGTATCGTAAACAACGGTTGAGTTCCCATTCTAGGGCGTCGTTGAAATGGTTACGGGATGATAATTCTTGGTAAATTGGAATTCAGGCGCGTTAGGACCTCGTAGGGAATCGTTCCGGCCCAGCCGGCAACGTCTTCGGCCGTGATACGCTCGCTTTGATCCTCGCCTATCAGTGTGACTGTATCGCCTTCTTTAGCTTCGGTGTTTCCGAGGTTTACCGCGATGTAATCCATCGAAACCTTGCCCGCGAGAGAACAGCGCTTGCCTTGAAAAAGAACGGAAGCATTTTTCCATGCGGCATAAGGATAACCGTGACTGTATCCAAAAGATAATACCGCGATCGTGGTATCACGTTGGGAGATAAATTCCCGGCCGTATCCGACCGATTCCCCGGCCCGGACTTTTTTGACGAGGACGATCCGGCTTTTAAGTGAAAGGACCGGCTCGAAATGGGCCGCATTTTTTAACCCCGGGTCCGGATAAGTGCCGTAAAGCGCGAGGCCCGGCCGTATCATGTTGAAGAGAGGGTCCTTCAAGGTCAGCGTTGCGGCGCTGTTTTTGGCATGGCGGAACCGGAATGCGATGTCCTTTTGTTCAAGCGTTTGCAGTAAAGACCTGAATGCCAGCACTTGAGCCTCGCGGAACGCGTCGTCTTTTTCCGCGGTCGGGAAATGCATGTAAATGCCATCAAGCATGAGACCCTTCAGTCCTGCCATGGTCTCTATAGAAACGGCGGCCTCGCGGACCGGGATCCCCATGCGGCCCATGCCCGTGTCGATCTTCACATGGACCGAGGTCTTACGGCCCAGGCTTTCCGATAGGCTCGAGATCTCCCGCGCCTTTTCGAGACTCGAAACGCTCAAAGTGATGCCGCCCAAGAGAGCGGCCGGGAGCTCATGCGAGAACAAGTGCCCGAAAAGGAAGACCGGGGTTTGGGGATGACGTTCCTTCAGCTCCAGCGCTTCCCGAAGCGTGGCGACGCCGAAGTAGGTGACCTTCCCGGAAAGAATGCTCGCGATCTCTTCGAGCCCGTGGCCATAAGCGTTCGCTTTAATGACCGCCAGGACATCCGTTTGTCCGGACCTTTCTTGAAGGGTCTGGAGATTCTTGAGAAGACGGTTCGCGCGGATCTCGATCCACGAACTATGCTGGATCCCGGATCTGTTTTGAGCGAGTTCAGACATGTCTTTTATCCTTCAGTCTTTCTTCCGCTTCGGAATTTCGCAAGTAAACGGGTAAAAATTCCTTCGGGTCGAGCAGCTTTTTAAGAAGTGGGTTTTTCGTTTCAAATAATGCGATCAAGGTGGAAGCCTTCGAGTGCCAGCTCTTTTCTGGTGCTACCACAAACCTGCTCGAGTCGAATTTTTTGACCCCGTCGCCGGCGATCCAACTTCCCCGGGAAAGTCCGGAGACCATCGGGTCGATGGGGAGAACACGGGATGGCCCGCATGAGTTCCATCTTTTTCCACGATAACGATACGAACGAGCATAAAGTTTACCACGTCTCGCGTCCAAACATACCGTGAGATTTGTGTGCCTTTCAGGGCGCATTCCGGCCGCGATCAAATCAAGGGAAAGAGCACCATAACAAGGCCTGGGGCGCGTCGCGAGAAATCCCTTGAGTGTGGCGAAACCGATGCGTAGTCCCGTGAAAGACCCGGGCCCGCGGCCGATCAGGAAGGCATCGATGTCCCGGATCTTCAGTTTTTCTTTTTGGAGAAGCCGGTTGATCACGGGGAGAAGGTTCTCGGCGTGTTTCATGTAACCTTCGACGGTCGCATGGCGGAGCTTGGCCCCGCTTTTTTTGATCGCAACGCTCAGGACCGGACCGGAGGTTTCCATGGCCAGAAGGTTCATAATGAGCGGTATTGTATTCAAAAACCGTCGAAAGGGAAACCCCAAAGGGACCTGGGCGAAAACACCAGGCGGGAAACGTATGCAACGTTGGGCCACGAGCCACCCCACAGGGGTCCGGTTGAAAACGCCGGGCGTGGTGCGTGGCCCGACCGCTTTAGCCGCGATGGTTGACATACCCCCATGGGGTATGCTATAGTTTGAGCATGAAGAAGGGCATGGACCATCAGGACAAATTGGTATCACTCCGGAGGATCGAGGGACAGGTCCGCGGCATCCACAGGATGATCGAGGACCGCCGCTACTGCGTAGATATCCTCTATGCGATCGGCGCGGCCGTCGGGGCGCTCCGGAACGTGGAATCGAAGATCCTCAAAGATCATTTGAACGCCTGCGTGAAAACCGCTTTTAACGGGAAATCCAAGTCGGAAAAAGATCAAAAGATCCGGGAGATCACCGGGCTTTTGGAGAGCTTGAGAAAATGAAAAAGAAATGTTTATCCGTGGTCGTAGCTGTATGCGTATTCGGCACCTTTCCGGGCCTGTCGAACTGCCAATGCGTGGGTGCAGATTGCGGCTCTGTTCCCAAAGCGATCCAGGCGAAAGTCCCGCAATGTCACTCTGCAGCTTCTCAGGCGGGAGGGGAGGGGCCCTCCCATAAAGAGTGCTGCGGTAAGTGCCGGATCGAAAAGGCAGCCGTTCTTTCAAGCGAATTTTCACTGACCGGTGATGTTCGCCACGGGAACACTTTAGCGGAAGTAAGATCTTTTGCCGATTTTCATTCAAAGATCCGCAACCCGTCTTTTTTTCAGGGAAAGTTCTTCGAATCACCGCCCGGCTTTTTTGAGCAGCATGTTCTTAACACAACCTTTTCCTTTCGAGCTCCTCCGCAAGTTCATGTTTTGTGAGAAGTTGAGCTTTTAAAATTCAATCGAAAGGAAGTGATCCAAATGAAAAAGTTAATCACAGCTTTGTTAGCCGTTACAATGATGGCAGGTGCTTTTGCTACCACCGCTTTTGCGGGGAAGCAGTGTTCCTGCAACCCTTGCAAGTGCAATCCGCCTTGCGAGTGCGCGAAAAAGTAAGTTTGAAAAGCAGGCAGGGCCTTCGGGCCCTGCCTGCTTATTGTTTGACTCTCAAAAAGGAGAATCAAAATGAAAAAAGTGATCGCACTGGCATTGTTGTTTGTGTTCGTGATGCCGCTTTTGGCATCGCAGGCTTTTGCTGCGAAAGAAACAGCTCAAACAGGGATCGTGGATGCCGGGAACAAATTGTGCCCGGTTTCCGGAGATCCGGTTTCGGGAACGAGTTTTGTCATTTATCAGGGCAAGCGTTACGGTCTTTGTTGCCCGATGTGCGAGAAGCCGTTTCTGAGTGATCCCGAAAAGTATCTCTCCCTGATGAAAGCGAACGAGAAGGCATCCGCCTCGACGACAGCCGCTCCGGCCACCTCCGAATCAAAAGAAATGGAAAAGGACATGGAGCAGGGGAGCCTTTAGTGACAGAAAAGATCCCGGCCTGTTGCGCGGAAAAGGATAAGAAAAAGCCGTGGTATAAAACGGGGCTTTTTCTTATCAGCGCTTTGACGCTCGTGCTCTTGGGCGCGTCCTTCCTCTCTCCCGCGATGGCGGGCTTCCACCAGACTTTCCGGGAATACGTCGGGATGATGTTCTGGCCCGTCGTGATCGGTTTTTTTGTGGGAGGCCTGATCGATCATTACGTCCCCAAAACTTATATTTCGAAACATCTTTCGGTTCCGAGAAAGCGGACGATCTTTTATTCCGTCGGATTGGGTTTTCTCATGAGCGCCTGCTGTCACGGGATCCTCGCGATCTCGATGGAGATCCATAAAAAAGGGGCCTCCGGTCCCGCCGTCGTGAGCTTTCTTCTCGCAAGCCCCTGGGCGAATCTTCCCATCACGATCCTTCTCTTCGGGTTCTTTGGGGCCAAGGCGTTTTTGATCGTTGGGGGAGCGCTTCTCGTCGCGGTCATCACCGGATATATCTTGCAGGGATTGGACCGTTTAGGATGGATCGAGAGGAACCGCAACTCGGTCGAAGTGGAAGAGGGGTTTTCGATCTGGCAGGATATTTTGCGCCGTTTCCGGGAGCATGAGTTCAGTCATGAGAATTTCTGGAAGGCGTTCCATGGGGTGGCTGGCGGCGCCATCAGTCTTGCCGCCATGGTGCTGCCTTGGATCTTGGTCGGTATCGTGCTGGGAGGTCTGGTCACTACCTTTGTGCCGGGGCATACTTTTCATCATTATTTCGGGCCGACGTTCTTAGGGCTTCTCGTGACCATGGCCCTCGCCACGATCATGGAAGTGTGTTCGGAAGGGACGTCGCCCTTGGCTTTTACGATCTACCGGCAAACAGGAGCTTTCGGTAACGCGTTCGCGTTCCTGATGGGGGGCGTCGTGACAGACATGACCGAGATCGGTCTTGTATGGAAAAATCTGGGGCCAAAGACCGCGCTTTGGATGCTTGCGATCAGTTTGCCGCAGGTTGTTTTGCTGGGGTGGATCTTCAATAAACTTTAAAAGTGATCCACGTTCTACGACCCACGCACCACGTGGCCCGTGGCCCGTGGTTCGTGGCTCATGGCGCACGAGCGAAGCGACCTCATCCGCCTCTTCCTTCTTTCCTCGCTTCAAAGCGCCTTGAATAAAAATAGCGGCTTTTTCTTTCAGAATTTTTCGTGCAGCGGTGGTTTGTTCCTGGGAAAGAATGCCGCTCGAGAGGATCTTGGCGAGAGATTGAATGCGAAAACGGTCCATGGCCGGGAATTGGCGGGAGCGCTGGTCCGCATGGCCGCCATATTTGATGAGGTAAGGTTTTTCGATCAAGCCGACCGGATGTTTTGCAGCGATCCGGAGCCACAGGTCATAATCCTCGCACACCGGAAGCGATTCGTCAAAAAGTCCGACTTCGTCGAAGAGCTTCCGGCGCATCATCACGGCTGACGGGCTTACGACGCAAAGCGGCAGACATTTTTCAAAGATCCATCCGCCGGATTTTTTGTGCTTCTTCATCGGGTTGACGCGCACGCCGTTCCGCATCCAGATCTCTTCGGTTTGGCAGATGAGGTGATCCGGATTTTCCCCGAAGAATTCCAGCTGAGCTTTAAGTTTTCCGGGCTTCCATTCATCATCCGAATCCAGGAACGCGATCCACTCGCCTTCCGCTTCTTTGATCCCGAGGTTCCGGGCGGCGGCGGGGCCGGAGTTTTTTTCCAAGCGAAAAAAACGAACCACGGGACATGAGCCATGGGCCACGTCTTCTGGGCCGTGTGTTCCGTGGCTCGTGGAACGTGGCATAAGATTTTTTAATGTGTCATCCGTGGAGCCGTCGTCGACGATGATGAGTTCAAAATCCGCGTCTTTTTGCGCGAGAACGGAATCGATCGCGCGGGGGAGGAGCGTTTTTCGGTTGTAGGTTGGGATGATGACGCTGATCAAAGACATGAAAGATTATAGCAAGAGATCGAAGCCGGGGGGAAGCCGTAATCCGAGTTATGACGCATCCCAAATAGAAAAATAACAGTTTGAAGCGGGATGCGCGTTGACAGTTGGGGACGCCAGTTTATACTATTCCCGATGAAGATCACTTCTCAAAAGAGGCTGCCTGAAAAAAGCAAGGCCCTGAAAGCTCTCGGGGGCCTCCTTGTCCTTTGCGCCACACTGCTTGTTTTTTATTTGGATGTGATCACCGGCGATGAGGTCGCCTTTTACATTTTTTATATTCCCTCCATCATGGCCCTGACTTGGTATTGGGGGAACCGGACGGGTTGGCTCATGGTGGTTCTGTCATCGCTCATGTGGCTTATCGCCCAATGGAATTTGCCTTTTTTATTCATCAATAGCATCGTTCGCACTCTAACGTTCGCGGTCGTCTGCGTGATGACCGGCATGATCCGGAACAAGGAAGAACAACTTCAAATAAAATCGAACGAGCTTGCCCGCTCCAATCAAGAGCTCGAATTATTCGCCGCGAAGGCGGCCCACGATCTTCAATCCCCTTTGGCGACTATTTTGGGTTTTGCAGAGCTTTTAAGGGACAAATATCGGGATTCGGACGATGAGGCGAAAGATTTTACGGATCGTATTATCGGCACCGTGAACCGGACGATCGTTTTTATTAGAGCGCTTTTGAACTACGCCAGTGTGAAAAAACCCGAAACCTCCCAGCCTCCCTTAGCATTGGAGAAAGTTGTCAAGGAAGTGATCAAGGATTTCCATTTTTTAATACTCCAGAAGAAAGCGGAAGTGATCTGCAATCCCTTACCGGTCTTATCGATCAACCCCGGCCTTGCGGGATTACTTTTCCAGAACCTGATCGGCAATGCGATGAAATACTGCGAAAGGGAGCCGCGTATCCATATCTCGGCCGTTCGCAAAGGGAAAGAATGGCTTTTTTCTATCCAAGACAACGGGATCGGGATCCCCGAAGAATTCCGGGAGCGCGTTTTTCTCATGTTCGAAAAATTAGCGACACGGCAGAAATATCCCGGATCGGGGATCGGCCTGGCGACTTGCCAGAAGATCGTGGAGCGTTACGGCGGGCGCATTTGGGTCGAATCTCCGCCCAAGAGCACCACCGATCCGTCCGGCTCTGCGGCAGGCGTTCAAGACAGTGCGGCAGGGAAGTCCGGGACTGGCTCGGCTTTCTTTTTCACACTGCCCGCGGTCTAAAAGCCGTCGATCCTTTAACCGATAAGCTCACTGACTTTCTCGAACGGGCATTTTAAATAATGAACCTGTTGGGCCCATGGCTTGATACCGCTTAACTAACATCATGAAAAAATTTTCTGTCGCATCCCTCATGGAAATAATACTCAAAAGTAAATTACCCGCCGCGATATGTGCGCTGCTCCTTATGATCATCGCAGCTTCTTCGGTCCTATTCTGCGAAAAAGAGATCCCGGCTCTGGAAAAAAAGTGGCGATCACTCTATGAGTTAAATGAGACGTGGGGATATGGGGATCATAAAGCAGCGGCCGAGGGTCAGTCCCGTGACCTGAAGCGGTATGACATAAAAGTCAGCCTGAAACGGTTTAGCTGGCGAAGGGCCGAAATACGATTTTGCGATAAATACAGCTTTGTTCTGTCCGGAGAAAACATTCCCTCCTCGGGAGTTTATTATAAGGAGGGGAAGGGTCCGGCAAAATATGTCTATCCGTCCTCATCTCTTCTGCGTGTGAGGGCAGCGCAGCAACGATTAGAAGACGTCCATCTGCGTTTGAAGTGCGACTTGGTAGAAAAAACGGTCCTCGTTTACATCGATGGAAAATTAGTGGATGAGATCCAACTGGGTCCTGAGCCCTTAAATTATAGCTTTGGCTTGGCCCTCCTCCCGGGGAGACAAGAGGCGATGCTTAATCAGCTGGAAATTTCCGACCCTCAGGGGAGGGTTTTATACAACGTTAATTTTGCCCCTCTCATTTTTTATAAGCGTCTCTCACAAGCGTTTCTTTTTCTCGGGACATTGATCTTTCTTTCCCTGGCATGTTCTTCAAGTCTCCTCTCCAGAAAGGCGTTGCTTTTTGTTCGCCCTATGCTTCTCGCGATATTATCGCTTTACAGCGTGATAAAATTTTCAGCTGCATTCCTCACGGAAACATTACGAAAAAATAAATTACCCGTCGCAATATGTGCGCTGCTCCTTATGGTGGCAGCATCTGCTTCGATCCTATCCTGTGAAGCAGGGATAAGAAACCTGGAAACAAAATGGCAGTCGCTTTATGGGGTAGAAAAGCTAGGGGGAGATGAGGCGAATAAGACCATGGCCGAGGATCAGCCTCGTGACCTGAAGCGGTATGACATAAAAGTCAACCTGAAACGGTTTGCCCGGCAAAGGGTCGAAATACGATTTTGCGATAAATACAGCTTTATTCTGACCGGAGATAGCTGGCCCTCGGGAGTTTATTATAAAGAGGGGAAGGGTCCGGCAAAATATGTCTATTCGTCCTCATCTCCTCTGCGTGTGAGTGCAGCGCGACAGCGAACGGCAGTGAAACAACCCAGGGCAGCGCGACAGCGAACGGCAGCGCAACAACAATTAGAAGACTTCCATTTGCGTTTGAAGTGTGACTTGGTAGAAAAAACGGTCCTCGTCTACATCGATGGAAAATTAATGGATGAGATCCGGCTGGGTCCTGAGCCCTTAAATTATCTTGTTGCCCTTGGCATCCCCCCGGGGAGAAAAGAGGCGATGCTTAATCGGCTGGAAATTTCCGGCCCTCAGGGGAGGGTTTTATACAACGTTAATTTTGCCCCTCTCATTTTTTATAAGCATCTCTCACAAGCGTTTCTTTTCCTCGGGACATTGATCTTTCTTGTCTTAGCATGCTCTAAAAAGCATTTCTTCAGAAAGGCGCTGCTTTTTGTTCGCCCCATGCTTTTCCCGATATTATTGCTGCTCATGATGGTCGCAGCATCTTTTTCGATCATACTCTGTCAAAAAGAAATTTCAACCATGGACAGCAAGTGGCAGTCGCTTTATAGGCTGCGAGGAGCGTGGGGGCAAGCAAATAATAAACCGGTAGCTGAAAGTCCATCTTTCAACCCGACCCGGTATGACGTCAAAGTCGAGCTTACAAGGCTCTTTGATAATGATTTCGACATTTACAACGTCCGAATACCATTTTGCGATAAATACAGTTTTATTTGGTCCGGGGAATCTTCTCTCTCGGGGGTTTATAACGTGGCGCAAGGTTGGAAAAAATATGTCTCAACAGTGGAGTATCCCCATATGCGCCAGGAAAGAGGGTGTGGGCGATCTAAACATCTCGATTTTCGAGTGAAATGTGATTTGGCGGAAAAAACAGCCCTTGTTTACATCAATGGAAAATTCATGGAGAAGATCTCTCTGGGTCCCGAGCCCCTTCGTTATTATGTGGGAGTGATGTCCCAACCTAGTTTTAAAAATATTACACTTGAAAAACTAGAAATTTCCGACGCTAAGGGGAGGGTTTTATGCGACGTTAATTTTGCCCCTCTCATTTTTTATAAGCGCATTTCGCAAGCACTTGTTATCCTCGGGACATTGATCTTTCTTGTCTTGGCATGCTCTGAAAAGCATTTCTTCAGAAGAGCGTTTCTTTTGATGATCCTCCTGGTTTTTCTGGAAGCATTTTTAAGAACGGCATACAGCCATAGCCCGAATTTTGATATCGGTCAGATGAAGCCCAAATGGCGATTCGAGGTAACTACTAATTTTTACGGGGCATTCAACGATCCAAAGGCGATCACGATCAATTCTTACTTTTTTCCACCCATCTCGGCTCCCAAGACATACGCGATCGCAAATCCAGAACATGCCATACGGATCATCTGCTTCGGATCTTCCCCTGTCGAAGGAGCGACGCTCCTCCCCGGCCAACAAGCTTTTCCGGCCCTTTTGGAAACCAAGATCAATCCTTCGGGTCAAACGAAAAACAGGGTCATTCCCATGACCATGACGATGGACGCAAATATTATCGGCCCGGTGGCGAGCACATTTTTATATGAAGTAGTGAATCGATTGAACCCCGACCTCATCGTAGTCTATGGGGCGTCGCCTCCCGTGGAAGGAACGGATGATTTGAAATACAAGCAACCCTTGATCGAAGAATGTATTTTATACGATAAAGCAAAGAAACTTATTGAAAAAAACTCCAGCTGGATCAAAAATGACCAACTATTGTATGCCGCCCTTGAATTTAAGGAGCCGATCAAAGGGATCGTGTACCTGTATGACTTTTTATGTAAAAGTTATTTGTTCATGGCTGTGGAAAACATCAGGAAAAAGGTTTTTAACCAATGGTCGTCCGCTTACGGAAAGCGTTCTACGGATCAAGAATTATTAGCCGAGGAACCGGGATCCTTTTTTGAAAAAGTGCTGAAATTGTGCAGGGAAAGGAAAATCAAACTGGTCTTTATCCCGCCGCTCGACTTTTCTACGCTTTTTGAGCTTGAAATGCCGGAAAAAACAAAGGCGATCATTCGCGAGAAATACCCGGAGATCTATTTTTTGAGTCTGAAAAACGTGTTTTCCGGGAAAGAGAGTTTTCTCCTCGGAAATGACACATTTCATCCCAGCGGATACGGACATCAGATCATTGCCGAAGAACTTTTCCGCCAATTAACAGAAAAAGGATTGCTCAATAGCCACAAGGCGATAGAATAAATGCAACAGGAAGAAATCGAAAATGCGGTCAGGGACATTCTGGCAAAGAACAATCACGGCATTAAAATGCCCAGGGATTTTTCTGCCAAGGAATCGCTTTTCCTGCGGGGGATCGTGGATTCCTTTGGCGTTTTTCCCTTTGTTCACGCACTCGAGGTCCGGTTTTATATCAAGATTAAGAAAAGCGATATTCATCCCGGAAACCTGGAAACGATCGAGAATTTAACGGCCTTCATATCCAAAAAACAGAAAGAGGGGGAACGGCAATGAAAAAAACATGGATCGTAGGGATGGCTGCTTGCATGGCGCTTTGTGTGTCGGCAGCAAGCGCCGGCGCCGGCGAAGGTTCTAAGGTTAAGATCGGCGCTTCTCCCGTGGTCAGTTCCGCGGGCGTTTTTCTTGCTTATGAAAAAGGGTATTTTAAGGCCGAAGGGATCGATGCCGACCTGACCTATTTTAAAGGTTCAGGGGCGCCCATGACAGCCTTACTGGGGAACGGCAGTCTGGACGTTGGCGCGGGGAATATCAGCGCGGGATTATGGAATGCCATCAACAGCGGGTTCAACATAAAGCTGGTGGCAGATAAAGGACGCGTCAGCAAGGAATGCGATTACATCGGATTGCTGGTCAGGAAAGACCATGTCGACAGTAAGCGATACAAGACATTCGGCGATCTGAAAGGCTTTAAGATGGCGGTGACCGCGTTCGGAGTTTCCCAGCAGATCGCCGCAGATAAATTCCTGAAGGCCGGAGGATTGCGCATGGACGATGTGGTTTTTGAAAAGATGGATTATGCGGTCATGAACGTGGCCCTGGGGAGCAAGGCTCTCGATGCGACCATCCAACTGGAGCCGTATCTCACCGAGGCCGAGTCCAAAAGGATCGCGGTCAAGGTTGCGGGGGTCAACGAAGTCTATCCCGAACAGCAGAGCGCGGCCATTCTGTACTCCTCTCAATTCATCACCGGACGGCCTGATCTGGCGGAAAAATTCATGATCGCCTACCTGAAAGGGGTCCGGGACTATAACGACGCATTTATCAAGGGCAAAAATAAAACCGAGGTCATTTTCCTGCTCAAGAAACATGTCAAGATCGAAGCGGATGACATTTGGAGCAAAATGATCCCCGCAGGGATCAATCCGGACGGCTACCTCAATAAAGAGTCCTTGGCCGAAGATACAAAATGGTACCAGGAGCACGGGTTCATTGATGCGCCCTGCGACATCGAAAAAGCAGTGGATCACACCTTCGTGGAAAAAGCGCTGGCTCGCCTGGGAAAATTTGAATAATCACGAGCGCAAGTCCGGAGACATTGTTTTAAAAGCCGCCAATATTTGCAAGACGTTCGGAGAATTGGCGGTTCTGGAGAATTTCGATCTGTCCCTGCGACAAGGCGAGTTCGTTTCTCTGATCGGCCCCAGCGGGTGCGGGAAAACCACCCTGCTTAAAATCCTTGCCGGGCTTACGAAGGATTTCTCCGGAGAGCTAGAGTGCCAGCCGCACGATGGATCCGAATTATTCGCGTCGGTGGTCTTTCAGGATTTTGCGCTTTTCCCCTGGCTGAACATTTTCGACAACATCAAGATCTGCCTTAACGGCCCCCTGCCGGATCCGGAAAAAAACCGTTTGGCATCGAGCTATCTGGAACGGGTCAGGTTATCAGATTTCAAGGAATATTTTCCGGGAGACCTTTCGGAGGGCATGATCCAGCGGGCGAATGTCGCGCGCGCCTTGGCCTCTTGCTCCAAGATCATCCTGATGGACGAGCCCTTCGTTCATCTGGATTTCTTGAGCCGGATCCAACTCCAGAAACTGACGTTGGAAATATTGGCGAGTGAAATGAGAACCGTTTTTTTTATCACCCATAATATCCACGAGGCGGTCACTCTTTCCGACAGGGTCGTGATGATGTCTTCAAGGCCCGGAAAAAATGTGAAGGAGTTCCGGGTCGATATTCCCAGGCCCAGAGACGTCAATGAGATCAGGGAGAACAGGCGCTATCTCGATCTGGTCCGTGAGATCACGGACTTATTAACGGTGGAAGACGAAAGAACCCAGCGGCAATTTCAACAATGGATAAAAAACAAACATTGAGCCCTTTAAACAAACGATTCGGCGCCCTTTTAAATGCACCTGTCGTTCTTTTGATACTGTGGGAACTCTTCGCGCGTTTTCAGCTTATCGATAACCGCTATTTTCCCGCTCCGGTCGCCATTCTCCGGAGGCTGGTCGGACTTTTGTTGCATGACCCGAAATTTTTAAGCGACCTTTCATTCAGCCTGAAGCGATTGGCCCTCGGGACGGTCCTGGCCGTTCCCTTGGCCATCGCGCTCGGATTGATCATGGGCCTGAATCAAAGAGCGGCCCGTTTTCTTAACCCGCTCATTTCCATCACCTATCCGATCCCCAAGTTATCGATCCTGCCGCTTTTGATGATCCTGCTGGGGATAGGCGATGCGTCGAAGATAGCCATTATCGCGATCGGGATATTCTATCTCGTGTTACTGAGCATTATTCACGGGATCCGGAGGCTGCCGGAAATTTATTCTTATATCGTTCAGATCTACAGGATCCCTTTCTTTAAAAAAATCTATTCAATCGTCCTGAAAGGCGTTCTCCCCGATATTCTATACGGCTGCAAGATAGGCATAGGCTACGGCTTGGTGATGGTCGTGGCCGGCGAATTCTTTGCCGCAAAGAACGGAGTGGGTTTCTTCATGTGGAACGCCTGGGACCAGTTCCGCATCCTGGACGTGTATGTGGGCCTCGCCGTTTTTTCCCTGATGGGGTTGGCGGTATTCTCATTTTTTGACCTGCTTCTTTTGAAGCTGAAATGGCAGGGCCATAACCGCCTATGGTAGCGCCCAAAATGTTCTTCGAAACATTCTCCCGTCATTTCCCCCGAAGCGGAAAGCTCATCATTGACGTTCAGGACAAGAGCTCGATCGATCTTGCCGGCTTTAGAAAGAAAGTCCGTTCGGTCTATCGCTATTTCAGCGCGCTTCCACACTCTCCGGGGGATAAGGTGATCCTCTTTTTGGAAAATTCCATCGATCACATGGCGGTCTTGTTGGCCCTCTTTGATGTGGATCTGGTCCTGGTTCCTTTGAATCCCCGGCTGAATAGAGCAAAGACCGCGTATCTTGTGCGCCATTCACGGTCAAAATGGCTCATCACATCTCAAGCGATCTTCGATCGTAACGAGTGGCTCCAAGAGCTTCCTTGTCGGACGATCCTTATGGATGAGATCTTCCGGTTCGCCCCGGAACCGGGCGAAGCATCGCGCGCGATTCTTCAATATCAGCCCCGCAAAGAGGATCTTAAGTTCATCCTGTATACCTCCGGTACGATCGGAAATCCCAAAGGCGTTATGCTTTCCAGGGAATCCGTAAGAATGAAAATTTCAAATCTGATCGATCTCCTGAATTTCAGGCCGGGTACCGCTTTTTTCAGTTTCCTGCCTTTTTTTTCCGGTCATGGCATGATACCCGGAATGCTTGTCCCGTTCCTATCCGGCTGCAGGATGCATATCGCAAGATTCGACCCTTTCCTGGGCGTTCAATTCTGGAACGTGGTGAAAAAATACCGGATCCATTGTTTTACCGCGGTGCCGGGCATTTTGGCGCTCCTGAAAGAACACATCGGCGGGTTCCGGAAAAAGAATTTGAAGTGTCTGCGGACCGTTTTTTCGGCTTCCTCTCAACTTCCGCAAGCTGTTTATGATTGGTATGCCGGTCATTTAGGCATTTATATTCGTAATTGCTACGGCCTGACCGAAACGGCCAGTTGGATCAGTGTCAATAAGGACGCCGGCAAAGGGGAAAAAGCTCATTGCGTCGGGAAACCTTTGGGAGCCGACATAGGGGTTTTTGACGGGAAAGGAAGAAGGCTCAGGCCTAACGAGACCGGGGAATTCCGCGTGAAAAGTCCCTATAACATGTTGGGGTATTTCAGGAATCAGAGAGAGACAAGGTCCTGCATGGCCGAAGGGGGATTTCTCAAGACGGGGGACACGGGGTCTATCGATCCCAAGGGAAAAATTTTCTTTTTGGACAGGATCAAGCAGATCATTATAAAGAACGGGATCAACGTTTATCCTTTGGAGATCGACCAGGCATTCTTGGAGCATCCCGACATCAAAGATTCGGTCAGTTTTGGAGTTCCGGACGAGCGTTACGGAGAAGCGATCATTACCGCTTTGAGGGTCCGCGATTCTAAGGGATCAAAAAAGAAGTATTACCGACATGCCATGAAAAAACTCCCGGCTTTTCTCGTGCCCCAGGATATATTTTTCCCAAAGGATCTCCCCCGGGGGGTCACCGGGAAGGTCAAGGTCGAGAGCCTCAGAAAACAATATTTGGAAAAGAGAAAATAAATGTCTTTCGCCACTCCTGAGTTCTGGGCATTCTTTTTGATCGTATTTTTGATCTATGTCCTCCTTAAACATCGCCAGCAGAATCTTTTTCTTCTGGCGGCGAGTTATTTTTTTTATGCATGGTGGGATTGGCGCTTTATTTCGCTCCTCTTCATTTCAAGCACGACGGATTACCTTTGCGGGCTGGCGATCGACCGGAATAACGAGCCGCGAATAAAAAAACGGTATTTGAAATTAGGTCTTTCGATCAATCTCATCATCCTGCTTTTTTTTAAATCCTTCAATTTTTTCATTTCAAGCTTAAACCACGTTCTTTCTTTCTTCGGGCTGAGCGCGCATAGTCTTCATCTCCAGGTGATCCTTCCCTTGGGCATTTCTTTTTACACCTTTCAAACCATGGGTTACTTGATAGACGTTTACCGGGGAAGCGACAAGCCGGTGAGGCGCTTTACCGACTATCTGTTGTATGTTTCCTTTTTCCCGCAGTTGATCGCCGGCCCCATCGAAAGGGCGAAGCATCTTTATCACCAGATCGAGAATCAAAGGATCATTTCCTGGAGCAATATCAAGGTCGGGGTTTATCTGATCTATTGGGGGCTTTTTAAGAAGCTCTTTATCGCGAACAATTGCGCTGTTTTGGCGGAAAAACTCCTTTCGGATCCCGCCGGGTCTTCCGGCGCGGGGGTCCTGGTGTCGCTTTATGCCTTTGCTTTTCAGATCTACTGCGACATCGCCGGTTACACGGATATCGCCAGGGGAACGGCGAAAATGATGGGGTTTGACCTGACGATCAATTTCCGGTGGCCCTATTTTTCAAGGGATATTTCGGATTTCTGGCGACGATGGCACATGTCCATGACGTATTGGTTCAGGGATTACGTTTTTTTCCCCGTGCTGGCGAACGCCAAAGGCAACGCTTACCTCGCTTCTTTTGTGACGCTCTTATGCATTAGCTTATGGCACAGCATTGCTCTCAGCAGCGTTTTTCGCGGGGTGTATTTTGGCATCGCGGTAGTGATATTTCATTTGTACAAAAACCACAGGGCGCTTTCCGGGCCCAGCACAGCCCCGAAATGGGTGCGAGTTATGACCGGCTTCGCTTCATGGTTCGCGACATTCCACATCGTGTGTCTAGGATGGATGTTCTTTTATCCGATCAGTATCAAGCATGCGCTGACGCTGCTGGCAAAAATATTTTCGGATTTTCAATTCGGCGTTCTCATCACGAATCTCCGCATTTTATTTGTGTACATATTCGTGCTTGTATTGGTGGAAATATGGCAGGCGATCAAAAAAGACGAATTCGTCCTGTTAAAAACGAACGCTCTTTTCAAGGTGGTTTTTTACTGGCTCACATTCTGGCTTTTTTTGGGCGCGGGCAGCAGCGCGAATTTGCCGTTCATCTATTTTGGGATCTGAGCTTACGGGAGCGCAGGCCGACGATATTCTCAAGGCGGTGTCTTTTTAAAAACGCCCGGCTTTTTCAACAAATTGGAACAGAAGCGGAGATCTAACGGAGTGAAAAAAAAGAACGGAAAAAAGTACAAGATCCTTTTCGCGGCCTCTGAGGCGACGCCGTTCATCAAGACCGGAGGTCTCGGAGACGTCTGCGGCGCGCTGCCCAAGATCCTGAAGAAACTCGGGCATGACGTTCGTCTTGTCTTGCCGCGTTATTGGTCCATCAATAAGGAGAAATACGGGCTGAGACCCGTTCTGGGGCCGATGGGCGTGCCGACCGGTAACGGCATCATTTGGTGCCAAGTCTTCGAGGCGAAGTCGGACGAATTTCCGGTTTATTTTATCGAGCACGAAAGTTATTTCGGACGGGCCGGGCTTTATGACGATGGTAACTGGGAATTTGCGGACAATCCCGAACGCTTCGGCTTTTTTTCGCGCGCCTGCCTCCAGCTTTGCCAGGACCTGAAGTTCCGGCCGGATATCATCCATTGTCACGATTGGCAGACAGCGCTCGTCGCGCCTTATCTGAAGATCTGGGAGCAACACAATCCCTTTTTCGCCGAAACCGCGAGCGTTTTTTCGATCCACAATATCGCCCATCAGGGGACCTTCAAGGCCGATGCGTACGGATTCTTGGGGCTGGGGCGCGATAATTTTACGGACGCCAAATTCGAGAATTTCGGAGGCATCAATTTTATGAAGGGCTCGATCTTTTACGCCGACGCTGTTACGACCGTTAGTCCCACCTATGCCAGGGAGATCCTCGGCGAACCCGGTGCGAACGGGCTTTCAACCTACATCCAGCGTCGCAAAGAAGATCTCTTCGGGATCTTGAACGGCGCCGACTATGACCATTGGAATCCCGAGATGGACCCCCTCATTCCGGCGAATTATTCTTTGCGCGACCTGTCCGGAAAAAAGCTTTGTAAAAAAGCTCTCCAGAAAGAATTTCTTCTGGATCCCGATGAAGATCTTCCCATCGTGGGCATCGTCTCACGATTCGCGGAGCAGAAAGGCTTCCAGCATTTGATGCTCGTCATGCACCGTATCCTGCGCGAGATGGCCGTCCAGTTCGCCATTGTCGGAAGCGGGGACAAAGGGCAGGAGGACTTCTTCGGGGGGCTTCCTGCGCTTTATCCCGGCAAGACGGGCGCCTGGATCGGCTACAGCGAACGCAAGGCGCACCTGATCGAAGCGGGCGCCGATTTTTTCCTGATGCCGTCGCTTTATGAGCCGTGTGGTCTTAATCAGATCTACAGCTTGAAATACGGGACACTTCCGATCGCGCGCGCGACCGGCGGGTTAAAGGACACGATCATTCCCTACGAAGAAAAAACCGGTTTCGGGACCGGATTCCTTTATTATCAAGGAACCCCGTCCGCGGTCTATGATACGCTCGGTTGGGCGGTGAGCACCTATTATGACCGGCCCGAGCACATGGAATTGATGCGCCAACGCGCTATGATCCAGCATTTCTCCTGGCTCGACGCCGCCCAACAGTATGAAGATGTTTACCAGAAGGCCCTCCTTCGCCGCGAGACTTGGCAGTCCTGATCCTCTTTTATAAGACTGGCGCATCCCACTCATGATTCTGTGCGTTCGTTCAAGAGAAGGCTCAAGCCCTAAGCCTTCTCTTGGGTAAGTGCTCGAAGTCAGAATAAGATGCGCCGAAGTAGAAACTTCGCTGGAGGACGCGGGGCAAATTGAGTAGAATGCTCGCCATGGATCCGAAGACACCCCATTTTAACGCACCGCCGGACGCGTCCAAAACCAGGATCGAGCAGGCGATCGCTCTGGAGCGCGAGGCCCATCGCCTTCGCGGTGAAGGCAAGATCGACCAGGCGTTCCAGACCTTTGACCGGGCGGCCAAGCTTTTTCAGGAGACGAACGAGCCCCTCAAATCCGCGGTTTGCTTTTCCTCCGCCGCGACATGCTGGAATATCCACACCGGCTGGCAGCCGCTCCGTAACGCCGCGACGCGCAATGAATCCGCCGCGCTTCAGGCCCTCGAGGCTCAAGACCCCGCTTATGCGGAAACGCTTTTCAGCGAAGCTGCGCTCCTTTATGAAAAAGAGGGGGATTTCACGAAATTTTCCTATTGCTATCAGCGTGCCAAGGACGCCCGGCTCACGCGTTTATGGAGGACCTTCACGCAAATGAGGCCAGGTGTTCGGGAAGCGGTCGGCCTCGAACGGGCTTCGGGGAAGGAACGGGTCCTGACTTTTTTAAGTTGGTCTTTCGGTTCTCTGAACCGTCTGATCTGGGGCTACGGGGAGCTGCCGTTCCGCACGCTCATGATCGCCTGCTCTGTGATTATCCTGAGCGCGCTTTGTTATCATGTTTCCGGAACGATCCTGACCGGCGGATTCGTTCAGAAGATCGATCTTTTCGAATCGCTTTATCTAAGCGTTATGACTTACACGACCGTGGGGTACGGGGATTATCTTCCGATGGGCTGGGTCCGCGGCGTCGCGACGGTTGAAGCTCTCTCGGGGGTCCTGATCACGCCGCTTTTCCTGATCGCGCTGACCCGCCGCTATCTCAGGATGCGGTAACGCGCCTAAACGCACAAAGGGGAAAATTTTATGAGCCGCATACAACCGTTGGATCCTGAAAAAACGAGGGGCAAGACCCAGGAGCTTTTGGCCACGATCAAGGCCAAGTCGGGACGAGTTTCGAATATTATGAAAACCATGGCCCATTCGCCCGTAGCGCTTCAGGCTTATCTGGGTCTCAGCGGAGCTTTTGCCGACGCCAAGCTGCCGCTTAAGGTCCGGGAACAGATCGCGCTTGCCGTGGGAGAGGACAATCAATGTCATTATTGCGTCGCGGCGCATTCGGCGATCGGCAAACACGCGGGGCTTACGCCGGAAGAGATCGAAGGAGGCCGCCGGGCCAAGTCCCCGGATCCTAAAACGGACGCGATCCTCAAGTTCGCTCAAAGGCTTTCGGCGAACCGGGGGAACATCACGGATGCGGAATGGGCGGAAGTCCGCAAGGCGGGCTGTTCGGATGAAGAGGTCCTCGAGATCGTCACGGCCGTTTCGCTCAACCTCTTCACCAATTATGTCAACCATGTGGCGGGTACGGCGATCGATTTCCCGCAGGTCCCGCCGCTTTCCTAAGGATTTATGGAGCAATTAGAATTTCTTGATTCGCTTAGCCTGCGCGAGAAGAAAAAATACTCCGATATGCCGGAGACTTGGAAGCTCAAGCCTCTTTGCTGTCTTTCGGATGTCTCGGAAGAGGAAGTTTATTACGCGGTCTCGGAGGGGGATAAAGGTTCGGACTGGGCCGTTTTGCGCCACCCCCCCCTCGCATTCGAGCTTTATCTTCTCAACAAAAAGGGGGAGCAGACCTTTTATTTTAAGAAACATGCCGGACTGTTTTCGGATAAGTTAGAGATCTTTAACGCGTCCGAAGACCGGCTCGGTTCCGTTCAGAAACAAAGGTCCCCGAAAACGAAAATACAATTTCAGACGATGGATGCCGGAGGGCGGGCCCTTTACGGCATTGAAGGCCGTCTTGAGGACCTTGAGACCTTTCATATCCTGCAGGGCGCCGTTACGGTGGGGAAGATCAGCAAGCGGCCGACCCCGATCGTAGACGAAGGAATTTCGCGGAAAGATCACTTCGGCATCGTGTTCCCTCTCGCCGCCGACACAACGGAAAAAGGCGTTCTTCTCGGGGCTCTTTTTCTGATCGACCTGATGTTTTAGATCCACCGCCTTTTCTCGCGCTTCCTCAACCCGGTTTTCTATTCCGGAATAAACCCCATGGAAACCCAGGCAAAAGCCCGGGCAAAACTCCCCTTTACCCTGTATTTTAAAGGGTCTAAAATGAAGGGTGGAGGCGGTGGAAAGGAGGCGATATTCTTTGCAAGAAGAGACGCGTACGGCGCTCCCGGTAAGAATGCTTCTGGTGGATGACGACGCTGATTTCACGGAGATTTTTCAGATCTCCCTACGGAGCGAAAAACGGGTCTCGTTTGAGGTTGAGACGGTCCGCACGCTTGAGTCCGCTCTCAAAATGCTCCGGGAAAAAACATTCCAGTTGATCCTCCTTGATCTGGGACTTCCCGACAGCCAGGGCCTTGGCACTTTCGAGAAGATCGTCGAGGCCTATCCCGGGATCGCCTGCGTCATTTTAAGCGGTACTGATGACGAGGCCCTGTCGCTTGAGGCGGTCAAAAAAGGGGCCCAGGATTATGTGGTGAAGGGGGAAGTGAGCACGGGAATGCTCGCCCGGATCCTTTTGTACGCTTTGGAACGGCATTATCAGAAACAACGGATCGAAGAGCTGAACGGGCACCTCGAGAAACTCTCCTTTCTGGATCCCCTGACCCAGTTGCTCAACCGGCGCGGCCTCCAGCGCACGCTTTCCCGGGAACTCAAGATCTCCGGCCGCGAGGGCGTGAATCTTTCCGTGATCCTTCTGGACCTGGATAACTTCAAGCCCATCAATGACACGTTCGGCCACGCGGTCGGCGATATCGTTCTTCAGGAGCTCTCAAAAGTCCTGAAACGCACGGTTCGCGCTGCCGATTATGTGTCCCGCGTGGGCGGGGATGAGTTCATCATCCTGCTTTCGAACACCCGGTTGGCCGAGGGCGTCCATTTTTCCGAAAGGATACGGCTTGCGATCAGCCAGACGCCTGTCGTGGTGGCCGGAGGGGAGACGGTCAAAGTCACGGCGAGTCTAGGCGTCATGAACGTGAATAAACGGACGGCTTCAGTCGATTCGCTCCTGGAAGAGACCCATGCGGCCCTTGCGAAAAGCAAACGGTCGGGAAAGAACCGGGTGAGCGCCGGGGATGGTTGGGAGCCGAGGTCGGACAGCGTGGTGGACACGCTCCGGTCCGGCGGTTGTTTCCGGTCGGTCAAACAGCCGATCGTGGATTTGCTCACAGAAAAGACGGTCGGCTATGAATTTCTTTCACGCAGCG
>JAZDFE010000041.1:0-30128 GCA_043808175.1 Candidatus Omnitrophota bacterium | reverse complement strand
GTGCAAAACTTGGAAGGGATCGGCGAGAGAATTACGGAGCTTCTCCCTGGCGCAAGATCTTTGGCCCGTTCCGGAGGTATCTTTTACGTGGCCGGTGGAAGGATCTACGAGCAAATACAGAATTTTGGTGCAGAGCATAATGTTGCGGAACCACCCTACTTTTATGAAGATAGAGGGCCAGCGAATTCGTTGGAGGCGGAGCGTTCGGAGGTCAGAAATGCCGGCGCTGTGGAAGTGACTTCGATGTTGGCGAACCCGATGCAGTTGATGGGGCAAGACCTCACGGGGACTTGGTTGAAGCTTGTCGGAGATAAGAAGATCGTTTCCCAAGCGCAGGACCCGGAGACCCGGCAGGATGTGGAATACGGGATCCGGCTTTCAAGTGACGGCCGGAGCGTTGAACATTATGCCACGTATCTCGCGACTGGTCAGGCTCTCAAAGATGTTTTCCTTGAAAAGGCGGTCGGACCTTTTGTGGCGAATTTTGTCTGGAATCGCGGATTGCGCCGGAGTGAATTCGCATTTTCTTCGCTTGAAGCGCGTCGGCTGAGATTTGAGACGCCGCATGACTCGAATACGTGTTCGTTCGAAACCGGAGAACTGGCGCTCAGGAATCGTCCAGAAGCCGGTCGAGTCACAACGCACGGCCGGATCTGGCAGATCTTCCACAATGTCAGTCCGATCGATGCGCGTGGAGCGTTCCTCCTCGTTCCGGACATGAGTAAACCGGAGAACCTGAGGGAGCACAAACTTACGTCGGAGGACATCAGCGATCTGACGGAGATGTCCTTTAACGCCGAAAATCTTACGATCCTTTTTGACGGACCCATGTCCGGGGCCACTCAGAATCACATTCATGCCAAGATCTATCCCGGGGGAATTGAACGGGGCGCCGGATTTGATGCTGTTCTGGATGCTGCAAAGAAGTTTCCCGGGTTGACGATCGAAGAGGATCCGCAGGGTCATGACGCTTTTGTGACACGGTGGAGTGCGCCAAAGCCCGAAGTTCTCGCGCAGGCCCTTTCCAGCGTCTTGCCGGCACTGGACAAAGCCCAACTTCCATTCAGTGGGGTTTGGAGCGGGAAGGATTTTTATCTGGTGGTCCGGGAATCCGGGATGGATGTACTTCCGGAGTTGCCGGGCGAAACCTGGGGATCGATCCAACTCGTTAACCATATCTTTTCTATGGAAGACAGGAAAAATTACGATGACCTTACGGAAGCCGGTATGCGGAGTGCGATGGCAAAGACGATCCACTCGCGGCCGGAAACGATCGCCTTTTTTGCCCAGACCTTGGCCGCCGGGCGTTCTGAAATGAGAACAGATGAACAGCACGTGTTGGCCAATGTTCTGGAGATGGAGGAAGCCCTGCGCGGTGCGGTCGAGGATCCCCGGGAAGATTTTGACGCGAACATCATCGTGACGACGCCGGCATCCATGGGTGCGCTCGAGAGGGTCTTGCAGAAAAACACAGGAGAATTGTTCCACCCGGATCGGAAGCCGATCGTGGGGCCCGGTGCGCCGGGGGCCGGCAGTCTTGCGCGGCTTATCGATATTGGGTCTGCCCTGGAACAAAAGTTCGGGAAGGGCTTTACCCTGGAGAGCGTTCGCGGGAAAACGGCGAGCGCGTCCCTGATGAGCGGACTTGCCAAGCGTTTATCACTTCTCATCATGACGCGACATAACCAGAACAAGGGGCTTCATACGACCGCATCCGGGGAACGGACCGGTGTTGAACAGACCTTTTGGCAGCGGTCGTGGTTTAAAGCCAGCTCGCATGTCAAAGACGGACTGTTCGTGTTCTCGATCGATGCGGCCATCGCGCCGGAATTTTCGGCCCGGCTGCATTTGGTCAATCCCGTTTTTGACGAAACCGGCAGGCTTGTGAAGGCCGGTCAAGGGGGGTTCCAGGTTTTTGGGCAAGAGGTGTCCCTGGACAATCCCGACATCTACGGGGTGACGAACGAAGAGGACCCCAACGGTCTCGGAGTTTTTATTGCCAAGGAAGATACGCTGAGGCCGGGCGGGCAGGACATTCAACTTGCGATCGAGAAACCAGACGCGGAACTTCTGAGAATGCTTCAAAGTCAAGGCAGGCTTAAAGGGGATAAGATCCTGGCCAGCCACGGGAATTATTATCTGTCCTGGCCGGCTTATTTCTGGATGAATGCAAAACTGACGGAATTGAAAAAGCGCTTCCCGAACCATGTGCCGATCAATTGGGTCGAAGCGTTATTCGAAGCCGCGACATTCGGGGAAGAGTACCCTGAGCTTTACCAAAAACGTTATACCAACCCCGGTAATCCGAACATTGGCGATGATCCGGAATTTTTGGCGGCGATCAAGACGATGGCAAAGAAGGCGAGAGCGACTTTTGGGTTCAGTTTCGTGAATCTGGGCCGTAACTCGCTCTACTTGCACGCGAACGATGCCGAGCAAACTTGGCAGATCGCGCAGAAGCTTTATGGAAGCGAAGCCGCGCGGCGTATTTTGGGTGTCGGGATCCTGGGGGTCGATGAATGGTACCGCTCGCAAGTATCGGCGGCAATGTGGAAAAGGTTCCCGGGAAGGATCATCGGTCCCAACGTGAGGATCGCGGAGGATGTGACGCTGGGGCCGCGGGCGATCATCGTGGGGGACACCGTTCTTGAAGCAGGGAGTGAAGTATCCGGGTATGTGCGTGATTCGATCGGTGAATTGCATGTCCCTGATAATGCGGCGGCTTTCAGCGTTCTGGTACCGGGCCAGGAAATGTATGTCCCCGGGGGATCTTTCTCGCTTCAATATTTGATCAAAGAAGGTGACCATGCCAAGGCCGTGATCGGGAGCGTTGCCTCGGGAACAAGGATCTGGCAAAAAATGGGCGGAGGTAAAACATGGGCCGATGCGTATCCTTTGGCGGGCGGCTTGACCTTGAGGCAATTGCTGAAGGTGGTCCAGCCGGATCTCACAAACCAGATCTATGCCACAGCCCTTTCGCCGGAAATTCTTCGTAGCGGCGCTTCGGTGGCCGCCATCTCACAAGGGGTCAAAAATGTCCTTGCGGCGGCAAATGTCGAGATCCCGCGCTCGGAAGTGAGAAGCGAGGCCCAAAGACAAGCACTGCCGGCAGTGAGCCTCGATCAATTTTCGGCTTCGGATTTCAATGGGGCTGTCATCATCGGCGGGACCGGAATGATCGGGACGCATCTCCTTGAGAAGCTGGTGCGGGAAGGGAAGCAGGTTGCGGTTCCCTTGCGGGCCGGGATTTCTACGGAACACATTGAGAATCTACGGAATGTCTACGGAGCACTTGCAAAAGACGGACTCGCGGGGCGGGTGACCTTTGTGTCGGTCGGGAATTCTTTGGATCCTTTGAAAATGGACCCAAGCGGCGCTTCCTATGATGTCCTGAAGCAAATGCTGAGTAAGGCCACCGTGGTCTATCATCTTGCCGGCCAAACGATCGCCCGGCCGCGTAAAGCACAGGGCGAGAGTTATCAGACCTTTGCGGTCGAAACCTATGTGACCAATGTATTTTATACAAAATTGGTCGCCCGGGCCGTTCGGGAATTGGGAAAACCCATGGTCTACAGTTCAAGTCAGGAAGTTCTTTCGCTGAACCGTCTTTTCCCGGAGCCGATGGTCGAGCCTGTCACCGAAAAAGATGCGATCCCGTTCCATCCCGTGACCCAGGCCTTCATCACAGAACTACAAAAAGCGTTCGAGGCCTATGTGTCACAATATGTGAGCGGGAAGGCGGAAGTTTCTCCCTTCGAGTTCACACGGGACCTGCTCAATCAACCGCTGGTGCAAAGGCTGGATGAGCCCGGCAAGTGGGCGAGCTTGATTGAGGCCGTGAATTCATTGGACGAAAGATATTACCCGGCCAAGGAACTGGAATCCAAACTGCCGGCAGATCAACAGCCGCGTGTGACCAAGGCTTTACAAGAGATCGGGGCGAAATATCCGCTGGACCTCCTTTTCGGCAATTATGGGATCTCAAAGGTACTGGCGGAACAGGATGTCCTGGGTCTTGGGGCGGCGATCATTTTCCGTTTCGTGAATGTCTACGGCAAAGGCATGCACCCGAATGTGCTCAGCTTTTATCTGGATCGTTTGCAAAGCAATCAGGAGAGGATCGCAAGGGGTGAGACTCCTGTGGCGATCCATTTCACGGACCATATGCGGGATTTCAT
This sequence comes from Candidatus Omnitrophota bacterium, assembly GCA_043808175.1. Classification (GTDB taxonomy): domain Bacteria; phylum Omnitrophota; class Omnitrophia; order Omnitrophales; family Aquincolibacteriaceae; genus Aquincolibacterium. The sequence goes on along the minus strand of JAZDFE010000041.1, from coordinate 25,950 downwards.
GGCCGCCTCGGAAGTGGCCGGGGTTCTGAGCGGCACCTTTGGGGTTCTTGCGGGTGAAAAACAAAGACATCCGGAAGTTCTTCATGTCGGGACAGGGCATATTTATACCATGCTTGAAGTGTTGCAACACGCTGCCGCGTTCATGGGGATCCATCCGAAAGCCTACGAGGGGCTTGTTGAACAGCACGGCGATCAGCCGCTGAAGGTCATGGCGCGGTCCGATTATGCGGCGTTGAACAAGATGCTTCCCGGGACCCAGCCGAAACAGACGATCGTCGAAGGCCTCCGCAATGAGGGTCTTGAGCCGGAGAAACGGGCTGAACTCAGACAGGCACCCGATGAGTTCGGGGTCCCGGGGGATACCAGTGTGGGCCTGACGCGTGCACCGAAGGAAGCCCCAGCGGCGATGATAGACGAAAGAGAAGCGGCGCAAGCAGAGGCCATTCAGGCGGCGATGAGAGCAGCTGTCGCAACCGGAGTCACGGTGGAAGCAGGACCCGTCGCAGAACCGGCGATCTCCAAAGTGCCGGCTGGTTTGATCCCGGCGGCGGAATCGGTTCGGGAAGGTAATTTGGCCGTTACGATGCAGACAGAAGTTCTGTCGCCTCTTGCCGAGAAGGCCGAGGCGCGTATCATGGCGAAGATCGAAGCCATGATGAAGGATCTTGGACTCCAATCTTACAAGGACCAAACCCGACTAGTGGCGTCCTACGAGCGCCTGGGTCTTGATGGCCTCATCCAATTGAGGCATGAGAATCCGGAAGCGACGATCGTGGTCGTGGCAAGAAATGAAAACAAGGCAAATGCGGAAGCGGACATTATGGGTTATGAAAAATTCGAACTTGCTCTAAGCGATGATCTTGCGTTGGTGGCTCGTGAGCAGCTGAAAGCGTTCGATCTAGCGCTTCAGCCGGGCGAGGTTAGCAAGAGCGTTGTTCAGGTCATGAGGCAGGCCGAAGCTCAGATTACTGCCGATGAGATCAAGGCTTATGGCGAAGTTGCCAAAGCGAAAGGTATCCTTGCTTTCTTTGGGTTTAACAGGCCGGTCGACTTTGCATCGACACGTACGGTATTTGAAGTCTTAAGGGCCGAGATGCGCGCTGCTGAGGCGGTCGGGAAGTCCGCGTAACCGTTTCGTACGGAGCGAGGCATACGGCGTTTTGCGTAATGTCTTTGAAGGGGACAGGCATTGAGTGACTGCCCAAGTCTTGATCTTCCTTTCGTAAATGGTGACTTGGACTGTACTGATTACCGTTGATTTCTAGTAAGAATCAGTACTGCCTGTCCCCTTTGCTTTTTTCGGCGTACGCCGTACTCCTCTCGCCGTACGAGTTATGATACAATTCCTCTCATGAATAAGCCCATTCGTTTTGCCATCGCCCAGATGAACCCCACGGTCGGGGACTACGCCCAAAATACCCGCAAGATCATCTCCTGGATCCGGCAGGCGGAGAAAAAAAGGGCCGATCTGATTGTTTTTCCGGAAGCGGCGCTCTGCGGCTATCCGGTCTGGGACCTGGCGAATAAGAAACAATTCGTGACCGAGGGGCTCAAGTATTTGAACCTGATCGCGAAAGCCACGCAGGGGAAGCGCATTGCCGCGGCGGTGGGTTTTATTGCCCCCTGCAAGGTCCACGGGGACCGGGAGACCGGCAACACTCATAACGCTATGGCCTGGATCGAAGAGGGGAAGATCCGGACGGTCTATCACAAACAGTTGCTTCCGACCTACGATGTTTTTCTTGAAGATATTTTTTTCCGTCCGGGCCGGGGAACATGCGTCCTGCCGTGGCGGGGACTCAAAGTAGGGCTCACGATTTGCGAGGATATCTGGGATGAGCGTTATCCGGTCAAGCCTCTCCGGTCTTTGAAGAAACTAAAAGCCGATCTCGTTATTAATATCTCCGCTTCGCCTTATTACTGCGGTGTTGCCCGGGTCCGTGACACGCAATTTAAGAGGCAGACCAAGCGGTACGGTCTTCCCACACTCTACGTTAACCAGGTCGGTGGGCAGGACGACCTGCTTTTTGACGGCCGCAGTGTTTTTAATGACGCAAAGGGCCGTATCCTTTTCCGCGCACCGGCGTTCGAGGAAGGGCTTTTCTTTTTTGATTGGAAACCGGGCCGGCAATCCCATGAGGTGCCGCTTCCCGAATGGACGGGAAGTCCTAAGGAAACTTATAACGCACTCGTGATGGGGCTTCGGGACTATTTCAGGAAGAACGGGTTCAAGAAAGCCGTGATCGGTCTGAGCGGCGGCATCGATTCCGCGATCGTGGCGACGCTGGCCGTCGATGCGCTGGGCGCCGGCGCGGTCAAGGGGGTGACCATGCCGGGACCGTTCTCATCCGAAGGGAGCTGGAAGGATTCCGAGCAACTGGCAAAAAACCTGGGTATTGAGTTTGAGATGAGGCCGATCAAGGGGATGTATGACACTTTTTTACGCGAGCCACGGGCCACAGGCCACGTGACATGTAAAAAACGTGGTGCGTGGGTCGTGAATCGTGTCCCGAATATTGCGATGGAAAATCTTCAGGCGCGCCTCCGCGGTCTGGAATTAATGTTCCTGTCCAATCACGAGGGGCGGCTGGTCCTGACGACCGGAAATAAGTCAGAGCTTGCGGTGGGGTATTGCACGCTTTACGGCGACATGGCGGGCGGGCTGGCCGTGATCGGGGACGTTTACAAGACCGATGTTTACCGTCTGGCGTGGTACCGGAATACGATCCGTAACGTGATCCCTGAAGCGATCCTGACGAAGGCGCCGTCCGCGGAATTGCGGCCGGATCAAAAGGACGAAGATTCTCTGCCGCCGTACGATATCCTGGACGCGGTGCTTTATCTTTATATCGAAAAGAACCTGAGCCGCGATGCGATCCTCCGCAAGCTCCACAAGAAGAAAATTCCTTCCGCGGTCGTGGCGGAGGTGATCCGCAAGGTCGACCACAACGAGTACAAGCGCCGGCAAACGCCGCCCGTTCTGCGGGTGTCCGAGAAGGCCTGGTTCGGCCGCCGGATGCCGATCACGAACCGATTCAAGGGATGAATTCTCCAAAAGCCCCGTGGGCGATTCCCGTTAAAACGAACCGGGGTGTTTTCTGCCTAGAAGGGAGCGGGGGGAGACTTTGCCGGGTCGTTTTTCCAGGAAAGAGACGGAAAGTGAAGATTATCGGGGGAGCAAAAGGAGCGGCTCGCGAGTTCACGGCCTATTTCAAAGATGCAAAGACGGTCTTGAAAACAAAACTGGATCTGTCAAATTGCACTCCGTTTGAAAAAAAAGTTTATCGCATGCTGCGACGGGTCCCCGCGGGGAAAGTTCTTAGTTATGGAGAACTTGCAAAACGGGCCGGATATCCCGGCGCGGCTCGAGCGGTCGGCAGTGCCATGAAAAAGAACCGTCTTCCGATCGTGATCCCGTGTCACCGTGTCATTTCTTCTTCGGGTGGGGTCGGCGAGTATTCAGCAGGAAAGAAGTGGAAACGATGGTTGCTGGAGCATGAGAAACGGTAGTCTTTGACCTTTAGTCCGTGCCGTCGCGTGTGTTATAATGCCGAAACTTTTTTGAAGAAAGGGAGTCAAATTGCAGCCTAAAAAGATCGCCGAATTACTACGAACGCTTGCGGAAGACAAGAAGGCCGAAGACCCCGTGCTTCTTGATATTTCCAAACACTCCAGTATCGCGCATTACTTCCTGATCTGCCATGGGAATAGCGACCGGCACGTGAAGTCCGTCGCCATGCATCTGATCGACGAAATGAAGCAGCGCAAGATGCCAGCCTTTCATATCGAGGGTCTGGCGGAGGGGAAATGGGTGCTTCTGGACTTTGGTTCCGTGATCGCCCATGTTTTCTACCACGAAACCCGCGAATTCTACGGCCTCGAGCGGCTGTGGGGAGAAGCGAAGAAAATTTAAGTGCCACGATCCACGGCATACGGGCCACGTGGCTCGTGGTGCGTGGCTCGGCCGAGACCGTCCGATGAAAACCAAAATCGAAAATATCATCAATGCAGCCGTAAAAAATTATTGCGAGAAGCAAAATGCCGTCTTGCCGGATGGCTTCAGCTACGACCTCCATCCTCCCAAAGACAGCCAGCACGGGGATCTTTCCTGCAATGTCGCGTTCAAACTTGCCAAGGTCACACACCAAAAGCCTGCGCTCATAGCGGCCACTACCATGGGATTGATAAAAGAAAGGCTCGGCAAAGATTCTCCGATCGAGAAAATGGAAGGCGCAGGTGCGGGATTCATCAATCTTTATCTCAAAAAAGAAGATCTTGGCGCCGTGCTTCTGGAGATCCACAAACAGGACAAGAATTACGGCAAGACGGAATTCGGAAAAGGGAAGAAGGCGATCCTCGAGTTCGTCAGCGCGAATCCCACGGGGCCGCTTACGATCGCGCACGGCCGCCAGGCCGCGATCGGAGATTGTCTGGCGCGCATCCTCAAGTTCACGGGCCATACGGTACATTCGGAATATTATCTGAACGACACCGGCCGGCAGATGCGGATGCTCGCCCAAAGTGTCTGGGCGCGCTACAACGAACTTCTGGGCATGGAAATGCCCTTCCCGGAGGACGGTTATCAGGGTGATTATGTCCGCGAGATCGCCCGGGAGATCATCGAAAAAGAGAAAAAAGATTCACTGCTCAAGGAGCCTGAGGAAAAGGCGGTCGAGTGTTGCGGGCTTTATGCGGTGAAATATCTCATGGGCTCGATCGAAGAAGACCTTGCTGCGATGCGGGTCCATTTTGATCATTATTTCAGCGAGAAGACGCTTTATGCCAAGCATGCGGTGGAGCGCGCGCTTGAGGTTCTGAAAGAGCGGGGTTATCTTTACGAAAGCGAGGGAGCGCTTTGGTTCCGCTCGAAGGATCTTGGGGACGACAAGGACCGGGTGGTCAAGAAATCCACGGGGGAATACACGTATCTGGCGCCGGACATTGCCTACCATCTTTCCAAGTACGAGCGCGGCTATAACATGCTCGTCAATCTCTGGGGGCCCGACCATCACGGTTATATCCCGCGTCTCAAGGCCGCCTGCCAAGCGCTCGGTTATCCGCCGAAGGCCATTCATATCGGGACCGTTCAGCTGACCACGCTTTTCAGGAAAGGGCAACCGGTGCGCATGTCCACGCGTGCCGGGGAATTCGTGACCTTGCGTGAGCTTTACGGGGAGGTCGGGGTCGACGCGGCGCGTTTTTTCTTTGTGATGCGCCGGCAGGAAAGTCATCTGGATTTTGATCTCGATCTTGCCAAAGAACAGTCGCAGGAGAATCCCGTTTTTTATCTTCAGTACGCCCACGCCCGTATTGCAAGCCTTGCCAAGTACGCCGAGCAGGGCATTACTGCGAAAGTGGATCTCAAGTTGCTCGCCACGCCGGAGGAAGCGGAGCTGATCGGTTGTCTTTCGCAATTCTCCGATTATCTTATCCAGGCAAGCCGTTCGACGGAGCCGTATCGTCTCGCGGATTATTTGCGCCAAGTGGCCGCATGTTTTCACAAGTTCTACAGCCATCACCGCGTGGTCACGGAAGATAAAGAACTTACCAAGGCACGCCTTCTTTTGGCCGACGCCACCCGCATCGTTCTCCGCAACGGGCTTGAGCTCCTCGGTATTTCCCAACCCGAATCGATGTGACGAAACCCACCATTCTTTTCATCGTTGGTCCTACGGCCTCAGGAAAATCGGCGCTTGCGGTGGCGCTCGCAAAAAAACTCGACGGCGAGATTCTGTCCGCGGATTCCATGCTTGTTTACAAGGGGATGGATATCGGGACCGCAAAACCCACGAAAAATGAGCGCGGGGGTGTTCCGCATCAAGGCCTTGACCTGATCCTCCCCACAAAGAGTTTCTCTGTTTTTGCCTATCGCCAATTCGCTCTCAAGGCTATCCGGGCTATCCTAAAGCGGGGCAAAATCCCCATTGTGGCAGGGGGGACGGGCTTTTACGTTAGGGCCCTTTTAGAGGGACTTTCTCCTCTACCGGGCACTCATGCCGCTATAAGGCGAGAACTCGAGCGGGAAGCCCTGGAGAAGGGCTTGCCGGCCCTCTACAAACGGCTTCTTAAGCTGGATCCCCCTAGGGCCAGGGCTATCGGGCCCCATAACCAACGCCGGATCATACGGGCGCTGGAGATCTACCTCGTCTCGGGGAAAAAGCCGTCTTGGATGTCGCCCAAAACACCGGGTCTCCGGGAGCTTGGCTACAGGCCCGTCGTGGTCGGTATTCACCGGGATCGTGACGCGCTTTACCGGAAGATCAATCGGCGCGTGGACGCGATGTTCCGCAAAGGACTTGTGCGCGAAGTGAAGCGGCTCGCCCGGAAGAATCTTTCCAGGGCGGCGCTCCAAGGAGTAGGCTATAAAGAGACGCTGGATTGGATCCGCAATGGCGGCGAAAGGCCGCTCGCGGAAGTAAAAGACAGGATCAAACAAACGACGCGTCACTTTGCCAAACGGCAGTGGACCTGGTTCAAACGGGAGCGGGGCATTCGTTGGGTCTGGTGGCCGGAAGCCGTTCCGATCAAGCCGATGCGGGATTTTATTCTAAGGATGATAAAAAAATGATCTTCCAAATGTATTTGCAAACACAGTCGCATTCGGGCCACGAACCACGATCCACGAACCACGTGGCCCGTGGCGCGTGGAACGTGGGTGATCTTTATGCCGCGCGATAAAGTTTGTCTTGTCATTATCAAGACCAGTGCCCGAGACCTCCCGGACCTCCGGGATGTTCTTGCGGAAATGACCGAGCTCACCGAATCGGCGCAGGGGATCGTGGTCGCGAGTCTTACGGCGAGTGTTCCGCATCCGAGCCCGAGCCATTTTATCCGCGGGGGGAAGATCGCGGAGCTCCGGGAGGAGATCGCGAGGACCGGAGCGAATGTTTTGATCTTCAGCGTGGATCTGACACCCGTTCAGGCGCGGAATCTCGAGACCGAATGCGGGGCGCGGATCGTGGACAGGACCGGTCTCATTCTCGATATCTTTGCCCGTCGCGCGGTTTCAAGCGACGGGAAACTCCAAGTTGAGCTCGCGCAGATGCAGTATCTTTTGCCGCGGCTCGTGGGGCAGGGCGTGATCATGTCGCGCCTGGGCGGCGGCATCGGCACCCGGGGGCCGGGCGAACAAAAACTCGAGGTGGACCGGCGCAAAATCCGCAAGCGCATCGGATATATTCAGGAGCAGCTCGAGAAGCTCAGGACACACCGGGCGCAGTTGCGTCGGGGCCGCCGGCAGAAGGGACTCCGGCAGGTCGCGATCGTCGGATACACCAATGCCGGGAAATCCACGCTCTTGAACGCTTTGACCGGGGCGGATGCTTATGTGGAGAACAGGCTTTTCGCCACGCTCGATCCCAAGACGCGGATCTATGAAGACGGATCGGGGCCAGGCATACTTTTTACCGACACCGTAGGTTTTATCCGTGATCTGCCGCACGGGCTTGTGAAGGCGTTCCACGCGACGTTGGAAGAGGTGTTGGATGCGGACCTGATCCTGATCGTGATCGACGCTGCGGGCGAACATGCCGTTCAACATAAGCGCGTGGTGGACGAGGTCTTGAAAGAGCTTGGCGCGGAAGCCAAGCAGAAGCTTCTCACGCTCAACAAAATAGACCTGCTGGGGTCCGCCGAGCAGGCCAGGATCCAGGATGTTTTTCCGGAGGCGGTCCTCATTTCGGCCACGCAAAAGCAAGGGATCCAGGAGCTGATTGCAAAGATCCGTCAATCGACGGGACCCCTTTGACACCCGGTGCCGAATTTCTGGATAAACTCTTTGGCGATTCTCGGATGTCATACAAACTGTGGAGCGGAATTTCTTGGGGATCCTGAGGCACGCTCCGTAGATCGAGCGGGCAAGGTGACGAGCAGGACTGGGCGTCGTCACCAGCGGTCCGTTTCTTCCAGCGAGAAACGTCCGCTTGCGGCTCTCGTCCTTTGGATCCAGAAGGCGGCACCAAGCTCCAAAGGACTCCGAACGCTGCCTCCGCCCCAGTCCTGCTCGTCGAGCGAGACCGGAGGCGCGAGTGAGTTTTTCCGCGCTGGGGAAAAACGAACGGTGCTGAAGGATTCCAGGAAATTCTGCAGTTGAATTTTCTGGGAAAAGCGGAAATTGTCAGGAGGTGAAAGCTTCATTGAACAGGGCGTACGCGTCATGCTATACTTTTCGAGTTTTACCCGCCAGAGAATCGGCGAGGCTCGCCCGGTTCCCGGGGCGGCCCACCCCAATTACAATCTTTTTTAATTTGAAAGAGGAGAATTATGAATGCGTGTGTGACGAATTTGCCGAGCGTTGAACTCCATAAGGCGGGGCAGGCCCCTTGGCTTGATACGATCAGCCGAAAACTTCTGAGATCGGGAACGCTTAAGGCTTACATCGAAGAAAGCGGCCTTCTCGGCGTGACTTCCAACCCCTCTATTTTTCAGCAGGCGATCGGCCAGGGCGAAGGTTATGAGCAGGATATTCAGAAACTCCTGAAGCGCGGGATGAGCACGATGGAGATCTACGACGCCCTGACAACGAGCGACATCCGCGAAGCCTGCGATCTTTTTTTGCCGGTCTTTCAAGAAACCTGCGGCGAGCATGGTTTCGTGAGCCTGGAAGTGCTTCCGAACCCTGCCTTTAGCGAGGATGCGACGGTCGAGGAAGCGAGACGGCTTTTCCGTCTTGTGAACCGTCCGAATGTGATGATCAAAGTGCCGGCCACCGAGCAGGGCGTCCGCGCGGTTCGCCGTCTCATCGGTGAGGGGATCCATGTGAATGTGACGCTGATCTTCTCCCAAAAGAATTACAGGGATGTGGCCGGCGCGTATTTGGACGGACTTGAGGTTTTCGCAAAGAAAGGCGGGGATCTTTCCAAGGTCCATTCTGTGGCGAGTGTCTTTGTCAGTCGCATTGACACCGATATCGACAAACAACTCGGCGCCCTACTTGCAACCGAGAAGGACGCCACAAGGCGGGTGTTTCTTTCGGAGCTCAAAGGCAAGGCCGCGGTCGCGAATTCAAAAAAGGTCTATCAGGCTTTCAAAGAACTTTTTGGTTCGGCCCGTTTTCAGACGCTCAAGGCCCGGGGCGCCTATGTCCAGAAGCCTCTTTGGGCCAGCACCAGCTGTAAGAATCCCTCGTATCCGGATCTGATCTATGTGGAAACCTTGGTCGGGAAAGATACCGTGAATACACTTCCGCAAAATACCTGGGAAGCGCTCCTGGCCCACGGCGAGATCCGCCCGGGTTCGGTGGAAGAGAATATTGCGGATGCCGAAGCGGTGATCGCCGGCCTGAAGAGTTTTGGCGTCGATATCCACGCAGTCTGCGACCGTCTGCAGAAAGACGCCGTGAAGTCCTTTGCAAACTCCTTCGAATCTCTCATGACAACCCTGGAAAAGAAAAGAGACATCCCCATGGTCCCGAACGTTAAGGTGAATATTTTGCTGCCGGAGAATCTTGAAAAAAACGTGGCGGACACGTTTACTCAACTCGCGAAAAAAGATCTTTACGCCCGTTGGCTTGCAAAGGATCCGACGCTTTGGTCGAATGACCCGCTTCACCAAAAAGTGATCCTCAACCGTTTGGGTTGGGTGGATAACTGCGAGAAGATCGCCGGACAACTGTATGAGATCGATGAACTTCAGGAAAAAATCTTCAAATCCAAGGTCCGTGATATTGTGCTTCTCGGTATGGGCGGATCGAGTCTTGCGGCGGAAGTGTTGTCGCTCATCCTCAAGGGACCCGCGTATCAAGTCAAGGGAGCGCTCAAGGGGATCCGTTTTCATCTGCTCGACACCACGGACCCGGCCAGTATCCTCAAAGTCGAAAAGATCGTACGCTACCCAACGACCGTCTTTCTCGTGGGCTCCAAATCTGGCTCTACGATCGAGACACGCTCGCAATATCAATATTTCTTTGACCGGGTGAAAAAGTTCTACAAGAACGATGAGCATAAAGCGGCGGAACGGTTCGTCATCATCACCGACCACGGTTCGCCGCTGGAAACCCTGGGGCGCTCTAAGGCCTTTGGCGGACTTTTCCTAAACCCGCAAGACATCGGGGGCCGTTATTCCGCGCTCTCTTTTTTCGGACTTGTGCCTGCCGCACTTTTGGGGATCGACATTCGCCGGGTGCTTGTCGACGCCGTGCGTTTTCTTAACGGCATGCGGTCGACGAAGGATATTTCCAAGAACGAAGGTATCGCCCTGGGTATCCTCTTAGGGACTTTGGCGCTCAAAGGAAAAGACAAGCTCACTTTCTGGACGTCGCCGGCATTGGCGTCTTTCGCGGATTGGGCCGAACAATTGATCGCCGAGAGCACGGGGAAAGACGGCAAAGGCATTACGCCGGTGGCGGGCGAGATGCCGCTTGACCTGGACCGTTATGGCAGCGATCGTGTCTTCGTGATGTTGCGGCTCAAGGGAGAAAATGAAAAACTTTGGGCGACGCGTATCAAGGGGCTCAAGGCCAAGGGGTTCCCGGTCCTGGATTTTGTGTGGGCTGATGCAACGAATGTGGGAGGGGAGTTCCTGCGTTGGGAAGTTGCGACGAGTTTTGCGAGCGTGGTCCTGAAGGTCAACCCCTTCGACGAGCCGAACGTGACGGAATCCAAGAATATCACGAGCCGGTTCTTGGAAGACGTCCGGAAGAAAAAGGCCTTGCCGAAGCCCGGTAAAATTCTTGTCGCAAAGGGCGCGACATTGACTCCGGGCGATGAGAAAGCGCTGGCGACCTTTTTCGCCCGGCTCCCGAAGAACGGCTTTGTGTCGCTCTTGGCGTATGTGGATCGTTCACCGGTCACAAAGAAAGCTCTCCAAGGGTTGCAGAAGTCCGTGGCCTCGGCGCTGAAAGTTCCTGTGCTTTCCGGTTTTGGGCCCCGCTATCTTCACTCCATCGGCCAGCTTTACAAGGGCGGACCGAAGCAGGGCATCTTTATGGAGTTTTTTGCAAAGGACGCAAAAGACGTGAAGATCCCCGGCGAAGTTTACGGGTTCAGTCAGCTCAAACTGGCTCAAGCGATGGGGGATTATGAGGCGATCTCGAGTAAAGGCCTTCCGATCCTTGCCGTAGAACTAGGATCGAATCTCGCGGCAGGATTCAGCGTTTTTCAAAAAAAGGCGGCAGCATTTTTAAAGAACCGCAGCTAAAGGAATTGCTCAAAAGCCTAAGATCTTTGGGCGAGAAACCATGACTCAAAAGGTCTCATAGAGTGCTACTTCAAATATCCACAAACAGAATTTCGGGCAGTTGCGCTTGGGCATTCGTCATCCTCTTAGCGGGCGCGAGCTTCCTTTCCGGTTGCGCCTCGTCCCAACCGAGTCACGCGATGGCAACGTACCCGCCGCCGCATCGGATATCGGCGATCACTACGGTCCTGCCGGCCCCGTCGGGGGCCTATCGCGATATCTACCATGAGGTCGGGCCCTACGAGACGCTTTGGCGAATCTCAACCATCTATAGCGTGGATATGGCGACGATCATGCGGGTCAATCATTTGACGAGCACGACGCAGCTCAAAAAAGGGATGAAGCTTCTGATCCCGAACACGCGCGGACCGAGAGCGAACATCCCGCTTTTTCCGACGACGCGTTGGACGCATATCGTGATCCACCATACGGCGACCGACCAAGGCAGCGCCTATACCATTGATGGTCTTCACCAGCAACGCGGTTGGGAGAATGGGATGGGATATGATTTCCTGATCGATAACGGCACGCGCGGGAAAACAAGCGGCCAGATCGAGGTCGGGCCTCGTTGGATGAAGCAGATGGATGGCGCTCACACCAAGCAGGGGGATTGGAACAAAAAAGCGATTGGCATCGCCGTCGTCGGGAATTACAGCGAGACGGGACTCCCCGATAAGATGCACGACTCCTTGGTTTTTCTCGTGGTCACCCTGAAGGGTTTTTACCGCATTCCCGACCAGAATATTGTGGGCCATCGCGATGTGCCGGGCGCCGCGACCGAATGTCCCGGAAAATTTTTCCCCTGGAATGAATTCAAGCGCCGCATCAGGGCCTTCTAACCTTCCATCACCCTGCTCCTGCCCGGTGGGCTAGTCCCCCGAGCGTGTTTCTTAGCATTGGGATTGAAAATCATTGAAAAATTTGACAAATTCCTGAAATCTGTTAGATTCCTTTTGAAGGTCGAAACAAAGGAAAATTATGAATATGCGTAACCTCAATCAGATCCATAGCTTAGCGAAATATCCCATGACGATCGTCATGGCGCAGGCGTGGTTTCTGTCCACGAAGTGCCGCCATACGGTTCGCGGCCGTGGGCTTTTGAGGACGTTTGAGGAGGATCTAGCGTAAGCCGGAAGTAAAACATAACGGAATCATTCAAAAGCCCATGATCGCAAAAGCGGTCATGGGCTTTCGTGTTTTTAGGGCCAGGGTGGTAGAAGAGTGATGGCTTCATAGACGAAGCAAAAGCAGTGAACAAAGACAAAAAAAGAAAAGGGAGGAGTGGACATGAACCCGACATTAAGTCCGAACGGTATCGCACGATACAGGCGGAGAACGCGGGATCCCGTGAAGTTGACCGCGTTGATCTACCTCAGAGAAGCGTTGATCTCGGAGCGGTACGAGAATTGCTCCGATTTCATCGCGATCGCCAAAGAATTCGGAGCGCTCGATGAAGAAATACGCGTCTTGCTCGAAGATCCGCGAAGACACCCAAGCTCCTAGAATTCATGACGGGATCTTTATTCCCGGGGCCTCGGAGCTTAAGAGACGGTCATGGTGCGGCGTGGTCCGTCTTGAAAACACTGCGGCAAAGAAGCTCGTTGAGCATCTCATGCGTCGATCGGAAGAATGGACGTCGTATGAAGACGGGGGCGGAGTGTGTCTCGCCGGTGATTTTTTTAAAAAAACGCCGAAAAAAATTCAAGATTTCATCACTGTGTCCGTTAATTATATCAACCAAGGGGGGACATGATGATCAACAACATGGTTTTGTCGCGTGAGATCGAATGGATCGGGTACGAACATAAGCGCAATATGCTTCAGGTTGAATTCATCGTCGGTTCCATCTACCAGTATGAGAATGTCCCCGAAACGGTCTATCAGGAATTCCTAACGGCTTCTTCCTACGGCCGTTTTTTTGAGTCGAATATTAAAAATAAATACCAGGCCAGGAAGGTCCGTTAAGCGTTCCCGCGATCTTGGGGGTCTCTTTTTTATTGAAACCCATATTGTTTTTCGTTAACCTCTCCCTATGAATCAACCGCACCCGAAGCCCCGAGAGCAGTGGGGGACCCGTCTGGGTCTTATCCTTGCCATGGCCGCGAATGCCGTGGGTCTCGGCAATTTCCTCCGATTTCCCGTTCAATGTGTCAATAACGGCGGCGGCGCGTTCATGATCCCTTACTTCGTGGCATTTATTCTGCTGGGGATCCCACTTATGTGGATCGAATGGGGGATCGGCCGGTTCGGCGGTAAATACGGCCATGGCACGACGCCCGGCATGTTCCATTATCTCTGGAAGCACCCGCTCGCAAAATACATCGGCGCGATCGGGCTTATGATCCCTTTTGCGCTTGTGGTCTATTATAATTACATCGTGTCTTGGACGCTTGCCTACAGTGTGTTCTCCTTCACTGGAAAATATGGCGGTATCATGAACTTCCAGGGGATGGCCGATTTTTTGGCGGCTTATCAGGGGAAAGTTTCAAACAACTATTTCCCGAGCATCGCCACCGCGTTCCTTTTTTTCTGCATCACGCATTTCTGCATGATGTGGATCGTTTCGCATGGGATCTCGAAGGGGATCGAGCAGCTTGCCAAGATCGCGATGCCTCTTATCGTTTTTTTTGGGATCATCCTGGTGGTCCGGGTCCTGTTCCTCGGCACGCCCGATCCCGCATTTCCGGCCAATAATATCACCAATGGGTTTGGTTTTATCTGGAATCCCGATTTTAGCATGCTCAAACAAAGCAAGGTGTGGCTTGCGGCCACAGGCCAGATCTTTTTCACGCTGAGCGTCGGGTTTGGCGCGATCCAGACTTATGCGAGCTACCTTAAGCCCAAGGACGACGTGGTCCTTTCCGGTATCGCGACAAGCGCTACGAACGAATTCTGCGAGGTGATCCTGGGGGGCTCGATCGCGATCCCCGTGATGGTGGCTTTCTTTGGCCTGGCCCAGACCCAGACGATTGCGGCCGGCGGTGCGTTCGATCTTGGATTTTTTGCGATGCCGGTCATCTTTCAAAAAATGGCCTTTGGCAACCTCTTTGGAACGATCTGGTTCTTCCTCCTTTTTTTGGCCGGTATTACGTCGTCGGTGGCCATGGCCCAGCCGATGATGGCGTTCCTTCAGGAGGAGTTCAAAATGACGCGGAAGACCGCGGCCTGGATCGTCGGGACTCTGACGTTCTTTTTCACGCTCCCCGTTATCTTTTTCCTGAAACACGGTTTTCTGAACGAGATCGATTTCTGGATCGGGACGTTCGGCTTGGTGGTGTTCGCGATCATCGAAGTGATCCTGTTCATTTGGGTCTTCGGCGGGGAGAACGCATGGAAAGAGATCAATGCCGGCGCCGATATCCGTCTGCCAAAATTTATCCTTCCGATCATGAAGTATGTGACTCTGGCATACCTTGTGATCCTTTTGGTGTTCTGGTTCATTCAAGACGGCTGGGGAGTGATGACCATGAAAGGTGTTTCGGCGGTTGATTTTCCTTACATCTGGTTCGCGCGGTTCATGTTGATCGGGATCGGGGTTTGCATGGTCTTTCTTGTTCGCATCGCCTGGCAAAAGCGCCACATCATCCAGCAAAGGATCCCTGAATGAAAATAGGCGGCTGGATATTCCTCATTCTTAGCTGGGGTTTTATCCTGTATCTCACGATCGCCTCGTTTATCCTCGTTCTCCGGAAAAAGTAACCTCGTCGAGTTTCGTCAGCTCGTCTCCCCCTTTTCTCCAGCACGATATTTATCCGTGTCATCTTAAACTCAAGATCTTAATGTGAGATTTTTATGCCTCAGATTGTCTCTACAAATATAGCAAAACATAGCAAATATAGTTAATTATAGCAAAAAACAGCCAATTAATATAAAAAATATGCTTTTACAACCTTGTAATAACTATGATTTGATGGCATGCTTTTCATAGGGAATGAATCGAAAGCTTGCTGAATGGAATTTGTTTTGGACAAAAGAGTTAGAGTTTTTGGGGATAAAAATTGGGCGATAACGTCTGCGGCAAAAAAAAGGCACATAAAATATGATTGTAAAAAGTAAAAAAACTCGCTGGCCGGGTATGAAACTTACGGCGTTGACCGTGGCGTTTGTTTTTACGGTGACGAGCATTACCTGGACCACGCCCGCCGTCGCAGCACCCACCGGCGCTGCGGCACCAGCCGTTTTGCCGATGGATACGCTTGCCATTCCTTCAGAGATGGGAAGTATCTCAAAGACGTATTTCGGGGAACGTGGAACGGGGAACGAGGAACGAGAAGCCGGAAGCGATGACCGTTCCCCATTAACCGTTTCCCGGGATGACAGGACGGTCATTCTCATTCAGGACGCGCATGCCGTGGTCGACGCCCAGGAAAATATCGTGAAGATCCTCGGCCATCTTCAAAAAAGTTATGGCGTCCGCCTCACGGCGCTCGAGGGCGCCAAGGGCAGACTCGAACCTATTTTGCTCAAGACATTTCCCGAACCCAGCATCAAGCGGAAGATCCTTGCCGGCTATGAAAAAAGAGCCGAGCTTACCGGGCCCGAGATGGCGGCCGTCCTGCAGGAGGATGCGAGCGAGTTCCGCGGAATGGAGAATTGGGGTCTTTATGAGAAAAATTATTCCGCCTATCTTCAGGTGCAACAAAAAAAAGACCCGCTGCTTAGCCAGTGGAACACGTTCAAGCAGTCACTCGATCGTGAACGCGCCAAGGTCTATGACTCCGACCTGAACGAATTCGAGGAGGTCCGGGAGAATTTTCTCTCCGAACGCGCCTCGCTCCTTGATCTTCTCCTCTATCTCTCCAAGTTCCAGAACCTCCTCAAGACAGCCTCCGGGTATCAGGAGCTGCCCGGGCTGATCGCGTCGATCGGCTATGAACAATCGGGAAAGCCGGAGGCGCTTGTGCCGCTTGTCCGCAAGATCGCCGACGAGTTCAAGGTGAAGTATTTGCGCGGCCTCGGCGTGAAGGCCGAAATGAACTTCTACAACCGTTATCAGGCTTTTAATACCGGCCAGATCACGGCCGGCCAGATGCTCCAGTATTTGGTCCAATTGGGAAGTGAACACGGGAAGGTCGTGGAGCTGACCCCTGTGCTCAAGAAGCTGCTCGGACATGCGGAGATCCTTTCCGAGATCAAGGGGAGCCGGCTTTGTGACGAGCTTGAGAGTTTTCTCTCCGAGGTAGAGTCGAGCCTCACCAAGACTCCGGCTGAGCGTGAACTGTCGGAAAAATACCAAAAGCTTTTCCTCCTTAAAGGAATGATCGCGCTCGAGTTGACTCATGAGGACCTTGCAAAATACCAGAAAGAGCCGGACGCATACCTCAGCCTTGTGGCGGATCCCGCGTTCAAACAGGACCTTGCGCCCGCGCTGGAATTCTATCAGGCGGCTCTGGAGCGCGATCAGGCGTTCATGGAGAAGATCGACGCGATGATGAAGGACACGAAGCAAAAGGCCGTAGCCGTCGTGGCCGGAGGTTTTCACACCCGTGGCCTTGAGCGCATTCTGAAAGAAAAAGGAGTGGCTTACGCGGTGGTGACACCGAAGATCGCTTCCCTCACGGGCGCCGAGAATTATGCCACGGTCATGAAAGGCGACGTCTCGTTTAAGGATTATCTCAAGACCACTTATTTTGACGCCCTGATGCGCCATGCCGCAAAGGCATTGGTGGAAGCTCTGCCCATCCAGGAACGCGTGAGGACCTTGAAGACTTGGCGTGACAATGTGATCCGTGAACTCGCCAAGGACGGGCGCATTACCGAGGCGGGGAAATACCTGCCCTACATCGATGAAATCCTCCAGAGCATGCCCGAGGCTGCCGCGGCGTTAAGCCCCAAGCGCACAAAGGAGGAGATCCTCGACATTGTCCGTAAAGAACTCGAGAAGTTCAAAAAAGATTCGTTTGAGCGCATCTGGAAGACCTTCGAATTCCAGCTCGACATTTTTACCGACGGCCTCAAACAACCTGTCTCAAAAAAAGAACTTAGCGCCCAGACCGTTTCCGCGCTCCTCGATCGTGCCAGTCAAACCCAACCGTCTTTTCTTGGGTCCATCCTAAGCCTTGATCCCGCCATTTTCGATATAAACAAGGTTGCAACAAAGCCGCCGGCATTACCGGTCGCTGCTGAGAATGTAATGGAAGAGGTGACGAGAGCGCCAAAAACTTCTGAGGTTATGCCCGCTGTTCGTTCCGTCACGGGAGAATCAGCAGGCAAATCGGAATCGCGGACAGACCTAACCTCTCCCGGTCAGATGTCGCGTGTTGAGCCTGTCGAAGGGCCGTCCAGCGTTTCGCGAGCAGGGACCCTTCCGGTGTCCGTGAAAGAGTATTGGGAAAATTTAGAGGGAGGATTTGGCGGCGATCGTTTAAAAATTTATCAAGGAGCTGTGGGTAGAAACCGGTTGCGGAATCATCAAAACACTCTAGAAATTTTAAGCAAGCTAGGCAGTGGAATCCAAGTGGCCGAAGTTGGAGTCGGGTGGGGACAATTGAGCCTCGATATTTTATCTTTGCCCAATGTCGGCAAACTTTACGCGGTGGATATTAACGCAAGCGATCTTAAGGAGCTTCGCCTCCGAACAGATCTATCCCGGAGTGAACATCTTGAAACGATAAAGGCGGATATCTATGACACCCAACCTCTTGAGCGCGTCCAAAATTTAGACGCGATTGTTTCTTTAGAAACTCTTTGGCACCTTTCTGACACAAGAAAAGCGATCGAAATATTCCGGGACAAGTTAAAACCAGGCGGCGTTTTGATCGTCAATTTTATGCCGAAGGGAAAAGCTCTTGCGATCAAGATAGATAATCGTGGAATTGCGAAGGGAGTCCTTTGGTTCATCTTTACAAGCGTCTTGCAGTTTATCCACGATCATTTTAGCTGGCCATGGTTTGACCATTGGGTTGGAGTGAACGGATATTTGAGATCCCTTTATTATTCAGAGAAAGAGATCCGTGAGCTTATCGAATCGGATTTTAAAATTGAGGAATTCCACGAGGATTACTACATTTCGATCGTCGCCTATAAAAAGGGGCAAGACATGCGCAGCGAGATGCGTTTCGAGAAACAGTCGAAAGAAAAAATGGCTCGCCCAAACGAAAAGGTATTTGACAAGAGATCTCCGAATGTTGGCATGGGAGTGGCAGAACCGTTGGCATTACCGGTTGTTGAAGGTGAGGCTCCCTCCGCCATCGCTGAGGCAGACAGGTCTGAAGCGCGGGAAGCTGCGGTGGTGGTGGAAACAGCGCAAAAGCCGGCAGTGACAGTTCCCGAAGTTGCCGAACAAATCCCGCAAGTTGATCGCGAAGTAAAAACATGGCTGAATCAGTTCCAGAGAGACCTTCTTAAAGTTGTCAAATATTTAGGGCTTCAGGGCTCCGGCTCGAGAGGTCTTCCGGAGAGTGTCCTTTATCCGAATTCAGAGGAGCTTTATCAAATGTTGCTGGATGGAGTGACGATCAAGCCTGGGGACCGCATTTGGGAAGTGGGGACCGGCACCGGGGTTATCACTTATCTGTTGGCAAAATTCACTCAAGATATTTTGGGCGTAAGCTTTTGGGCGACGGATATCGATCTTCCGGCAGTCAAAATTGCCTCAGAAATGTTAAAGCCATTCAAAAATGTGAGGGTTCTCCAAGGGGATCTGTCCGAACCTCTCCATGGAGAAAAGGTCGATATAGCGATCTGGAACGCCCCATGGTTTTACGAGCCAATGTTTGGGACAACGTATGGTCTCCATATGGTGGATCCGGGCTATGAAACGATCCTAAGGTTTCTGAAAGAAGCAGGGGATTATCTCAAGCCGGATGGCCAAATCTACCTTTTATTCCCCGTTGAGTATTTCGAAAAGCTCAAAACGGAAATGTCCAAGGCTGGGATCCCCTATTCCTTTGAGTTGAAAAGTAGTAACAAGAAAAAGGAGGGTTTGGAGATCGGCCTTTTCGAATACGATCCGATGGCCGCGCGGCGCGCCGGGTTCAGCGAAGCTCAGAAACTGAAGAAGGGCGTTCCTTCCGTCGCGCGTAGGACAGAGATGCTGGAAGAAGGACCCCGCGGGCGCATTCCCGTGTCCCGTGCTGCTCAAAATCGCGAACTCTTGGCTGAGCTAGCACTATATGGTCTGATGGGAACGGCGGCCGGACAATATTTGCGATCCGAAGTCCGTGGGAAGAAGCCCGGCAAACTCGTCGAATTCGATAAGTTCGCGATCGTTTTGCGTGAACTCACGATCCGCTGGAGCGATCCTTCAAAGCACCTCGTGCGAGGAAAGGTCCGTGGTGCCGGGACCGATAGCTCTCAGAAGCGCTCCGAAGCCAGATTTCAAATTCCGGCAGAGGCTATTCCGGAAAAAGCTGTGGTCAATAGACACGATGTTCTCGGGGACGTGGTCGATGCAAAAGAGTTCAATTTTGATAAAGACCAATGGGAGAAACTGTTCGCAGATCTTCATAAGCAGGAGGAAGAGATCTTTGGAACGCGGGTGCGGAATAAATGGAAACGTTGGTTCACGGCTTCTCGTTATAGGATTTACGTGCTTGTCCGTGGCCATCAGATCACGGGAGCCATCGTCGGTGAAATTTACCCTTTTGCCAAAACAGCAAGAATAGGTCCTCTTATGAGTCGCGAAGACCCATTTCAAGGGAAAGGGCAATTTCTTATGGACTGCTTTTTGAGCCGGATGCTTCATGAAGAACGGCTGAAAATTATAAGGACCACTTCAAGGGGTGCTCAAAAGTTTTATGATGACTATATCGCATCCCGCAAAAGGGCAGGGATTTTTGAAACAATTCCCAAAGAGTTTCCCCGAGAATATGCGGTCGAGCTGAAAGCGGATCCTCTTGATCCAACAAAGTACGGCGATCTCCGAAAGCCTTGGGGCATTCGCCGTGATCAACCGGAGCTTTCCAGTGAACTTGTGTATGTAGATGCCGCCACTAGAAACTACGGAGTTCGCTCCGAGGCGCGGGAAGAGGCACGGCAGGAAGTTGTTGTTGAGGTTGACGGAGAGAGCACCGAAAAACTTACAAAACTCAGAGAAATACGGGAGGGGTTATTTACAGCGGATGTGGCGAAGATTAACGACTTGCTGCGAACGATCGGGAACAACTTTCTGGCTTACCGGAATTCCGAACTGGTGCGGATCCACAAGGAGTTGCTCGAATGGCTCAAAGAAGCAGCGTCGGACAAATGGCGGCTCCGGATCCAAGATTTAGCCAAAAAGATCGAGGCTATTGTTGATGTCCAAAACGAAGATACCCTTTTTCCCCCTTATATCCCAGAGAACGCTCCCAAGGTCGCGGTCATCATTCCGATTCACAACAAGCTCAACGACTCCAAGTCGGAATTAAAACGTAAAAGTCTTCGGGACATCTTGTATTCGCTTGCGTTGCTGGATTATCCGTCCCCCAAAATAGAAATCATCATCATTGACAACGGATCACCAGACACGGAATTCGCCCGCACGATCAAGAAAAACTTTCCGAACGTCCGTGTCGTGCGTTCCTCGGCTAATCTCGGCTTCGCTGGTGGCATCAATGCGGGGATCCGGGATGCGATGGCGCGGGGCGCGGACTTCTTCTTTCTGGTCAATGATGACGTCTATGTGACCGATCCCAAGGTCCTCACCAAATTGCTTCGGGTGGCCGAACAGGACGGTATCGGGTTCGTGGGAATGCCGCTCGTGAATCCCCTTGGTGAAAAATGGATTGAACAGAAAGGTTTGAGAGTGCCAAGGCCCAAAGCCCGCAAAGAAGAGACGGAGCGCTACTGGGAAGTCGACGCTGTGGCCGGCTCCGCATTCATTGTTTCCCGCAAGACCGTCGAAAAGGTCGGCCTGATAGAGCCGCGGTTTTTCCTTTACTGGGAGGAAACGGATTGGAACGCGCGTGCGGCGGCCGCAGGTCTGAAGAACATTGTCGTGAAAACCACGCGCATGGTGCATAAAGAAGAAGGGGGCGGCGTTTTCAACGCGAACAGCGCTTATTACTTGATGCGCAACATGGTTTTTTATGCCCGCAGAAACCTCCAAGGGCCTTTCTTTCACTTTGTCTGGCCTTTTTTCATTTTTGCCGGGTTTGCCATGAAAATTTTAACGGCTTCTCATAAACAGGTGTTCGGCTCACGGTACACGATACTCAGCCGCGCACTCAAAGGTTTTTGGGATGGATTGAACGGTATTTGGCCCGAGGCGATCCCAGCTGAACTTGCGGAGGTGCAGAGTCCAGAAAAACAGCCAGAACAACAAGGGAGACGCTCCGAGATGCGGGGGAAAATATCACCCGAGGAATTGGCCGTGGAAGAAACGAGGATCAGCGCATTGGTCGACAAAATGGGGACAGAGAATTTTTGGTTTGGATGCGAATTGGGACAATTGGGTAAGAACTCGGTTTTGCCGCCCGATGAAGCAAGAAAACGGATCATCGGAGCCCTGGGATGGGCACTTTATAAGACCGGGTTTCATCCTCCGGATGAGGCAATGTTCCGAGCGATTGTTACCGCAATGAACGAAATCTTATGGGCGATAGGCATGAAGGCCGGAGGGCAAATTGACCGCATAGAAGTCAGCGCTGAGGCCGAGACATTGTATCGACGACTTAAGGAGATTCCAAGTCAAGACCGGGCCGCGATCCTGGCTGAGATTGAAAAATTCCAGAAAGAACGATCATTCTCCAAAGGGGAGCCCCAACCCCTGGAAGAAGATTTTAAAAAGGAGGTCCGGGAAATATTCAACGACTGGAATTCCCTGCCTTCTCAGGCGAAGCTTGAGATCGAGGGTGCGCGTTATGTGGATCTCGGTCATCCCAAAATCCAAGATCGATTAAAAGGAAAAGCCATGATCACCCAGGCGCCGGAGAGGGTGTTTACCCGTTACACGGATCAAAAATTCCTTGAAGAATCTCTCGAGAGGTACGAGATGGAGAAAACCGGAGGACCCGAATGGCGAAATATGGTAACTCTGGAGAAGAACGAGGTTCAGATCATGTTTGTGAAACAGAAAATGTATGGAAGGGGTTATGAAGTTAACCCCTTCCAAATAGATACGGTCGGTTTGGATAAATTGTCACCAGACTTCCTCGAAAAGCACGGATGTCCTAGCACGCTGGTAAGCGAGATTATTGGAAAAGCGAGAAAAGATTACAAGGGTCGTGTAGGCTCTGCAGGTCCTCATGATGATGCCAAGCCGGAATCGAACTATCGTGTCAAAGCCCATCTGGTTGAGGGACATCTGAAAGTTGAGGTTGATCGGGTTGATCTTGGCAGGCGCTCCGAGGCGCGGGGTGAGCAGCCCGAGCAGGCGATAGCGGACGGGAAGAAGATCGAACAACTTGAACAGCATTTGTTCCAAGTGGCTGGCCAAGAGGTGTCCAAGCTGCAAGTGCCAGAATTTGTGGGGCCGGAATTTCAGGATCAAGTGAATCGCGATATTCAGCCTGCACTTGCGAAAGGTGGAGTCATAGCGGTCGACCTCTCCCGTTTGGCGGAGGTTAATGGGCGGCTGGATCGTTTTATTCCTGCGATGAATCTTCTGGCGGAGATCGTGAGAAAGGTCCTGGAAGAGGCGAACCCTGATCTGCCCGAAGGGAATTATCGGATCCCGTATGTATTCCAGGAGTTTTTCAAGAACGCTTTTTATCATGGGAATGGTATGGAGTTTGCTTTGCCGGTTTACTTGAGAGTTGATGCGGCGGGCAGGAAGATCTCGGTTTACGATTTCGGAAAGGGGACTCCGCAAGAGAAGGCGTTGCAAAGCGAAGCCACAAAGACGTGGGAGATCTCGGGGCACGGGGTGGGCATTGAGACCATTCAGGATCTAGGTTGGGATTATTCCGGACCGGCAGACGTTGTAGGTTCTGCTGGAGAAGTGGTTGGGAAGGTGACGAGCATTCACTTGCCCGATCAGACAACGGCAGGTGGCGTGGGTGTTATGCCGGAAAGCCATCCTCAAAAAGTTTCCAGTGAAGAGGGTAAGCCCCGCTTCAAGGCGTCGCCAGAAAAGCGTTCGGAATTGAGGATCGGCGGACTTGTGGTGGAAGCGGATCCTGCTCAAGTGGCGGAGAAGGCAACAACGGTGGAAGGGATCGAGACCGTTCATACGGAGCTTCTGGGGCAAGGCCGGGCGGAGTTTCGAAGGATTCAAGGAATGTATGACCAGAGCGCAGGGACATTCTTTGAGGGACTGCGGAAACAAGATGTTGCCGCTTTTGTGACGACCTCGGAGTGTGAAAGATTACTGGAGGAAAGTTTTAGGAATGTGGTTCCTTTTATAGATGTACCGAGACTTTATGGAGGGATGTTGAACGCTGTTGTGATGCCGGCGGCCGGTATCGGTGGGATGGAGTTTGCGGATGCCGGTCTGAAGCTTGACCCGAAAATGATCGCGGCAATGGCGCGAAAGATTGCGGAGCTTACGGCCGGGATGAAAGGGCAGCGGGTTGTTATCCTGATGAACCGGCCTTCGAACGATGGGGATGCCGAACTCTGGCTCAGAATGATCGGCGGTTTGAGGGTCGAGCAAGCGATCGTGCTTTATAAGGTAGGACAGCAGATCAGCAGGCGGTGGCCCGAGCTGGTTGGAGGGCGTCTTGTAACAGTCCGTGTGAAGAATGATCTTGATCGGAGCAAAAAAGCTCAAGGCATTGCCTTAGCCCATCTCGGAGAACTCACGGTCTCCCTGACTGATTTCGAGATCCTGAATGAGGGGATCTTGAGGCTTGTCAGGGATGAGGGGAACTGGGGGAATCCGGAGATGCGGAAACTGGTCCCCCAGCTTTATCAACTCATGATCCTGATCTATGCAAGCGCATCGGAGGGCGAACGCCGCGCTATGCTTGAAAATCCCGAACTGCTTTTAACTGAATTAAATAAAAGAGTGAACATGAATTTGAAATTTGATGGTCGCAGGGACGGGATGATCCGCCTTGATCTGAAATGGCTGGCGAATGAGTTTGTGAATAAGGCCTCTGTCGAGTCCGCCGCGTAACCCTTTCAACCCACGCGGTTGAAAATAGTTCGGTGCGTAATCTGCAACGTCCAAAGAAAGCGCTCACCATTTAGCTTCAACGGAAGAAGAGGAACGTGATCAGAAGGAAAAGTGGCAGAAGGATTCCCACTGACCAGAGCATATAGCCGAAGAAGCTCGGTATTTTCCATCCGGAATGGTTTGCGATCGAACGGACCATGAAGTTCGGCGCGTTCCCGATATAGGTCATAGCCCCGAAGAACACCGCCCCCACGCTGATCGCTTTGAGCAGGTCCTCAGGCATCGCCATGTAGGGTCCGCCTAAACCGAGCCCCTGTCCCAAGGCCGCGAATGTCAGATAGGTCGGCGCATTATCGAGAAAGGATGAAAACCCACCGGTTGCCCAAAAGAATTGCCAGGGTTGCGTGATGCCAAGCTCCGCGCCGCGCGTTCTTAAGAGTTCCAGTGCCGGCACCATGGTGATGAAGATCCCGAGGAAAATGATCGCCACTTCAAAGATAGGATGATAATGGAAGCCATTCTCATGGTGGTATGTTTTTGGCGTGATACGCAAAGAGAACAGGACGGCGGCGATCATGACGATCTCACGATAGGGGACCGGCATAAAAACGGCTGCGACGATCGCGGTAAAACAGAGAATGTTACGCCTTCCTTTCAATTTGACGGGTTCCGACGACTGCATGGCCTTTTCCAAAGTTTTGTCCCCAGCAAGGATCGTCCGGTCTGTGAGATAAAAGAGCACGAGCAGGATCGCAACGGCCATGAGCCACTCCGGAAAAAGCTTCAACGTCCAGAAGAAGGGGACGCCGTTCAAAAACCCAAGGAAAAGGGGCGGATCTCCGAGAGGCGTGAGCAGGCCGCCGATGTTGCTGACAAGAAAGATGAAAAAGATCGGCAGATGAGCATGATGCTTGCGGTGCTGATTGGCCCGGAGCAACGGCCGGATCAAGACCATGCTGGCGCCCGTGGTTCCGATGAGATTGGCGAGGAGCGCGCCGCCAGCCAGCAAAAGCGTGTTGGCCGCGGGAGTGCCAAGGAGTCCTCCCGAAAGCCAGATCCCGCCGGAAACGATATAAAGTGACGCCAGAAGGATCACGAACGAAACATAATCCGTCAGGCTCTCAATCAGGAGATGCGGGGCGTATTTCCAGCCCAAAAAAAGGACGGGGAGAGAGAAGAGGAGTGCGATCAGGGCCTGGTTTTTCAGCGAACTCCAGAATTTTTCGGCAACGAGCGGCATGACCGCGATCGAAAGAAGCAGCCCGATGAAGGGGACCGTCATCCAGCATTCAGGGATCCATTCGTGATGGGTCATACACCGGTCCTCACGGCCGTTTTTCGATCATGAGATAAGACTCGAAATTGACTTTCCAGTCCAGAATGACGCGAATATGGAGCAGGCCGTCTTCTTTGATCTCGAGGTCCGGCGGGAACGCGTGTTTGTGCCAGCGGAAAAGGACGCTTGAGGTGACGGGCTCGATGTCCATGGGCGGCGTTTTGAGGATCGCCCCGTCTTCGGTGGAATATTCGATCACTTCTTTATGGAACATCTTGTCCTTGCGCCAACAGGTGACGGCGTAAAGTTTTTCGAAATGATAGGGGAAAGAAGGCACATGGAGATTGCTCCGGACGAGGCGGGCGGTGTAGCAATCCTGTTCGCCGGGTTCGAAGTCCTTACAGACCATGAATTGAAGAAGACGGATCGTATCGTGGGACATGGGCGAATACTAGGCGATATTTGTTATCATTTCAAGCTTCGTTCTCGGTTCGATGAACGGATATTGGATGGTGGATGG
>JAZDFE010000040.1:0-67155 GCA_043808175.1 Candidatus Omnitrophota bacterium | reverse complement strand
CCGCCAGGGGTAGCGCAGGGTATCGATGCTCGGACAGGATAAGCGCTGAAAGCATCTAAGCGCCAAGCCAACTCCAAGATAAGATTTCCCAACCGGTTTTCGGTTTAGAAGACCCCTCGTAGACTACGAGGTTGATAGGCGGGATGTGTAAGGGCCGTAAGGCCTTCAGCTTACCCGTACTAATCGGTCGTTCGGCTTGACAATCTTTTACCTTCGTCTCGCAAAAGGCGAAGGGAAATCATAAAATGTCGAGACTTATTCACCCCGTTAGATCATTACGATCCAACGGTGGTCAGATTGAAATTTGCGCCTGAGGCGTCAGGTATCATGACGCTCTCGGGACATCGCTTTCCGGTGGCCATAGGAGAGGGGAAACACCCGTTCCCATTCCGAATACGGAAGTTAAGCCCTCTACCGGCGATGGTACTAACGGAGCAATTCGTTGGGAGAGTAGCAAACTGCCGGGATTTATTATTAAAAACCCGCATCGATTAATTTCGGTGCGGGTTTTTTATTTCCAGGCAAAGGATTTGTCAGGTTGTAGGAAGCATGGTAAGATTTGCCCATTCTCGAGAGGAAAGGGTAAATATGCCGATCCAGAAACAGCTTTCCGTGTTCCTGCCGAACCGTCCCGGCGTCATGGCGCGCACATGCTCCACGCTCTCGGATGCGGGTATCAATATCCTCGCTATGGCCGTTCACGACACCGTGGATAACGCGGTGATCCGTTTTGTCGTCGACCATCCCACCAAGGCGACCCTTCTTCTTGAACAAGAAGAACTTTACGTGATGGAACAAGACGTCGTCGTCATAGAGATCGACAACAAAACCGGGACCCTTGCGCGCGTCTGTCAAACTCTCGCCGAGGCAGATATCAATATCGCTTATGCTTACTGCACCGCGACGCCGAACCAGGAATGCGGTTGTCTTGTGATCCGGACCGACCAGCCCGAACGCGCCCAAGAAATCCTCAGTAAATAAATCCCACGCGCATGACTTTAAAAATTCTCTCCTGGAACGTGAACGGCATTCGCGCTATTCAGAAAAAAGGGTTTTTGGAATGGCTCGAAAGGGAAAAACCGGACATTTTAGGCGTTCAGGAGACCAAAGCGCACCCGGACCAGCTCGATGCTTTTTTGGTACATCCCGCCGGATACGAGACTTATTGGGCGTGGGCCACGGCTAAAAAAGGCTATAGCGGCGTTGCGATCTTTACGAAAGAAAGACCTCTTACGGTGAAGCGCGGGTTTGGTATCAAGCGATTTGACGACGAAGGGCGCGTCCTCGTGGCCGAATATCCGGATTTCGTTTTTCTCAACATCTATTTCCCGAACGGGAAAATGAACGAGGAGCGTCTTCAGTATAAAATGGATTTTTACCATGAAACGATGAAGTTCACGAGGGCACTCAAGGCGAAAGGCAAAAAGGTCATCATCTCCGGCGATTACAATACCGCGCATAAAGAGATCGATCTCGCCCGGCCGAAAGAAAATGAAGATGTCTCGGGGTTCTTGCCGGTCGAGCGGGCGTGGCTTGATCATTGGGTCGCCGACGGCCAGGTGGATATTTTCCGGGAATTCCATAAAGAGCCCGGGCATTACAGCTGGTGGGATATGAAGTCGGGGGCCCGCGACAGGAACGTCGGATGGAGGATCGATTATCATTTTGTGACGAAGGGTCTTGTGCCGTGCGTGAAGAGCGCGACAATCCTCCGCGATGTCGTTGGGTCAGATCATGCGCCTGTGGAAATACAGCTCAAATGAGGATAACGGATGGAGAATGGCGGAGGGCGCAAAACTGAAAAACCATCCCCCATCCACCATCCGATATTCCAGAAATTTTCATGCCATCACTCACTAAAAAAATTCTGATCAATGCGCCTTTGGAAAAGATCTGGGCCATTCTTGCCGACGTCACTCGTACGCCCGAATGGGTCGACGGGGTCAAGGAAAGCGAGCGGACCGGAGCGGTTCGTGAAGGAGGGGGCATGCGGTGGCGCGAAAGCTGTGTTTTGGATCGCCAGCACATCGAGGTCGAGCATGAAATGAAGATCTGGGAGCCCATGAGTCGGGCCGTGATCCTAAGCAAGCTTCCCATGAACGGTTCGATGACGCGAACGCTTACCTTTAGCCCAAAACCGGAAGGCGTTGAAGTCACGGTGGAATTTCTTTGGGACCTCGGGATCGCGGGAATGCTTCTCGGGGAGCAAAAGATTCTGAGTATTCTCGATCAGAGTTTTGAGAACACGCTCGCGAATTGGAAAGATCTCGCCGAAAAAAACGGATAACGAATGGAGTTTTTACATCATCCGCCATCCACCATCCGATTTTTAAGCAGATTTCTTGGGGAGTTCCTTCGACAGGATTTCTGTCACAAGGTCTTCTAAAAGGGCCAGAAAGGCGGGGTCCTTGGCCGCTTGGTAGAGGCTAGGATTCAAAGTGATGATCCTGAAGAGGACAAGCGATAGGGGCTTTTCGGGCAATACGACATAAGCCCCTCCCGGGTGACCGTTCTCCATAATCGCAAAAGGGTGCTTTTTCGCGAGTCGTTGGAAACGCGGCGTTTTTTTGATCATCATGGTAATGTCCGCTGCCTCAAACCGGTCGATCCCACGAATAGAAGAAAGGGCGTCCGGCACTTCCGTTGCCGGGACGTCCTGGGCCAACGAGATGATATCGCCGTTATCTACGGCCTCCTCAAGAAGTTTTAACGTCTTTTCCTCCGAAAGCATTTTGGCAAGGATGCTGACCGAGGAGACCAGCATCGCTTTTTCCCGCTGTTCCTGTCCTTGTGTCAGCCAGTCCCGCACGGCTTGGATCTGTTCCCCGCGAGATTTTGCCATAAATTCATTAGCACGTAATCCCAAGGCGCTGACATCAACTCCCGTTCCGGGCTTCGGGACGATCCTTCCTTCTCGGGAAAGATGAGCGATCCTGGCGGGTCTTGATACGACAACCGCATTTCCCAGGAAAACTTTTTTAGCTTCTCGAACATCACGGGTTTGCATCAACACCTCATAACTTTCCGGAAATCTATCATCGATCCAGGCGATGGCATTACGAAGCTCTGAGAGAGTATTAGCGTCGGATGGAAGATGAGAGATAGGGGATGGTGTCGAAACCAATGATGGCGTTTCATCTCCCGCCTTCCGCTTCCCGCCTTCCGCCATCCTGGATTCGTAAAGTTTTTCATTTATAGTCGCGTCGCCAAGCTCAGGAGTGATCGTGATGTAAGAAATTCCCGCATTGCGGAAGTGTTGGGAGAGTCCGTCCGTGTGAAAGCCGCCTGTGACGATCGCGATATTGCCGGCCAGGGAAGGATCGCTCACGATCTTGTTAAAAAAGATCTCGTCGCGTTTTTTAACCACCTCGTAAAACCCGAGTGACAGGAAAAGCGCCTTCGAAAAACCAGCACTGACAAGCTCGGAATCAAAAGGGAGCTTTTCGTCTTCATAGGCATTGATGTCCGCGGGTGATGCTTGAAGTAGAAGAATGCGTTTTGCGAGGTAGAAACGTTCACTTTTTTCCCACAGGGCTTTCTCCTCCGGAGCGCGAACGAGTTTTCCAAGGATGCGGCCGGTGAGAGCTCCGATCTGATCTGTCAGGCCCTGCAGGGAGAGCCCGTCACGCATTTTGTAGAGAAGCGCCAGCTTTTTGATCTCGGGATAGAGGCCGATCTCCTCGAGGGGTATTTTGCCGCCGCGGATCAACTCCTCAACTGTCCAAAGGCTGTTCTTATATTTTTTAAGGACCTGTTTAACTTCTTTTTCGAGTCGCGCTTTTTCGAAGCTTTTTTCCAGGGCCGTGATGTCTCTTAATAAAAGGATCTGAGCGAGATCGGTGATGTCCACGTCCTGGGTTTCGGCGGTTTTGAGGAGGATCGGAAAGAATTTTCCAAGGTCGGAAGTCTCTCTGAATTTTCCGAACGCGCTTCCAAGGGCTAAAAGCTCCGGTCCCCAGGTTGATCTTTGCGATTCCTCAAGCGAGGCTCCGTAAGTCCGGAGTTTCCCGAGGATCTCCTCTGTTTTTTCGAGATGATCCAGAAAAAGAGCCCTGTTCTTTTCATAAGACGCCTCATCTTCGATCCCAACAAGTGTGATCGGTTCCGGGGACATGATGGCGGCATAAACCGGCCCCGAGATCCTGTCATCGTCAAGCAGACTTCCGGCGAGAAGCTGTTTTTCACGCGAGGTCGGGATCGCGTGGCTTTTGGGAAGGGAGGTAGAAGCCCAAGCGCCTTCGAGGGCGGCTTTCTCAATATCAAAGACCGTTCGAAGGTGTTCCAGAATAGCCGCGATGTTTTGTTGGGCCGTGGCGTGCGCATGAACATCCTGGATCTGAATGATTGTCCTGGGGCTCTTTCCGGCGAAGCGTTCCTGGACTTTTCCGATCTCTTCGGGAACCGCCAGATCCGATAGAGTGAAGGAAGTCCCGGTGCCGGTCTCAGGCGTTTCAAATCTCGACAAAACCGGGGCGGCGGTGAACACGATGATCAGGAAAAAGAAAGCAGCTAAGAACCTTTTCATCGGCATAGCGTCCAGTGCCAATTTCTCCAACGAGGTTGCGTAAGATACATTCTTAATATATAGCTCAGAACCTGCTTAAAATCAATATTTAACTGTGGAAGTCCTAAAATTGGCAATCAATAGCAATTTATAGCAAACCATTCCAAAGCGAGCCCTCTTTTAACGCCAAAAAGAATGTTAAATATACTATGATAAATCCTTTTCCAATATGTTGAAATTTAAGGAAAATGTGTTAGCCTTTCCTTAGAGTAAGCCATCTGAAAATTCCGAAAGGAAAATGTTCATTTCATGAGCTGTCTTAAGCAGTTACAAAGATTTTTTTCGGGTGTCGTGGCCGTCACTTTCTTCGCGACCAACACGCTCACTCCAGTTCCCGTCGCTCACGCCGCGAATGTGGAGTCCCCGGCATTTATTTCTTCCTTCACGATTCCCGCGGAATTCGGCAAGGTTACGGACAGGGTCAAAGGCTCTGAAGGCGGTTCCCTTCTCATCCACATCCAGGAAGCCCATGCCAATTATGATGCGCAAAAGAACATTAAAAATATCCTCGAGCATCTCTCCGAAAACTACGGCATCCGACTGGTCCTTTTGGAAGGTGCGGGCAATAAGCTTACACCCGAACTGTTTAACTTTTTTCCTCAGGAACCCAGGCTCCAACAAGCGATCAATGAAAAACTGATGCAAGCGGGCGAGCTTACGGGCGCCGAAACGTTCATGATCAGCAAAGGAAACGATCAGAAAGCCGAGGCCTGGGGCGTTGAGAAGGCGGAGACGTATGCTAAAAACCGGGAGGCTTTCAAACGGGTTTTTGAAGGGCGCAAGCTTGCGCAGGACTTTTTAGAAACCTTTTACCGTCAGTGGCAGACATATTCCTCGCTTTTAATGAGTAAGCCCTTGAAAGAATTCTTGACCCGTGAAACAGCTTTCGAAGAGGGACGGTTGCCACTTGCGGATTGGACGGTTTCCCTGAAAACGGCGGCGGCTCGTAATCTCAAACTCAACCTGGACCATGTTCAGGAACAAAAAGATTGGCCGGTTCTTGTCAGATATTTCCGGTTGAAGGCGATCGACCCCAAGATCGATGCGGTGAAGGTCGACGTGGAAAAGAAGGCGTTTTTGAAAGAAATCCGAAAAAACATGACACACTCCTCGGGAACCGGGGATCGAAAAACGAGCGCCCCAAACGAGTCCCTTTTGGGGGAAGTCGAACAGGTTTTTGAGCAGGCGAAAAAACAAGACTTCCCGGCCTACAAAACCCGCTTCGTTTTCGAAAGATTGCTCGATCAGCTTCCCAAAGACTTTTCATTCGATCCCTTCCCCAATCTCAGGCTTTATCTCCAGCAGATCATTCTCTTAAGCGAGATACAGAGCGACGCCTTGCAGGATGAGATCAAAAGTCTGACCGGAAAACTGACAGCCCGTCTTATCAAGACTGAACAAGACCGGCAGTTTACAGGGATCCTGAAGGACTTCCGCCTTATCAAAAAACTCTTTGAGCTCGAACTAAGCCGCAGCGAATACCAAAGCATCCTCTCTGACAAGATCACGCTCGAGAAACTTCTCCAGGAGCTTCAGGCTCAAGACCCGAAAGCGAAGGGTCAGAACAGGAACCCTTCGCCCAAGTTTTTGCGCCTCCAGTCTCTTTACGGGACGGCAATCCGCTTTTACGAAGGAGCGATCGAGCGTGAAGATAGGATGATAGAACGGGCCTTTGCGCGCATGCAGGAACGCAAGCAAACCAAGGCGGTGCTGATCACCGGTGGTTTCCATACCGAAGGTCTCAAAGAAAAGGCCCTTCGCGCAGGCAGCTCCTACGTTGAAATCACGCCGTGTATCGGTGAGATAAAGCCGGAGGACAAGAAGAATTATCTGACGGCGCTTCTTGGAGGAAAAGCCATAGAGACCTCTCAGATCGCAGCCCTGGTGCGAAGCGATATGTATTTTTTGGAAGAGGTTTTTCCAAAAGATTGGCGCAGAAAATTAGCAGAGCTCGGAACGAACCTTCTCGGCAACTTGCGGCAGGTCGTTAGTTCTGAAAGAGCACGGAAAACGGTTAGTGACTTTCTGGCAAACGCTGTCGGCGTTCCGGCTTCTCAACCCGCTGCAGTCCGTTCTGAAACGCGTGCGCCAAAACGCGACATTATCGATACCATGCCCGATCTTCCGGGGCTGACGCTGGGGATCCCGCTCGATATCGGGTCCGAGAGACGGGGGACAGCGATCGTCGAATTCGGCGCGCTCAAAAAAGCGGCAAGATTGCTGGAACCCCTTAGGAAGAGTTTCGGGATGGGCCGCGTCTATCCGTATAACAACCTTTTTGCCACGGGCGACATCTCGCCGGCCGTCCATCAAGTCCCGAATAAGGGAGAACATTTTCTGATCTCCGGGAACGGGAAGACGACCGTAATGGTCCGGGGCTATGAGACCAAAAGTCACGAGCTGGACGGGTTGACGCTGCGGGACGGCGCGAATAATTTTTCTATTACCAGCATGTTAAAGCTCAACCCCCGCTTGTCCGATTCCGAGGCGGGCCCCGGGACCGTCGAGCAAACGGAAAAGGACGTTCGCGCTTTCAACGAAAAAGCCCACAGCCTCGGGATCAAAACCATGGCCGATTTCATTCCCTGGCTCACCCCTGATGCTATCGATGAAAATAATCTGGATTGGACCTTCCACGAAAGACTGATCCCCGCTGCAAACCGGTATTTCCGCAGTCTTTCCGAGGAAAAGAAACAAACGTACATCAACAATCTATTGAGAGAAAAAAAAGGAGCTTTTTTCGCCCGGAGAATGGGCCAAGACGACGAGGAAGAGGTCGTGCTGATCCGGCATTTTCCCGGGATGGGCGAGGGCAACTATAACGCCGATCAGGTCCTTCTCAATATTTTTTCTCCGGGAGTCCAGGATTATTATAAGCAGTCGCTCAAGTTTCTCAAGGAACTGGGGTTTGATGCGGTCCGGGGCGACATGGGGAGCTATTTGTTGAAAAAGAATCTGGTTGGATTTTTTAAGGCGGCCGATTTGGATCCCGAAGCATTTAGGGGAATAGATCCTCTTCGGGAGATCCTGAAAGACGCTTCCATGGAAGTGGTGTTTGAAGCCTACGATCCAGACGATCAAGAAGCCCTGATCGAGGCCGGGGCGCCCTCCCCGATCGCGGTTTATGACAACAACCTTTTTAAAATCCTGCTCGAATTTTCGGGCAATCCCTTCGTAGGGGCCGACAAAATCGGGAAAATAATCGAAGAAGTGCTCCTTTATGGGGTCCGGCATCCGGGAACAAAGAAACGCTTTCTTTTGTACCCCACCAATTTTGACCAAAACTCCCTTAATGCCATGGCGCATTACCCCGAAGACCTCGGCAAAGGATTCTCGGTCGCCGGCGTGCTCGCCCTTTCATTCGTAACAGCCTATCTGGCGAAGGACCTTGGCGTTCTGCTTATGCTCCGGGATGCGTTAGGCCAAAGAGGCGATGTTCGGCCGATCGTCGGCGGGGACATTACCGGACGTCACGCCACTTTGCGGGGGGAGCATGCCAAGCCCTTCGTGAGCACTGCGGAGGAACTTGCCATCAGAACAGATATCGGGAAACTGGAACGGGCGATCCGCGAGGCTCCGGTCGCAAAATTCAAGCGGGAACTCATGGCGGCCGTGAAAGGATCAACACAGAATTTTATCCGGCTTCTTGATAACGCGAGCTTGGACCGCGTGGTGAGCCTGGGATGGAGGACCGAAAAAGGGGAATGGGTGGTCTTTGCGGTGAACCTTCGACCCCGCCAAGGATCGCTCGACCTTCGGTTCGTCGAATTTCCTGTCCCCAAAGGAGAAAATGTTCCGCCGGAAGGATGGGAAGCCAAAGATGCGCTGACGGGAGAACGTCTCCCCATTGTTAAAGAACATCACGGCGGAGCGGAATTTCCCCAGATCCTGGGCATCTCCTTTAAGGACACGGATTATCGACTGATCGTTCTCACCCCGAAGGAGGGAGGGCAGCGCTCAGAAGTGAGGGCGGCGGGTCCATTCCTCGGGTCTTTTACCATACCGATGGACGATAAAAAACGACTCAAACTTCCCGCACGATTTAAAAAATTGGTAGGTGAAAAGGCTGTCCTTATCGGGGAGCCCGAGGAAAATCCGCAAAGACTGCGAATTTATGATCTCGAAACATGGCAAAAGCTCATTCAAGAAGCCCGGCCTCAAGATCCGGTCCAGGCACGGAGCTACGACGATCAAGTCTATTCTCGGGTTTTGGTCTGGGAAGTAGATAAGCAAGGGAGAGTGACCTTGGGCGATGCATTTAGAAGGAACTATTTGGATGGTTCTGCTACCGAGTTCATTGTTGCTGGCGCCGGCAATTCGCTCCTCGTCTCTCCCGCTCGATCGGAAGCGAGGAATTTCGAGATCAAAAGAATTGTTCATATTGCCTATGAAATGGCGCCTTTTTTTGAGGTCGGCGGGGTGAAAGACGTTCTGCGGGAATTCGTTCCGGTTTTCAAAAGGGCCCACAAAGGCATAAATGTCTCGGTCATCTTGCCGGCGCACAAAAGTATCTGGGACAGCGGGCTTCCGATCGAAAAAGTCCAGTCTTTTGAGATCCACACGAGCCTTGGGAACGTCAAATTTACGATCTTTAAAACCGAACTGGAAAATGTCACGGTTTTTTTCATAGGGAATCCCGATTATTTCCAAGAGGGTTATGATGAGACGAAGGCCGATACTTTTTGGGAAGCGACCACTTTTTCCCGGGCTGCCGTTGAGGCGATGGATGTTCTGGCCCTCCACCCCGACATTGTCCAAGCGCACGACGCGCAAACGGCGCTGGTGATCCCCCTCATGCGTTTCGTGAAAGACCGCCAATTTTTTGACACGGCTACGGTCTATACCATTCATAACCTGGGGGTCGCTTACCAGCTTCGCTATCCTATGAAGGAAAAACGCCACCAGCTGATTGCCTTGGGGATCCCCGCAAAAGAACTGGATCCCATGGGGGGTCTGGAGTTTTACGGACAAGTTAATCCCGCGAAAGCGGGCATTATTTTTTCGGATAAGATCACAACAGTAAGCAAGGACTTTAGGGACCATACGCTGACACCCGAAGGAGGCTTTGAGCTTCAGGATGTGCTTCGCAGTCGGAGCGGGGATTACGTCGGGATCATGAACGCTTTGGATACGAAACTTTGGAATCCCGCAGAACCATTCGGCATTTATGGAAGTTATTCCGCCGACGATCTTGGTCCTAAACGGTCGAATAAAGAATCCTTCCTGCTCCGACGCGGTTTCGAGGCGGACCTGGGCGCGCCCTTGATAGTTGCGGTCTCACGGATACGCGAACAAAAGGGAATAGATTGGGTTTTGGGGGCATCCAGACGCATTTTGCGTAGCAGGAGTGAAGGAGGGCTGGGGGC
This sequence comes from Candidatus Omnitrophota bacterium, assembly GCA_043808175.1. GTDB lineage: Bacteria > Omnitrophota > Omnitrophia > Omnitrophales > Aquincolibacteriaceae > Aquincolibacterium. The sequence goes on along the minus strand of JAZDFE010000040.1, from coordinate 57,225 downwards.
GCTGTTGTCGGTTGTCGGAACAGGGGATGCTTATCTTGAAAATGAATTTTCCGACCTGGAAACAGAAGCTCCAGGCCGGTTCAAATTTTTACCACTTATGGGAAGAAAAATCGTTCTTGAAACGCTCTCTGCTGCGGACATTGGGCTTGTCCCATCCCGTTTCGAACCTGCGGGAATAATCCAACAGCAAATGAAACGTTACGGCGTCGTTCCCGTTGTGCGGGCAACGGGAGGTCATATCAGCACCGTGGAAGATCCTGATGAATCCCCGGGTCAAGGCACGGGTTTTCGCTTCGGGTACCTTGAGAGATTAACACAGGCAGATATAGAACGCGTGGATCTTAGCAAGGATCTTTATTTAGCAACGGCTCGGGCGGCAAACCTGTACTCTCATGACCCCGAAGGCTTCACCACCATGCAGAAGAGAGCCATGAAGTCCGTTCGCTCATGGGATGAAGTCGTTCCCGAATATATGGAGGTTTATAAAGGCGCCAGGACGAACCGCTTCGCGTTCACCGGCCGCTCGGAAGCGAGAACAAATGACGAGATCGCGGCCGCGACGCACCAGCTTTACCGGACAAACCTGACGGGGTATGTCGATGTGGGGAACGGCGAGTTCCTGAGAAGTCCCATAGTGAAAAACAGCCTTGTGCTTCTCATCAAGCCTTCCATCGGTCCCATCACCCCAAGGACGATCGACGAGATCCTGCTTGCGGCAAAAGGACGTGGTTACTTCGCGAACGCCGTTCACGTGGTCAGTGCCGGCGATATCCGCGAGCAGAAGATCATGGAGAAACACTACCCGCGGCATACGGAAGTAGCCACGAAGGGATGGGCCGCGCTGAACGAGAAAGAGCGGGGGGACTTAAAAGGATATTTGGCGTCTTTGTCTTATTCAAAGAAATTGCTTGAGACGGACAACCCCGTATTTTCAGCGGCGGAACTTATGAAAAAAACCGGTCTTTCATCGGAGGCTCTCGCGAGGCTCTGGGCCGTTTCCGGGACGGTCCAAAAATTTGCTGCCGCGGCAAGAGCGTTCCATATCGGCCTCATTACGCTTCCCAAAGGGAAAAATATTCCGGAGCATTATCGCGGGGCAACGATTCCGGTCCTGAACGGATTTTTGCCGGCGCTTATGAAGGATTTCACGGAGGCAAAGCATCCCACGGTCGCGATTTGGCTTAAAAAAGACCCGGGGGCGGCGCGTGCGGCGACACTTCAACAAATGAAGGAGGAATTCGCCGGCGAGACCGATCCTGAAGAAGCCGCGCAAAAGCATCCCGACAGTTTACGCGGCCGCGCTTTCCGCAATGACCCCAACCTCGGGCTTTCGGGCAGTAAAATGACGTCCCGGAAGAATTTTATCCACCTGACGGCTCCCGAAGATATGGCGGTTTGGGCCCGGGTGAAGGGGGTCTATACCGAGGGGGAGTTTTACGCGTGGTTCAAGGACCTTTTAACTTACAGGGTAAGGAAATTCCCGACCAAGGGGCTCAAAGCGATCGCGGACGGTAAAGCCAAGGGATTTGAATATTTTGGGACTCGTGAGGGCCGGGACTACATGAACGGCGCCGCGCTTCATCTGAGTGACCTCGGAATACCCGATAGGATCGGGGTTGCCGAAGATTTTATAGCGGGATTCCAATCCCATGCAGCCGAATTAAAAAAGAGGAAACAGGCAACAAGAGAAAGATCGCTCTTTTATTTTACCAGGGCCGATTTCCAAGGCTTTGAAACAATGAAACCTTCGGAGTTCCTGAAGACAAAAGGAATATCTTTAGATCAAGTGAAGGGGAGAAATATCCATGTCGTCGACAAATATTCCGGAGCGTCTCACTACATAACGGTTTCCCGCGATGCCACGAACCTTGAGAAGGAGTTAAAAGCGTTCGAAAAATTAAACGTTACGGTCGTTTCAGACCTCGATCTGCTTTGGAGTGAAAAGACCGCGCGCGGTTCCGCGGACCAAGATGAAGCGGTCGATAAGACAAGCCGTTCCGAAATACGGCAAAGTTCCGACGAAGGTGTCAAAGAACAGAAATGGGCCGCAGTCCATACGCCGCGTACCGCCAAAAGCCACATTTACAGCCGTCAGTGGGAATGCGGCCTTCCGATGGACCTTCTTGAGGAGATCGAAAAATTGTACGGGGCCTATGCGGCCGGCGAAATTTCCATGGCCACGCTCACCGGGGGGCTCGGGGCGTTGATGCCCGACCTTTTTGAAGCTTGGGCAGCGATCGGGCTGAATGTGACCGGGATCCATCCGCTTTGGAACTTTATCAAGAACATGCCTCTTAAAGGGCTTGATGGGCAAGGTCTCAGAAAACTTCTTGGGAAGATCGCGAAGGAACAAATGGAGGACACCGGCATCAAATTTGACGTTTCCCTGAATGTCCCCGGCTCCCCCAAGCCCCGCGTGATCTCTTTCCGTGTCTACAAAACCCAGTCCATGGTCCATAAGGCGCCCCAGTACTATCTGGATGCTTATACGACACGGGCGGACGGCCAGGAAGAGCCGGCCTTTTTGGAAGTCTACGATGATACGGGCAAACGCGAGATCGACATGGCGTTCTTTAGGGACGCGAGTGAGCGTCTAATCCAGATCCTTGAAAAGGACCCCAACCCGGGCAATGTTGTTCTCATCGACCATGAAGTATACGTCAGTTTACCCATACGCTACCTTAAAAAAGCAAAGCGCGTGACGCTAAATCACACAGTTTTCCGGCCGGGGCTTTGGGAGGCCTGGGAGGGTTATTATGAAATGTTGAATTTTCCGGAATGGCTGCGATCGACGATCGTTCATGACGGTTTGATCAGTATCGCGGATTTCACGGCGGAGGTCTTCCATTTGATCACCGGCGTGAATCTCGTGGAACATCTTCCCGCGCTTTTGAGGAACATTTTCCGGGCGGCCGGGCACCGCGTTATCGGTTTTTATGACCAGGCGAAGCAGATCCGCAGCACGAACGGTATCTTTTTGCCGCGTTGGCAATCCCGGGAGGAAAGGACCTTGATCGAACGGGGCAAGAAGAAGCTTTCGATCTCGAAACCGGAACACAGACTTCCCGCAGAAGCCAATGACCGGCAGTTCTTTGAGGCATTGGACAAAAACCCGGAGCTTCGCGAACAGTTCAAGGTCCAGCAGGAATGGGTCGGGGCATCGGACGGCGCCAAACTCTTGATTTGGCTTCGTCAGAAACGGAAATTCAAGGGCGCCTCGGACTGGCTGGGGAACACCTTTAGAGCGTACAAGGAGCAGCACCAGATGAGCGACGCAGAGCTCGTGCAGCATTTGGAAGAAATGGAAGCGCTCATTTCAAAAGCCGCTTTGGATGATGCCCCCGAAGACTGGCTGAAACTCGAAGAGAAGTTCGCGCAAGCCCGTGATCTCATTCTCGGAGACCCGATGGTTTGCAATGTTCGGCGGCAAGTTCCTTACAAAGGTCCGGATAAATACGAGGAGATACTTGCCGGCTTAGTCCAACAGGCGGCGAAAGAGGCCGGCCTTTCCAATGAAATGGAAGGGGTCCGTCCCTTCAATGGCCGGTTCTGGGCTTGGAAAGAGGGTAAGCTCGACCGTGGAGCCTTTGAAATGCTAAAAGAAAAACTAAAAGGGCAGCCGGCGGCCGAAGAATTGCGAAAAGAGCTTTGCCGCGTGCTCATCGGCGGCCGGACCTTTGATCTAGATGAGGCCCATGACCGTTTTCTGTATATCCGGTTCCTGACGGAATTAATGGGACTCGAAGATCGCATCGGGACTCTTGAAGACTACACCTATTACGAAGCTCAGATCATTGCTAGAGGAGCTCAAGGCGCGGCGATGTTATCGGATGAAGACCTGGAGGCTTCGGCCACTTTCATGATGAAGGTCAAAGCCAACCGCGGGGAGGTGGTCGGGCCTTATGCCGGCAGCAATCCCGAGGTCTGGGACATTCGGGTCAAAGCCACCGGAGAGAAGATCGAGGTTTTGAATGAAAAAGGGGAACCGAACACCACAGTCATTACTCAGGACATCCTGCGCGAAAAATTGCGGACCGGGGAATGGGAGATCCGGGACGGTATTTTTGTCGCTTATAATGACAGCGAGAAAAGTACCCAAGTAGGTGGGGGAAGGCGTCCCTCCGCCAGGAGCCTTTCAGAGGCCTTGAAACAAGTGAAAAAACTTCGTTCGGATCCCGCGACGCGGCGCGAGCGCATGTATTATGCGATCTCGAACTCCTGGAAAGTGGACATGGTGACCGGGCAAGCGATGGCGCACGCCTATTTGATCGAAAATATGCTCAAGGAGGAAGAAGAGCGTGAAGCAATGTTCGAGCAACTCCGGTTCGAGTCCTCGGATTACGCTGTCCCGATGAACGCCCACGATTTCGGGTGGAAAACCCGCCATCCTTTTGAAAGGTATTCCGTCCAAGGGGCAGGCCTTTTCGGATGGTTTCTTTCATTCCGCCATATGAAGACCTGGCAAACTGTACGGCAGTTGACGCCCGGACAACTGGAAAGACTTCGCGATCTCGTTTCGAGAGGGGAACGGGGAGAAGCGGAGGCCTTATTGGCCCCGCATCCTTCGACCCGTGGTTTGCTTGCCCTGGAAAGCCTGAAACATCACGCTTATCATGGAGATATTTTTAGATATCTTCGGAAAAACGTCCTTAACCACATGTCTTCTGGACTACAGCTTTTCAAGGACAAGATCGAAAGCTTGGCGGCCAAGGCCGAAACAGCGAGTGATAGAGAGCTCATCGCCCTTAATCTTGAGGCCCTGGACCTGACAGAAATGCTTCTGGTCCGCATGGCGGGAAATTGGTTCAAACGTTACATGCAGGCAGATCCTGCCAAGGGAGATATCGCTAAATATCTTCGGGAAGCGAAGGTGTTGAGGGAAGAATTGACCCAAAACGTCGGGACAGACTACCAGCCATGGGCCGATTATATCGCGCGTTACCTTGACGGGCACCCGGATGCCCGTGCCTTAAGAACCCGCGAGAATAAGATCCGGTCTTTTGTCTTTGCCCCCGCAGGCCAACGGCCGGTCATGGTCAACCTTAACATGGGAGCCATCGCGCACCGTGAAAAAGACGCCTCTTTTGAAGGTTTAAAAGCGCGCACCCAAGTGATCATTGACGAGCAAGCCTTTCTCACGTTGACCGAAAATGCGACAAATGTGAAGTTCATTCATCTGTGGGAGCCGAAAATGGAAAATGATTACGCGGTGCTGGAAAAGAAAGATTCGGTCGCAGAATCCGAAATGGAAGTCGGGGTTGGCATTGCGATGCCTCTGGGTATCGAAGTGATCGAATGGCGTCCCATGGAATTAACGGAGCTGTCTTCGATCCTAGCAAGAGTGGCAGCCGGGACACGGGAGCCTCTGGCAATCGACTCCCTAACGCGGTTAATCCGCGAAACAAGAGCGGACTACGAACTACCGCTAACCGCAACGTTGGTTGGGGTCATTAAACAAGAACCTTCAGCCATGGATTCCCTCAGCCGGTCGATCCGTGAAGCGAGCGCGAATTATGAGCTGGCGGAAGGGAGAATTCCTGCCAATCACTTTGCAGAGCAGTTGGCGGTTCTCGCGGGTTTTGACAGGAAGAATGCCGCCGGTCTTTTCGGAGAGAATTTAAAACCCCTGATGACGCTGATCGGTCTGCTCCGGCCGGACCTGTTAAAAACATCAAAGCAGGTCGCTTCCTGGGACCCGGAATTTTTCAAAAGAATCAGCCAGACCGTGGCCGAAATTCAAACGGCTTTCGGAGAAATCCCGAAGGCGGCCAAACAACATAACTATTATGTCATTGGCTCTTCTCATCACGGATCACTTGTTCTTGCCCGAAAAGACGCCAAGGGTGATTCTTTTTTTGTGGCATTGCAATTCGCCGCTCATGACCGTGATGCCGCAAGTGACGGAAAGATCACGACGGAGGTTTTCGAGGGACTTACCCACGTGATCGATCAAGGTTCTCTTTATCGGGTCATTGATATGCTGACGGGGGAAGACTACGGAATCCGCGAGGATCTTCTGAGTGGATGGACCCTTCGCACGCCTTATGTGGGCAACTTAGACCGCGTTCAATGTCTGCATCTTAAACGTTCGGAAATGCGCCAAGAGGACGGAGTTTCTCAAGCGGAATCTTCCGCGTTACGTTCCCCGCCTGTTATTTCAGGCATGACCGGCGTTGGTGCCCAAATAATATCTAAACGCGAGCACCCCAAGACCCGGATTCAGGACGAAGCCACGGACGAAGAAACTATTCGTGACTGGGTCCAAAGACATGGAGGCAAGCCGGTCGATGCAAATCGACTCGCCGGGCTTTTCGGTATTTCTGAGACTAAAGTGGCTAAAGTGCTCCGCGTAATTTTTGCCGAGGCATGGGCAGAGGCGCATCGCAACCAAAGAGTTCATGAAACATTCAAAGAGTTGGTGAGTTTATTGGGTTTGCCGGCCGAGCAGGTCATTCTATTATTGAAAAAGAATTTGATTCGGACAAAAAGCGAACTTGAAGCTGTTCGCAATGGGAGGGCCGCGTTGGACGCGTGGGCCAAAGCGTGGGCTGAGGAAAATCCCTTTCAAAGAAGCTCGGTAAGCTTGGAGGAACTGGCGTTTCGATACGATCTGTCACGATGGACAGCAGCCTTGATCCTGAATAGCCACAGCATCATGCTTGCCCCGGAACTTTCGACAGCCAATGATAGAGGATTAATGTTTCGGGCGTGGTGCAGGGTTCATAGGGGGGAGAGTACCGATCAGAGTTCTGCGTATTTTGCGAGAAAATACGGACTGTCAATTGATGTCATCAGCAAGAGCTTAAAGCAATACGACATCAAAACGGCCCGGAACACGGCCTGGGAAAGGATGGAAGATTTTCGCGCCTGGGTCCAGGAGTATTCTCAAAGGATAGAGGAGTTAAGTTCGTGGATCCAGAAACATCCCGGCCAAAAGGAGTTAGAAAGCCCGGAGGATCTGGCAAAGATGTTTGACCTTTACCCGATGACTGTGATGGGGATATGGGAGGGGTTATTACCCGGAAACAAGGGTCGAGAGATCATTGTAAGGATTCCAATGAGCCTGAGTGAATTAGCAGAAATGTTTGGCATCTCTCCGACGTCTGTGCAAGGGATCTTAGCGGAGGCTCCGTTTAAAAGCAGCGGCCGGACGGCAACCGAAAAAGTTACACTTTTTCGGAAAGATTTCGAGGGAAAGCGAGGGCAAAAAATCCCCGAAACCCAGAACCAGTTAGCTGAAAAATACGGCATATCCCAATCAGAGGTGCAACGGGAATTGGAGGAACTTTCGATTACGAGCGGGGGCAATCCGATCAATCCAAAGAACGCGGCGTTCCGTGCCATTGTTCATGAGAAACAAAATCAGAGACTCGATGTAACGTTGGAAGAGATCGTGAAGGCTTCCGGTCTTCCCCGTACGACCGTTTACAAGATCGTGGTGAAAGAAGAAGGCATTACGTTGGCTTGGAAGGACGGGGCGAAGGGGGCACCGGCAGGCGATTGGTTGGATAAAATGAAACAGGCGAGAGATGCCGCGACGCAGCGTTCGGAAGCGCGAACAGAATTGCCGCTAGGCGTCCGGTACCAGGACCAGGTCAAGGTTATGGAACCGATGAATGTCGAGGCAATACTTGCACAGCTTAGCGAAGTTATCCGCGGAGCGGAGCAAGCGCAAAAGCGGGTCCTGTTGCGCGGAATCTCTGCCAACCCTGAGGAAGATGAACTTTTCGGGATACTTGGCTTTACGTCCATGCAATCACGGCAAGAGGTAGAACGTCAGACATTGGATAGGATTATTACGACGATCAAACAGGACAAAGAAACTCGGTTTTCGCGTCAGGGATCGAAATTAACTGTCTCTACAAATGGAAACGCATGGTTCCTTCGTCTTGATAACGGAACGTATTCCAGGACTTTCGAAAGTTTCATTGGCAATGCCTTAAAGGACGGGGATGCACGAGTACGCGGCATTCAAAGTTTTGAATCGGCGATTGAGAAGAACACCGTGGCTTTGCGTGATCCGGTGAAGGTTGAATACGGGCTTAGCGACATAGAAGCTTTGGTTAGGGAAGCAGGTGTCGACGCGCAGCTCGCGACAAACGTCATTGTCACACAGGCAGAATATGAGGGTCTTCCGGCCGCGAAGCCCGTCGAAAAAGCCGCTGAACAGAAACCCGTTTTGTTACCGTCCCCGGAGGCAGCATTTCTCTCGAAGATTTTGAGCGAGATGCAGACGGCCTGGGCGGAGCGCGAAGCCCATTGGGCGGTCCAGCAGGTCAATGAAGAAACCGCCGCTTTAGCCGCGTGGGATCAGAGATTTGTGGCCGCGAACCAGCGGTTAGAAGAAGCTATTCGCCATCAGATTATTTTTCGCGGGAGTATCCAGGGAAAGGCTGAGAGGCTTTTAATCGCCGGGGCGCAACCAGAAGGACAAGGGGATCTTTTTGATGAAACGCCTTACAGGGCGATTTTGGGACTCGAAACGTCTATACGAAAAAGACTAGCCGAAGAACAAGTTGAAGTGGATGCGGAAAGGCTTAGAGCCCGGATCAAAAGGATCTTCGGTGATATCGTTCGATTGCAGGATATGATCAGGAACAGAACTCTTTCTCTCGCTCGGTTCCAGGCTTTGAGTGGTGCGCAACATCCCGAAATACAGCACTTCTTCGCTAAAGACATTGCGCAGCTGCATTTTCTTCAGAGGGTGAGCACGGTGATTCTTAACGGAATGGATAGAGAGCTCGCCGGTTTTGCTATAAAATTACTTAAACGGCAATCGAAAATTACGGTGGTTGAGAAACAAGGTCCCGAGCCTTCGTCGGATGCCCCGGTCGATCCCGCCCAAGTTTTAGAGGCCCTTTCAGACCTCCGAACTTTAATCGCGGAGCGTAAAGCCTTTTATGACACTAGCGCGCCGATTCTTGTAAACACCGTCAGCAGGATGTACGGTGACGTTCTCCAACAGATCCAGGGGCTTTTCGAGATCGAGGAACATCCGGAATTTATTTTTCAGCTTCGGCAGATGTTAAATATTCTTGTGACAATGTGGGCAAGCGATGAGCGAGGCTTCTGGTCCACGGGGACCGGCCATTCTACGGAAATGAACGTAGCGATGAAAACCAGGTTCCTGCAGATCATGGAGCGGATCATGATACCGCTCTTCATGGATACTCCGGAAGAAGTTCGTGCGTACGCTTTGGGTGAAAAACATCCTCCCGCACCGCGGAGTGAAATGCGGACGGTTTCAGCGGCGGCCACGCTGACGCCAATAGAAATGGTCACGGATATGGACCCGCTCATCGAAAAGAACGTACTTCTTGACGGCGGAGGGTTGCAAGGGTTTCGTGGCGTCACGGAAAAGATCACGGACGGCATCTGGTCGCTTACGGTAAATTCGCTCCATGCCGTGAAGCTTGCCGCCGCATTCTTTTTCCCAACGGCCCTGGCTCAGGAAACATTCGATGTCGCATCGGTCCCCGCGACCGCCCATGAACAGAAACGTTTTGTAGATGCCCGGAAAGTCCTTCTTGGCGGCAAGATTCTTGGGACTTCAGACGTTCTGATCCTTGCTCCGGAATTTGGCGTCGATCTTGGCGCAGCGCTTCTGATGCGCAAGATCGTAGGGGATTCGCCGGTCGCCGTCCTTGTCAGGAATGACACGGACCGTAAATTTCTTGACCAGATCAACAGCAGACTCCGTCAAGCCAACCAACCGCTCATTTTCCCGGCTGCCACCCCTGAGGAAGCGGCGCAGTTCCTGGGAAGGTCGGTTCGCGGCACGATGAACATCAAGCCGATGGTCTCTTCCGGAGAAAAGAGTGTGCAGGCAGGCCTCTTGTTACAACAGTACGGGAATGCCGTGATCACAGTCACACCTAAAATGTACCAGAATTTCCTGAACCTTACCGGTGTCAGCGAGGTCATCACAAGACTGCGCGACGAATATCTCGCGACCGCACGATCGGCGTAATTAAATCGGATCGCAGATGACGCAAGAGCCGAACATCATCCTTCAGCCATCATCCTTTTGTTGACCGCCTTCTTGAGTTTGCGTATAGTTCCCCCATGCCGAACACAGCCTCAAAATTAATTCGAGTAGGGCACAGCCCCGATGCCGACGACGCATTTATGTTTTACGCGCTTGCCAAGAAGAAGATCCCCATGCGCGGATTCGAAGTCGAGCATGTTATCGAAGACATCGAAAGCCTGAACCAACGCGCGCTTCGCGGCGAACTTGAAGTCACGGCGGTTTCTTGTCACGCCTACGCTTATTTGGCGGATCGTTACGCGGTGATGCGTTCCGGGGCAAGCATTGGTGATCAGTATGGGCCCATCCTCGTACAACGCACAACACACAACACACAACGCGCAACGGAAAAAAAATCAGGCGTTGCGCAAAAAAAGATCGCTATTCCGGGGAAACTCACGACCGCTTATTTAACCCTTCGGCTTTATTCATTGACCGTTGATCGTTGCGCATTGCGCGGATTTGAACCGGTCTTTTTGCCCTTCGACAAGATCATTGACGCCGTTAAAAATGGGGAAGTCGATCTCGGTCTCGTCATTCATGAGGGCCAGATCACGTACGCGGAACACGATCTCGAAAAGGTTCTGGACCTCGGCGCATGGTGGCATGAGAAAACGAAGCTACCGCTTCCACTCGGGGTTGACATTATCCGGCGTGACCTCGGCAAAAACGTTATGAGATCCTTCGCGGGACTTTTCAAGGAAAGCATTGAATATGCCTTGTCTCACCGTCAGGAGGCTTTAGAATACGCGCTCCAGTTCGGCCGCGGGATCTCCGAGGACTTGAACGATCGTTTCGTTGCGATGTATGTGAACGACCGTACGGTCGATATCGGCAAAGACGGGGAAGCGGGATTCCGTAAATTGCTCGATGAAGCTTATCAGGTCAGGATCATACCGAAGAAAGTGAATTTGGAGTTCATATAAATAAAATTGGACCACGTACCACGAAACACGCACAGCGTGGCCCTTGGTCCCTGGAGCGGATAATGGCTAACGACGAATTACGCATCAAAACGATCGAGATCGCAAAACAGCACAAGGCGAGCTGGATCCAGCTTGGCCAGCATCTGTTCTCCATTTATAAAAACAAACTTTATAAAGAATGGGGCTTTCAAGCGTTCGAGACCTATTGCAAGAAAGAACTGAGCATCAGGGAAGCGACGGCTTCCAAGCTCATTAAGTCCTACGCCTTCCTTGAAAAAGAAGAGCCGCACATCGTAAAGCCGAATTTTACGGAAGAAGAGGCCCCCCGGAAGATCCCCGATTACGAGTCCGTCAATCTCTTGAGGCTTGCGAAGAACAACAAGAATATCCCCATCAATGAGTTTGCCGAGCTCCGGAATGACGTCCTCAATGAAGGTAAGGAGTCTAAGGAGGTCCGGGTGGCCGTGAAGAAGATTCTCGAGACGCACGCGCCGAAGGATACACCGGAGATGAAAGATCAGAAAAGAAGTTCGGTCCTCAGACGGTTGATCGGGTTCCTGAATTCCGCAAAGACCCAGCTTGAGGAAGAAGACCTTGTTCCGGATTATCTTTTAAAACAGATTGACGCTTTGGCGCAGAAACTCGAAGATCAGCTGAACTGATCACAGTACGGCGTACGGAGTGCCGCGTCCGGCATGAAGGCCTTTTTCTTTTCGCCGTACGCCTTATGCTTCTCACCGGGCTTATTTTTTCCTTACCCAAGATGAGCGCCTTTTTTTTATTTTTAGGCCATTCCTTCACTTCGCATTCACGTATCAGAGCACGGGACCGATCGCCGCATGTTTCGGAATAAAGCATCTCCACGGGTCTACGGGTCCGGGTGTAGCGGGAAGCCTTGCCGTCTTGATGCATCTTGAGACGCCGCTCGAGATGGTTCGTGATGCCGGTGTAAAATGACCCATCGCGACATTGTAAGATATAGAGCGACCAATCGTTCCCGGCTTTCTTCCCGCGCGCGAAGGCTTTTTCTTTTTTAAGACCTGCGAGCATTCTTTTATAGGTCGGATGCATATTCTTTCGTTCGACGGACCACGGGACACGGACCACGTGGCGCGTGGAATGTACGGCGTGGATCTATTTTTTGAATTTATGATGATACTTCACGGTCACGAGCACAACCACGGTGAAGAACACGACGTTTGTCCAACCAAAAGCGCGGAAGGCCATGTTCTGTGAAGTCAGGACCGCGGGAGTCATGAGGAGGATGCAGATCCAAACTCCGAAAAGCCAGACCAAGCTTATATCGTCGGCCGACTTTCGCTTGACGATCCTTATGATGAGAGGAATATTGAAAAAAGGCAGAAGGGCCCCCGCCCAGGCGCTCACCTTATAAAGGATATCCATAAAGTTCAATGCTCCGGCGCAAGATTTTTTAAAAATATTTCCCGCAGGCGAGGGGCATTTTCCATAGGCACCACAAAGAAAAGCTCATCCATCCGTAAATATTTTCGCATGGTTAAGACCCCTTTCCAGTGAAGATAAAGGGCTTGTAGAGCGGCGGGCAAAGCTTCGGTAGCTTGCTGCATATTGAGGAAGTAAACGGGCCGGATGTCATGCATATCATCGATAGCAAAGAATTTCCGGGTGTAAACCTCCAGAGGCAAATGAAGGGAATAAATCTTCTCGAAAAATCGAAGTTTGGAAAAAAACGGAGGAAGCGAGACGACGCTTTTCGCAGTTCCGAGAGGCCAGCGTGAGGCGTAGGCGCCGTGCACGGTGTAGAGGTATAAACTTCCCTTGACCGTGGGTGTCCGCTGTAGGGCTTCAAGCAGTGCAAGGGTGGTATATTGATGGTCCGAATGTCCGTCCGTCACAGGATTGGGAGTAATGATAATGGAAGGGTTGATCTCGGTGAGGAGATGCTCCAGGTCCGCGACCAGGTTGTTCCAAGTGGGTCCCTGGGCAGGATTTTTTGGAAGCAGATCCGAAACGTTGTATTGACGGAAAGTACTCAGGTCGATAGTTCCGGCGAAAGAAGAAGGTATTATTTGGGAAGGGTTCTGGAACATCTTGCTTAACGACTCATCAAAGTAGCCGAGGTTAAAACATCTTAGAGGTGAGATACCGCCCCAGAAGGGGATCACAATGCTATCCCATGTGCGGACCTTACCCTTGAAAAGGGCTTGTCTCTCCGGGTTTTTAAAAAAGCGTTTGTAGTTCGATTTTCCTCCCTCGCCGGCGGTGATCGTGACGACATAGACGTCTTGATCGTTATAAAGGCCGAAAGTCGCGATCTCGGCATCATCCGGATGCGGGGCAAGAATGAGGATCTTTGCTTTTTTGATCTCGGGATTCCGGAAAAGATAAAGTTCAGAAGTACCTTGATTCCAGGAGAGGTGATGCCCTTTAATAACAAGCTTTTCTCCTTGGGTTAAAGCGGGGGTTGCTTGCAGAAGCTGGCTTAAATTGAGATAACGGATCCCGCGGCCTGTTTTTTCAAAATATTGCTTTAAAACGATATTGTGACAACGGATCTCAACATAGGGAAGAAATAAAAGACTCGTCCAATCCGTCCGGATGGACATTTTAAGGAAAGCTGTATCGGCATCGGCCTCTACCGAAGGCCACTTGAACCCGTCCTTTTCGAGCATGACGGGAGAAATAGAATCCTTTGGAAAAGCATAGCCGTAGTCAGTGCGAAGATCGTAGAAGAAGCAATCGAAATAACGGCGCTCGGCATCAATGTAAAAATAAGCGGCGATCAGCGCGAGAATGAGAAAGCCTCCCCCGAAGAAGGAGAGGATTCTTTTTTTAGGTTTCTGGGGTGTCGTCATAAAATTTTTTGTCTGAAAGGCGTACATCGCGTCAAGACTTTGCGTTATTGTAGAGACCCTTTTTGATTTGTAAAGAAAATTGATCGACAGAACAAGAACGGATCAGACCTCAAGGATTTTTGGGAAGCAAGTCAGATTCTCACAGCCTTTTCTTGTCACAACAACCACGTCTTCCAGGCGCACGCCGCCCGTATCTTTGTAATAAAGCCCCGGTTCCACGGTTACGACCTGGCCTGTTTTCAGAATGTCTTGTCCCATGCCGATGCGCGGCGGCTCGTGCAGTTCCAGGCCAAGACCGTGGCCGGTGCTATGGAAAAATCCCTGCATACGACCGTCTTTAAAGCCTGTCTTAAACTCGAGTTGTGTGAATCTGGCTTGAATGGTTTCATGGATCTTTTGGCCAGCAATCCCATGACGAATCATTTTGAAAGCGATAGCCTGGCCTTCTTTGACCGCTGCGTACATTTTTTTAAGTCTTGGCGACGCTTTGCCGCGGACCACGGTGCGTGTGAAATCCGCGTAATAAAGCGTTTTCTCGCTGCGCGGAAAAATATCCATAATGATCGGCTGATGGGCGCAGATCGGACCGGATCCTTGACCGTGCGGGTCGATTGAATGATGGCCGCAGGAAACGATCGTGTGTTTCCCGGAGCAGCCTTCCGCCAGGAGCGTTTGGTGGATGGCCGTCCGGAGCATTTCACTCGTAAGGATCTTTCCCGAGAAATAAAGTTTGTTCTTCCGGATCAAAGATCTCTTCAGGATCTGGACGGCCTTGGCGGCGGATTTTTCTGTGGCCCGTAGCGCCCTGGTGATCGCCGCGATCTCAACCCGGTCTTTTATCAGGCGTTCTTTGAAGAAGACTCCGCTTTGATAGCGGATGCGGAGGCCGGCACGCTTCAAAGGCTCGTAATATTGGATCGGGAAATTTCCGGGGACGAGAACGCTTTTAACTTTTTTCTTTCTCAGGAAATAAAGGACAAGGTCCATGAAGGAGCATGTCTTCTTGTGCTTTTGTTTGTATTCCAAGGCGAGACGGGAAGTCGAAAGGGCCTCGTGGACACGGGCCTGCTTTTTGGCCCGGTCGATCTCAAGGTCGCTTACCAGGATATATTTCTTCCCCTGGATTTGGGTGAAGACGAACGGGTCCGGCGCAATGAACCGGGTTGCGTAATAAAGGTCCGCGTTCTTTTCACTCGAGGCAATGATCAGCAAAGCTGGTTTGATTGACATAGCGGCATCATTCTATGAGGAACCATTCGTATGACAATAGGTTTTTAGCGAATCCATCCTTCGGGAAACGGTGAGCGGGCAACGTAGAATCTTTTTCCTTTTCAACGGTTGCGTTCAGCGTTTCCCATTCCCCGTTTTCCAGTTTTTATTCATTGACGGCATTCGGGAAAGCCGCTAGACTTCGCTGTCTTTTTCCTCTATACAAATGACGAAACGCAGGCATTCATAATTTAATGGAAAAGCTTTCTGTAGAACAACTTAAGACGAAAGCAAAATTGGTTCGCCGCCACATCGTCGAGATGACAGGGGCCGCGGCTTCGGGACATCCCGGCGGCTCTCTCTCCGCTACCGACATACTGGTGGCCCTCTATTTTAATCTCATGGATCACAATCCCCAAGACCCGCGATGGCCGGACCGTGACCGCTTGATCCTCAGCAAAGGGCACGCTTCACCAGCTCTCTATGCCGCTCTCGCCGAATCCGGGTATTTTGACCCCAAAACCTTGACGAATTTCCGCAAGCTCGGCAGTCCGCTCCAAGGACATCCGGACCGGCGCAAGCTTGCGGGCGTGGAGGCTTCCACCGGGTCGCTCGGGCAGGGTCTTTCGATGGGGATCGGTATGGCGCTTGCGCGGCGTCTGGATAAGAAAAGCTACTACACCTATGTTATTACAAGCGACGGAGAGATGAATGAGGGCCAGACCTGGGAAGCGGCCGCGATGGCCGCGCATCACAAGGTCGATCACTTGATCGCATTTTTGGATTACAACAAATTCCAGCTTGACGACTCTACGAAGAATATCTGCGACATGGAACCTGTCGCCGAAAAGTGGAAGGCTTTTCGCTGGCATACGTTTGAGATCGACGGACACGATATAAAACAGATCCTTAACGCGGTGGAAAAGGCCAAGAAGGTCCAGGGTCAGCCGGTCATGATCATCGCGCACACGATCAAAGGCAAAGGCGTCTCCTTCATGGAAGGGAACAATGCCTTCCACGGTGTCGCGCCGACGCGCGAAGAAGTCGCAAAAGCTCTTAAGGAATTATCCTAATGCAAAAAATCTTAGGCAAAGCCACGCGAAACGCTTACGGGGAAACGCTGGTCGAGATCGGCAGGATGAACCCGGAGGTGGTGGTGCTGGATGCGGATCTTTCCAAATCCACGAAGTCCGCATTCTTTTCTGAAAAATTCCCGGAACGATTCTTCAACGTCGGGATCCAGGAAGCGAACCTGGTGGGAGTGGCCGCAGGGCTCGCCTCCTGCGGGAAGATCCCTTTTATCTCCAGCTTTGCGTCCTTTTTGGTCAGCAAGGGTTTTGATCAGTTCCGCATGAGCGTCGCATTCTCGGAGCTTAATGTGAAGGTGGTTGGTTCCCATGGTGGTATTACGGTCGGGGAAGACGGCGCCTCGCAGATGGCGATCGAGGATATCGCCCTTATGACGAGCCTTCCTGGTTTTGTGGTGATGGTCCCCAGCGATGAGATCTCCACGCGGGCATTGGTCTTTGAGGTCGCGAAGCATCCCGGCCCTGTTTATATTCGCACATGCAGACCAAAAGCGCCGATCGTCCATAAAAACGGTACGGATTTCAAGATCGGGAAAGGGGTCCTGTTGCGTGAAGGCAAGGACCTGACGATCCTCGCTAACGGTTTGGAAGTTTTCGAAGCGCTCGAAGCGGCGGAGCGTCTCGCCGAAGACGGCATCAGCGCAAGCGTCATTGATATGCATACCGTGAAGCCGCTCGATACGGAGCTCCTTCTGGAAGAGGCCAAGCGGACCGGGCACATTCTCGTCGCGGAAGAACACCAGATCTGGGGCGGCCTCGGAAGCGCGGTCGCGACCTTCCTCGCGAAGAAACATCCTTGCAAGATGGGGTTTGTGGCCATTCAAGACACCTTTGCCGAATCCGGCAAGGCGGAAGAGCTTTTGGAAAAGTACGGTCTCACCCATCCCCATATTATCAAAGCCGCGAAAAAGATCCTGGGCCGGTAGCTGCTCACTTTCTTTTACGTTCGGGTGATAGTCGTTCCCCCCATCGGAGAACACTTTCAAAATGAAAATCCTCTTAGGTACGGCATTTTCGAAGAACTTTTTTCCAAGAATTTTCTCCGCACTCCATACCTCTTACGCCGGACTCGCGCTTCTTCTCATCCTTCTTTTTTCTCCGGGACTACAAGCCGCCACAGGCGAAAAAGCCATGGTCATCAGTCCGGACTCTCGTGCGACGCAAGCCGCTTTGGAAGTGTTGAAACAGGGCGGGAACGCGGTGGACGCGGCCGTAACCGCGCAATGGGTCATGGAGGTGGTCGAGCCGCAGAGTTCCGGGATTGGAGGCGGCGGTCTTTTTCTTTTTTATGACATCGGCACGAGGCGTATTCTTTCGTTCGATGGAAGCGTCAAGGCCCCCACAAAAGCTTTCCCAGAGATGTTCCTTGATAAAAATAAAAAGCCCCTTCCTTACCAGCCCGAACGAAATACGGGCGGACTTCCGGTCGGCGTCCCGGGACTGTTGAAGCTCATGGAAGAGGTTCATGCCAAATACGGGACACATAAGTTTCCTTTTGCGAAACTGATGGAGCCGGCGATCCGTCAGGCGGAAGAGGGGACGGAGGTATCCGCGGCCCTCACCCGAGCGCTTCAAGAGAACGCAAAGAGATTGGCGCTTTTGGATCCAGAAGGAACAGTTTTTTTTGAGAACGGCGTTCCCCTTAAAGAAGGAAAAAAAATCTTCCAACCCGAACTTGCCAAGGCGCTACATCTGATCCAGGACAAAGGAGCAAAGGTTTTTTATGGAGGTGCGATTGCAGACGCGATCACACGCGCTGTTCACAAGAACGTTTATAGCACAGGTCTGTTGAGCGAGACGGATCTTGAAGATTATGCGATCGCGACGCGTGATCCCGTTCATGCGACTTATCAAGGGTACGACCTTTTTAGCGTGGGGCCTCCGGCAGACGGAGGCGTGATGTTGTTCCGCGGGCTCAACCTTCTTTCCGGTTTCGGCATCCACGGCTTTGGACAGGTCTCGGAGACCTATCATCTTCTCGGAGAAACGCAAAAGATCGCCTTTTCGAATCGTTCAGGGGTAGCGGATCCGGATCTTTTTGATGTTCCGCTCAAAGAACTCCTTTCGGAAGCGTGGGCGCAAGACCGGGCAAGCGCCATCAAATTCGACCAGATCTTGAAGTCGGATGAGATGAAGGTCGAGGGGCCGGAGAGAGGAAAGAAGCGCGTCGGCTCTTCGGTCATGGTCGTGGATCCGCAAGGAAATATCGTGATCCTCACGGCGACGCTCGGGGACGCATTCGGTTCGGCGTTAAGAGTGCCGGGCTACGGTTTTTTCCTAAACGACCTGCTTACCGATTTTGCCGCGGATCCATCATCCGTTAAGGACCCAAATTCGGCGGCAATTATCTCCGGGGGTCAAAGACCGCGCGGACCGGAAGCGCCCGCGTTCATTTTCAAAACCGGAAAACCTTCTCTCTTATGGAACGCTTATGGCCCGGAAGACCCGGCGGCTGTGCTTTTAAATGTGATGGTTCAGAAGATCGATCTTGGGGCATCCTGCTCCGAGGCCGTGGGATTCCCGAGGCTCTTGGTCCGGGGCAGGACCCTCCGCATGGAGTCCGGACTTTATGATCGGGAGATGATCCGTCTGAAGCTCGCTCTTTTGGGGTATGATATCGAAAATGAAGACCCGATCGGGATTGCGCAAATAGTTTGTTTTGACGAGGGTTCTGGTAGAATAGAGGGCGAAAGCGATCCCCGCGCGAGCGGAGAAGCCGCCGGTTTTTAACCCCGCATCGATCGAGTGAGTACAAATTTTGTGGGGAGAGGAGGACCAAAGTGATCCTGCATAAAGGTAAATATCTTGATCTGATCTGCGAAGACAATTGGGAATACGTCAAACGAAATCATTGCAGCGGCATCGTGGTCATTGTGCCCATGACGAAAGAGGGGAAGATCATTTTGGTCGAGCAGTTCCGGAGGCCTGTTGAAGCCCAGGTGATTGAATGGCCCGCGGGGCTCGTGAACGACAAAACGTCGCAGCATCCGGAGACGCTGGAGGCGGCCGCCCGCCGCGAACTTTTGGAGGAGACAGGCTATGAGGCGGAGCATTTGTCACTTTTGGTGGGGGGGCCCGTCTCAAGCGGTTTGAGCTCCGAGATTCTCACCTTTTTTCAGGCCCTGGACGTGGTCAAGAAAGGTCCCGGAGGCGGAGACGTCACGGAGTCCATCAAGATTCACGAAGTGCCGCTCAAAGAAGCGGACCTTTGGCTTTATGAGATGGAACAAAAGGGATTCCTTGTGGATCCGAAGGTCTATGTGGGGTTGTATTTCTTGAAAACCTAGTACGGCATACGGAGTACGGTGTGGTACGTTTTTTCGCCGTACGCCTTACACCGTGCTTCGCACCACGGAGTCATTATGGCTGACATTACGATCTATCAAAAACCGGCCTGTACGACCTGTAAAGAGGTTTATCAGATCTTAAAAGAGTCGAACACGGATTTTGACGCGGTGGATTATTTCACCGACCCGATCCCCAAAGCGAGGCTCAGGGAGCTCATTCAAAAAATAGGTCTGCCGGTCGAGGCATTGATCCGAAAAAAAGACCAGCTCTATTCGGACCTTCGGCTTGGCGAAAAGCAACTCACCGAGGACCAGTGGCTGGACCTTTTGGCGATCTATCCCGATCTTCTCCAGCGTCCCATCGTGGAAAAAGGCGACAAAGCGATCGTCGCAAGACCCGCTAGGAAAACAAAAGAATTTTTAGCGTCTTTCGTTCCGGCCGAACCGCCGCCGGCGTCCACACTTTAAACAAGCGCAAGATTTAAGGCGCAAGGTCCAAAGAGAACTTTGCACTTTGGGCTTTACGCAAATTTTAGCTAAAATATCTTTGATTTATCAACAAAACGGAGGCCCAAATGGACGATCCAAAAAATCAACCTTTCTCATACCCCCAGGAAGCTGTTTTTTCGAATTTCATGCAACGAGTATATCAATGGATGGCTATGGGGCTCGCGCTCACCGGTCTCGCGGCCTTCATCACGATCGGCAATGCCTCGCTTCTGCGCTTTCTCTTGCAAGGCGGTATGTGGCTTCTCTTCATTGCGGAGCTCATTTTGGTCATATGGCTTTCCGCGAGCATCCAGAAGATCTCGGCCCAGGCAGCAACGATCGGATTTCTAGCTTATTCCTTGCTGAACGGTATCACGATGTCGAGCATCTTTCTCGTCTATACCGCCGCCTCGATCTCCTCGGCCTTTTTTATCACGGCCATGACGTTCGGGGGCGTGAGTCTGTACGGCTGGGTGACCAAACAGGACCTGACCTCGGTCGGAAGTTTTTGCGGGATGGCCCTTTGGGGCGTGATCATTGCCAGCATTGCGAATATGTTCTTTCATGCGCCGGCTTTTAGCTGGATCGTTTCCTATTGCGGCGTCGCGGTTTTTATCGGCCTGACGGCTTACGACACGCAGAAACTCAAAGTGATCCATCAAAACATACCGGGAGCGCCGGAACAGCTGGCGATTTTCGGGGCGCTGATGCTTTATCTGGACTTTATCAACATGTTCCTGTTCCTTCTGCGCATTTTTGGCCGCAGGCGATAATTTAAAAAACACTCTGACCGGACTCTATGCCTTTTCAACTGTCACGCGGTACTCCGTACGGCGTACGGCGTACGGAGGAAAAATGATCGACGTTCAGTCTCTCACGATGCGTTATGGCCCGGCGATCGCTCTGGAAAACGTTTCTTTTCAAGCGAATCCGGGCGAGGTCCTGGGGCTTCTTGGGCCCAACGGGGCGGGCAAGACGACCGCCATGAGGATCCTCACGACCTATCTTTACCCTTCCTCCGGCACCGCGAAAGTCGACGGGTTTGATATCCTTGAAGACCCTATCGAGGTCCGTAAACATATCGGCTATTTACCCGAAACGGTCCCACTCTACGGCGACATGCGGGTTGAGGAATACTTGACGTTTGTGGGCAAGGCGCGCGAGCTTGAAGGAGCCCAACTCGCGGAACGGCTCGCATGGGTCCAAAATAGCTGCCAGCTCAAGCCCGTGTGGAAGCATCTTTTATGCGAACTTTCCAAGGGGTATGGCCAGAGGGTGGGGCTTGCGCAGGCTTTGATCCATGATCCCAAAGTTCTGGTCCTGGATGAACCCACTTCGGGGTTGGATCCGATCCAGATCATCGCGATCCGCTCCCTCGTGAAAAGTCTCGCCAAGGAAAAGACCATTGTTTTTTCCACGCATATTCTGCAAGAAGTCGAGGCCTTGGCCGACCGCATTGTGATCATCAATGAAGGAAAGCTTGTGGCGCAGGGTACGAAGCAAGAACTGGCGGAGAAAGTCCAAAACTCCGGGAAAGCGGCGCGGGATCTAAACCTGGAAGAGATCTTTATCCAGCTGCTTATGCCTTCGCAGGGGGCGGGCGTATGAGAAAACGCTCCAAGCTGCTTATTATTTTAAACAGGGAACTTGCGGCTTATTTTAACTCCTCCATCGCTTATATCTTCATGATCATCTTCACGCTCCTAAACGGCGGGCTTTTCATGACGCAATTCTTTCTGGTCGGCCGCGTGGATATGCGGGCTTTCTTTTACACGCTTCCGTTCTTTCTCTCGGTCTTTTTGCCGGCGGTTTCCATGCGTCTCTGGGCCGAAGAAAAACGGGGGAACACACAGGAGTTGCTCCTGACCTTTCCCATGCAATCGCATGAGCTGGTGCTCGGGAAATTCTTCGCAAGTTTCCTTTTCTATCTTATTACACTCGCCTGTACATTCCCGATCCCGGTGATGCTGGCCGTGCTCGGCCGGCCGGATATCGGCGTGATCTTGAGCGGCTATATCGGCGCGGCGTTCCTGGGTGGGTTCTTTCTCGCAATCGGAACGCTTGTGTCGGGTTTTTACCGGGACCAGATCGTCGCGTTCATCCTTTCCATGATGATCTGCTTCGGGCTTTATCTTACGGGTATGGAATTCGTGGCCTCTTCCATCGACGGGTGGGTCGGGGGACTCGGGACCTTTCTCCGGCATTTTCTCGGCGCCGCGGACCATTACATTGCGTTCGCAAAAGGGGTGATCGATAACCGCGATGTGCTTTATTTTGCGGTCGGCAACGCGGTGGCGCTTACGCTGAACGGGTTTTGGATCGAAGGCCGGATGCGGCCTAAGGCAAAATCGATCTTTACGACGGCGGCGCTGATCTCAGCCGGGATCTTTCTTCTGAGCAATTGGCTTGTCGCGGGGGTCCCTCTGGGTCGCTTCGATATGAGCGAAGGTCAAGCCTACACGATCTCTCCGGCGACCCGGAAGATCCTGCAAAATCTTCCGTCGCCCGTCACCGTCAAGTTCTACGTTTCCAGCCCGGACAAAATGCCTACTTCCATGAAAACGCTTGAACAAGACGCGCGTGACAAGTTGGAAGAACTGCGCGCCGTATCCGAAGGCCATTTTCAATACCAGGTTTTTCACATGGACGCTGCGACCGCGGTCGAGGGGACTAAAAAAGAGAACACGATAGAGGAACAGCTTTCCAAGAAAGGCATTCAGCCTTTCCGTGTCGAATCCATACAGTCCGATGAAGTGGGGGTCCGTCTTATTTATTCCGGGCTTACGATTTCCTACAAAGAAAAGCCCGAGGAGATCCTGCCGCAGATCCATTCCGGAAATCTCGACGATCTGGAATATGCCATTATTTCCAAACTTTACCGTATGACCCTTCCCGAGATCCCGAAGATCGCGCTGGTGGCGCCCTACAAAGAACGTTCGATCGATCCTAACCTTATGATGTTGCTCCGGCAGTTGGGAGGGCAGGTCCCGGCAAGTTACAGGGATGATCCTTACGAATATCTGCAGACGGGACTTGAGTCCGAAGGTTATCCGGTGGCGCGCATTGCCCTAAGTGAAAAGACCGGTATTCCGGACGGGACGAGGACGCTCGCGGTGGTCCAACCGGATCACTTGAATGAGCGGCAAAAATATGAGATCGACCGGTTCCTTTGCCAAGGCGGTTCTATCTTCATAGCGGTGCAGAATTACGAATACAATTACAACCCCCAGGAATCCGGCTCCGTCGAGATCATTCCAAGCGAGAAAACCCCCGCCGTGAACGATCTACTTGCGGCCTGGGGGTTCCAGGTCGACACAAATATTCTGGCCGACGAACAGAACGAAGCCATCACCCTTTCGGGTGGCGGGCGCGCGGCACTTCTCGGGATCTCTTTTCCGGTCAAATTGCCCGTCCAGATCCTTCTGACGGATGCCGAGATGAACACCCAGACTTCGATCACGGCGCGCCTCTCGGCGTTCTTTTATCTCTGGGGCAGTGCGATCAAGATCGATCAGGAGAAAATTAAAACACAGGGGCTCAAGGTACAGACTTTGCTTCACTCCAGCAAACGTTCCTGGACCGTGCCGTTCAAGCCGGGGGGCATGATGCCCCAAGCGCTGGAACGCGGCGCGAAGAGCGTTCCGGGACCGTTCCCGTTGGCGATATTGGCCGAAGGACAGTTCGCGGACGCATTTAAAAATAAGAAGATCCCGGAATGGACCCCGGAGGCGTCCGCTGACGCGGGAGCACCCAAGGCCGCGGAAGAAGTAAAACAAGGGAAAACGTCCGGGCCTTTCCGGTCAAGCCCCGGGAAACTCCTATTGATCGGCGCGGCGACCCCTTTCCAAAAACAACTGATGCAAAATGGCGGGCATCTGAACTTTTTTCTGAACGCCATGGATGTCTTAACGCTGGGAGACGCGCTGATCGGTATCCGCTCAAAAGGGCAGGTGGGGCGCGCGCTTCCCAAGGTTTCGGCCCCGGCGAAAGTGGTATGGCGGTTTTTTGTGATGTTCCTAGTGCCTGTCCTTATAACTCTCGCAGGTTTTGGTCGGGCGTACATGCGCCGCCGGACCAAACAGCTCTACCTGAAAAGCTTAACCGTTTCTTAAGATCATCCGGCTAAGCACGGTTTAAATCCTATGAAACCAAAACAAATCATCGTCTTAAGCGTCATTTTCGGAATTCTCGCATTAGGGATCCTTCTAAAGTCCTGGGTCCGTTCCGCGGGCGACAATGCAGGGGCAGTGCAAGGGGACCGCGTTGTTCTGGCGGAATGCGACCCGTCAAAACTTGAAAGGGTCCTGATCGGGCGCGGCAGTCAAGCGTCGAGCGTCGAACTTGCAAAAGAGAACGGCATTTGGAAAGTAAAAAGCCTTTGGAATGCCAAAGCGGATCCTTTGAAAGTGGAAAAGCTCATGCAGCAGCTTTGCTCGGCCCGGGGCGAGTTGCGCAGTTCCGGAAAAAAACTCTTCGCAGATTTTGGCATACAAGACACGGATGCTTTTTCGATCAAATTTTTCGGCACCGGGAATGTTTTGCTTCAAAACCTCAGGATCGGGACAAAGCAGGCCGGCGAAAGCGCTTTTTTCATTCGCAAAGCTGCAAGTGAAAACATCTATCTTGTGGAAGTGAACGTGGCGGAACTTTTAGGGATCTATTCAGCTTCCAACGGGGCGACCTCCGAGAGTTCTTTTTGGGCAGACCTCAGCCTTTTCAATTTAGACCCTGAAAAAGTGACGAAGATCACCCTCTCTCTTTTAAAGGGCGAAGAAAAAACGAGGGTCATAGGATTGGAACGTGAGACCGATGCCAAGGATCCGCTCAACAGTTCATGGAAATTCCTGAGCAAGGATAGGTCCTCTTCGCCCGATCCTGACAAGGTCTTGAAATTCATCATCGTGATGAACAGTCTCCGGGCGCAAAAGGCCGTGGATCCGGGCGGGAAGTATGGTTTGGAAAAACCCGTTTGGCAGTTGTCCGTGACTGAAAATGGTAAAGAGACACTTCTCAATGCGGGCCCTAAGGATGAAAAAAAAGAGCTTTGTTATGTGAATCGCTTGGGGGATCCTGCGGTCTTCAGCCTTAGCGTTTCTTTTTTTAACGATCTGAATGTCGATGACACGTATTTTTTGAAAGGCGTTCCATCTGCCGCAAAGCCGGGGAAGGACTCACCCAAAAATATCACCGCCGGCTCGCCCGCTTTCGCAGGGCGGCTCTTCGAGAGGGCAAAGATACCCGCATGAAACCATATCTGGATCTTTTAAAACATATTCTTGATCATGGCGTTGAGAAGAAGGATCGCACTGGCACCGGGACGATCAGCGCGTTCGGCTATCAAATGCGTTTTGATCTGGCCAAGGGGTTTCCGCTCCTTACTACCAAGAAGATCTATACCAAGGCTGTGATTTACGAGCTCCTCTGGCTGCTCCGGGGCGAAACGAATATCAAGTTCCTGAAAGACAACGGCGTGACGATCTGGGATGAGTGGGCGGATGCCCACGGGGATCTTGGGCCTGTCTACGGCGCTCAATGGCGCGCGTGGAAGCGTCCGGACGGCACCGCAGTGGATCAGATCACGCGAGCAGTGGAGATGATCAAAAAAACCCCGGATAGCCGACGGATCATCGTGAGTGCCTGGAATGCCGGAGAGATCGAGAAGATGGCGCTGCCGCCCTGTCACGCTTTTTTCCAGTTTTATGTGTTGAATGGAAAGCTTTCCTGCCAGCTTTATCAGCGCAGTGCCGACGTTTTCCTTGGCGTGCCGTTCAATATCGCCTCTTACGCACTCTTGACCCTGATGATGGCGCAGGTCACAGGTCTTCAGCCCGGGGAGTTCGTCCATACCTTCGGGGATGTCCATATTTATTTGAATCACATGGAGCAGGTGAAGCTCCAGCTTTCCCGCGAGCCGCGCCCCTTGCCGAACATGGTCCTGAACCCTGACGTTAAAAGCATTTTTGATTTTAATTACGAAGATTTTTCGCTCGAACATTATGACCCGCATCCAGCGATTAAGGCGCCGGTAGCGGTATAAAACACAGAAGCAAAATTCAAAGACCCAGAGAGGCCAAGAAGGATCTTTCTCGATGCTTCTTTGCGTCTTGTTTCTTTGCTTCTTTTTTAAAAAGGAGCATTCATGCTTTATCACATTGTTGCAGTAGCCAATCATCGCGTCATCGGAAAGGGGAATCAACTCCCTTGGCATTTTTCAAAAGATCTGCAGCATTTCAAGACGACAACCCTCGGCCAAACCGTGATCATGGGCTTAAAGACATTTGAAAGTCTCGGCTGCAAGGCCTTGCCCGGTCGCACGAACCTGATCCTGGACCGGAGCGGCCAAAAACCGTACCCGGGGCAGGCATTCTTTGCTTCCCTGGACGAGGCCTTGAAGAACGTTAAGACCGAGCATGCCTTTATCATCGGAGGGGCCGAACTTTACCGGACCACGATCGATCGTGTGGATGCGATCTACCTGACCCGCATCTACGCCGATTACGAGGGGGACGTTCTTTACCCGGAGATCCCGCCTTCTTTTACAGAAATAAAGCGGCTTAAAATTCAAGAGAACCCGACGCTTGAAGTGATCTATTACGAGAAAGCAAAAAGCAAGGGCTGTGCCTGTTGTGGATAACAGAAATTTATATTTCAGACAGATCCCCGTGGGGTATATGGGGAATTTCGTCTATCTGATCGGCGACAAAAATAAAAAAGAATGCGCGATGGTGGATCCGGCCTGGGATGTTGATGCGGTGCTCAAGCAAGCCGAGAAAGACGGCATGAAGGTCGTGGCGGGGATCCTTACGCACACACACTTTGATCATTCGAACGGCGTTGAAGGGTTGATCCAAAAGACCGGGGTGAAGATTTACGTCCATGAGAATGAGGCGAAATACCTGAAAGAGATCAAAGGGCATCTTGTGGAGACAAAGGAAGGTTCCAAACTCCGGATCGGGGATCTGGAAATGACCTTTCTCCACACGCCGGGTCATACCGAAGGTGCGCAGTGCATTCTGGCTGGCAATAGGATCGTGACAGGCGATACGCTTTTTGTGGGGGCTTGCGGCCGTTGCGACCTTCCGGGCGGCGATGAGAAAAAGATCGTGCAGAGCCTTAAACGTCTCGCCTCGCTGGACGGGTCGCTCGAGATTTTTCCGGGTCATGCTTATGGAGATGAGGATTCTTCCACGATCGAGCATGAACGGCGTACAAATCCGTATATGCAATTCTAAAAAACAGGATATCGGATGACAAAAGATCTGGTTTGACGCCATCCTCTATCCGGAAATGTTATGGAAAACTTTGATTCTGGCAGTAAAGAAGAAAATGCGGCGCAGCTTCTTCGGAAAGCCTACGAGATGCAGATGTCCGGGAAGATCGATCTGGCCATTGACCTTTATCTCCAGTCCCTCGCGTCCCAGCCTACGGCCGAGGCGCACACCTGCCTGGGATGGGCGTACAGCATTAAGGGCCGGTATGGGGACGCGATCCGGGAATGTGAAAAAGCTGTCCGCTTGGATCCGGCATATGGGAATCCCTACAATGATATCGGGGCGTACATGATCGAGACGGGGCGATTGGAAGAGGCGATCCCGTGGCTTGAAAAAGCGACCACGGCCGAACGCTATGACGGAAGATTTTACGCCTGGTATAATTTGGGACGCGTCTGGGAACGTCAGGGGGACTGGACCAGGGCGCTTGAGGCTTATCGCCACGCCCTCGAACAAAACCCCGAGTACTCTCTCGCCGGAAAAGCAATTTCAAGAATGCAGGCGATGCTGAATTAACCGGGCCATGCACCACGATCCACGGGTTTCGTGGCCCATGGCCCGTGGATCGATTTTTTTGCGTTATTTTTGCAAATTTTTCGCCACAAACTCCCAATTCACCAAATTCCAAAACGCCTCTACATATTTCGCGCGGGCATTCCGGTAATCAATATAGTAAGCATGCTCCCACACATCGCAAGTCAGAAGGGGCGTTTGGCCGTTCACGAGGGGATTGCCGGCATTCGACATGGATTCGATCCCGACCGTTCCGTCCTCATCTTTGACCAACCATGCCCAACCAGATCCGAAGAGACCGATCGCCATGTTCGTAAAAAGCGTTTTAAACTCCTCAAAACTTCCGAAGGAAGCATTGATCGCTTCGAGTAAAGCGTCGGTAGGAAGTCCGCCGCCCTGGGGCTTCAAGCAATGCCAGTAGAACGTGTGGTTCCAGACCTGCGCGGCATTATTGAATACAGGTCCCTTGGCGGTTTTGATGAGTTCTTCAAGGGATTTGCCGCCTTCGGGTTTTCCGTCCGTTAACTTGTTCAGGTTCGTCACATAGGCGTTGTGATGTTTGCCGTAATGGTATTCGAGCGTTTCTTTACTGATCTGTGGGGCAAGGGCGTCCCAGGCATAAGGAAGTTCCGGAAGTGTGAATGGCATGATATTTCCTCCTATTTGCTTATGATTGTCATTAAAGCGCCTCATTATAGCACGAGATTTTCGCCTGCCAAGCAGTGACGCTTTTTCTCCGGCGCTTTTCACTTCCATCGATTAGCAATTCCAGTGCGATGAGGCACGCTCGCGAGACGGAACGGGCACGGTGACGGACAGGAATCGTCTTTCGACACCGGCTGTTCACTCGCTCCTGCGGCGAGTGCCAGCCTGCGCTCTCGCTGATGGGATCCGCTCTTTGCGAGCGGAACCAAGCTCCCATCAGCTCCGAGAGCTGTCTCGTTACGATTCCTGTCCGTCGAGTGAAGTCGAACGCGCGAGCGAAGAGCGCCTCGCTGGGGCGAGCTGAGCGTTGACGAAGCGCATTGGGATTGTGGTCTTTGCTTTACGGAGAGGTTATAATCCCGTCATGTCAAAAACAGAGCGGAAAAATTTCCTTCCCATATCCAAGCAAGATCTTACGGAACGAGGCTGGGACGCGTGCGACATCATCCTGGTGACGGGGGACGCGTATGTGGATCATCCTTCCTACGGCGCGGCGATCATCGGGCGGGTCCTTGAAGATGCGGGTTACAAGGTCGGGATCATCGCGCAGCCCGATTGGAAGACTTCCGTGGATTTTCTCGCGCTGGGGCGTCCCCGGCTTTTTTTCGGGATCACGGCCGGTAATCTCGATTCCATGGTGAGCAATTACACCGCGAGTAAAAAACCGCGGCGTACGGATGATTATTCACCGAGCGGCCGGCCGGGCCTGAGGCCTAACCGCGCTTCGATCGTTTATACAAACAGAGTAAAAGAACTTTTTCCCGGCGTGCCCGTGATCCTTGGCGGCGTCGAGGCGAGCCTCCGGCGCCTCGCGCATTTTGATTATTGGACCGAGGACGTGCGCCGTTCGATCCTGGTGGATGCGAAAGCGGATCTGCTGGTTTACGGCATGGGGGAGAGCCAGGTCCGTGAGATCGCGAGGCGCCTTTGTGACGGGGAGGACATTAAGAAACTGAAAGATATCCGGGGTACGGTAATCGTCCGGAACCATAACGAAGGTTTTGAAAGCGCGGTCCCGTTGCCTTCTTTTGAGGAGGCGAGTACCGATAAGGATAAGTTCAATGAAGCGTTCAGGCTCGCGTATCCGGAAGGGGATCCCGTGCGAGGGAAGCCCGTGATCCAGAAACACGGCACTCGTTTCGTGATCCAGGAGCCGCCCGCGTTGCCGCTTACAACGGCCGTGCTCGATCATTATTACGGCCTGCCCTTCACTCGCGAATGGCATCCGGTTTATGAAACGGCAGGCGGTGTTCCTGGATTTGAAACGGTGCGTTTTTCCATTACGGGGCATCGAGGTTGCGCCGGAGAATGCAATTTTTGCTCCCTTTTTGCGCATCAGGGACGGATGATCCAGAGCCGTAGCCAAGAGTCGATCCTAGAAGAGGTCCGGATCTTGGCGCGCCAATCAAAGTTCAAGGGCACGATCACCGATATCGGTGGCCCGACCGCAAATCTCTACGGCGCCACATGCGAACAATGGGAGCATTCGGGCGCTTGCAAGACGAAGCAGTGCATGATGCCCGTGAAATGCAAAAGCTTGAGGCTCGGGTATGAAAAATCCATCAAGCTCTGGAAAGAAGTTCTGGCCGTCCCGAAGGTCAAGCACCTTTTCATTCAAAGCGGTCTCCGGTATGACCTGCTCGTAGAAAAAGAATCGGATGCGTATCTCGAAGCGCTTTGCAAGAGCCATGTAAGCGGTCAGTTGAAAGTCGCTCCGGAACACGCCTCGAACGCTGTGCTCAAGATAATGAATAAACCGCCGATCGAGGTCTACGAGCGGTTTGCCGGGCGATTTAAAACTATGAACCGGAAAGCCGGCAAAGAACAATATCTCGTGAATTATTTCATCAGCGCGCATCCAGGATGTACGGACGGGGACGCCAGGGAGCTTGCCGCCTATTTATCCGCGAAACGAATGCATCCGGAGCAGGTACAGGACTTTATGCCATTGCCCATGACCCTTTCGACCTGCATGTATTACACGGGTAAGCACCCGATGACCGGTGAACGGGTCGCGACCGCAAAAACCTACAAGGAACGGCAAGTTCAACGTGAGTGGATTCAGCCGAAAAGAAGGGGAACGATGAGCGGGGAACGGCAAACGAAGAATAGGAAGCGTTCCGCGTTTTCCGTTAGCCATTTCCCGAGAAAGCAAGGTGACTATGGCTCAGTATGATGTGATCATCATCGGAGGTGGTGCGGCGGGAATGATGGCGGCGATCACCGTCAAGCGCCGGGGCGCGTCGGTCCTCGTGTGCGAAAAAATGACGAAACTCGGGAAAAAACTGCTCATCACGGGTGCCGGCCGTTGCAATCTCTCGAACGACATCCTCAACGATTCTTTTTATAATCCGGGAAGCCAAACGCTTGTCCGTTCGGTCCTGGGCCAGTTCGGAAAAGAAGCCGTGCTCGGATTTTTCAAAGAGCTGGGCCTTGCGACCTACGCGGATGAAGTGGGCCGGATCTTCCCGGTGACGAACCAGGCGGCCTCGGCGCTCAAGGTGCTTGAGATGGAGCTTGAGAGGCTTAAGGTGACGATCGATCTTGGCTGCGAAATAAAAAACATTCGTGTCGCGAAAAATGGATTTGAGATCTCGGCGGGAAGCGGAGAGCGGGAAACGGGCCGCAAAGTCATCTTGTGCGCCGGAGGGAAGTCTTATCCCGCACTGGGCGCGGATGGGAACGGCTACGTGCTTGCCTCGATGTTCGGGCACAAGATCATTGAACCGGTACCGAGCACTGTTCCCTTGCTCGTGAAAGATCCGTGGTGCCACACGCTCCAGGGACAGAAGCTCCGGGTCTCCGTGACAAGCCGCGTTCGCGGGAAAGAAGTTCGCACGGCTTCCGGCGAACTCTTATTTACCCAGTACGGACTTTCCGGCACGGCAGTCCTGGATGTGAGCGATGAGATCTCGGTCGCCCTGAACCGCGATCATGAGACGAATGTTTCCGTGGTTGTAGATCTTATTCCGTTCATGGGCGAAAAAGAACTAATCGCGGAGTTGTCCGGAAAATTGACAAGAGGCATCGCCCGCGAGAGCCTTGCGGAGGGACTCTTGCCTCATAAGGTGTCGGGTCTCCTTCGCGGAATGTTGCAAGGTTCCGACGTTGCCGCGATCGCTAGATCACTCAAGCACAAAGAATTCAAAGTAATCGGCACACGCGGCTGGAATGAAGCGGAATTCACGGCGGGCGGGATCCCGGCGGAAGAAGTGGATCCTCTGACGCTGGAGTCCAAGCTCCAAAAAGGTCTTTATTTTGCCGGGGAAGTACTCGATGTGCAGGGACGGCGGGGCGGCTACAATCTCGCCTGGGCCTGGGCCAGCGGCGCCGTGGCCGGGAAAACAGCCTAAATTTTAGAGAGCCAGACCAGCACCTCGATGTGCTTTGTGCGGGGGAACATGTCGAAGGGAATGACTTCCCGGATCTTGTAGCGGCCCCTTTCGAGGATCTGCTTCAAGTCCCGCAAAAGGATCTGAAGGTCGCAGGCAAGATAAAGGATGTTCTCCCCGACATCTTCTTTAGCCAAAAAATCCGCAAGCGACGATGCGATCCCCTGTCGCGGCGGGTCCATGAATACCAGTGCTCCCGGCTTGGGGCTGCGAAGGATAAAACGCGGGAATATTTTCTCGACTTTTCCCGCGAAAATCCCCGCCAGAGGCAATTCCCATTCCCCGACATTTCTTCTGAGACAGCCCGTGCTGTAGGGGCTGTCTTCAAAACAATGGACCTCGGGTACGCCTCGGGCTGCGAGAAGCGGAAAAGTCCCAACGCCGGCGTAGAGATCCAAGAACCTGGAGGGTTTTAAGGCCTCGAGATACCCCCCCAATTTTTTTGCGATGAGTTCCGTCACTTCGATATTATTCTGAAAGA
This sequence comes from Candidatus Omnitrophota bacterium, assembly GCA_043808175.1. GTDB lineage: Bacteria > Omnitrophota > Omnitrophia > Omnitrophales > Aquincolibacteriaceae > Aquincolibacterium. The sequence continues at coordinate 25,003 of JAZDFE010000040.1, read as the reverse complement.
ACCCCATGGAGCTCGCCCAGAGCGATTGGCCGCCGATACTAACGCGATAAAGTTTTTCCTCATCATTTGTGAAGATCCGGCCCTTTTCGTCCAGCTTGAAACCTCTTTTTTCCTCGCGCCTGTTGAGCTTGTGTTCGGCGGTAAAAATCTCCCTGAGTCGCTCGTCGGCGAGCATGCAATAATCGATCAAGACCTTGGAATAGTTGTCATGGCCGATGAAACCGAGGCGCTGGGGTTTGTTGTTTTTCTCTGTGGTGCGGTGGATCGTGATGCTCGTCCGGTAGCCGTATTCCTTGGGACCCTGTTGGATCGGAAGGATGGGGATCTCCTCGGTCTTGAACGCCTGAGCGAAACTTTCACGCACCTGGCGTTCTTTCCATTTCAATTCTTCGGGGTAGGGGAGATCCTGATACTGGCAGCCGCCGCAGCGTTCGATATAAGAACAGGGCGGAGGAATACGGCATGGAGAAGCCTCCAGGACGCGGATGAGCCTTGCTTTCATGAAGTTAGGTTTGTCGCTTAAGATCCGCGCGAGGATCTTCTCGCCCGGAAGGGCCCTTTCCACGAAGCAGGCCTTTCCGTCAACGAATCCCAGGCCGTCACCGCCAAACACCAGCTTTTCGATCTTGAGTTCGATGTCCATCAAGACGACCGGAGATTGTCGGGTTTATTTTTCCACCTGCGATGGCCCCAGAGCCATTGCTCAGGATGCGCCAGTATCTGGCGTTCAAGGATCTGGTTGAGGTCTTTCGTGACCGTATTTTCCCATCCCGGTTGGTTCATATCATGAAGCATAGGTTTTTCGATATGAATCTCGTAATGTCCCGGGGCTTTCCGGAGGCAGTACGCGGAAACAAGCGCGCAGCCGGTCTTTTCGGAGAGCCGGGCGGGGATCGAAGTGGTCGAGGTCTTGGTATCAAAAAAATCGACCCAGAGGCCTTCTTTGCCCGCCCACTGATCGACCAGAATGGCGACCCCATGGCCGGTTTTAAGTTCGTGAAAAATGGCTCTGACCGAACTGTCTTTAGCGATCGGATTAACGGTCATGACGCGGCGCATCGCGTCGATCGCCTGATCGAGATAAGGATTTTTGATGTTTTTGACCACGACAGACCACGGCCGCTTCGTGAAATAGGGAAGGAATGAAAGATATTCCCAGGAACCCAGATGGGAGATGACCAGCACGACACCGTGCTCTTTTGAAAAGGCTTCTTCCAGGAATTCATTCCCGAAGAGTTTGAAACGTGTCGGGGCCTCTTTTTTGATCTTCTCGACCGTGAAAAGTTCCATCATGGAAAGCGCGGCGCTTTGGAACGCGGAGCGCGCGATCTCTTTCTTTCTTCGTTCCGGAAGGGAATCCCCAAGGGCGCTCGCGATATTTTCAAGCGCGATCTTGCGGCGCTTTCTCAAGATCCAGTAGGACAAAGTCCCGAATCCGCAGGCGATCCTGTGTGAAACCTCTACCGGAAGCGCTGTTGCGAGCATGGCCAAAAAACGGACGATGAGGTACTGAAACCAATAGCTGAAAGAAGGTTTTTCCTGCATGGGGCATCCTAGCATAGATGCAAAAATAAAAAAATATTTTTGCGGAGAACATGGAACGTTAAAAACTTTTTTCGTTCAGCGTTCCCCGTCAACCATTGTCTATTTCCCAAGATCTTTTTAAAAGATCTCTCTCAAGAGATATTCAACGTCGTCCCGGGTGATAGGCTTGGGGTTCGCGGCGGTGGAACCAGAATGGAGTGTTTCGGAAATAATTTTTTCTTTGTCGAGTAGGGGCTTCCCCTTGAAAGGGGAAACGATCTTAAGCGTTTTCTGGAGTTCATGGACTTTCTGGAGGAGGTCCATGCCGACGGCCTGACTCATAATGGAGTATTTCTGATTGCCCATGGCTTCGAGATTGAGTTTAATGGAAGGCGCGAAACAGATCGAGCAGATCAGGCCATGCGGGACATCGTAGAGTACGCCCAAAGGATGCGCGAGGCCGTGGATCACGCCGAGGCGCGAATGGGAAAAGGCGAGCCCGGAGAAAAAACTTCCGAGCATAAGACCGCTGAGATCTTCGTCGCGGCCCGCGTTTAAGGCCGGCACCAAGTGACGGCTGATCAGCTGGATCGCTTTGAGCGCAAAGTTTTCGCTGAACCAGGTCGCATTCTTTGAGATGAACGATTCATACGCCTGGACCCAGGCGTCCATCCCCGAATGACACATGACGGCAAACGGCAGGCCCTTGAGAAGGTCCGGGTCGAGAAGAACCTTGCGTGCGAGGAAATCTTTATGGCGGATGGAGAGCTTTACCTTTTTTTCCTGATTGATGATCACGGAATTAGGCGACGCTTCCGAGCCGCTGCCCGCGGTCGTTGGGACCGCGATAAACGGAATTCCTGATCTCTCAAGTGCGCCCCCTTCCTGGTAATAGGCCGGTTTTTCCTTGGCATGGAAAAGCCCGGCTGCGGCCTTGGCAAGGTCGAGGACACTGCCGCCGCCGATCCCGATGATCCATTCGATGTGAAAGCCGCGTCCCTTTGTGACCACCGCACTGATCTCGCCTAAGGTCGGCTCGCCTTGCGGGCGGCAAAAGAACTCGGCGAAAAGCCTTGCCTTTCTAAAATCATCCGCGATCTTTTCCTTGAGACCATTTTTTTCGAGAGATGTGCCGTGGACGATCATGCCGCAGGTTCCAAATTCCACGGTTTCCCTTACAAGGTCCGAAAGGCCGCCTTTTTTAAAAAGGACCCTGGCCGGCAGAAAAGTTTCCTGAGGAAAAATGGGAGGCATCAGTATTTGATGACCACGGCGGTGACAACAAGGTCATCAGCGCCGGTGTTTTTTATGGAATGAGAAGCGCCCTGGCCCGTGAGAATGGCATCGCCGGGCGCGATCGGAAATTCTTTGCCGTCGTCGGTCATGAGCCCTTGGCCTTTTTGAATAAGATAGATCTCGTCTTCGTCTGTGTGGTCGTGAAGACCGATGCTCGCACCCGGGGGAAGGACGAGTTCCGCGCAAAGCCGTGTACGGGCCTTGATCTCTTCGGGCTTCAAATAATGACGGACCGTGACCTCGCCCGCGCCGCCGCGCATATTTTTGCGTTTTTCGATCGTTTGGCTGCTCTTTTTTTTGATCATTTTGAAATGACGTTTTCCGCAGTTATTCTTTAAATAAGAAGTTCTTAAAGCACCAGGGATTTTTCTTATCCAAGTGTGAGCTCTGATTTTCTTGGAAGAAGACCTGATAATTCTTAAAAGGGGTCCAATCGTAAGGTTCCGAAACCACCATGCCGAGATAAGGTTTCGCGATGGCGAGGATCTCTTTGTGCGGGAGATCGTCCGGGACCGAGACGCCTTTGTTGGGATGTTCGATCATCCACATCACCGCAGCGACCACGCCGATCGCTACCTGGATCGTGGTGGCGTTCTGATGCGGGACGAGCTTGCGCGCTTCGTCAATCGTAAGAATGCTCCCGGTCCACCAGGAATTATATTTATGCCCCATGATCAAGGATCCCAAGATGTCCGCGCCTTTTACGATCTCGTCCGACATAATGCGGCATTTGGGCTGAAGCTCGTAATTGCGGCAGCGGAGCTCGTGGATCGAGGACATGGTTTCATTGCACGGCATATAAACGTAATGGACCGTCGGACGGTAGACGGGTTTGCCATTCTTCCAGACCGTGAGTTTTTCTGAAATGCTGAACGCCTCCCCGTGACGGATCACCATGCCGACGATCTCATAGTTCGGGACCCAAGAGCGCACCCAGGTGTTCATGCCCATCTGAGAAAGGAAGATCTGATTCTGGGGGCCATATTCCGGCACCGTGGTTAAAGGAGGCAATTCTTTTTCATGCGTGCCCCATCCTATTTCTGAGGGGGAGATCGCTTCTTCCCGGAGACCTTCGATCGACCAGGTGCCGACGAATTCATCGACTTCTTTCGGCTGGTCCGTGATCTGGGTGTCGCGTTCGCTCACATGGATCGCTTTCACGCCGAGCTTCATGGCCAGGCGGTGGAATTTTTCCTCGCGGACCAGATGTTCCAGGGATTTCCTGTCTTTTTTGGAAGTGGCCTTGTCGCGGGTCACTTTCTCGGCGATGTCGAGGAGCCCCTGCTTTGTGAAGTGGCTGATGAGCCCTGGGTTGGCGCCATGGTCCAGCACCGCCGTCGTGGAATCATGCGCCCACTTGGCCGTCATCTTGCGGAGCCCCATCTGCTTGAAATAAAGCGATTTTTCAAGCGGGGTCCTTTTTTCAATATTGGCATACGGATCCCATTCCTCGACGGAGGTGTTTACGTAAAGCACTTTGTTATCATGGCACCAGGAAAGCATGTCGAGCGAGTCGACATTCCAGGACAGGTCGATGATCATGCCGCCGGAGGAGACGTATTTGGAAAGCGTTCGCGCAATGTTGACGGGGTTCAATTTTTCCTGGGAGTAACGGACGCCTTTTTTGATCCAGGGCGCGAGCTCCTTGCGTTTGTCCGCGAAGTCGAGCACCGTGATGTTCCTATAAGGGATGCGGATGTGTTCGAGGAGGATCGGCAGGGCGCACTTGCCCACGGAGCCAAAACCGATACAAAGGACTTTCCGTTTGAATTCCAGCATGATCGCCATCTCCCGTGAGAAAATTTTCTTGGAATTTCTTAAAAATGATCTGCTGTGAAACGATCTTACGAGATTATAGGGACTCAGGCTTGCCCGGGTCAACCTCTTCTTAGAGAGAGCGCTTATGATCTATTTTTTCGGAGTGTCTTTTTCGCGCAGGCGCTCAAAGAACGTGATGTGGAGGCGGCTGACAAAGACCCGCTCAAGCGCCAGCGCCAGCACTAGGATCATGGTGGCGATGATCAAGGGCATTTCATGGGCCACGGGTTCTTTGGCGAGGAAGAGTTCATCATAAAGATGGATCATCATGAGCATGAGGAAGATGCCGGCAACCGTGATGTACTCGTGATGCTTGATGATGCGGCTCCAGAGGAAGGATTCTTTTTCAGGCGCTACATGAGGCGTCAATCTCGGAAGGAAGGACGGGACATTCTTGCAATAATCCTCATAAGGTTTACCGAACATTTCGCGCAAGTGTTTTTCCTCACCGCGAATGGTTCCCGTATAGATCCCCAAGAATCCGGCAAGGAAAAGGACCAGAATGATCCAATTCCAAACGATCACTGCGACGCCCAGCCCTAAGAAAAAATTGCCGACATAAAGGGGATTGCGCACGAAGGCATAAGGGCCGTTCATGGCGAGCTTCCGGCCTTTTTTCTCCACGAACCCGAGCGCCCAAAAACGGATCAGTTCGCCAATGACCACGAGCACAATACCCCAGCGGAAAGTCCGGTCGTTCATATGAGAACAAAGGAGCAGGACAGGGATCGAGCCCCAGGCCAGCAACAGCCTGATCTTTTTGAACTTGAACCACCCACTTAGGGCCATGATTCTCCTTAATTTAAAAACAAACGGGTCATTATGACGCCGAAACCGCAGTTTTTCTAAAAAGCGATGGGAGATTATACTTTAGCTTGCTTCAAGATGTAGAGATTTCTTTTTTCATGGCGAAGAAAAAGGGCAACGAGACAAGTTCCAGTACCGCGACGCCGATCATGAGCGCGAGGAGCGAACGGTCGTAGAGGAAGCCCATCGCGATGCCGCCCGCGAGCATCGCAAGGCCGTAGGCCACATTCAGGATGCCGTAGCCGGTGCCACGTTTTCTCAGCGGTGTGATGTCCGCGATCGCGGATTTCATAATGGTTTCATGTCCTGCCATGACAATACCCCAGAGAAGGATGCTCACAATGACGATCCAGGGTGTCGTGGTGAAACAAAGGAAAGGGATCACGGCCGAGAGGACCGGGATCATGAGAAGCGTCCCGATACCGGCCCACTCGTGTTTTTGCTTCTTTTTCATCCGGTCGTAGATCTTTCCGATCACGAGCGCCGCGACGCCGTCGACGCCCATGGCGATCGCATAGAAAAAAGGGATCTGGGCGTCGGAAAGCACATGCCTGGCTTTAAAATGATAAGCCATCAGGACAAAGCTTACGAAGCCCGCGGTGGCGAAGAAACTGAATGCAGTGTAAAGCCAAAAGATCTTCGGGAGTTTTTCAGACTCGTTTTTTGTGACCGTGGTTTCAAGCATTTCAGGGTTCGGCGTTTTCCAGTAAGCGAAAAGAACGCAAGCCATCAAGAAAAAGAAGGGCAACCAAAGCAGGTGATAACCCGCCTGATAATCCCGGAGACCTTTTTCGGCCTGGGCGGTTCCCATGAACGCGACCGTAAAAAGAAGAGGCCCGATGATCGCCCCGATCTGGTCCATGGCCTCATTAAGGCCAAAACCGAACCCGGTGCCGACCTGCTTGGTGGCTTGAGAAAGAATGGTGTCCTTGGCGGGGCTTCGGATAGCTTTTCCGATGCGCTCCATCACGATCAGGAGCGCCGCGATCTTCCAGAATCCGGTAAGCGCCAGGAGAGGGACACTGATGAGGAGGGCATAGCCCAGGATCGTGAAGAACCAATAGGACTTTGTTTTGTCAGAAAAATATCCGGACAAAAGGCGTATGCCGTAGCCCATGAATTCTCCAAGCCCCGCGACAAATCCGACCACGAGGGCATTCGCCCCGAGGACTTTGAGATACGGACCATTGACACTTCGCGCCCCCTCGTAAATGATGTCCCCAAAAAGACTCACAAGGCCAAAGAGAAGGATGAGTTGGAAGGCTTTTCTTTTGTTTTGATCCATAGTCCCAATTCTCATCAATTTCAACAAAGTTGAAATTGGGGCAATCCTTGTCAACCCTTTAAGTAAAGAATTCAAGACAAGGATAGATGAATGAAGCTTACTGATTTTAAGTGGGAAATCAAATAGAATGTGCGGGTCGAAGCGCCGCGGGCCACGTTCCACGGAACAAGGTCCACGTGGTACGTGGAGCGTGGTTCGTTGAACGGTTGAAAGAAAGGGTTTCATGCTAGTAAAAAGAAACTTTCTTAAAAACTATTCCTTCTCGCTAATATTGCTTTGCTCGATCGCTCTCGGGGCCGGATTGGGGGTCGTCTTCAAGGAAAAGATAGCGTTCGTAAAGCCGCTCGGTGATATTTTTCTGAACCTGCTTTTCACGGCCGTGGTGCCGCTCGTCTTTTTTTCGATCTCGTCGTCGATCGCTGAAATGTCCGACCTCCGCCGCCTTGGAAAGATCATGGGCGGAATGCTCCTCATCTTTATCGCAACCGGCATTCTTTCGTCACTTCTTATGGTCCTCGGTGTGAAGGTTTTCCCGCCGGTCATGGCAAGTCATCCCATATTGAACCTGCCCGCGGAAGTTGCGCAGACAAAGACTTTCGGGGATATTCTCAAGGCCTTTACCGTTCCGGATTTTGTGCATCTTCTTTCAAAACAGAACATGCTGGCCCTGATCGTGTTCGCCATCCTTGTAGGACTCGCGGCATCGCTCGCCAAAGAAGACGGAAAACCGTTTGTGAATTTTCTGATTTCCACAAATAAAGTGATGATGAAAGCAATCCATCTCATTATGTTCTTGGCGCCGGTCGGTCTTGGCGCATACTTTGCGTATCTGGTGGGAACACTTGGGGCCGATCTTTTGGGTTCTTATCTCCATGTGGTGGCGGTTTATTATCCACTCGCAATCCTTTATTTTTTCATCGGATTTTCGATTTATGCATTTTTTGCGGGCGGTCGAGAGGGATTTAAACGGTTCTGGGGAAATATCCTCACGCCTGCGCTTACAGCGTGGGGCACAGGGAGCAGCCTCGCAACCGTTCCCGCGAACCTTGAAGCCGCGGACAAGATCGGCGTTCCCAAAGACATCAGTCGGATCGTGATCCCGATCGGCGCCACGATCCATATGGACGGCACCTGCATGTCCGCCATTTTAAAGATAGCGCTTCTTTTCGCCTTTTTCGGGATGCCGTTCGCCGGTGCGGGTACGATCGTGACGGCTGTCGGCGTCGCGATTCTGAGCGGCATGGTGATGAGCGGTATCCCGGGCGGCGGATTTTTGGGTGAATTATTGATCGTCACGCTTTACGGTTTTCCCGTGGAGGCCCTGCCCCTCATTTCCATGGTGGGCACTTTGGTGGATCCGCCCGCCACCATGGTCAATTCTTCCGGAGATACTGTGGTTTCCATGCTTCTTGCCCGGGTCCTCGGCGGCCCTGATTTTTTAAAAAGAGAAAAAAATAGAGACCAATGCGGGGGAAAATGCCTTAATGAAAGCCCGGATTGAGACGAAAAGAAAGTAGCGTTTCGAAAGTTTTTTCCTTAGAATGATAATCACTTTTTGATGCGATGTCCTCGTTTGAGAAATAAAACGAGTTGGCAGAAGTGGTCCTAAAAGGAGACGGTGAGGCGGTGAAAAAAATATTGATCATTGATGATGACGAAGACTATACGAAGATGCTCGGTTTGCAACTGGAGTCAAAAGGTTATGAGATCGTAGTCTCCAATGACGGGGAAGAGGGGTTCGAAAAAGCTCTAAACGAAAAGCCGAACCTGATCCTATTGGATATTAAAATGCCGGCGATGGACGGTTTCACTTTTGTGCGGCGCCTGAAAACCAACGAAGTGGTAAAGAGAACACCCGTTGTGATTCTGACCGGTTATGAAACGATGAGGGACCTGTTCCGGTTCGAGGGAATCGCTGGTTATTTTGTGAAAGGGAATGATAAGGCCGTCCTCCTTAAGAGCATTGCAGATATACTCCTGGCCGCAGAAACCGCCTGATTGTCATTAATTTTTTCAACTGGAAATCAGTCCTGGTTCTCATTAATTTAAAATTGAAAGTTAACCAGAACAGTCCTGATCACCCTTGGGGAAAAGAAACAAGAGATCAGGGCAGTGCTGTCCAAGTCGCCTTTCATGAAAAGAAAATAAAGACTTGGGCGCCTGATTTTCCAAAGTCCCTTTATTTTTCTCGGTTTATCCTTCCCTAATATCCCCTTAACGTGATTCATACCCGAAAGAGCATTTTCAATGGCAGGGCTGTTGCTGCACTACGATAGAGAAGTTGGCGGACCTTTTTCTCTCGCAACGGTGGGGACAACGGGACGAGAATCTTTTTAAGCCAGGCATGGTTATTGGGTGAGTGAATGTCAACGACAATGCCGTTCAGTTTCGAAAAGGTCATCGGATGATATTGACACCTCTCTTTTTTTGCTGTAATATGCATAAATGTTCATATAAGAATATATGAAAATAGCTATATATTCCGTGAGCTTGTGACGCTCAAAACATGGACCCTAGGGGCTGTTATCCGGGCCGTTTTTTTAAAAGGTTTTGTTTTTTAGGTCGATAGCGGACTGCTTCAATGCATGTTAAATCAGGAGGCGCGAGATGCTCGACTTGGCTGACCGGAAAACTGAGAAAGCACGAACAGAACATGCAGCGGCTACACAGGGGTTGCCGTTTCAGAGGGGGGATGTTCTTTTTCATTCTATTCATGGGCTTTGTGTGGTTAAAGGAATCGTAGGAAAACCCAGCGGTTTAGAAGGACTGAGTTATTGGATCGAGCCAGCCCGGCCCGGGAAACACCTCTCAAGATATTTTGTGGGCGTTTATCAAGCGATCCAATCCGGTTTTCATCGGCCCATTTCTGAAAAAGAGATAGAAAACATTTTTGTCTCATTCCGTTGCGGAAAAACAGAACCAGAAAACTTCCCCAACGAAAATTATTCTTTTCAGTTACGAACGGTCGCGCAGGGGAATACAGCCCAAGCATTCGCTGAAGTGCTTCTGATGGCAGTGTCAAAGCAACTGTATTGCGATCGGGGAGAAAGCAAGATTGTAAAGCATGCCGCCGAGGCCTTGGCCCAGGAAATAGCGATTGTGTTAAAGATTCCTGTCAAGAAAGCGTTCTCACTTATCAGAAAGAATTTAAGGCCTCATCTTGTGGTTCATCCCTGGCTGGGCGACATCCTCATGTATAAAGATTAAGAATGCAAAAGCATCCAACGGAGAAATTGATCACTGACGTGTTAGTTTTGGCTCCGGAGAAGGATTCGTTTCCTCATCTCCTTAAAACCGCAGTGCGGATTGCCCGAATATTTAAAGTCCGGGTGCGGCTTCTCGAATCTTTGAGTTTTGCTTCCGAGAAACCTCGAATACCCGCGATAAAGCCAGAAGAGACGGAAGCATTTCATAGGAACTATTTGGAGGCTCAGGCGGATCAAAGCGGGGTCGCGTGGGACGCGGTCATTTTCGGGGACTCACTACAAAAAGCATTAAAAGAGTTTTCTCTCAGCGAGCTTTTGGTTTTGCTTAAAGGCGATGCTTCGTTTGATCTGAAAGGGGTGCTTCGGGAAGTTCCGGGTCCGGTTCTTATTGTGCCGAAAACTTTCAACCGGGATTTTAAAGAAATTCTTTTAGCGCATGTCAACGGGAGATTCAGCGACCGGGCTCTTGGGATGACAGCAATGTTGAGTAAGTACGGACAGGCTCACGTTAGAATTATTGCGATCGGAACGGGCACATCGCTCTCCCTCAGAGCGGCTCAGTCCCAGGCGCAATACTTGCTCGAGAGGTGGAAAATAAAAGTGGATTACAAGATCTTGCATGGTGATGTTAAACAGACTCTTCTTGCAGAATGTGATGCCGGGAAATCCGATCTTTTAATACTTGGCGCAAATGAATTGGAAGATTGGAGGGACCATCGATTTCGCCTTTTTTCTCACGCGATGGCGGAAGAGGCGAACTGTCCCGTCATGGTGGTGAAATAAGAAAAAGAGGCGGAAAAACACAACCAGAGGCCCAAAGGCAGATATGAAAATTTCGGAATTGATCAGTTCTTCATCGGTCCTTTTGCAATTTGAAGCCAAAAACAAAAAGGAGACGCTTCGTAAACTGGCGGAAAAGTTCCATGAGATTCATCCCAGCGTGGATCCTAAATGCCTGTTTTCTTCTCTAATGCAGCGCGAAGAATTAGGATCCACGGGGCTTGGAAATGGGATTGCAATACCCCACGCGAAATCAGAAGCAATCCCCAAGCCTCAAGGTCTTTTAGCTGTATCGAAAAAGGGCGTTGATTTTCATGCGCTTGACGGGGAGCTGGTCCATGTTTTCTTTCTCATGGTCTATCCCCAGAATCCTGTGGGGGTTCATTTGATCGTCCTTGCCGGCTTAGCAAGGCTTCTTCGTGATGACTTTGTAACAGGGTTAATCCGAAGAGCTGCGACACCTAGACAAGTGATCAAAATAATTAGCGAACAGGAAGCACGGATTACGGTTTTAGCGGGAAATAAAGAATGAGTCGGCAGAAAAGCGCAATTTTGCGCTGGGGCTTTTAAAACGGGGAGGTGTGAAATGAGTATCGTAATGTCAAAAATTAAACCGAGTATGGGTGAACAAGCAGTGGAATTTCAATTGTCCGCACCGCAGGCTAAAAGCGTCAACGTGTGCGGCACCTTTAATGAATGGCGCACAAATGCCGGTCGTTTGACAAAAGATTACCGGGGGATTTGGAAAGGATCGATTCAACTGAAGCCGGGCAGGTATGAATACCGGTTTTTTGTGGATGGGCAGTGGATCGATGACCCTCGCGCTAAGAAGACCGTAACCAATCAGTTTGGTTCTAAGAATACCGTTTTGGAAGTAAAATAAAGCTGACTGAGATTGTAAATTAAGCGAAGCTGATAAGAACGGCGTAAGTTTTGACGCGGTTCAGGAGCATGGAATTAGAATACTCCGATCCTGGTGCCCATGATGTATTTTGTGTCAGTTGCTTTTGTTGAAAATAGTATAATGAAATAGACTTTTTTTGATCTGAAAAGTTTCAAAATGGTATTAATGAGAAAAAGATCGTCGTGTTTGGCAAAAGAGTTATTTGAAAATATCCTCAGGTTAACGAAATCGCTGCGCAGAAAGGGTTATGAAAAAAATAGATGATATGGTATTCAAGATCAAAGCGGATTTTTTAAAAGCCTTGGCGCATCCCGCCCGTCTTCAGGTTATTGAATATCTCAAGAACAGAGAAGCCAGCGTGGGAAAGCTCGTTCAGACTTTGGGGATCGAACAGTCCAGTTTGTCGCGTCATTTGGCTACCTTGCGGGATCTCGGGGTTTTGTCAGCTCGCCAGGAAAAGACGAATGTTTATTACAGCTTGCAGGATCATGATATTTTTAAAGTATTGAGGCCGATCGCCGAACTTCTCCGGAAAAAATTAAAAAGAAGTGAGAAGATTTTGGAAAGTCTCGGCGAGGACTAAAGGTTGTGCGGCAAAGCAACGGATATGCGATTGTCGGAGGCGTAGACCACTCCATTCCCGTGGATGTTTATATCCCCGGATGCCCCCCGAGGCCGGAAGCCATTCTCCACGGAATTTTCCTCGCTCTGGATAAGATACCCGCAGTTAAAGAAGCTTAGCCTGTTTCTTTCCAGATGTCTCCACGGCGGCCGATCTTGACGATGCTTTCGATCTTGATCTTGAGGACCATGAATTTTTCTGTCATTTCCAATTCGTAGTGATTGTGCTTTTTCCCGGTCCTGACGGCATCGATCACCCGGTCCGTAGTCATTTTGACCAGCTTTTTGTCCCATTCCTTGAAGACGTTCTCAAAAACCCTTCCTTTTTCGATCAGTTTTGCCGTGCCATTCAGGCGGTAAGCTTCAAGACTGTCCGTATCCATGAAAGAGACCGAGACCTTTGGATTTTCTTTAAGGTTCGTTACCGTCTTCCCGAGGACGTAATCGATGAGATATATGAAATTCCCTTTGGCACGGAAGAAGAACTTCGGGGCAGTATTCGGCTGTCCGTCTGGGGTCGCCGTCGCAACCGAGACGAATTCCCGTTTTTCGAGAAGGCGGATGATCCTATCTGTGATCATTGGCATAAAGGTCCTTCAAAATTTTTATTATACCTCAATTCACCTCAAAGAATGCAAGACTCGTGCCAGTTTTAAACCCGTCAAGCGGGAAACGTAGGACGGGGAACGTTTTCATTCATCGTTTCCCGTTCCCCGGCATGACCGTATTTCTTATATAATGCGTTCATGCGCGGTCTCTACATCCACATACCTTTTTGTCAAACGCGGTGCCATTACTGCAATTTTGTAACCACGGCGGAGCACTCTCCCGGCCTGCGTGAGCGGTTCTTGGATGCGGTCTCAGCGGAAATAAAACATGCGTATAACTGTTATGGACGGCTTTCATTTGACACGCTTTATCTCGGCGGCGGAACACCCTCAAACCTGAGCATTCCGGAACTGAAGCGGTTGGTCGAGGGGGTTCGTTCCGCGTTCGAGTTCAAGGAGGGATATGAATTTACCTGCGAACTCAATCCGGACGATGGCGATGAGGCAAAGCTGCAAGCGCTTCGCGAGATCGGCGTGAATCGTGTCAGTCTCGGCTGCCAGTCGTTCCGGGACGTAATCCTCAAAAAGCTCGGCCGGAGGCATACGGCCAGAGATATCGTGGAAACAGTTTCGAAAATACGGCGAACCGGGACCGTCAACATCAGTTTCGATCTCATGCTGCGTTTGTCGGGCCAGAGCGTCGAGGATCTTTGCGATTCCGTGCGGCGATGTGTCGAACTTGAGGCCTCGCAAGTTTCTCTCTACGATCTGGAGGTCCATGAAGGGACTCTCTTCGGGCGATTTCAAAAAGAAGGAAAGTTGAATCTGCCGGGAGAAGAAGATCATGCCCGGATGTACAAAAGCGCGATCGAGATGCTCACAAGCGCGGGCTATGAGCATTACGAGATCTCTAATTTCGCGAAGCCGGGCCTGGCGTCCCGGCACAATCTCATCTATTGGCACAATCAGGAATATCTGGGTCTGGGTCCCGGGGCTTTTACTTATCTAAACGGGATCCGCTTGCAGTTCGCATTGGATCTTGCAAAGTATCTTGAAAAATGCGGAGCCAAGAATTGGAAGAATGATGTCGAAGACCGGCTCTCGGAAGAGGAGAAAGAGACCGAAACATTCGTGACAGGCCTCCGGCTTCGCGGCGGCATTGTCCCCGAGGCCTTTCCAAAGATCCAGAGAGCGCTTCAGGAGCGTCTGGAAACACTTTGCGCTGAAGGACTTATGGAAAGATCCGGGGAAAATATCCGCCTGACGGTCCGTGGGAAATTCCTTTCCGAAGATGTTTTCGAGTTCCTGCTGCGGAAGGAGAGGCCTTTAAAAACGACGCTTTTGTGATAGAATAAAAACCTCAAAAATTCCCTCGTTTCAAACTCAACGAACAAGGAGACCCGCCATGAAGAACCTTCAGAAGATTCTTATCGTTGCTGCTTTCTTTTTTTGGGCCGGTGCATTTTGCGCTTATGCCGAAGAAATGAAAACTGCGGAAACCGTTCAGACGGCCACGGCGACAATCCCGGGAGCGCCTTCTGCGCCTCAGGCGGCAGTTGAAAAGACCACGCTCGACAATCTTCAGACCGCATTTAATGGCGAGAGCAACGCCAATGCACGCTATCTCGCGTTCGCGCAAAAGTCGGATGCGGAAGGGTACGGCAAAGCCGCGAGTCTTTTCAGGGCCGCCGCCCGTGCCGAGCAAGTCCATTTTGAACGTCATGCCAAAGCGATCAAAGAGCTCGAAGGTGTTCCTGCGGCCACGATCGAAACGCCGATCGTAAAGAGCACCGCGGAAAATCTTAAAGCCGCGATGGATGGCGAGATCTATGAAAGCACGGTCATGTATCCTGGATTTTTGACCAAAGCAGAAAAGGATGGTATCAAATCCGCGAGCGATGCTTTTGAGGATGCCGGGAAGGCGGAAGCTGTCCATGCGAATCTGTACAAAAATGCCCTTGAAAATCTAAGGGGATGGAAGGGCAAGAATAAAGACTTTTATGTTTGTCCCTTCTGCGGGAATGTGGTGGAGAAAGCCAATTTCCAGGCCTGCCCTCTTTGCGGGGAAAGTAAAATGAAATTCATGGCGGTGAAATAGCTCTTTAAGATCGCCGCATTTCAAATAAAAAAGGCCTATTTCCTTTGGAGGGAATAGGCCTTTTTTGTGTCCGAGAGGCTTATTTTTTAGCTTTCCCCTGGTTCGCCACCGCGTCCATGGCGGCCTTGATCTTCTCGGGATCGCCGAGATAATAGTGCCGGATCGGTTTGAGGTTCTCATTGAGTTCGTAAACCAGCGGGATGCCGGTCGGGATGTTCATGCCGAGGATCTCCTGCTCCGAGATATTGTCTAAATATTTCACGAGTGCGCGGAGGCTGTTGCCGTGAGCCGCGATGAGGACTTTTCTCCCGGCCTTGATCATGGGGGCTGCGACGTCATGCCAGAAAGGGAGGACGCGCACGACCGTGTCTTTGAGACATTCCGTGAGCGGAAGGTCGCTTTTTCTGAAACTTTGGTAGCGCGGGTCCTTGGCCGGATTTCTCGGATCGCTTTCCTCAAGGGCCGGCGGCGGGACGTCATAACTCCGGCGCCAGATCTTGACCTGTTCTTCGCCGTACTTGGCCGCGGTCTCGGACTTGTTCAACCCTTGCAGGGAACCATAATGGCGTTCGTTCAAGCGCCAGTCCCGGATGACCGGGATCCACATAAGGTCCATTTGATCGAGGACGATCCAGAGGGTCCGGATGGCGCGTTTCAGGACCGAGGTGAACGCGATGTCGAAAACGTAGCCTTCTTTTTTAAGGAGCTGGCCACCGTCCCTGGCTTCCCCGAGGCCTTTTTCCGAGAGATCCACATCATGCCAACCGGTGAACCGATTCTCTTTATTCCAGATACTTTCTCCGTGACGGAGCAAAACGAGTTTATACATAAAAGGCATCTCCTGATATCAGGTTTGATAAAGAGTGAACGACAGGATGGAAATATATCAGCTGGAAGGCGGAAAGCAAAGGCCAAAAACACCCATTGACCCTAAGGCCGCAATCTTTATAATTAACCCCTCCGAAAGTAATATCGCTGTTCTTTCAAAAGTTATTCCCCTGTAGCTCAGCTGGTAGAGCATGCGGCTGTTAACCGCAGTGTCCCTGGTTCGATCCCAGGCGGGGGAGCCATTCAACACGCCCGTGCGAACCAAGTATCTGGTTCGCACGGGCGCTTCTACACTTGATCCATCGGAGCCTTTAGGAGTGTAGGGCGTATCGCCGCCATCCGGCGGCGGGGTCCAGTCCGGCGGGTTTTTCAGATTAAAAGCCATTTCAGGAATATCTCCCCAAAATAAAACTCTCAGTTTGGTAGGCGTATAGATCACTTCCTTCACAAGCAGCAAGATCAGATTCCTCTTCTCATCGAAAGAAAACGTCTCGAAGACCTTCGGGAATTCCTTAAAGAGCCTCGCAAAGGTATCCGCATCGATCACATGCTGGCTCAAATGCTGCATGTTGGTATCGATCCGGTGGATCTCATCTTCCAGTTTCTCTTTTGAGTCTTCAAGATCGGACATTTCCTTCACGATCCCGCGCGATCTCTTCTTGTCTGAACATTCTCCCGTTTTGATAAATTCGACCAAATGCTTTAACTGCCGGTCAATCTTTACAAGCTGTGATCCGGCGCGTTCCTTGTCCCGTCTGAGAGGTTCCAGGCCTTGTTTAGCCATACCATTGGCCTTCTCGATGGATTTTTCTAGAAGGGTTGGATTTTCTCCGAGTTCCTTGAATTTTTGAATGAGGAAGTCTTCCAGTTCATCCGCCGAAACAGTACGGACCGGGCAGGCCTTTTTGTCCTTGATGACCGCCGCGGTGCACCGGTAATAAAGGTACATCTTGCCCTTTTTTTCCTTGGAAGAGTTGGTCATGGTGCTCCTGCAGTGCCCGCATGTCACAAGACCCAGGAAGAGCATTTCATATTTATTCTGTTTGAAGGTTTTGTGGGTCTCGCGGTTACTCACCAAAATGTTCTGAACGCTGTCCCAAAGCTTTTTGTCTGTAATAATAGGCTTCTGCTCCCCGTCGAAAATGTATTGTTTCCCGTCCTTGTCCTTGAACCGGACTTTCCCGATATAAAAATGATTCGTCAGAATGTTCGAGATCTTTTTCTTGTCGAATTTTGTGCTTCCGGCAGCATCTTTCCCTCGGACGTAGAATTTTTTGGTCCGATAGCCCATTTCGTTGAGCTTTTCGGCGATCTTCCCCATGGAGGCCAGCTTGGGGTAAAGCTCAAAGCAGAGTTGCACGATCTTGGCTTCTTCCTTATGGATCACAAGTTTCTTTTTTTTCACGATATATCCAAGAGGGACAAATCCTCCGCACCACATGCCTCGTTTGGCCATGGCAAAGCGTTTGTCGTAAGTCCGCTCCTGTGACATTTCCCGTTCGAATTGGGCAAATTCCAGCATGACGTGAAGAAGGAGCCGCCCTGCCGGAGAGGCCGTGTCGAAATGCTGGGTAGTGGAAACGAATTTGACGTCATGTTCATTGAAAACTTCAAGAAGGGAATAAAAATCTTTGTGGTTGCGGGTGAGGCGGTCGATCTTGTAGACCATCACAGTTTGGATGCGCTTCCGCTTGATATCTTCGATAAGCTGCTTCAGGGCAGGGCGATTGAGCGATCCCCCGGACTGCCCGGCATCCTCATAGACCTTGAAGACCTTCCATCCAAGGGATTTTTGACTTTCGATGTAGGCAGTACAACTATCCCGCTGGTTATCGAGCGTGGAATACGTTTGCGTTTCCGCCCGCTCGTCCACCGAGACCCGTGTATAAATCGCACAATTAATGACATTATCTTTCGTGGTTGGGTGCATAGTGGATAAAATGATACATCCGTTCACCGCAAAAGAAAAGTCTTTTGTCTTTTGCCCACCGGCGGGTGCGGCCGGTGCGACGGGGGATATGCTGTATGCGTTGAATACGCTGGACGGTCTTTCTTCAGAGGATCTTGGAAATGCGCTGGATACGATGGTGCCGGATGTGAGTTCGGGAGTGGCAGATGTAAGCCGTGCGCTGACGGAGAATTCGTTCACGATGATCAGCAACCGGTTAGGCGGTGCGAGGAACGGCTCGGCTCCTTCGGGCGTTTCAAGCGGGGATATGACGAATGGCGTAGGGGTCTGGATGCAGGGTCTCGGAAGTCATATCGAACAGGATACGTGCAAGGGGATCGAAGGTTACAAGGCGAACACTTGGGGAACCACGATCGGCGTGGATAAGATGCTCGATAACCATTGGCGCATGGGTCTTGCCGGCGGTTATGGTTGGGCAGGTGTGAAATCAAAAACGCCGGGTAGTCCCTCCGATGATATCAATAGCTACCAGGGGACGATTTACGGGAGTTACGATTCTCTGGATCTCAACAAAGCGCGTCAGGGCGGGAAGAAGTCCTACGAGGCTGTACGCAGTCAGGTCGAGGATTCCTGGTATGTGGACGGGATGTTCTCCTTCACGCAGAATAATTTCGACAGTCGGCGTGAGAGCTGGCTTACTCCGGCGAACAAGCGTGTCGCGAAAGCCGATCATTATGGCCAGCAGTATTCCACAAACTTTGAGGCGGGTTATACGCTCACGCTCGAGGAAACGAAAGAGTTGGAAGTGACGCCCTTCGCATCGATCGGTTACAACTACCTGTACATGAACAGCTACAAGGAAAAGGGCGCGAACGCGCTCAATCTCAATGTGGACGGCGAAGGATTCCATCAACTTGAGCAGTCTCTTGGGATGAAGCTCGTGTATCCAATGGTGTCTGAGAAAGCCGGGACTTTCATCCCTTCGGTCAAAGCGGCCTGGCTCTATGACTACCTGGGGGATCGTTTCGAGACAACGGCCTCTTTTGCCGGCGGCGGGGGTGTTTTTACGACCAGGGGAGCGAAACCCGCGAAGAACGGGATGCTTTTTGGCGGCGAGCTTGCATTTCTGAACAAAGGGAACATGACCGTGACAGGGAACTGGGATATGGAGCTGAAGGATCAGTTCATGTCGAACACCTATTACGGGTCTGTTCGTTACGATTTCTAATAAAAAATCGGGAAACGGTTAATGGGAAACGCTAGCAGCAAAGATGTAGTGCTGTAGGGGGTAGGGCGAATTATCAACGGCTTACTCAACCAACCTCGTTTCAGGTTTCGACTCCTGCCGAAGCCGATTAAACTCCGCCTGCTGCTCAGCCCCATCCATCACCGCAAGCCTCCGTAGCCTACGTTCCGTGGGGAAGTTGTGTTCCTCCACATCCTTTGATGGACGTCTACACTATTTGGGCCTTAACTAAACGGGGAGCAGTATACATGCTTACGGGTTCGATCCTCCTAAAAAGAGGTAGCAGAAAGAATAGTTATGCCTTCCGATAGAGCGGTAATCTCGAACCGAAAATAGCATCCTTTCGTTAGGCAGGCAGTGGCCGCTTCGGGGGCTGAATTGCGCAGCGTTAGTGAGTATGAGACACGGAGGGAGTGATGAAAGCAGTTGCATGTTGCTGTGCGGCTGGTATAGAATCCTGTTCCTTAAGGCCGCACACTTCTTGCCTCGTTTTTTTATAGAAACACGCTGGATTTGTCGGTTTTAAAAGAACTTTAACCCATTTCAACTCAACAAAACAAAAAGGAGTCACCCCCATGAAAGGCAACATTATTATTGCGGCGGTCATTGCCGTCGCTTTGATCGTTTCTTCATTTTTCATCAAGGCCGGGATGGAAAATACCGGAAAGTCGGTCTCGCCGGAAATGTATTCACTTTATGGCTATGAAGGCGTTCTTTACCGTCTGAACAGCGTGAACGGCCGGATCGACGTGCTGGTGCCGAGCAATGAAGCCGCGCTTCTTTTCCCCGTCAGCCAGATCCAGCTTCCAGGTCCGAAAGACAAGCTTACCGACGAGCAGAAGACCAGCCTGTCCCAAAACGTCAGAGTGATGTCCCAGTATATCCAGGGAGAGCGTGCGCGCAGCCTGGGCCTGGAGACGGGAACAAGCGTTTCGAAACCGGCGGAGAGCATTTGACCGCGCGTATTCTGAAACGAACTTTTATTGTCGCGGGTTTGATCCGTCTGGGTCAAACCCGCGATGGTTTTAGGGGGTGGGGAAGGGTAAAGGAATAAAAAAGTTGTGTCATCCCGGGGATGGGTATACACTTCCTCCAAGTCTTTCTTTTCTTGAATGACGACTGGAGCTGTCCAAACTACCATTTTGGAAAAGAAGTGAAAAGTTTGGACTGTCCTGGTTAACCGTTTAATTGAGAACCAGGACGCTTAGGGTTATGCGCTGCTTGCCGTACATATATAGAAGTCCGATGGCTTTGTATTCTTTCTAGCGCGTTATCTCGATTCTGTCTTGAGCGGGAACAACAAAATAGAAATCAGGATGAACCCCATTTTGAAAAAAGCTTCAGGCCTTTTTTATCCAAAAATTCACGGAGCTCCCCCCCCTATGAAAAAATTCCTGGCCGTCGTCGCGATTCTTTCCCTCGTTTTCTCACCCGTCACTCCCGCGTTCGCGGTCGATGGTTCGTGGAATGCGGATGCTGATGGCTCCTGGATTGTCCCAGCAGATTGGGCCGGCGGACTTATCCCTGGCACCGGCGGCACCGCGAACTTTGACCGGTGGCTCATGGCCCATGTTAATCGTACTGTCACGGTCGATGACAATCGGAGCATCTTCGGTATCTTATTCAATAACCCAGAACCTGCCGGATACACGCTCACCGGCGGCAACCTGCTCTTGGAAGATGACGGTTGGATCAGCACCAACGCGGGAAATGGCGCTCATACCGACACGATCGATTCGGCGATTGAGATTCAGGGCGTCGGCGGCAATGCTTACTTCGATGCCTACGGGTCAGCTGTCAGCCTTCTAAAAATCGGTGGTGGCGTGACAGGCGTATCCACGGGTGGGAACACCACGACGCTTTGGCTCGAGGGTACCAGCACAGGTAATAACGAGATCTCCGGCATCATCGGTAACGGAGGAGCCGGCGGCAACCTGTCTGTGATCAAGCTAGAATGCGGCACGTGGACTCTCTCCGGCAACAACACCTACACCGGCGGGACGATTTTCCAGGAGGGCACGCTGAACATCAACAGCAATACAGCGCTGGGCGGTGCGGCCGGTACTTTCACCATCGGCGATGTTCTCGGAGTCACGGACTACGTCAAGACGCTCGGTAACACAAGCGGTGGCCTCATAACGCTGGATAATGGCAACGCGATCGATGCGAAAGGTGATTTCACTTATACGAGTGTCGACGATCTCGATCTCGGGGCTGGCGGCATGACATTGTGGGGTGATGGGGCAGTCATGGTTACCGTAGACGGAAGCGTGCTGTCCACCACCGGTACCATTAGCGATGGTGGTAATAACTACGGTTTGGAAAAGGAGGGCGCAGGCACTCTTCAATTAGGCGGCGTGAACACGTTCACTGGCGGTGTGTCTCTCATCATGGGCACGCTGAATCTCTGCGCCGTAGATGCCCTCGGCTGGGGTACGTTTACCCTCGGAGGCTCACCGGGCGACCTCATCACGTTCGACGTCCCCCTCGGTGGCGGCACAAACACGCGAAACAACAATGTTGTCATAAACAACGACTTCACCTTCACGGGTACTAATAATTTCAATGTTGGCACGGGCACGGTGGCGCTTGGCGCTGCCACCCGGACAGTGACTGTCGAGGCCAATACGCTGACCATCGGCGGCATCATTAGTGGTGCTGCAGGAGTCGGCTTGGTCAAGGCCGGCGCGGGAACGCTACAGCTCACCGGCGTGAACACTTACACCGGCGAGACCGCAGTAACCGGCGGCACATTGCAAATTGGCGATGGAACAACGGGCAGCCTTAATGGTACCACAGGTACGGCGCTGACATTTCTAGGCAGCGGCGGCACGGTCAATTTTAATGAAGCGGCCGGCTCTTCCCAGAGCATGGGCGCTCTGATCGTGGACGGCGGCGATGCGACTGTGCAATCTACTTACGGCGGTTCAGGGACTACCACCCTGACCTTTGCTTCGCTGGGCGGCTCGGATGGTGTGACGGGGAACTTTATCATTTCCGGCGGGACTAACGCAACCAACAAAATTGTTCTCACCGGCTTTACGGCCGGCTTCATTGATCCGGCCATATTCTTCGGAGGCAGTGCCTACGCATGGTACGATGCCGCCAGCTATGTCCGAGGCATCGTTTACGGCACCGACGCGGGAGCTGTAACCAACGCCGGCGGCGGTACTCTTGGCAGCGCCACGCATCAGCAGATCACAGGCGCCATCGCCGGCCAGAACACAGCCACTTTCACTACCCTCAACATTAGCGGCAACAATAATTTTGAGCTCGCAGGAGGTCAGACCGTTACGGTCAACGGCATTCTCAAAACAGGCAACACCGCCGGCGGAGCGACGATCAGCGGCGGCACAGGCATTCAGGCGGCGAACGATTGGGACTTTGTGATCCGTACGGATGGCGCAAATGATGCATTGACGATCAGCACGCCGATTCTCGTAAACGGCACGAACGGGCTGACCAAGTCCGGCGCGGGCACTCTTATCTTAAGCGGCGCCAATACCTACACAGGCGAGACCACCGTAAACGCGGGCGAATTGGATTTGAATTCTGCCGGTACCGCGATCAATGGTGATTTGACGATCTCGGGCGGTACAGTAAAACTACTGCAAGCAAACCAGATTGCCGATACCGCGAGCGTTGCTGTCAGCGGCGGCACATTTAGCATCCAAGGATTTAATGAAGCCGTAACAAACGTGCAACTAACCGGAGGCACGATCAGCGGCACCACCGGTATATTGACCACCACAAATGCCTTCGACATGCAATCCGGCGCTGTTTCCGCGATCTTAAACGACGACGCTGCGGACAATGGCCTGATGAAGACCACCAGCGGCATAGTGACACTCTCCGGCGTCAACACCTACGCGGGCACAACGATTGTCGATGGCGGCTCGTTGAAAATAGCCGCCACTACCGGCAGTTTAAATGCCGCCTCGGCGCTGACATTTGGCGGCACGGGCACATTCACCTACGACAACACGGGTTCCGGTGGCGACAGAAGCCAAAGCCTAGGAGCTCTGACTTTTAGCGCAGGGGATGGTACTGTGCAGACGATCCTCAGAGCGCCATACAACGTCACGCTGACCTTTTCGTCGCTGGCCGCGCGCGTGGCGGGTGCGACGGGGAACTTTGACGTTTATGGCGGGATTATCGGTAGCGGCGGGACATCCAACAACAAAATAGTGCTCACCGGCGCTGGCGCCGGCTTCATTAATAAAGGTATTTTCTTCGGCGGCAGCGCCTACGCGTGGAATGACGCCGGCGGTTATGTCCGCACCATAGACTATAGCAACGACACGGGAGCTACATCCAGCGGCACGACGGACACTCTTGCCGGCGTCGCGCATCAGCAGATCACAGGCGATATTACTGCCCAGGCCACGGCCACTTTTACTACCCTCAACATTAGCGGCAATAGTGATTTTTTTCTCGCCGAGAACCAGATTGTTACTGTCGATGGCATTCTCAAAACAGGCAATTCAGAAGGAGCCCAGATCAGCAGCTTCGAACTAGGCGCGGGCATTCAGGCCTCGGCCGGCGCTGAATTGGTGATCCGCACGGATGGCGCATATGATGAATTAACGATCCTCATCCCGATCAACAACAACGCCGGGAGCTCGCTCACCAAGACCGGCGCGGGCACTCTTATTTTAAGCGGCGACAACCCCTACACCGGACTTACGACTGTAAACGCGGGCGAATTGGATTTGAATTCTAACTGGACAGGGCTTTCTGGTGACTTGACGATCTCGGGCGGCACAGCAAAACTACTGAAAGCAGACCAGATCGTCAATACCTCGGACGTTGTTGTCAGCGGCGGCACGTTCAACATCCAAGGATTTAATGAAACCGTAGCGAACGTGCAACTAACCGAAGGCGTGATTAGCGGTACCACCGGTACATTGACCGGCACAACTGCCTTCGACATGCAGGACGGCACTGTTTCCGCGATCCTCGGCGGCGCTGTGGGTCTGGCTAAGACCACCAGCGGCGAAGTGACTCTCTCCGGCGCCAACACTTACTCAGGTATCACTACCATTAGCGACGGCACGCTTATTGCCACGACCAGCGCCAGCGCTTTGGGCACAAACGCAACCGCGCCGGCGATCACGATGTACAACGCCACCGCCAGCACCGCTTCTATACTGCAGCTCAGAAATGACACGGGCCTGAACTTTGGTCGCAAGGTAACGATCCAATCGAACAACGGCTACTCCGAAATTGATTCCGGCCGATTGTTGGTCTCCGGGGCGGGTGTGACTCATACTCTCGGCGATCTGAGCCTCGAGTCCGTTTTCCTTGTCGTCGGGATAGGAGACACGCTTACGACTTCGGGTACTCAAGGATTGACTTTTGGAAATGTGACTTTGACGGGCGATGCCACCATTGGGATCGGCACAGACCTCCCGACCTCTGTCGCGGGCCTTTTGTATCTCGGCGATGTCAATAGCGGTGGGAACAAGTTTAATCTTAGTGTTACAGGCTGGAACCCCAGCGATGCAGCCATCGCCATCAGTATGGGAACGATGGCAGATCTCGGTGGTGTCGGTAACGGCTTAACCATTACGGACACCTACGGCCTTGTCACTGTAAGGGGGGCCATCGGGGACGGCACCGCGGGCGAAGTTACGATCACAGACAGCTCGGCGGGCGTAATATTTGGTTTAACGGTGGACGCCACGACGATAACGATCACTGATACAGCCGCGGCGCAGACGATCTCATTCACGGGCAATACCAACGCCACTACCGGTATGTCTGCTGGCGCGGGGACGGGCGCATACAACGTGTCGATGACCGGCGGTACCAATCTTATCGCAGGGGCAACGGTATTTGCTAATACGGGCACAGTGACCTTAGGTAACGGCGGAGACACCTTTACATTCACCGGAGGCTTAGATACCACGGCTGCAAGCACCAACATCGGTGGAACGGTCGCTACGACTGATACAGCAATGGATCTTGGCGCGACGACACAGACTACGAATTCCACTTTAAAGAGCGGCTCAGGCACTATAGGCGTCACCACAATGACTGACGGGGGAAGCAGCTTCAATCTAAGTTTAGGTAGTGCGAGTCAGACAGGCGCGATCACCTTCTCCGGTAATCTCACAGTAAATGCCATCAC
>JAZDFE010000039.1:0-26558 GCA_043808175.1 Candidatus Omnitrophota bacterium | reverse complement strand
CCGGACTATATAAGCCAGTTGCTTCTATCCATCTATGGGGTAATACCCTACTCGTCCCAAAAGTTTTGGCTTACTTTCGCGAGTACAGCTACAAGTCCCGCAACCCCCATGCAGCCCAAACACACGCGAACTATATTTCGCCAATTGGGTGATTGTGACATGCGAAACTCACCTCAACCAAAGGGTTCTCTTGTTTTTCAACAACTCTCCACCCGACCATCCCTCATCCTCTTTCCTTCCCCGCCCCCCCTCCTTCAGCGGTTTGTACCCATTAGGATGTCTCTAACGCGCGATAATACGCATTACGACCCACCAGGCGAGGGATTTTAAAGCTTAGGCAGATGTTTTTCGCCGCATGGCTAGACGGACCATGTGGTTAATCTGACAAAGATATAGTGCGGTGGTCTGGGAGGGGGAATTATCGAGTCCCATCCGACGAGCCTACTTTTGGGTGCTTCCGCAACGCGAAAAGAACAAGATCCGCTACGGTTTCGTTTATAAGCAAGGCTGGATTCATCGGTATCGGTGCCCGCCTTTAACGGATTGCACGTGGACGAATTAAAAACACTGCAGTGCTTACCGAAATCCTGCCGCAAATCCTGCCGCAAAACGTACGGGATTTGTGACTTTGGGAACTGTGAACGCCTTGGATAACCTTTTGAGGACTTGGAGTGGAAACCTAGAATTGAAAAGGGGTTACGCCAGTTTTGACGTAACCCCTTGCGACACTTGAAAGTGCCGAAAAACAAATGGTGGAGGTGGAGGGAATTGCACCCTCGTCCAAAGGATTCGTCATTAAGGGGTCTCCATGCTCAGTTCGCAATGGATTTAATCCCCCAGGCCTCTGCGAACGAGATCCTGAAAGACGATCCGCCTAGATCTTTTCCCTGGGCACGGCGACGAGGCCCAAAGAGCAACCTGCTTTTTCGTCAGCAAAGCTTAGCAGGCATCGGCCCTGTGACGTTCGCTAGCAGTTAAGCAGCGAAAGGAAGAGCGAAAGGCATCGGAACCGTTACCGGTCCAACAGCCCTTTCGTTCCAGCTGGTTTTTTCAGCATTTGTGTTTTGCCACGTTTTTTAAAGAGGCACCTGACGAACCTCTGCATGCTCCCTTAAATGCAGTACCCCCTGTCGAACCTATTCACCCCCATGGATCGACGATTTTAAAGATCGATGTTACACCAACAGTATAGCACGTTAAGAGGCAGGGCTCAATGAGGAGCACGAGGCGTTCCGCGTACGGTGTACGGTGAAAAAAAGCTTCTCTTCCTCAGCAAGTAAAATACCACCCCTTCGCATCCCCAGCAACTTCCTCCGTCAATAGCAAATGATTTATTTCTAAGAAATGCCTTTTCGGGGATCCTGCTTGGCGAGCATTTTTTTTGCATACTCAAAATTGTCTTTTGCATTCTTGTCCCCAGGATTCAATCGGCAGGACTCTTGGAAAGCTTTTAAAGCATTTAGAACATCCCCAAGATTCATGAGGGATGCTCCCAGACCTTCATAATTTTTTACCCAGTCAGGAGCCTTAGCGATCCCCATGCGAAAAGCTTCAGCGGCTTCTTTAAAATTTCCGGAATGAAAGCGGGCACTGCCCAAAAGATAATAGTCGTAATAGTCATTCAGATAACCGCGCCGACTTCGAAGCGCCTGACTCTTTTCCAGAAAAAAAAGCGCTTCTTGCGGCTTTTTTTGAATCACACAGATTCGAGCAATATCGCGAT
The DNA here is from genome assembly GCA_043808175.1 of Candidatus Omnitrophota bacterium. Taxonomy (GTDB): domain Bacteria; phylum Omnitrophota; class Omnitrophia; order Omnitrophales; family Aquincolibacteriaceae; genus Aquincolibacterium. Next base: position 24,835 of record JAZDFE010000039.1, on the reverse strand, counting down.
AACGAGACGCCTGTGTAAAAAAGTCCACCCCAAAACTTCCCTTTAAATAGATCTGTTTGGCCTTTTCGAGAAAACCTACTCTTTCATAAGCCATGCCAAGACGGGTATTGGCAAAGATCGACCCAGGATATTGATCTAGGAGTTGACTAAAAAAAACGACGTCATCCTTGTAATTGAGCGTCAAACGAAAACTTATAAGAGAAAGATAAAGAACAGCCAAGACCGCGATGCTTCCCATGAAAGAAGCGGATGGCTTTAAAATTCCCCGTCCTGAAGGAATTTTGATCTTGGGAAGCAAGCCCTGGATGGCCGAACACAATAAAAGCAGGATGGGCGGCACGGAAAGGTAACTCAAATGATCGGATGCATGAGTGAGAGAAAGAAGGGAAATTTTGAGGAAGCCGAGAGCCGGAAAAATAGATGCCCCGTAGAAACAAAGAAGCGTAAACGGACCGCGGCCAAGGCGCGATCGGTACCGAAAAAGTGCGAAGTAAAGAACAACAACAGCGACCGGAAAGATCCAGTTCTCCCAATGGATGATGCGAATATCCCACGGGGGGTAAACGGCCGAAAATCGCCAAGGCAACGCGATTTGCTTGATGTAAAAAAAGAAATTTTTTCCGACAAGAAGTATCTTCTCGGGAAAGAGGATCTTTGACAGGACCGAACTCGAATAAAAACTTTCTTGATGGATGGAACTAATAACGCTGAGGGCCCCAAGGCATAAAAAAGAAAGGGACAGGAGGATGTTGCGCTTACAAACGGAACCCCGTTTCCACCATTCGTAGAGAAGGGGTACCATGACGAAGCAAACCGCAATGCTTTTACTTAGCAGAGCTGCCATAAAGTAAAGAAGTGTCTTCGCACAATCCCTTTTTTTGTTGCTTGAATCAAAATCCAAAAAAGCATGAAATGTGAGCATGAAGAAAAAAAAGGAAAAAATGTTTTTTTGCTCAGCGATCCAAGCGACGGTTTCTACTTGAATGGGATGAATGGCAAACAAAAGGGCGACCACTCCCGCCAAAGGAGAAGCGAGTCTTCGGAGCAGTCGGAAGAGAAGGAGAGCATTAAAGACGTGAAATGCAAGGCTGATGGCATGGTAACCCCAGGGGGCAAGTCCCCAAAATTGATGCTGCAACCAAAGGAGGGACGCAGTGAGTGGAATAGTAAAGAAGTAATCAGAAGGGGTCCAGTAAGCCGAAAGACCCTTCAGGGACCCCAGCGATGGATTGTGTAAAAGGAAGTCGGCATCATCCCAAACAAAACCGTTCGACAGGGAATGCCCATAAATAAACACCGCAAGCCCGATGATCAGCCACGGCCACACATCCCCCCTTGAAAGAGCGGCACTTTTATGATTCATCTTCACAACCCCATTGGAACCAGTGGTGAAAATTCTCACCGCCGTACTCTTTGCTCTGGTTCAGCGTCTCGTGGCCTTTTTAATGGCAGACTGGGTCTCGCGGGTATGGATCCTCTGTTTGATAGTCGCCCGTTTGTCGTACTGTTTTTTGCCTTCGCCAAGCGCGATCTCGACCTTCACGAAACCCTTCTTGAAATACATGCGCAGCGGCACGATCGCGATCCCTTTGCGCCCGGACTGTCCCATCAAGCGATTGATCTCGCTGCGCTTGAGCAGAAGTTTGCGTGTCCGTATCGGGTCCAGCTCCTGATGCCCCTGGATCTTCGAATAGGGAGAAATATGACAATTCAGGAGGAACGCTTCTTCTCGCATGATACGCACGTAGCTGTCTTTCATATTGACGCGTCGCTCGCGAATGGATTTAACCTCGTGCCCCATAAGACTTACACCCGCCTCGTACCTGTCGTGGATGAAATAGTCGTAGTGAGCTTTCCGATTCTCGGAGATCACCTCAAAGGAGGATCTTACGGGCTTAGGCGCGGGAGCCGAGTCTTTCTTTTTTTTCATGAAAGATATTTCCTGACGGTAAAAAACACCACCATCGCGCAGAAACTTTCTTAGTTTTGACGGAGCGGTATTTTTACATCGGTAAAAATGCTGAGGAGGGGACTTGAACCCCTAAGGCCTTGCGGCCACTAGCTCCTGAAGCTAGCGCGTCTGCCAGTTTCGCCACCCCAGCATAAATTTTATGAATGAAAAACATAGCTATCATAAGCAGGCATCGTCACCGAAAAGACAGGGAACAGAAGGGCCTTATTCCGGAGAAACTTTTTTGGAAACGGAAAAGGAACTGCCTGCGGCGGGAGCGGACGTTTGAGGCGCGACGGGTGACGGAACCGGCTGGCTCACCGAACGCTGAGTCGCAGAAACCGCCGCTGCTAGAGCCGCGTCTCGCGGATCCGGAGCGGCAACTTCCGGAAGCGGGATCAAATTAATATTCCGAAATTCGAGCATACCCTTTTTCGCCTCTCCAACCCGCGCGTTCGTGAATACGAAGACCACTTCGTTCACGATCAAGGACTTCGTAGCATGGAAATCGAACTCTACACGGGTCCAGTCCTTCCCAAAATTTTTCGGTGCGAAGCGGCGAACTACATTGCCTCTGGATTTAAACTCGATAAAAAAACTCTCCGGAACGCCTTCTTCGGCCTTGCGGCGGATCTCAACGGAAAGGCCGGCGTATTTTGAGATGTCAAAATCCCGCGTCTTGATATAAACGCCACAGAATGAACCTGCCGGAAAAACATCGTATTCAGTCTCAAGATAAACCTGTCCCGAATCCGGATCTTTAAAGAATTCCCGCCCTGCGTACCCGATCTTGGGTGTGAAAAAAGTCCCGTGATCAAAAACGACATTAAAGAAACTTCCGGCCAGCTTGGAAAGGTTGATCTGCTCGGCTTCCATCGCGGCGGATTTAGTGAGAAGCTCGTACGACTCTTTCATCTCTTGCCATTCTTCCGCATTGACTTTTTTCGGAGTTTGCACCACCCCATCGATCAGCCTCGCCATCTCAAGTCCATGGATCCTCAAACCTTTTTTGGGAAAAAATAACGAAGGTGCCGCCAGTTCCACAGAGCCGCGTAACACCCCCACGATATCTTCATTCGGACCGCGCCCGGCCAAGATCCGGAAGACGGCCCCGCTCGGCGTCACGATGCTGTGAGGCGTCGTAACCTCGAAAGAAACGGACTTTCCGAAAGTCATTTTCCGCTCAAATTCTTTTGTCGTCGCACCCAGCAGCACTCCTTTTACAAGATGGATCTTATAAATATCCTTCTTCCCCTGGGACTTACTTTCCTTGTTCAAAAGTTCGGCATTCTCCTTCAAGCGGAGCATGATCTGATTCTCGACTTGAAGATTAATGATCCCATCCGCACCGGTCATGAGCTTCTGGGGTGTCGCAAACGCTTCCCCGCGTTTAGGCGCGCGCCAGGAACGGCTCTGGAGATCGTATATCTGGGTATCTCCTTCAAATCCAAGAATCTCAAATGCGAGAGGGACGGAAGGCTGTGGAGCAAACCGGGACCACAGAAGCAGACCGGCTGCGATCACGAGAACGACGACAAGGGGTTTCCAATAACTCACATTTTGAGGCTTTTCAATGCGGATATTCATGGCGGTAGTTTATATTACCTTCACAAACTTGTCTACCATTCGCGACAATTTTCTCACGAAACTTTCAAAAAAAACTGGGCAATAGAGGATTCGAACCTCTGACCCCTTCCGTGTGAAGGAAGTGCTCTAAACCAGCTGAGCTAATTGCCCCTGAAATTTTAAGCCCGCCCGACATACTCCCCTGTTTCGGTATTGACCTTGATCTCGGTCCCTTCGTCGATAAAAAGCGGAACATTCACCTTCAGACCGGTCTCACAAACAGCGACCTTGACAGTGTTAGAAACGGAATCCCCACGGATCCCGGGAGGAGCTTCCGTGATCTTAAGTGTCACGATCCCGGGCATCTCAGGAAAAATGGGCTTCTCCTCATAAAAATCGATTTTGATCTCCATGCCTTCCTTCAAAAAATATTTTTTATCTCCCAGGATCTCTTCGGAGAGCATGAACGAATGGTAATTCTCCATATCCATGAAATGATACCCCTGGCCGTCCTTGTACAGGAACTGACATGTTTTGGGATCCAGGGTGATCCTCTCAAGCGGCTCATCCGGAGCGAACCGGGTCTGCACAATCCGGCCATTCTTGAGATTCTTCAAGGTGATCTGGAAGAAAGCCCGCAAGTTCCCGGGCGTGCGGTGAGTGGCCTCCGTCACCATATGCATTTCATTCTGATGAAGAACGATGGCGCCTTTTTTTGCATCTCTCGCTTGCATTTTATTTCCTCTCGTTAGAATCAGTCAGTATTTCCGTGCTAAGAGAGCGACATTATACATGAAGCGAACTCTTGGGCCAATATCTTTACGGCCTCAAACGATACTAATGACCGAAAGAATGCGCTCCGGCGTCTGGGACTCCAGCCGATAAGAAAAGAACTTTTTGTTCTCGCAAACCGTGCAAAGCTCCGTGTCATGAATATGGGCTTCCGGGACCCCCCGCTTCACAAGCCGACCCTTGATCACTCCCACAAGATTCAGATTGCCTTTGGCGGTGTCCTTGCCGCGATAAAAACCTGGAAAATGGCCAAGGAATTCCTTGCCCACCTCATAACAGCATTTACGGATCGAAGGTCCGATCGCCACCCGAAGATCCCCCATTTTCGTCCCGCAACTCTTCTCAAAGATCTTGAGCATTTGTGCGATGATCCCGTCCTTCACGCCTTTCCATCCGCCATGCGCGATCCCGACAACCTTTTGAACGGGGTCCCAGAAAAAAACAGGCACACAGTCCGCAGTCCGTACCCCAAGCACCAGTCCCGGAACCCTGGTGATCAGTCCGTCAGCGGGAGTTACCAGGAGTTCCGGATCCGGGCGCTCGGCCACCACGATCGCGCTGCCATGAACCTGTTTTACCATGACCAGATTGTCGGAAAACAGGCCCAACCCGCTTAAAAATTCCCCGCGCTTTGAATGATCGAATATGCGGGAATGAAAACCGGCAACAACCCCTTTACCAAGGGACTGGAGGCGATAAATGCCCGGAGGATCTTCCTTAAAGATCATGGCTTCGCGCTCGCAGAAGTGTCTGGGGACGCCGTCTCGAAAAATTTTTCAGCCGTTAAAAGATTATCACCCTTCTTCATTTCAGGATCGGCGTGAAAACGCTTCCGGATAGCGCCGTCATGGAGGTAGTTATTGATGGCGATCAGGATCATCCCCTGATCGAGGGAATAATATTTCCGCGCGACTTTTCCTTCCGGAACCGACACGGCATCATAGAAACCATACTCGCCGTATAGATCATAAAGTTCGATCAACTTCCGGAGATTCTGGACAACCTCAGCCGGCATAAATTCAAGCGCCAGCGCGCTCGCGTGCGGCGTCACGACCCCGGCCTTGTATCCTTTGATCCCGAAAGGTTTTGCTCCGTATTCGGTGTAACTGCCACTCGGATCCGCCGAGGGGCTCATCCCCCAGACGGGCATACCCAATTCTTCCAGGGCATAACGCATCTGCCCCTGCGCATGAACAGCATCGTTCTTTCCCAGACCTTCGGGGGCAAGCTTCTTCTCCTCAAGCACGACCGTCGGCATGAGAGCCTCAAAAGCCGATCCGCCCCAGCTTGGAACATATTCGAGGTCCTTCCACTCATAATGCCCGCCGGCATATTTATAACCCAGGACGGTCCTCTCCGTTCCGTTCTTCGGCGTCTGGGATTGCCATTTATAATTCAACGGGAACGTCCGGACGACACCCTCGAACCAAAGCTTTTCTGGAATATCACCGCGAGCAATGGCCATATAGGTCGCAGCCCGGGGCTCGGCATAAAAAACACCATACCGGTAGTCCGTATAGACGCCCAGATTTTCATAATAGCCGTGATACATCTGGTTCGCGACAGGATCATAGAAGAATTTGAAATTCGCCCGCGCCAGAAGCCGTCCCACCTGTTCCGAAAGCTCCTCAGGGAACGCGTTTTTCGCTACATAATAACCCAGATAAAGCCAGCCGCTGTCCACAAAGGAAACGAAATAACTCGTCGGGACTAAAAGCGTTGTATCGTAATAGTTGTACGGAAATCCGCTTTTGTGACACTTAAGCTTTTCCATTGTCGTGAGCGTTTTTTGAATGCGCGCGACGGCGTCCTCTTTGGTGATAAATCCAAGATCGTGAGCGCTCACGACCGCCATCAGGTAGACACCGACATTCGTGATGTTGGTGTAATCCCCGATCCAGGTGCCTTCCCCAAGCGGGACTGTATCCCCGAGCTTAATATTATCCAAAGGCAGGCCGTGTTCCGCGTCTGTGATCTCATCGAAAAATCTCCACGTATCCAGCGCCACCTCTTTCAGGAAGGCCTTATCCTCCTCCGGAAATTGTTTTTTCACGCTGATCATTTTGGGAAAGCCCCGGAGTCGGCCTGCCAGGAATTTCGCGAATTCGGGCGTCCCATGCGGGATCGTCGTTTTCTGGAGCCCGTATTCCGGATGATCGACGGCGCTGGGCCCCGGCTGACCCGTTCGCGTGAAGCGGATATTATCAAAAAAGATCCTGCCTGTTTTTTCCGTCACGAACTTGTCATTAAAGATAAAAATGAGCTCGTTCAGGTTGTTGTAACTGATCCGGGGATTTTTCCATGCCTCGGGATTTTGAAAATCGATGAGCCCCGTCATTTTATTGAGCGGAATGTTTACGGTCTGCCACTCGGGGGTCACCGGAACAATCGCGGACCCCTGCACGGTTTCCAGGCAGTCTTTGTCGAGGCATTTCTTGATCTCCATCTTAAACTTTTCGGTGAACCCTTTGGCGGCATCCCCTTTGACGTCCATCTCAAAATGGTCATATTGACTGCCGTCAAAACCCATGAGCTTGGTCCAGAATCCATTTTGAGCGGGAATATCCGAGTCCACACTGTACGTAAGCCGAAGCACCTTGGATTCCTTGCTATCCTTGCCGAGGAGCGGCACAATCGCAAGATCCGTGTAAGAATTATTCACATCGGAAGGGTTGAGGTTCCAATCTCCCGCTTGGCCCCCAAAAAGATTTTCGAGACCCTTCTCAAAATCAGCGACCATGGCGACTGCGGGTCCTTCAGAAGTTGCTGGCAATGTTTTTTCAGAAGTCACCGCCGGCGCCTGAGCCGCAGAAAGCCGCTCCGCCGTCTGTTGTGAAAGCCCTTGAGAACAGCCTGTCTGAAAAAGCATTAAACATAACAGCAAGTAGGATAAAATTTTTCTCATAGATAAGCCTTGAGTTTCTTCCATGTATCCGGTCCCACCCATCCCGTGGCCGAAAGTCCTTTGGCTTTTTGAAAATTCCGCGCTGCCGCTTTGGTCCTCTTGCCGTAAAATCCGGTGGGATTCCCTTTGAAATACCCGGCACGCTGAAGAGCTTTTTGGATCTTCAAGGTTTCGTTCCGTGTTGGCATTTTAGGAGCTAAAATGACGAGCTTGGGCATCTTCCCGGAGGGTATCGCGGCGACACGCAGGAGATCGGACCAAAGATACTGACGTTTCTGGCTTCCCATCAAACCGACGAAGATCACCTCGCCATTCGATTGGATCCGTCCGGCGAAACAGTGACGTGCCGTCCTTGTCCAGCCGGTCTTGCCGATCACTTCGTCCGTCCGCCAAAGCATTTTATTGCAATTATTCAAAAGGACCCTCCGTCCGCCGCGGCTATAAATGACCGCGCTCCGGGTCTTCAGCGCGCTCACGATAGACGGATATTTTGAAGCCGCCATGATGATCCTCGCCAGATCATACGCCGTCGAATATTGTCTCGAGTCCGGAAGTCCCGACGGATTCACATAGTAAGAATTGTTCGCACCGATGCTCCGGGCTTTCCGGTTCATAAGTTGGGCGAACGCGGGACGCGAACCCGCCGTCAGGATCGCGAGGGTTTCGGCCGCGTCATTCGCGGATTTGATGAGCGCCGCTTTAACAAGATCACTCACATAAAAACGCTCGCCCGTATAGAGTCCTATCTTGGAAGGCTGAATGTATTGCACGCCCGCCGGGATCTGAACGATCTTGTCCAACGAGAGGTGATCGAGAGCCACCATCACAGTCAAAAGCTTCGTGGTACTGGCCGGAGCGCGCTTAGTATGAGGTGCCCGGGCATAAATGATCTTTTGGCTGCGGCCGTCCAAAAGCACTGCGGAGGGCGCCAGCAATGTGAGGGAGCCCGCTTCCGCGAGTGGCGGAGAAAAAAGCGAGGAGGTCAAGACAAGGCAGGCAACTGAGAGATTGAAAATCTTTTTTTTCATACAGACCCGCGGGACCCGTTTTTTTTCAACACTTTTCCGCCCCGCAGAATGAGGATGCGCTTAAGAAACTTGCGCGGTCCCAATACAAATCAATTTCAGAGGATCTGAAATTGGGGCCGTGCAAGTCACCGTTAATTAAAAGAATATAAAGACTTGCGCGGTAGAGGACTCGAACCTCTGACCTCTTCCATGTCAAGGAAGCGTTCTAACCAACTGAACTAACCGCGCCTATTTGAAAAATCATGTGATCACCTTACCGCGGAAGGAATGAATTTTTGTGATTATAGGGGAGAGAAGCTCCTAGTTCAAGGTCAAAAGCCCCGAAAAAAGGCCAGCTTCAGGGATCAAGCTCGTTTAAGATAATCCCATAAAAGTTCCCGGAATTTTTCGAGGGCCCGACTGCGGTGAGAAACGCGATGTTTCATCTCGATGGGAATTTCGCCGAAAGTCTTTTGGTAAGGCGGATAGAAAAACAGGGGGTCATAGCCGAACCCGCCCTCCCCCCGGAGATCGCGCGTGATCAAGCCGCGCACCTGCCCTTTGACGACTCCGATCAATTTCCCGGGCTCGGCCAGCGCGATGGCGGATTCGTAATACGCCGTCCGTTTTTCATCCGGAACGCCACTCATCATCTCAAGCAATTTCATGTTATTGGCATCATCGTTTTGGAATTCACCGCAAAAACGCGCCGAAAAAACTCCCGGCGCGCCATTAAGAGCATCACAGCAGATCCCGGAATCTTCGCCTAAAGTCAAAACTCCCGTCTGTCCCGAGTAGCCCATAGCCTTGATCTTGGCGTTCTCCTCGAATGTCCGGCCGGTCTCTTCCACACCTTTTACATCCGGAAAATCGCGAAGGCTCAGGCACTGGACCGGAAGATCGGCAAGAATATCCTGAAGCTCTTTTAGCTTTTTAGCGTTAGCCGTCGCGAGCAGAAGCTTCGTCGTCTTACTTTGGAACATGTTTTTTTTGGATCTCCGAAAGTTCGCGGATACCTTTCTTGGCTAGTTTAAGCATCTGGAGGAGCGTCGCTTCCGTGAAAGGCTCCCCTTCGGCCGTCCCTTGAACCTCGACAAGCTTTCCGGAACCGGTCATCACCACGTTCATATCGACCTCGGCCCTGGAATCCTCGGCATAACAAAGGTCCAGCGCGGATTTTCCGTTCACCACACCCACACTGACCGCCGCCACGGAATCCAACACGGGACTTGCCGCAAGCTTTCCATCTTTGATGAGCTTTTGGACCGCGTGCTCAAGCGCAATGTAACAACCCGTGATCGACGCCGTGCGGGTCCCGCCATCACCCTGGATCACATCCGCGTCGAGCCAGATCGTACGCTCGCCGAGTTTTTTCAGGTCCACGATCGAGCGAATACTGCGTCCGATCAAACGTTGGATCTCCTGCGTGCGCCCCGACAATTTTCCCTTTGAAGCCTCACGCGCGATGCGTTCGTTGCACGAGGCCGGCAGCATGCCGTACTCGGCCGTGACCCAGCCCTTCCCTTCGTTTTTGCAAAAAAACGGCACTTTTTCCTCGACAGTCGCCGAACACACGACCTTCGTGTCCCCCATCTCGATCAGGCAAGAACCGTGGGCATTTTTGAGATACCGGGTCCGGACACTCACTTTGCGAAGCTCGTCACTTTTTCTTTCATCGATCCTCACGATATTCCTCCTAGCGGATGTGCATCAATTTTTGGAGCCGGATCCCGACACGGACGTCGGAAAGCAGTTTTGCCCCTGTGCGCTGCAATTTGTCCAGAAGCCGCATGAGCGCGGGATCCGGATAAGATCTTTTGCCACGGCTCATCGGCTGTAAAAAAACAGGCGTGCGAGGCGCCACTTGCGCGACCATGCGAAGATGTTCTTCATATTCATGAAGATCGACGCTCTTGGAAATCACAACCTTGATATAAATTTCTTTCTTCGCCGCAAGCTTAAGAAATTTCCGATGCTCATTTAAAAAGTCTTTTTGTCGAGTCACACTCGGCAGCTTCAGGTCCATAGCGATAATGTCGCAAACTCCGATGACCTTTACAAGTTGCCGCCATAAAACACCATTCGTCTCAAGGAGAATACGGCATTTTCTTTTTTTGAGCGCCGGGCAAAGAATTTTCAGAAAATCCGCATAAAGAAGCGGCTCGCCGCCCGTAAGGCTCACGCAAGCATGCGGCCCTGCTCTTCTCTCAAGCTCGGCCACTTCCTTGAGAACGTCCGCGACCGACATCTCTTTAGCCCTTTTACCGGTCTCATCACAATAGGCGCAAGCCAGGTGACATGCTTCGAACCGGATGAAGATATGACGCTCGCCCATGCGCGGGCCTTCCCCCTGAAGCGAAGAAAATATCTCGGTGATCCAGGCACTCTCAAAGGGCAAAGAATGTCTCATGCGACAAGCAGTGGGTCCGGAACCCCGGCCTCACGGAAACCTTTGGCTCGCAGAATGCATGAGTCACAAGCACCGCAGGGTTTATCGCCCCCGGCATAACAGGACCAGGTCGTTTCGAACGGAACCCCTAGCTTCTGTCCCAACAGGATAATATCTTTTTTGGTGAGATTGATCAGCGGCGCTTTGATCTCGACCTTCCAGCCCCCGGCACCGGCCTGAGTGCCGAGCCTCATCGCTTCACCGAACGCCTCAAGATACTCCGGCCGGCAATCGGGATAGCCGCTGTAGTCCAGAACATTCGCGCCGAAGAAGATCGCATGCGCCTTTTCCGTTTCGGCGCAGGACATGGCCATGGAAAGAAATATGCTGTTCCGTCCCGGCACGTAGGTGACCGGGATCTCTTCCGACATCATCCTTTCATCGCGATCTCTGGGAAGTTTGATCTTGGGATCCAGCAGGGCGCTTCCCTTCCAGGGCATGCTCAAGGTCGCGAAATAATGAGGGATCTTAAGTCCTCCGGTCAGAACGCGAGCGGCTGAAATTTCCCGGAGATGTCTCTGTCCGTATTCGATCGACAACGCGACGGGACTGTAGCCTTCGGAACGCGCCACGTAAAGACTCACCGTGGAATCCAGCCCGCCGGAAAGCAGGCAAACGGCTTTTTTCATGGGATTTTGACGAACTTGACGGCCTTCAGCCTCTCGCCAAGAAATGATTCGCCGATACGCGCGAAGTTCCGCACATGATCCGTGACAAAGATCTTGAGCGGCGCGTGGCGAACCCCCGGATATAAAAGACCTCGCTTTTGAAGAAGCGTTTTCAGGCGAAGCGCCGTGGGAGTGGCGGAATCCACGAGCCGGACCTTCGGTCCCATCACCTTTGCGATCACTTTTTCCAGCAAAGGATAATGGGTGCACCCGAGGATCAGGGTATCGACTTTTTTCTTTTTGATGGGCGCGAGATACTTGCGCGCGGTTTCAAGAGCGACGGCATCGTCCAACCATCCCTCTTCCGCGAGCGGCACAAAAAGCGGGCATGGCTTCAAAAAATATTCGGCCTCCGAGGACCTCTGCGCCAGACTCCTGGCATAACTTCCGCTTTCGATCGTGGCGTGTGTCGCGATCACCCCGACACGGAAATTTCGCGTGAGAGCCAGGGCCTCTTCCACCGCGGGGCTGATCACATCCAATACAGGGATCGGCAGTATTTTGGAAAGAAGTTTAAAAGCAACGCTTGAGGCAGAATTACATGCAATAACAAGGGCCTTGATCTTTTTTTTTAGGAGAAAGCGGGCGCAATCGGTCGAAAGACGACGGATCTCAGCGTTCGACTTGGTCCCATAGGGCAGGTGGGCAAGATCGCCCAGATAAAGAATTTCTTCCGAGGGCAAGCGTCGGCGCAGTTCGCGAACAACCGTAAGTCCCCCGAGCCCCGAATCAAATACTCCGATGGGTGAGTTGGACGATCGTCGTAGAGCTATCGATTTTTTAAGAGAACAAATTTGCATATTCAAGGATGGTCGGTAACGGTGTATTTCCCAGTTCGTTCTTTGATCTAAAAGAGATGGTTGTTTTTCAACGCGAAATTCATCCTCTTTTAGCAAACTCTCGCGCCCGGATTCAACGATGCCCCCTGTTGAATGGCGCATTGACTTTTTTAGAGCACCGTTACCTTTTGCATGGCTTGCCGGATGCGGCTGAGGCCTTCTTCAATTTGATTGATGTCGAGGGCGTAGCTGAGGCGAATCCTGTCGGGGGCCCCGAACCATTCTCCAAGATAAGTGATTACTTTGAAATCATTGTAAAGAACGGATAAAAATTCCCTTGCGTTTTTACATTTTGGGAGCACGTAGAACGCACCTTCCGGTTTCCAAAGATCGAACCCGAGGTCCACCAGGCCCTTGTAGATGTAATCCCGTCGCTGACGCCATATTTGTTGTTGTTTCGTGATATATTCTTTGGGAGCCATCATAGCGGAAAGCGCCATATCCTGACCCACCAGATTCGTGTTCATCGAAGTATGTGTCTTCATCTCGCAGATATTTTCGACTACTTTTTTGTCGGAACTCCAAAGATATCCGACCCTTACACCGCACATGCAATAAGTTTTTGAGAAAGAATTGACCGTGATCACATGATCGCCGTTAATGTGATAATTTTCGCGCTCGTAAATTAAATCCTTATACACCTCATCAGAAACGACATAAATACCGAGCTTTTGGGTGATCTTTTCGATTTCTTTTAACGTCTCGATGGCCTCGACCCTTCCGGTCGGATTGGAAGGAGAGTTAATCAAAACGGCACGGCAATCCTTTATTTTTTTCTTAAAATCATTCAGATCAATCCGGCCGTCCACAAGATCAGTATAAACCGGAACCATACCCGCTAATTCGACGATGGGTGGATAGGAGTAATAATACGGCCGAGGAAGCAATACCTTCTCGCCTTTTGACCATCCCCTGAAAATAAGGTCGAGCGCCTCAGATGCTCCGTTAGTAATGACGAAATTTTCCGCGGTGGAGCCGGGATATTCTCGGGCCAGATTTTCACGCAATTTAACTTCTCCCTGAATGAGTCCGTAACGCAAATCGCGTTTAAGATCAATGCCCTGGAAGGCTTCCTGCGGCGGCGGCAAGTCGGGTTGCCCGGAACCGAAACTAATTACACCGTTTCCCTGTCTTCCGATAAAATCGGCGGGACTTTTAAGTTTGAGTATTTCAGTCATTTAAATTGGACCGTTTCATCCTGAGAAATCGATCTCATAAATTCATTCGCTGCAAATAAAATTCCGAGGCTTAGGCCTCGTCGTCTTCCGAATCTTCACTCAAGTCGCCTTCATCATCGTCGATGATGCAAAGCACTTCATCGCGTTGGACCGTATCATCCTCATCAATGCAAACTTCCGCCAAGACGCCCGTCGCCGGAGCCGAGATCATCACGACCGAATCTTCGGTCGCAAGCTCCACGAGGTCATCCCCTTCGGTGACCGCGTCCCCTTCTTCAAAAAACCATGTCTTTACCGTCGCTTCATCCACATTCTTTCCTAAACCCTTGGCCAACACCTCCAGCATCGTCCTAGCTCTCCTTTTTTAAATGCCCGTGCAAGTTTCCGGATTTCCGCAGGTCCGCGCTTCTCCAAGACCCGAGAAAGTCTCCCAGGCGTGGTAAGAACTCCTGACATACGCCCCCGCCAAAACCTTTTCAAATCCTAGAGCCTTAAGCTTATGCGTCAAATCCTGGAATTTCTCCGGCGTCACATATTCCTGCACTTGCAGGCTTTGCGGCGTCGGCTGAAGATATTGCCCGATCGTCATTATGCTGACTCCCGCCGACAAAAGATGGCGCCCTGTTTCCAGGATCTCCGGAACTGTTTCTCCGAGCCCCAGCATTAAGCCACTTTTCGTGATCCGCTGCGGAGCCAGTCTCTTGGCGATCTCAAGCGTCTTAAGCGAACACTGATAATCCGCCTGAGGCCTTACCACCCGCTGCAACCGCTCCACGGTCTCAAGGTTATGATTAAAGACCTCGGGCCCGGCATCGATCACACAACGCAGCAGTTCTTCCCGGGAATGAAAATCCGGGGTCAAAACCTCCACCTGCGAAGCGGGAATCTCTCTTTTTACGGCACGTACGGTGCAGGCATAATGCGCCGCCCCTTCGTCCGCGAGATCGTCACGGGTAACTGATGTGACCACCACATACCGGAGCCCAAGCTCTTTGGCCGCAAACGCCACACGCTCGGGCTCATCACCGCGAAGCCTCTCACCCGCACCGGTCGGCACGGCACAAAAACCGCAGTGACGAGTACAAACGCCTCCCAAAATCATGAAAGTCGCCGTATCTTGGGCATAACATTCATGACTGTTCGGACACATGGCGGCGCGGCAAACGGTATTCAATTCATATTTACTTAAGATAGCCCGAGTCCTTTGCGAAGTATTCTCGGGCAGCGACCGCCGCAACCAATCCGGAAAACGCCTCAAGGCTCTCACGTGGGACCTTTCCTTGAATATTGAAGATCTTTCACAAAATATGATTGAAAAAGGCGTGTGTTTCTATCAGAAAGCGCGAAGAGTGTCAAGCTTCAAACCTGTCTGTAGCGTGTCATTTTTGAGACCGTAAGTCATTACCAAGACGAGCCTTAGTCCCAATACCTATCAATTTCAACTTGTTGAAATTGGGGCAATCCCAATTCCAATCAATCGAAGCGAAGCTGAGATTGGGGCTGCCCTGGCTACCATTTAGGAAAAGAAAATAAAAGTTAGGGCTGTCCTTGTCACCTTTTAAGAAGTCAATTTTTAGACAAGGATGTGTTCATAAATGGCAAAAGCAATTCACGCGGAATACCGATGTCTGCCACTTCGATCTTTCCGGCATACCGGGGACCCTCGCCTTCGTAAAGTCCGCGTTTCGGCAAAGCCAGCGTCACGGTTTTCGTTGCTTTGACCGCAACCCCATGAATTTGTCCGGTATCGGCATCCAATCCGGAAGGAATATCGATGCTCACCACCGGTCTTTGACTTCCGTTGATCGCGCGAATAGCCTTTTCAGAGATCCCGTTTACAGAGCTATGGATCCCAACGCCAAAGATCGCATCCACCACAAGATCCGACTTTCTGCAATAAGCGGAAATTTCTTTTTCGGAAATGGCGGCCATGAGGGCCCACGGAATATTCATTTTACTCATGATTGAA
The DNA here is from genome assembly GCA_043808175.1 of Candidatus Omnitrophota bacterium. GTDB lineage: Bacteria > Omnitrophota > Omnitrophia > Omnitrophales > Aquincolibacteriaceae > Aquincolibacterium. The sequence goes on along the minus strand of JAZDFE010000039.1, from coordinate 9,511 downwards.
AAATTCAGAAGCGGATCGCCTTTGAGCCCGGCGGGATCTTCAAGAAAAGCGACCTGTACTGAATAACCGTGATTTGCGAGATGCCGTCCAGCTACTAGCCCATCTCCGCCATTGTTCCCTTTTCCCGCAAAGATCAGGACTTTACAGGGTTTATATTCCCGGAAAATAATTTCGCTGACACTCCGCCCGGCATTTTCCATGAGGAGAAGACCCGGCATAGAATAATCCCGGATAGCGGACTCATCCATTTTACGGATTTCTGCGGCACTGATGCTCATAAATTAAAAAGACAAAATCGGCCAGGACGGTCGCGGGTCGTTCCGGGAAAACTCAGTTCTTTCCCGTGTTTGGCGCATCCGGTCCGCGGGTCAAAGGGGACTTTAGATTAGATTTTTTTTCGCCATCGAGAACCGCGGATTCACTTCCAAGAAAAAGGATCAACTTCTGAAGTCCTTGGCGGATGGTATCCATTCCACGGATCCATTCACCAAGCTCGCGCGCTGCCGCGGCATTCTTGCGGTCCGTTCGACTCCGGTAGCGGCGATGGTCTTCCTCGGCTTTCGCCAACCGCACTTCCCGTTCGTCGAGCTTTGCGTCATACTCTTGACGGATCGTACCAAGTTCCTGAGTAAGTTGTGCATGCTCCCGGCGCAACGATTCATACCCCCGGACTTTTTCGGCAAGCTCCATGATCTGCTTCTCGAATTGAGCGAGGACACCATCGCGGGATCGCAACGACTCCGACATCTCCTGAACGCTCCGCTCCAATCTCTCGATCTTCCGGGAGAATTCCTGCTCGCGGCTCCGAAGGGACGAAAGTTCATGCTGAGTTTCCGCTGCAGCCTTTGCAGACTGCCGGGTGAGATCCTCTTTCTCCTGGATCAAATGCTCGACCTCGGAAGTCTTCTGCGTCAGGTTCGTCTCAAGTTCGCGGACTTTCGCGTCCAGGGCCTCGGCCCTGGAACGCCATTCTCCCCCTTCACGGGTCAACGCCTCGTGTTTCTGGGCTTCCTTCTGATGAAGATCTTCAAGCGTTTTAGCGATCTCGTCACTTTTTTGCTTTACTTCATCGACCTGCTGGACCGCATGCTCGACTTCGGAAGTCTTCTGCGTCAGGTTCGTCTCAAGTTCGCGGACTTTCGCGGCCAGAGCTTCGGCCCTGGAACGCCATTCTCCCCCTTCCCGGGTCAGCTCTTCTTGTTTCTGGGCTTCCTTCTGATGAAGCTCTTCAAGCGCCTTAGCGCTCTCGTCGCTCTTTCTCTTTTCCTCTTCAAGCTGCTGCTGATATTCACTCTTCGCTTTCTCAGCTGCTTCGGCGTGTTGCGCATGCAATTCCTGCTTCTCCGCATGGAACTTCCGCAGCTTTTCATTTAATTCACTAGCACGCCGTTCCCAATCCAGATCAGTGCCCGAGGGCGGAGGCGCCACCGGTTTCTCTTCGAAGACAGGAAGAGGACCGAGAGCAGCAGGCATCTCAGGAACCAAGGGGCTAGGAGGGACGGACACCGGAGATTCCTGAACGGGGATCACCGGGGCCGGGGGAGCAAGAGGAATGATCGCCGCAGGCTCTTGCGGAGGCGTTGCGGGTGGAGGAGATTCGTGAGTTTTTTTGATCTTCGGAACCATCTCTTTTTTTTCACCCTTCTTCTCGAAAAAAGAAAATCCCCCGGGCTTAGCTTTAACCTTTGTTTCCTGAGCCGGGGCCTCCGAGGCTCCGGTCTCGTGCTTCATAAAAAAAGAAAGGTCCGGCGTCTGCGGCCAAAGAACCTGAAAACAATTTTTCTTGATCATATCGTGGTTCGTTGTTTCCACGAGCGCGCCGATCGGCAGAAAGAATTTCTTGATGCGCGCGGCGAGTCCAAAGGAGAGGTTGTCCACAAGGATGAGTGGCATGTTCGAGAGAATTTGCTCGGCATCCTTCTTATCGATTTTAAAAATCTCCGTGAGGCGTTTTACTATTTCTTTCTTGTTCTTGGAAGGAACCGACTGGAGCACGACGCCCCAATCCTCAGCGGCTTGGACGGATCTAGGTTCGGTCATGGATATAGCCTCTACCTTTCCTTTTGAGTTAATATTTCGATATTAATCCTCATGAAATAAAAATCCATCCCACTCAGCACCCAGACACCCTAACTAAAATAAAGACTTGACCAGGGTGAATCAATTTCAGGTATTATACCTTGACTCAAAAATTTTTCTAGTACCGTTCTCCACTATTTTAAGGGGTGAACGGTACGGTCCAAGTCACCATCCAGGAACAGAATACAAAGACTTGGACAGCACTGCGAATTCATAGGATCAATAAATTAGAAACTCTTTCATGATAAAGCTCGGGAAACTCTCATTAAAAACCCATGTGTTCCAATCCCCCATGGCGGATTGCACGGATGTCGCGTTCCGCCTGGTCGCCCGCGAATTGGGACTCGAGCTGGCATTCACGGAAATGATCTCCGCCGAAGCCCTGGCGCGGGAGAACAAACGGACTCTTCCTCTCCTCCGCAGAGTCCCGGGCGATAAGCCGCTCGGCGCCCAACTCGTCGGCCACGACCCGGATTCCATGGGAAAAGCGGCGGCCAAGATCGAGGCGATGGGATTTGAGATCCTCGATCTGAATTTCGGATGCCCGGTGCGAAAGGTCACGGGACCCGGAGCAGGATCCGCGCTCCTCCAACGGCCCGACCTTGCCGCGGAGATCTTTAAAAATGTCATGACCCGTGTGAAAAAAATCCCTGTCACCGTTAAAATGCGCACCGGATTCACCGATCCGAGCGGCAAGGAAGCTCTCTCTATCGCTCGTCTTGCGGAAGAGCACGGACTTTCCGCCGTCATCGTTCACGGACGGACCCGCGCCCAGGGCTACACCGGAAAAGCGGACTGGGGCGTGATCAAACTTATCAAAAAAAACGTGAAGATCCCCGTTTTCGGCAACGGTGATATTTTCGCTCCCGAGGACGCGAAACACATGATGGAAACAACGGGATGCGATGGAGTCGCCATCGGCCGAGGCGCCCTCGGAAATCCGTGGCTCTATGCTGGCATCCGCGCCGTTCTCTCCGGACAGACGCCGAATCTGCCCTCGTTTGAAGAGAAAAAACGGGTCGCGCTCGAACACATCCGGCTCGAGGTCCAATACGAGGGAGAAAAGACGGGCGTGCTTCAGTCCCGAAAGATCGCGGCCTGGTATTTTAAGGGCTGCCCCAACGTCGCCCGACTCCGGAACAAGATCAATCGCGCCTCCTCTTTAAAGGAAATGACCGCCCTGATTCTCGATTATGAAAACTAAACGGGTAATCAGGATGACCCCAATTTCAGAAAATCTGAAATTAATAAGTATCGGGACCGCCTTCGTCTCAAATTTTGTTTCCTAAAGGGTCGACGAGGACGGCCTTGATTTCAGAAAACTTGAAAACAATAAATATTGGGATCACCCTGATTTCGGATTTCTTCTCATAAAAGGCGCCCGGACCGTCTTGATCAAAATATCGTCCGACGCGCTTCCTACATGTGCCGGCGAACCCAGTCCGAAGAACGCTCAGCCGAGGAACGGTAAACAATCGAGGCAATGATCTTCTTCAGGGTTTGACGCAGGATCTTCACAAAAAGCGACTGGAGCCTGAAATCCGCGGGCGCGAAATGTTCCGCGCGGTGCTCTGCCACCATGGTCTTCACGTCACGAGGCACCCGCCTTGCCGGATCATAAACCGCGATGGCATTGCCCCCGGCTTTCTGGGTCACCGTCATGGAAGGAACATCCGTGATCCCGTCGCCGACATAGATCATATTACGGAAAGGGATGCGGCGTTCCCTCTCCGGCATATGTTCGTTGATGCTTTCACTGAGCTTGAATTTGCCTTTGTTGATGCGGAAAAGGAATTGCGTCTTATTCGTGTCGTTGATGACAAGCTTGGGGAAAACGGGGCGTCCCCCCTGAAAATCATATTCGCAAGCGTAGATCTTCTTGAAATACTTCCGGATACTGACACCCTCGAGGATCTCCTGAAGCCCGCTTGAGATAATATAATGTTCGAGGGTGATGCCGGCCTCACGCACTTCCGGAAGCGACCGGATGAACTCGTTCAACTGGTCGAAATAACCCTCGTTAACACCGGGATAGTAAGGCACATGCTTCGCAAACTCTCGCAGTTTATGTTTTGTGAGCGGGCGTTTTTTAAAAACGGGATCATCGATCAAAAGCTTTAAATAGGCGAGGGTTTTCTCATAGCCTCTCTGGATCACCATCGCCTGGGACTTCTTCCAAAACTTCTTCTTATCGATCCCATACGCCTTAAAGATCGTTTCTTCCTGCATGTTCCCGGGCGAAAGAGTCCCGTCAAAATCGTAGACGATGGCGATAATGTTTTGCGCAGGTTTTTTGGATCCATGTGACATCGTGAAGGCCCTCAAAGGCTACAACTCCTGGAGCCCGATCCGAGAGGCATTTTCCGATTCCTTCCCATATCCGGCCCACTGTGCAAGCAATCCGAACTAAAAACTACGGCTTCGACTGCGGAGCGGCTCCTTCTTTCAAGCCAAGGCTGCGCGCCCGCTCACTCTGAATATACTGGGAAAGTGTCCGGATGTTCTGCGTAAAACTTTTCTTCTGTTCATCCGTCAGTTTGTCTTTGGCGCCCGGAAGCTGTATCTGGCCGACCGGGAAAAGCAACGTTGCCTCAGTGCTCGGCACAAGCACATCGATCCGGCCGTTCAAGCCGTTGACGCGATAAACCACGCCTTCATAACCAAAAAGAGAGTAGATCGCTTTGGAATTCTCAATGCCCATTTTAACAACGTACGCGGATGCAACGACCGCAAGCGCAACAATCACTGCAACAGCAATGTTCTTCATTGACTTCCTCCTGAGGTTTCCCGGATTAATACTCCTCCGGCACTGACGACCCTTCGTCGTATTTTTGAATTTCGAGAACGGCGTTATTTAAAGTACCGCTCCCGGTAGAATTGGAGCTCCGAAATCGATTCCCGGATATCGGACAATGCGCGGTGCGATTTCCCTTTGGGCGGCTCCTTGTCCTTCGGATACCAACGCGCAATGAGCGCCTTGAGGGAGCTCACATCCACATGCCGGTAATGAAGATACCCATCGATCTTCGGCATGTATTTCATAAGGAACCTGCGGTCGTGATGGACAGAATTGCCGCAGAGCGGCGCTTTCTTGGGCTTACAATATTCCTGGATGATCTCCAGAGTCAATTGCTCGGCCTTCTTGACCGTCATGGTCGACGCCTTGGCCGCTTCGATAAGACCCGACTTGGCGTGATGGGCCTGGTTCCATTCATCCATCCCTTTGAGAACGCTCGAAGGCTGGTGGATCACGAGATCAGGACCTTCTGCCAAGATATTCAGATTTCCGTCCGTAATGACCGTGGCGATCTCAAGGATCTTATCTTTTTCCGGGTCCAGCCCCGTCATTTCCATGTCGATCCAGACCATGTTGTTACGGTGGATTTTTTGGATCATGCTATGCCCTCTTTCTCGCATCCACGACGCGAAGATCTTTGTTGGCGTAAAAAAAATCGTCGAATTGCGCTTCAAAAACGACTTTGAGAGCTTCGCTCACATGCATCATGAAATAAAATCCCGCGTTCAGCGCCCCGGCGTCATTTTCTCCGGGTTTCACGATGGCCTCAAGCCCCAGCTTATGAAAAAGATGCACCAGAACGCCCAGGACCGGCGACTGTTCCTTGTCCGCGTTAGAAGCGTAAAGGCTCTCACTGAAACGCACTGCTTCCTCAAGTGACTTCGGCGACTCGAAAAGGCTCATCACTTCTTTAAAATAGAGGTTCTTCAGATCCTTATCCTCGATCCGGTGATGCGTGCAACAACCGACCCAATAGACGCATCCTAAAGCCAGCTTGGCGGGCACATACTCTCGGCAAAAAGCCCCGAACGCGAAACTCCTGAGCTTGGGCTCCAAGGCGCAAAACTCACGGTAGACAAGATCATGACCCTCGCTCTCCAAAACGAGACTGATCAGTGCCTTCGCACATTTTTGAAACGATTGTTTATCTATTTCCATAACCAGGTATCTCCAAGACACAACCGTTGGTATCCTATCAAGACACGGCATGACTTGCAAGACGCGAAATGTGTTTTGCGGCGTTAATTCGTCGCGGCTTTTGCCGTTTTTATGATATAAAGGACGCTCTTATGGCCCGTCGAAGACTTTTTAAATTCAAACTGACTAAAAAGCAGAAAAGAAGATTGGTGACTTTTCTGGTGTTGGGACTTTGTGTCTGGGGCGGTTTTTGGTTTTTCTCCCGCCCCGCACCCAAGACCCCATGGGCCCTGTTCCATCGCCCGACAGGCCGGCCCAAGATCGCTTTCGTGATCGATGACATCGGTAATCACAACCGGTGCACGGCACAATTGAAGTCCCTCGGCAGCAAGGTCACATACGCCATTTTGCCCCTGCTTCCCTATTCTCACTACTACGGGGATCTGAGCCGGCAAACGGGCGCCGAGGTCATTCTCCATCTTCCCCTCGATACCGTGCTGGACAAGATCCCCGGGCGCGGACTGATCGTGGATACGATGAGCCCCTCGGACATCCTGGGCATGCTCGCCCGCGACCTGGATTCGGTGCCCAACCACGTCGGCGTGAACAATCACATGGGGTCGCGCGGCACCACGGACCGCGAAATGATGACCATCATTCTGACGGAGTTGAAGCGGCGTGGACTCTTTTTCCTGGACAGCTACACCACGAAAGAATCCGTGGTTCCTTCCGTGGGCCGGGAAATAGGACTCCCGATCCTGGCCCGGGGCATTTTCCTGGATAACGAAGATTCAAAGCCTGCGATCCGCGCTCAGCTCAATCAACTCAAGGCCGTCGCGCGTGAGAAAGGCAACGCCATCGCCATCGGTCATTACCGCGCGAAAACACTCGAGGTCCTGGCGGGAGAAATCCCCCGGTTTAAGAAGGAAGGATTTGAGATCATTACGCTGAAGGAAATGCTAAAAGTTCAGCAGGACTGAACAACTTTGGCGCGAAAAGTCTCGTGATGCAGGCCGGTAAATTCCATCCGGACAAATCGCCCCGCGTAGTCCTCGTCCGCTTTAAAGAGCACGCGCCGATCCTGGTCCATACGACCCACTTGTTCCTTGGGATTGTCGACGTTGCGCCCTTCCACAAAAACCGTAAACACTTTTCCAAGCCATGACCGGCTCTTCTCTTCGGTGATCGTTCTTTGGATCATGATAAGCTCCTGATTTCGTGACGCCTTAAGATCGAACGGAACGTCATCCGGAAGCCGGGCCGCGGGCGTTCCCGGCCGTACGGAATATTTGTAGATAAAAGCGCTGTCGAACCGTATCTCCTCGAGTGCGTGCCGTGTCGCGCGATGGTCGTCTTCTGTTTCCCCGGAAAATCCCACGATGATATCGGTCGTGATCGAGATCTCCGGCACGAGCTCCCGCAATCGATCGATCTTCGCCTTGTATTCCGCGTAGGTATGAAGCCGTTTCATCCGTTTGAGGATACGGTCGGAGCCCGACTGCAGAGGCAGATGGAACCGCCGGCCGATCTTGGGGTTCCTTGTGATCACCTGAAAAAGTTCTTCCGTCGCGTCCTGCGGGTGCGAGGTCGTGAATGAAAGCCGCTCCAGTCCCTGGATCCCGCAAAGCAATTCGAGTAATTCCGGAAATGTTCGTGTCCCGTGTCCCGTGTCCCGTGTCCCGCAGTACGAATTCACATTCTGCCCCAGGAGCGTGATCCACTTGACGCCGTCCGCAACCAGACGCTCGGCCTCGCGGCACACCTCCCGCGCCGGCATCGAAACTTCGCTTCCCCGCGTCAGCGGAACGATGCAGAACGTGCAGGCCTTATCACAACCGGTCATGATCGGGAGCCACGCATGGAAACCGCTCGCCCGCTTGATGGTCTCGCTATACTCGATCGAGATGCCATCCTGTTTGATGCGTGCGATCCGCGTAGCGGGCTGTCTCTGGGCCCGCACGCGATAGTCCTCGCACACTGGTGCGAGAGCAACCTGCTTGCGCGTTTCGAAGACTTGACAGATCATTTCCGGAAGCTCTTTCACGTGACGCGTACCGACCATCAGGTCCAGGTACGGGAATCTCTTGAAAAGCTTTTCCCGGTGTTCCTCGACCATACAACCCATGAGACCGATAACAAGCTCAGGCCGCTCTTTCTTTTCAACGCCCAATATCCCAAGCCGCCCCCAGACGCGCTCCTCCGCGTGGTCCCGCACCGAACACGTGTTCATGAGAACAATGTCGGGCCGCAGAGATCCCTCAGAAATCTCGCGAACCTCACTTGGCGCAGAGGGCGACAAGTGTGGTGCTCGCTTCTTTGTCCACATGTCCGTATCGTCGTTATCGAGGAACACCTCAAACCCGGCTTTTTCCAATATTCCCGCCGCCACCTGACTGTCGTAGGTGTTCATCTGGCATCCGAAGGTCCTAATACACACGACTGGCTTTTCATTGCCTTTTTCGTCTGTTTTTCTTTTCCTTGCTGACAAGTTTTCCACCTCCTTCCCGAAGAATCACCCTTCACTAACGCTTTGTCATACATACCCTGGAAGGGCTCATAAAGCTCAAAACTTGATATCCTCTGGTGATCGATCGCGAGCTTCTTAAACACAAGCTTAAGCAGCTCTTTCCGCAAAGCCGGGTGCAAATTCTCCCGGAAAGAATCGGACGACCTTACAACATCCGCAGCCCTTTTAACATAGTCCTTTGAGGCTTCCTTTTCGACAAGCTGGAGTTCCATCCGCTCGATCTTGATACGGATCTCACCTTCCTCGTTACGAAGTTTCTGGGCTTTGCCTTCAAAAATGTCCTTGCCGATACTTCCGTCCAGATAGACATCCGTCAGTTTCCCGAGCTTTGCCGAACACCCCTGAAGTTCTTTCTTCAGATTCTCAAGATCATGAGAAACTTCGCCCACAGCCTGTTCCCGGTAATGGTCCGTGATCAGATTCCGCATTCTTTCCTTGCTGACCTCTCCGGAAGTGAAAAGGACCTCCAATATCTCGGACACCTCGGCCTCCGGGATCTCAGCCCGCACGTCGTTATTCCCGCAGTGAATATTGCGTGTAGCACGGCCCGAGCAACGGTAATACGGCCTTTTCTCGTTGGTCTTGTGATTTTTGACATTGGAGACGCCGCTGTAGCGATAGCCGCATTTCGCACAGAACAGGATTCCCGACAACACATAATCCCTTACCCGTTTGCGGTGGAACTTGCCTCTCCGGTTCCGGTCGAGGATGTTCTGCGCGCGGGAGAAGATTTCCACCGAAACAACCGGTTGATGCAACCCGTTCGCTTCAATAACCTTGGAAGGATCATTTTTGATATAGCGGCAGCCTCTCAGGGTCTTCTGCTTCCGGTCATAGTGGTGCGCGTTCCAGACCAGCTTTCCGGTGTAAAGCTTATTGCGGAGGATCTTGCGAACTAGCGAGCTGTTAAAAGTCCCGCCGGACCGGCTCAGGATCTTCTTCTGAAAAAAATCCCCGGCGATCTTCTGACA
>JAZDFE010000038.1:0-53410 GCA_043808175.1 Candidatus Omnitrophota bacterium | reverse complement strand
GACCGAAGGCAGGATGTCGCGAAGAGCAATGGGTTTTTCCTGCCGGGTGGTCAAGAGAGAGACCCGGACATGGGGATGGGCCAGAAGCAACTTCGTGAGTTCGGCTCCGGTATATCCCGTGGCGCCAAGAACCGCACAATTTAGCATTGGTACTGATCTCCAATCATTTTTTTGATGAAAATCAAGCGCTATACCGCATACCCCTAAATTTAAATATTATGCGGTATTGAGTATGTTTTTCTCCTTTAAGGGCATTATAAACCAGTGAATTTGGTATTATAGAAATGGCTCTATCCTTTGTCAATTTAAGAAGTTACGCTATAATTATCTTTTATTAAAAAAACGGGTGATTATGTCCTATCCCCTCTCCCCAGAACCACTTACGTGATTTTCTCTGTTGACAGAGGCTTAGAAAACTCTTATGGTACGCACATGTCGAAACGGCTATCTCCCAAAGATCCTCACAGCAAGGCCTCCCTGCGTAAGATCCTCGGATTCCCGATAAGGTCCCTCACCCCCTATCGCGCCGCGCTCACGCACCCCTCCTTCCGGAATGAGAACGCGCGCGCCATCCAAGACCTCGAGGATTTTGACCGGCTGGAATTTCTCGGAGATTCCATTTTAAACGAAGTCATTTGCCAAAAATTGTTCGAAAAATTCCCCGAGGCCGACGAAGGCATGCTCTCAAAACTCCGTTCGATCCTCGTCTCTCAGAAGATCCTGAGCCGCATCGCGCAGGCCCTGGAGCTTCAACATGTCCTCCGGATCAGCAGAAACCTGCGCCAGAATTTCAAGGACTTTCTCAAGGCCAAATTGCTCACCGATGCGCTCGAGGCGCTTTTCGCGGCGATCTATTTTGACCGCGGCCACGACAAGGTCGAGGCGTTCATTCTGGAACATTTCGCAAAATACTTTGACCCCAAACTTCTTTTCCGGCTCGACCCGAACCCCAAAAGCACGCTCCAGGAAATGACGCTCAAGAAATGGCAGAAACTCCCGGAATACACGCACGCCTTTTCCGACAAGGGCGTCAAAACCACGGTTTCGGCCGGAGGAAGACGAAAGGCCTCGGCTCTTCACAAGATCAAACGAGAGTCCGAGGTCTTGGCCGCCAGGGCCTTGGTCCAACGATTACGGAAAGAATTTAAAAAGGAGAAAGCGCGCGGCCGGCGGCGCTCCTAGCCAAGAAAAAGGATTATTCCGTCACAATCTCGCAGAGAAAATCCTTCGCCTTGCCCTTGAGGATCTTTTCTTTTAATTCCGCGGCCGGAGCCGGGACGGGTTTTAATTCGGGAGCGAGCAAGGACCCGGAAAACAGCATCGGGATAGGGCCCCAATGGGCTTGCGGATTTTTTTTGAGAGAAGATTTCATTTTCGGCAACAGCTTCGCCGCGAGCCCGATGGATAAAAACACATCCGTCCGGTAATTCGCGAGTCCGTCAAACCCGAGCGTCCCTTCGCCGTCCATCACGTAATCTTTGCTTTTGACAAGCAGGTTGTCGGTCGTCACTTTGCCGTCCGCAAGCTTCCAGTTGAAACTCATCGAATCAAAATCCTTCAGGCTGGACCTGACCTCTCCGAGACCTTGGAGCGGCTCGATCGTTGAAAGAGCGTCTTTGAGATCAAAAGTCAAGAACTTGCCGCTCTTAAGAGTCCATTCGCCCTGCCCCGTCAAAGACTTGCGCCAGGCTTCCGGCCCCCACCCGATACCCGCCCCCGAACATTTGAGGTCCAGCGCTCCTTCGAGGACCTTCCCGCCCGCATCCTGACGACTCAGAAAAAGCCCGAGATCCACGCCTTGGAATTTGCCGTCAAAATTGTACGCGGGCTCTTTGCCGCTGAAATTCAGCGCGCTTTTGAGCTCGGCCTTTCCGCCGTAGCCCTCAAATTGAAGGGACGGTACGTTCCACACGCTTTTCTCGTAGAGAACATCCACCAAGACATTTTTGAGGATCTGATCTTTCGGACAGACCGTCTGCATGAGTTCTTTCGCGCGACCCAAGGTGTCCACCACGGTGCCTTCCTTGCGCTTCAAAAGAGCTGCGGCCGCTTGCCAAACCTCAAGAGGCTTCAATTCTCCCGTAGAGACCTTCAGGACGATCTGAGGTTTTTCCGGAAGCCCTGCGATCTTCAGATCGGCCACGACGGAGGAACCGCCGATCTCAAACTGCATCTTTCGGCCCTCCAGCATCAGTGGACTGTAATCCAGAGAAAGCGACGCGTTGCGGAACCCCGGACCTTCCGGGACCGTCCAGGACACTTTATCGAATGAAAGATTAAAAATGTGTTCGGCCTTCTCCAGCTTGCGAAGATCCCCTCTCCAATTCGACATCAGCTTGGCATCTCCCCCCAGCTTGTAACCCTGAAGAGCGGGAATATATTGTTCCCAACCGCTCAGGGGAAATTTATTCGTGATCAGATTAAGCTGTCCCTCCCCGGTCTTCAGGTCCAGGTCCTTCAGATTTCCTTTCATGCTCAATTCTTTGAATTTCACGGCAAAATCACCGCCAAGCTTCGCTCCCTTTTGGAGCAGAAAATCGAGGCTCAGATCCAACGGAACGCCTTTGGGCTTTGTGAAATATTGCCCGTAAGAGAGGAGCGCCCGCGCAAGATCCCAGCCGAAATGAAACGACAGATGGTCCAGCGTCCCTTCCAGGGAAAGGGCCCACTTTCCGGGGCCTGAAAATCCGATGTCAAAAGGAAGCACTTTCCCGAGGCCCGGCCAATATTTCAAGATATCTTCGAGCGCCATATCCGAACCTGTTACGTGCAGGTCGCTGATCTCTCCCGTGTTCAGTTTCACGCTCCCGTTCGTTTCGATCTCACCGAAGGGGAGCTTCACGAGTCCCTTGTGAAGTTTTAATTCCTTAGTGTCATTGTTCCACGCGGCTGTTATATTCCACGCGACGTCAAGCGCGGGCGACGCCACCCCGGCGCTCCCCTGCGGCACTCCACAGGAAAGTCCCTTTCCGGTTCCCAGCACGTTCAATTCAAGAAAAACTTCTTGCGCTTTTTTCCTGATCTCCACGGAGGTATCGATCTGACCCCCCTTCAGGAAAAAAGGCCGTTTTGGATCCAGCGAGAGCTGTTTGAGTTCCGCGACCACATGCCCGCTCGCCTTCTCCCAGTTCCACTCTTCGACGGAATCCAGCACCACATTTCCTTTCATCACGAGTGCGTTCGGCTTCCCGGCGATATTCGTGGTGAAATAGAACGGAATGGGAATCTTGGGACGGACGGCGCCTACTCGAAGCGTGAAATTCTCGAAACGCACTGGATTGAAAAAATTCAAGCCGGGAAGAGAAAATTCGGCTTTACCGGATTGCACATAAAAAGCCGCGGGTTCCACTTGTCCGAAAAGGAGCGGCAGGATATTAAAATCAAATTGGATCTTCTCCGCTTCCACGATAAGCGGATGAGCGGCAAACGTCAATTGCACATGCTCAAAAATGAGCTTGGGTTGAGGGAAATAACCCACCCGGACATTCTGGTATTTTAACACGCCTTCAGTGAGCGCTTGGACTTTTTGGATCAGGAGCTCATGAAGTTTTTCGGAGGGAAGCAGACGACGCGACTGGAAGAAAAGGCCCGAGACAAAAAAAACGAGGAGAAGAGCGGCCGATAGCAGCAATGCCTGGCTTTTTTTCATGGCTCCCTATCTCCTGCTGGCACCGCGTCTCCCGAGAAGACCCGGATCAAACCCAGGAGAACATCCTCGTACGGCTCGCGCCGGAGAAACTCAGGATCACTGCGGTCATGGGTTCGAATTTAACGGCATCGCGCCGACCGGATGGTAATTGTAATCGTCCAGGAATCCCTGGCAACCGGCGAAAACAAAAACGAGCGCGAGAAAAAACAGCCCGAGTAACAGGGACCGCATTAACGCTTGGTGAATTGGAAGCTTCTGCGAGCGCCTTTACGACCTGGTTTTTTTCTTTCTTTTTCCCTGGGGTCGCGGGTCATAAAACCGCCCTTGCGCAGGGTCGCGCGCATTTCGGGGTTGAGACCCACAAGCGCCCTGGCGATCCCGAGTTGGATCGCGCCGGCCTGGCCGGCCACCCCGCCGCCCTGGACGCGAGCGCGGATACGCACTTGTCCGAGAACGTTCGCGGATTTAAGCGGTTGCTCGACAAGCATCTGGAGGTTCGCGCGTTTTAAATATTTCGCGGAGTCCTGCCCGTTGACGATAAAACCCTTTTGTCCCGGAAAGATCCACACGCGGGCAATGGCGGTTTTACGGCGTCCGGTAGCGTACATCAGTGTCGCAGGAGCAGTGGTCATACGGATTAAACCTCGATCTTAATGGGTTGTTGCGATTTATTCCGGTGTTCAATGCCGGGATAAACGCGAAGTCTTTTGAGCATCACATCGCCGATCCGGTTCTTCGGGAGCATACGCTTGACGGCACGCATGATGATCTCGGCCGGATTTTTTTCCATGAGCTGTTCGTAGGTATACGTCTTCAAGCCGCTTGAAAAGCCGGTGTAATGGGTATAGATCTTATCTTCTTTCTTGTTACCCGTCACATGGACCTTCTTGGCATTGATCACGATGACCTGGTCCCCGGTAAGCTTGTCCGGCATAAAGCAGGTCTTGCCTTTACCGATCAAAAGGGACGCGATCTTGGTGGACATCCGCCCGAGAGTCTTCCCGTCGGCGTCGATCACATAGGTCTTCCGTGCGATGTCTTTTTCAGTTGGGATAAAAGTCTTCATAATTTTCTTTTCTGTTTAGTTTGGAACAGGCAGTCGGAAAGGCGAGAAACCTTCGTGCGACTCAAAATATCTTGAAAAGTCTGCGGAGTATAACAAAAACCCCTCGGGGTGTCAAACTTTTACCCCCTTTTTTTACCTTGGCTTTTTCGGCCAAGGTCCCCAGAGTGAACGCCCGTAGAGACAAAAAATTACCGCCCAAACTTTTTATTTCTTTTCTATACAGAGAGTTTGGGCGGTAAGGATTGCCGTCCCTTGCTAAACTTCGTTCGTAGCAACTTTTTAAAAACCGCCTCTGCCACAAAGCTAACACATAATCCAAAGGATACAAGCCCTTCAAACTTTTAAAACGGGTCCTCTGAATCAATACGTAACTCTTATCAACGTAAGGCCTTCGGAGGGTGCCGTCGTACCGGCAAAACGCCGATCCTTGGCCTTAAGAAGGGCGGTGATATCCTCAGCCTTTCGCTTCCCCCTCCCCACCTCCAGCAGCGTTCCCACCATATTCCGGATCATGTGGTAAAGAAATCCGTCCGCTTCGACATGCATGAGGACGAGGTGCCCTTGCCGCTTGATCTGGAAGCGCTTGATCGTCCGGACGCAGGAACTTCCTTTTTTCATAGACGATACGGAAGTAAAGGAGCGGAAGTCATGTTTGCCCATAAAAGACTTGGCGGCTCTCCGCATCCCGGCAAGGTCCAGCGGGTACGGAACATGGAAGGCCCGGTCCGCAACGAGAGGCGAGCGGCAAGGACGGTTCCAAATCCGGTATTCATATGCTTTGAAACGGACGCTGTAGCGGGCATGAAAATCAGCCCCGACCTCTTCAATGTCTTTGACCACCACAGGCGGCGGCAAAAGTGCGTTAAGGCCTTTTTGGATCCGCTTCAGTTCGTGGGTGCTCGAAGTCCTGAAGTTGACGACCTGGCCCTCGGCGTGAACGCCGGTGTCCGTGCGGCCGCTCGCGGCCGCGATCTTCATTTTGCGGTCAAAAAATCCGGAGAGGGCTTTCTCAAGAGCTTCCTGGATGGTCGGCTGGCCGGGCTGTTTTTGGAACCCGAAGAACATCGACCCGTTGTATTCGAGGACAAGCTTGATGTTTCTCATAATGCCTCCACGTTCCACGGGCCACGAAAATCTTGCGCGGAACGTGGCGCGTGGTTCAGCTTGCGAACGCAAGCTCGGCGATCTGGATGGCGTTCAGGGCCGCGCCTTTGCGGATCTGATCGCCGGAAACGAACATCGCAAGACCGTTCGCCGCGGTCGGATCCTCGCGCAAACGTCCGACGAGAATGTCGTCTTGTCCGGTCGCCTCAAGCGGCATGGGAAAATAATTCTTTTCACGGTCATCGACCACCTTGATGCCGGGGGCCTTTGAAAGCAGCTTGCGCACTTCGTCGACCGAGATCTTTTTCGCGGTCTCGATGAAAAGCGCCTCGGAATGCGCGCGCAACACCGGCACGCGAACGCAGGTCGCGGTCACCCGGATCTCGACGTCATGGAAGATCTTCTGGGTCTCTTTCACCATCTTGGTCTCTTCTTCGCAATAACCGTCGGGTCCGATCTTCGAATTATGCGAGAACACATTGAACGCGATCTGATGCGGCAGGACCTGTTTCTTGACGGGTCTTCCGGCAAGAAAGTCCTGGGCCTGGACCTTGAGCTCTTCCATGGCCTTCGCCCCGGCGCCGCTCGCGGCCTGGTAGGTGGCAGCGACGATGCGCTTGATCTTCACGGCTTTATGGATCGGGAAAAGCGGCACGAGCATGATGATCGTGGAACAGTTCGGGTTCGCGATAATGCCTTGACGCTTCGCGATGTCCTCCGGATTGATCTCCGGCACCACAAGCGGGATCTCCGGATCCATGCGGAACGCGCTGGTATTGTCCACCATGAGCGCTCCGGACTTGACGATGTGCGGCGCAAGTTCGCGGCTAATCGCCCCGCCCGCGCTCGAAAGCACCAGATCCAGTCCTTTGAAGGAACCGGGCGTGGCTTCCTCGACCTGATAACTCTTGCCCATGAATTCGATCTTTTTTCCGGCCGAACGGCCCGAAGCCAAAAGCCTCAGTTCTTCGATCGGGAACTTCCGTTCTTTCAAAAGCTCGAGAAATTCCTGCCCGACCGCACCGGTGACGCCCAACACTGCCACTTTTAATTTTCGCATTTGAGTATTTCTCCCCTAAACCCTGCTTTTGGGATCCAGCCCCTTCACCACAAGATCCCCGACCTCCGTGGTGGAATATCCCATCTTCCCCGCCGCAAGACTTTTGAGTTTTTTCCCCGTTGCCCATTTCACGGATTCTTCGATCTCCGCGGCGGCTTTCTCTTCCCCGAGAACTTCGAGCATCATCTGCCCGGCACAGATCGCCGCGAGAGGATTGATCACATTCTTGCCGGTGTACTTCGGCGCGGATCCACCGATCGGCTCGAACATAGAAACACCCTGAGGGTTCAAATTGCCTCCGGCCGCGATCCCCATACCCCCCTGGATCATGGCGCCAAGGTCGGTGATGATATCACCGAACATATTGTCCGTCACGATGACGTCGAACCATTCGGGGTTCTTGACCATCCACATACAGGTCGCATCCACGTGCGCGTAATCCCGTTTGATATCCGGATAATCTTTGGCTCCCACCTCGTGGAAGGTGCGCTCCCAAAGATCCCACGCGTAAGTCAGAACATTGGTCTTCCCGCAAAGCGTGAGCGTTTTTTTCTTGGAATTACGTTTACGGGTATACTCAAAGGCATAGCGCACACAACGCTCCACGCCCTTGCGGCTGTTCCGGCTGACTTGGATCGCAACTTCATCCGGTTTTCCCTTGTTGATGAATTCTCCTTCGCCGACATAGAGGCCTTCGTTATTCTCGCGAACCACGACAAAATCGATATCCTCCGGTTTTTTATTCTTGAGCGGGCAATCCACGCCGGGGAAAAGTTTTACGGGACGAAGATTGATGTATTGTTCCAGGGAAAAACGGAGTTTGAGAAGAAGTCCTTTCTCCAGAATGCCGGGCTTTACATCCGGATGCCCGACGGCCCCGAGATAGATCGCCTGGTAACCCCGAAGCTCCTGGATCACGCTTTCCGGAAGCACTTCTCCGGTCCTCTTATAGCGTTCCCCCCCGAGATCATATTCATGCCGATCGAGCTTAAAGCCGTATTTTTCGGAAGCGGCCGTTAAAACCTTATTCCCTTCACGGATGACCTCCGTACCGGTCCCGTCTCCGGGGATCACTGCGATCTTGTATGTTTCCATAATGGCCTTTTTTTCCTTTTTAGCTTTACGTCAGAACGCCCAACGCTTTTTTCGTGGAAAAGTGTATTTCTTGAAAATGCAAAGGGCGGATTCTATACCGTTCTCTATTAAATTTAAAGGGTTAACGGTATTGCCCCAATTTCATCTGTGATGAAATTGATTGGAATTGGGACTATGCCAAGATTCAGCTTTTTTCAATCTTTGCCGGACGCCGCTTCACGGACTCGTAAAGCTTCTCATATTTCTTGGCCGAGGCATCCCATGAAAAGTCGCTTTCCATGGCATTCTTCACGAGCGACTTCCAAAGCTTTTCTTGTTTGAATGTCTTGACCGCGCGAAGGAGGGCTGCATGCAACGCATCGCTTGTGTAATCCTCAAAAGTAAATCCGTTCCCTTTTTGGGACGCGGGTTCGAAATTCTGGATCGTGTCCGCCAAACCGCCGGTCGCGCGGACAACCGGCACCGTCCCGAAACGAAGTCCGATGATCTGTCCCAGCCCGCACGGCTCGTAATAGGAAGGGATGAGCAGCATGTCGGAACCCGCATAGATCTTTTTGGCCATCTTCGGGTCGAACATAATGTGTACTCCAAACCACTTTTTGTTTTTCTTCGCAAAATCCCGGAGGATCTGATGGTATTGGTCCTCGCCGGTCCCGAGGAGCACCATTTGAACTTCCTGCTGCCGGGAAAGCTGCTCCAGCGCTGGAACCAGAATATCCAATCCCTTTTGGCCCACGAGACGCGCCACAAAACCAAGGAGAGGGATATTCGGGTCGACCTTAAAACCGTTCTCTTTCTGGAGCGCGGCCTTGTTGAGTTTTTTCCCGGAAAGGTCTTTCGCGTCATATTTCGCATCAATGTCCGGATCGGTGGCCGGATCCCAGTCCTTCGGATCGATCCCGTTGATGATCCCCGTCACGCTGTCCTTGCGCGCGGCAAGTACGCCCTCCATCCCGCATCCGAATTCCTTCGTCTGGATCTCGCGGCTGTAGCGTTCGCTCACGGTCGTCACCTCGTCGGCAAACACAAGCCCCCCTTTCAAAAAACTGAATTTTCCGTAGAACTCCAGGAAATCGGACTTGTAGAATTCCCAGCCCAAACCCGTCGCCAGGAAAGAGTCGGGAGGAAAATTCCCCTGGTACGCAAGATTGTGGACGGTGAATACGCTTCGCGCTTTCTGGAAAGGCGTGTAGCCCGCTTCCGTGGTCTTGAGATAGGCCGGGATGAGACCGGTCTGCCAGTCGTGGCAATGGATAATGTCCGGGGCCAATTTTAATTTTTCAACAGCCTTGAGCGCGGCCCGCTGGAAATAAGTGAAGCGGCGGTCGTTGTCCTGATAATCTCCGATAAGCGTCCCATAAAGTTCCTCGCGCATGAAATAATCGGGATGTTCGACAAAATAGACTTTGATCCCGTTGGCAAGTTTTTTTAAAAAAATACGCGTGGCCTCGAGCTGATTCCCGACGATCAATTCGAAATAATCGATCACGGTTTCGAGCTCCCACTTTTGGATGTCGATCGAACGGTAGCGTGGCAGGAAAACCGACACTTCGTGGCCTAAGGCGCGGACCGCACCGGCAAGGGAATCGACAACATCCCCGAGGCCCCCTGTCTTGGCGAAGGGGGCCATTTCGGAACTGACGAAAAGGATCTTCAAGGAAAGCTAAGAACGCGCCGTCTTATTTTGCGACTTCGATAACGCAATTCCAGCTGCCGAAGGCGTTGGGAACGCATTCAACCGGCTCTTGCGCGTTCTGCCAAATCCCGTCCACGAGATAGCGGTACTGATAACGCCCGCTCTTGAGTTTGAGGGACGTCCTCCAATTCCCGGTTGCATCTTTCGTAAGAGGGGTCTTGTTCGCCTTCCAGTTATTGAAATCGCCACCGAGCTCGACCTTTTTAGCTTTCGGGGCGTAGAATTTGAAATCCGTGGTCTTTTCGCAAGTGCTTGAGGTGGGACCACATTTCGTCATCGTCTTTACCATAAGGAACTCCTTTTTCGTTTGATGGGTGATCCATGCGCGAAAAAAATTGCAGCGTGTGATTATATATCAGAAAAAACAGCTTGCCAAGAAACATCTCTTTACTATAATGACCCGCCTATGAGAACCTGCGCCATCTGCAAAAAGAAGCCTTTAACGGGCAATTCTATCGTGCGTCGCGGTCTTGCGAAAAAGACCGGCGGTATCGGTAAAAAGATCTCCGGCATTACGCGTCGCCGCTTCTACCCGAACCTCCAGAAGGTGAAGGTCCTCTTTCTGAACGGAACCGTACGCCGCATCAATGTTTGCGTGAGCTGCTTGAAGGCCGGAAAAGTCAAAAAAGCCCCTTCCCGTCGGTCTTACATTGCTGCTCCGGCTGCTTAAAGGGACGCCGGAAGCTTCTCCCTGAATTCTTTCACAGACAGAACGAGTGTCTTCATGCCATTCCACTGCTTCGTCTTAATGGAGTAGGCCGCCTCAAAACGCGCCTCCGGTCCGGAAGCCGCGCAAAGGGACACCTGCTTCTCATTGAGATGGGCCTGAAAGTTCTGGGAACCTTCCGTCAGCACCGCCTCATAAGTCTCGCCATAAAGACGCCTGGGCTTGGATTTTAACCGGAGGTCGTCGCTTTGAAAAACAGGCCGTGGGTTTCCGATCCCGTGCGGTTCCAAAAGTTCAAGCTCTTCAAGAAAACGGTCTGTAACTTCATGGAGCTTCAGTGCCATATCCACCGGTACATGCCGCTTTAATGCTTCCGGAGGAAGATGTTCGAACGCAAAGGTATTGATCTTTTCGCGTAAAAGCGGGATGTTCTTTTCGGTGACCGTAAGTCCGGCCGCTTGCGCATGCCCCCCAAACTCTTCGAGGATCGCCTCACAGGAACGAAGCGCGTTAAAGAGGTGAAAGCTTTTTATGGAACGGCCTGATCCTCGCCCCACGCCTTCTTCCACTGAGATCACGACGGCCGGACGCTCGTATTTTTCCACAAGCCTTGACGCCACGATCCCGATCACCCCGCGGTGCCAACCAAGACCCTCCACCACGATCACCCGTTCGCGGTTGAAGTTCACGGTCCCTTCGACCTTGCGGATCGCTTCCCGCGTGGTCTCACGCTCCGAACGCTGACGGGCCTTGTTCTCCGCCTCCAGGATCTTCGCAAGACTTTCCGCTTCGCGGGGCACCTTGGTCAGTAAAAGCTGGAGCGCGGTATCCGCGGAACTCATGCGCCCCGCGGCGTTCAACCTCGGCCCCAGAATAAATCCCACATGTCCGGTATTGACTTGGGAGGCTTTCATCTTGGCGACCTCCATCAGAGAACGGATCCCGAGATTTTTCCGTTCGGAAAGCATGGCCAGCCCTTTCTTGACGAGGATGCGGTTCTCATTCACGAGCGGCGCAATGTCGCTGATCGTGGAAAGCGCCACAAGATCCAGATGCTCGAACGCCTCGTCTCCGGTGAGCGCCTGACTGAGTTTGAACGCCAGCCCCGCGGCTGAAAGGTCCTTAAAAGGATAAGAGCAATCCTCTTGGAGCGGGTTGAGGATAAGATGCGTGCCGGGCAATCCTTCGGCGGGCAAGCGATGATGGTCGATCACGATCACGTCCATGCTGTGGGAGCGGGCGATCTCGATCTCACGCTTGGCCGTGATCCCGCAATCGACCGTTATGATGAGGCCCACGCCCTTCTCCCGCGCTTGATGGATCGCATCTTCACTTACGCCATAGCCGTCGCGTTCGCGCTCCGGAAGAAAGGTCGTATACTCACCGCCGATCTTTTCAAGCGTTTTGACCAGGACCGCGACGCCGGTGATCCCGTCGACATCGTAGTCGCCGTGGATCAGGATCTTCTCGCGGGCATGAACGGCTTTTTCAATACGGGCTTTCACTTCTCCCATGTTCTTCATAAGGAAAGGGTCGTGAAGCGAGGAAAGACCGGAAAAAAGAAAGGCCTCGATCTGGGGATCAGTTTTAAAACCCCGTTTTTTAAGCAGTTTTCGAAAAGCGGGGGAAAAGTTAATGATTTGTTTTTCCAATTTTTCCTCTAAGAAAAAAAGGGCAGGCTAGTTTTCAGGGAAAACCGGCCTGCCCCATTTTGATACTTACAGCTTAATCCCCTACTTGTGGGCTTTCCACGCCACGGCAAAGGCCGAGGACACAAAGATCGACGAATAAGTCCCGACTGCGAACCCGATGATCAGGATAAATGCGAAATCCGCGATCGCGCTTCCGCCAAAGAAAAAGAGAGAAAGCGACGTTAAAAGCACGGTCAAGACGGTCAACACCGTGCGGCTGAGCGTCTGATTGATGCTGAGATCGACCACGTCCGCGAATGGAGTCTTCCGCATCAATTTCACATTATCGCGGATACGGTCGAATGTGATGATCGTGTCATTGACCGAATAACCGATGATGGTCAAGATGGCCGCGATCGTCGCAAGGTTGATCTCGCGTCCGCTCAAGGCATAAAAACCCATGGTGAAGATCGTGTCATGAACGAGACCCACCACTGCCGCGGCCGCAAGCTTCCATTCGAACCGCCAGGCCAGGTAGATCAGGATCCCAAGCCATGACCAAACGATGGCCCAGAACGCTTTATCACGAAGACTGCCGCTCACCGAAGGCCCGACCTGATCCACCTTGAGAATATCAAAAGCGCCTTTCCCTACCGTGGCTTCCGCAGCCACGCCCACCTTGGTGGGATTCCCTTCAGCCATCTTGATAATGTATTGATGCAAATTCACATCCCCAAACCGCTGAAGTGTGAAGGCCTTGAACCCCTGTTTGGCAAGTTCGTCCCTGAACTTCGCCTGGTTCACATCCTTCTTGAATCCCACCTGGACGAGCGTGCCTCCCGTGAATTCCACGCCATAGTTCTGGGTGCCGCGCATCGTGAAAGCAAAGATCCCGAGCGCAAGACAGGCTCCCGAAAACACATACGCCCAGCGGCGCTTTCTCAGGAAAGCGATGTTAGGTTTATGGAAAAGATGGAGCATTTTAAAAGTCATATTGGGATTCTTTTTGGCGAGATAATCGAAGATCATGCGGGTCACGAAGATCGACGAGAACATACTCGCGATAATACCGATGGAAAGCGTTACCGCAAATCCCTGGATCGGTCCGGTCCCGAAGATGAAAAGCAGGACGGAAGTAATCAGAGTCGTCACGTTCGAGTCCAAAATGGCCGAAAGCGCGCGGTGGTAACCCGCGGAGATCACGGCCCGGGCCGTCTTTCCGGTCTCGGATTCTTCCCTCATCCTTTCAAAGATCAGGATGTTCGCATCGACCGCCATACCTACGGACAAAATGAAACCCGCAATACCGGGTAAGGTCAACGTCGAGCCAAAGGCGGCCATACCGCCGGCAACGATGATGATGTAGTAGATCAGCCCGAAGTTTGCGACCCAGCCACAGAAGAGATAATAGATAGGCATGAACAACACTACGAAAAGCACCCCGAAAAGACTTGCCCGGATCCCGTTTTCGATGGAATCTTTGCCGAGGCTGGGACCGATGGTCCGCTCTTCCACGACTGTGACAGGCGCGGGCAAGGCACCGGCGCGCAGCACAAGCGCAAGATCCGCCGCTTCCGCGGCCTTGAAATTCCCGGAGATCTGGGCCTTGCCGTTGGGGATCCTGTCACGGATCACCGGCGCGGAATAAACCTGTCCATCCATCACGATCGCAAGACGCTTGCCGATATTCTGGAACGTCACCTTGTCGAAGATCTTTCCGCCTTCACGGTCCAGCGTCAACTGAACGATCGCCTGGCCATATTGATCAAAGCCGACAGAGGCGGTCGTAAGATGTTCTCCGGTGAGCACCGGCAATAACGCCAATAACACCATTTCTTCGTTCGGGCTTCCCTTGACCTTCTTATATTCAAAGCCAGGAGGGACCGTCCCGGCATCCGCCTTTTGGATCAGCTCCGTATCTTCCGACACGATCTTGAATTCCAAATGGGCCGCTTTCCCGGCGATCTCCTTGGCGCGTTCCCGGTCCGTCACGCCAGGCAACTTCACCACGACCTGGTTCCTGCCTTGCGTGGTGATCTCCGGTTCTTTGACGCCGAACTCATCGATACGATTGCGGATGATCTCCGCCACGCGTGCGGTCACGTCCTTGCGCGCCTCCTCCGGCACCTTGTCCATATCGACCTGAAGAAGCAGTTGGACGCCGCCTTGAAGATCGAGGCCCAGATTGATCTTCTTATCCAGAGGGTAGGCCTTCCAGATGGAAAAGACGAAAAGCCCGATGATCAGCAATACTTTCCACTTATAATATTTATCCATATTTTCTCCTAGCTCGCTATGGTTTCAAATTAAGAAAAATCAAACGTCCTAGGCTTAAATCATCCGCCTTACAAAAAAAACGATCCACGTTCCACGACCCACGCACCACGTGGCCCATGAACCGTGGCCCATGGTGCGTTTTTTATTGTCTTAATCCGGCGATCGCGCTTTTAAGGATCTCGATCTTGGTGTCCGAACCCCCGACCGCAAGGACCACATAATCATCCTGAAGACTTGAGACCGTCCCAAGCATACCGCCCGTCGTGACCACTTTATCTCCTTTTTTGAGATTCGCGATCATGGTCTGCGTTTCTTTTTGTTTTTTCTGCTGGGGCCGGATGAGCAGGAAATAAAAGATCGCGAACATGAGGATAATGGGCATGAACTGAACTAAAGGATTGACTTGCGGTGCTCCTCCGACGGTTTCGGCTGCATAAGCGATAGATTCGAACATGTTTTCCTTTCAAAAGCGCTAAGCGTTATGGGGTAAGCGGTAAGTGAAAAACGGGAAATAAGCTTTTTTTACCGCTTACCGCTTATCGCTTATTGTTTATCGCTATCGTGTGTGTGGATCAAAACGGTTTAAAAATTCCTTTTTGAACTGCAGGAACTGGCCTTTCCGTATCCTTTCCCGCATCGACTTTACTAAGTTTACGAAAAAATGGATATTATGCAAGGTAATCAATTCGGCACCCAAGATCTCGTGACTGTTCACCAAGTGCCGCAAATACGCCCTCGAAAAGTTCTTACAGGTGTAACAATCGCAATCTCCCTGGATCGGCTTGGCGTCTTCCTTATATCTCGTGTTCCTCAGGACGACAAGTCCGTCGCCGATGAACGCTGTCCCGTTCCGTCCGTAGCGCGTCGGGTTCACACAATCGAACATATCCGCGCCGCGCTCCACCGCCTCGAAAAAATCCACCGGAGTGCCGACCCCCATCAGGTATCGGGGCTTATCCGCGGGCATCCTGGGGAGGATATCCGTAAGGGCCTCAAGCATTTCGGGTTTGGGCTCCCCGACACTCAGGCCGCCAAGTGCATAACCGTCAAAACCGATTTCGATCGTCCGTTCAAGGGATTCCCTTCGAAGATCCTTGAACGTCCCACCTTGAATGATCCCGAAGAGCGCCTGACACTTGAGCTTGTGACATTTCTTGGCTCTGATCGACCACCGCAGGGTGATGTTAACGGCCTTTTCGATCGCGGGTCTGGTCTTGCTCGCGGCCGGGCATTCATCAAAGATCATGGCGATGTCGCTCCCCAGCGTTTGCTGGATCTCCATCACTTTCTCCGGCGTCAAAAAGATCTCCCGCCCGTCGAAGTAAGAATTGAATTTCACTCCTTCTTCGGAGATGCTCCGCAATTTGCTGAGGGAGAACACCTGATAGCCGCCGCTGTCGGTGAGGATCGGCCGGTCCCAGGACATGAATTTGTGAAGTCCCTTGAGTTTTTTGATCACTTCAAGGCCCGGACGGATATAGAGATGATAGGCGTTCGAGAGAATGATCTCGGCCCCGGATTCTTTCAGGTCACGCGGCATCACCGCTTTGACCGTCCCTTGAGTTCCCACCGGCATAAAGACCGGGGTCTCGAAATTCCCGTGCGCCGTGGTCACCTTTCCGACCCGCGCCTCGCATTTCCCGTCCTTGTCTAACAGTTTAAATCCGAATTTTTTCATCTTTGTCCCGTTTTAAACAATGAACATCGCAGTGCCGTAGACGACTTTCATAAAAGAGTCACGGCACAGTACTTATCCATTGAGGATAAGTGCATCGCCGCCCTAGCTTTATTTAATACGCCTCAAGGAAGTTAGGACGGTTCGCCATGCTCAAGTAATGAGCATGGCATCACCGTATGACGCAAATCGATAGTTCGAATGAAGGGCGGTATTATACGCGGCCATAAGTTTTTCATAACCTAAAAAAGCCGCGACCATGGCGAGAAGCGTGCTCTTGGGCATATGGAAATTCGTGATGAGGCCGTCCACGATCTTGAAATCATACGGGGGATAAATAAAGACGGAGGTTTTTCCGTTTTGAGGGGTCAGCTTCTCCGCTTGGTCCACGGAAGATTCCAAGGCCCGGACGCAAGTCGTGCCGCACACGATCACGCGCCGGCCTGAGCGCTTCGCCGCGTTGATCTTGTGCGCGGTTTCAGCGGAAATCTCGAATTCTTCTTCGAACATTTGATGCTCCTCGATATGTTCTACCGTAATCGGCTGAAAAGTCCCGTAACTCACGTGAAGCGTCACGTTCGCGATCTCGATACCCATCCCGGCAAGCTTCTTAAGGAGCGGCTTGTCAAAATGCAGCCCCGCCGTCGGCGCCGCCACGGCGCCTTCTTCTTTCGCGAAAACAGTTTGGTAGGTCTCATGATCCGCGGGCCGGTCCGGCCGGTCGATGTAAGGCGGAAGCGGGATATGGCCGAGCGCACGCAATTTCTCTTTGACCCCGGTCCCCTGAAAGAGCAGCAGCCGTTTCCCGGTACCGGAGACCGGATGGCTCAGGACTTTCGCTTCCAGCACGATCCGATCCCGGGAGAACATGAGAACGCTTCCGTCACCAATGCGGCCGCCGGGTTTAAGCAGGGCTTCCCAGGTATTCCCATCAAGTTTTTTGAGCAAAAGCGCTTCGATCTTACCGCCGGTCGGTTTCTCGCCGAAAAGTCGCGCGGGCAGGACCTTGGTATTGTTGAGAACCAACAGATCCGTCGGATTCAGAAGTTCAGCAAGATCGCGGAATATTTTGTGCGAACAGACGCCGCTTGCGCGGTCCACGCAAAGAAGTTTTGCGGCCGGCCTGTCTTTTGTGGGGAACAAAGCGATCTTTTCTTTCGGGAGCGGATAATCAAGGTCGGAAAGACGCATAGACTATAGACTGAAGACCGGAGACGGCAGATTAAAAAATAAGCGCTTCTGCTGAAGTCTGCGGCCTGAAGTCTGTCGCCTCACAATTCATCTCTGCAGCAGCTGGACTGTTTGCCGGATTGATGCGACGGAATGGAGCGTGCGTGGCAGATCGAAATACGGATCTTTTTTTAAAATACGGAAAAGTGATTTTAATTTTTTTCCTAAAATAATAATGGGTTTTTTAAGCAATCCGCGATTCGTCATTTCCAGGACCACGAAAAGTTCGGCGAGCGTACCGGTCGCACCATCCAAGAAGATATAAGCCTCTCCCTTTTCGACGAGTTTGAAGAGACGGCTTTGCCAGCATGGCATCCTGATCTCGGCGTCGACAAGCGGGTTCACTTTTTTTGAGGCCCCACGGATTGTCACGCCGATATTCCGGCCTTTTGCCTTTTGGGAACCTTTCGCGACCGCCTCCATGACACCGCCGAAACCGCCGTGGAATATTGTGAATCCTTTTTGCGCGAGGGCCTGGCCGAGCTCTACGGCCTGCCGGTAAACAGGATCCTTTTCGGGGACTTTGCCGCTTCCAAGAACGGAGATGCGACGAATAGAGCGCTTAGGATTTTGCGACATTCTCGATTCTTTCACCCTTGAGGATCTCGGGGACAGGGCTCGCATCGATACGAAGACCGCCGTCATGTTCGATCTTCAGGGTATAAATGGTGCCCGGGAGGAACATGGCGCCGGGAGCTTCGATCTGCGCGTTCTTGATCCCGGCATGTTCGCGCTTCGTGGGATCAAGCGCGTAATTCCAGAATTCCCGCCAAAGTTTCATTTCGAAATCGTTCGCCTTTTCGGAGACCCGGTAGCCTCCCGGAACTTCCTGGACCTTGGTGATATCAAATTCCTGGGTCTTGGTTCCGTCCAGCACAAATGCTTTCATGAAGAACGCGGCGCTCTTGCCCCGCAAACGGTCCCCGGCCTCGACCAGCTTGTCGCGAAACCGGATCACGAGCGACTGGAACTGGATGATGTTGCCTTCAAAAGTGAAATACTTCGGTTCAAGCGGTTTTCCTTGGGCATCATACTCCAGGAACTTGATCGTGGTCTTGATCTTCTTGGTCGTTTCATCAAATTCGCTTTTGGTGACAAGCACGTCCGCCATGCGCGTTTCTGCGTGGAGCCGTTCGATGATCTTGCGCAGCACCCGCTCTTTTTGGATCCAACTGCTTATGCCGACCCCGGCAAGCGCCACCGCGATGCCCAAGATCCCAATCGAAACCATATTGAATATTTTTGAAGTTTTCATGGTACAATTCCCGCTGTTTTTACTGGAAAACGCCTTCTTTATTAATGTAGTTTGCGCCCGTAGCTCAATTGGATAGAGCGTCACCCTCCGAAGGTGAAGGTTCCGCGTTCGATTCGCGGCGGGCGCATATTTTATCCGCGCGGTTCCTGTGATTCTTCAAATCCCTTCAACTTCGACACCTGCGCGCCCGGATAATAATACCCCAAGATCTCCTGATAGCCATAGCCGATTTCGCCGAGATATTTCATCCCGTACTGGCACATCCCGACGCCGTGGCCCCATCCCCTTCCTTTGAACACAAAAGCCCCGTCGCGAGCCGTGATCTTCGTGATCAGATTGCTTTTAAGACGCATCGGATCCACCCACACCCGGAACGCGTCCGCATCCACGACCTTTTCCGCCCAGGTGCTTTGGATCACGAGTTTGTGCGCACGACCTGTTCTGTCGACCTTGTCGGTCCGGATGCCAAGCACATCCTGGACGGGCATCTCTTGCTTCGCAAGCTTCTGCTTGATCTCCGCGGGCGTTACCACGGCTTCCCATTTGTAATGGGGCGAGCGCTGACAAAATTTACATTCCACGCCGCCTAACGGCGGAAGCGGCTTTACGCGCCACACAAGATCGGCCGCCGCTGTTGCGCCGCCGCATGTCGAATGGAAAAAAGCGGGAAAGATCTTGTCTTTATAAAGCAGGACTTCCCCCCGCGTCGCGTCCACGGCCTGATCTGTTTTTTTGTCCTCGATCTGTTTACCGGCATAAACCTGGCTTATGAGACCCGCCGACACATCGTATTCTTCATCGCGACGGGTGAGTATCTTGGTAAATGCGAACGTCCGCGACACAACGGCTTGCGCCTTGAGCGATTCGAGCGCCCACTTGGGATTCCCCTCGAAGGGGATCACCCCTTTTAAATAATCATCCAGCTTGAGCCTGCTAACGACATCCAGACTTCCTTTGGAATTTCTGTAGATCAGGACCTCGTCACGATAAATTCCGCTTGCCCCGACCCGTATGCCAGAGCCCATGCTTTTCACCACAAGGAAACGTGTAGGAACAATTTGATTCCACCATTGAATTCCCTGCCCAACAGGTTTGACGGTCGCGCCCGCGAGTTTCACTCCTTGCGTGACCGAACGTCCCTGGTCATCAAGAACTTCGAAAGGAGCCGTGGTGCTGACTTGGACCATGGGTTTGTCGCTCTGGACAAGAATACGGATCTTGCTCAAAGCTTTGAGGTCCTGCGGCAAGGGGATGGAAAGGTCTCTTAGTCGTTCGGCGGAAAAAGCCGGAGCCGCCACGAAGGAAAATAAAACCATAAGCGTAATGGACCGAAGAATGCGGGATGGCATAGGGGGGCTATTGTAACAAGGATGCACTAAAAACTAAAGGGCCGTCCCAATACTTATCAATTTTCATGAAGCGGTCCCAATACCAATCAATCGAAGCGCAGTTGAGATTGGGGCCGTCCAAGTCGCCATTAATGAAGCAAATATAAAGACTTGGACGGAAATTGGGGCGGTCCTTTTCGACCCTTGTAAAAAAAGAAAAGGGCAGTTCCGGGAAACGGAACTGCCCTTTTTAAAAAAGTTGAAACTTCCGAGGTTACTTAATGGCTTCGAGATAGCTCTTGAGCTTGCCCCAAGTCCCGCGGCCGCAAACACCATCCGCTTTAAGACCATTATCTTTTTGGAAAGCAGCGATCGCATCGCGGGTTCCCGGACCGACCTTGCCGTCAATGGCGCCATTGTAATAACCGGCTTTCTTGAGGGCTTTCTGAATATTCACGGAGGGAATCTCAAAACCGGACGGCGTGCGATACATCCCGCCAACCATGGCGCCTTCACCTGCAGAAACAATGGCGCCAGATTCCGAAACACCACCAACACCCCCCTTGCTCTCTTGGACCTGAAGCGCTGCGCGAGTATCCTGGAGCGACTGATCTAAACGCACGAGTTCATCGGTCATTGCATTGACTTGCGCCTGGATCGTATCCACTTTCTTTCCTGTTTTTCTTGAAGCGCAACCGCTCAAAGCGATCAAGCCAATCATCAACATCAACATCGTCAAACGTGTAGCTCTTCCCATTGTCTTTTTCTCCTGTAAGGCTGTCGTTGGTTAGAAAGATTATTGCGTTCGCAGGCTCAGAGTGTATCAGATTGAATTTTTGAAATCAATAATAAAAGACCCTGGGTTTAAGACATGAGACTGCGGTCCGGAGCCTCGTCAGCAGGCCGGACGGCGAAAAGCATAAATTCGGTGTGTCCGATCATGCGCTGGACCGGGCGCGTTTTTCCGGCGCGCGCAAGGATCTCACGTTCCAAGAGTTCCCTGGCTTCCACAAGAATAAACCCCTGTTCGCGAAGCGCCTCGGCCATTTTCTCGATCTGATTGAAGGTCGGATTCAGGCTCACCAACCGGCCGCCGGGCTTGAGCGCCTGTTTCACGACCGTGACTTCCTCCCAGGGCTGAGGGATATCCAGGGTCACGGCATCAAAATCTTTTTCCGAAAAAGGTTCCATGGCTTGCCGCTGACAGAACGTGACAAAACGGCTGAGGCCGGCACGCTGAATGTTCTTGTACGCATTTTTCGGAAGATCTTCGCGCCGGTCATAGGAGAATACGTGACCGTTCGGCGCCACGGCCTGCGCGAGCGCCATGGTCAGCGAACCCGAACCGGTACCGATCTCTATGACCTTGGACCCGCTGTGAATGCCGGCCTTCATGATAAGGAGCGCCGCGTCCTTGGGATAGATGATACCGCTTTCGCGCGAGGCCTTCATCATAAGATCTTCCACCGTAGGCTTGAGAAGGTGACAAAAACCGTGTTCGCAGATGATCTTTTTCCCGAACGGCTGTCCGATCCAATCGTCAACGGAAAGCGGCTTGCCGCAATGAATGGACACACGCTTGCCGCGCACCACATCGATCATGTAGGTGCGTTCGTCATCGAACCAAACGAGGACCAGATCGCCTTCTGCGATCGTTCCCGGGATCGTTGAAGAAATCGTCTCATTCATGGCGGGTACATTATCTTCTTTCATTCCAGTTTACCATCCTTTTTCTCGGGCAAGCCGCAGAAGCTTCGCGAAATCGCGGACGATGTGATCCGGTCCGGCTTCGTGCAAAGTCGCTTCGTTTGCGAACCCGTGCGAGAGCGTCACGACTTCCACCCCCGCATTTCTGGCCGATCGAATATCGATCGGGCTATCCCCCACAAAGATCACTTCCTTTGCCGTGGTGTTTGTTTCTTCCATCAAATGACGGATCGCCGCCGGATCCGGCTTGAAGGGAAGGCCGTTATCCCCGGCCAATATGGCGATGAAAAAATGCGCCACGCCAAGCGCTTCAAGGATCTGCGAGGAAAAAGGATTCGGCTTATTCGTAATGACGGCCTGCTTGCGGTCCTTGAAATGTTCGAGAAATTCGCGCACGCCGGGATAAAGCTTTGTATGATCGAGCATGTGTTTTTTGTAATGCTCCCGGTAAAGCTGAGAGCCCCGGTCGGCGAGTTTCTCGTCCGCGGTCCGGAACACCTGTCTAATGAGCGCGTGAAGACCGGTGCCAACGCAATCCTTGATCTCATCGTCCGTGAGATCCGGTCCTTTCAGGATTTTAAGGGCATGCCGCACGCCGTTGATGATGTCCCGGCGCGTGTCCGCAAGCGTCCCGTCAAGATCGTAAAGAATAAGTTTTTTCACGATACTCTTTAATGAAAATGAAATAGGTGATCATGGCAGCTCAAACTTTTATTTATTTTCCCAAATGGTAGTTTGGACTGCCCCAATTTCAACTCCGTTGAAATTGATAAGTATTGGGACTGTCCAAGCCGCCCTTGATGAAAAGAGAGTAAAGACTTGAACGTCATGATCCTTCCTTTAACTCACATTCCTTAATCATGCGCTCGTTGGAATAATCAAGGATCTTCTGCTGCAGACCGCGGATCTTTTCCTCAAGACCCTCGAAAAAAACCGTGGACTTTTCCGCGGGGAATGAAAGAGTTATCGCTTTCTGGTTCTTGAGGTAGTAAATCATAGCAGAACGGACCGGGAGTTTCAGGATCCTTTCGGCGGCAAGCGCGTAGATCTCGAGCTGAAGATCATAGGCACTCTTGCGCGCCGCCTCTTCATCGCCCGCCGCGGTTTTGTAATCAAGGATATGCCACTGGCCCTTCCGGTCCTCGAATAAAAGATCGATCTTGCCATGGATAAGTCCGTGGCGCTCGTTCAGCACGAAATCGATCTCGCGCTTGACCTGCTTGGCCTTTTCGAGCTCGCGAAAAACGGACTGTTCCATAAAATCTTGTATGATCTTTCGCGCCTCGCCTACGGCATCTTTTCCGAAACACCCGAAGACCCGCTCAAGCGTCTCCGGATCCAAAGATCGGTCAGGCCGCTCAAGATCCAAATGTTCGAAAAATCCATGCATGGCCGTACCAAAGTCAGCGGCGGAAAAATCATCGTCGCTAAAGATCGCGTCCTCTCCGGCCCATTCGTTCTCTCCGACCGTCCCAATACTTGTCAATTTCTGTGTAGCGGAAATTGGGGCGGTCCTTGTCAACCCTTCAAAAGAGTCCTGGACAAGGACCGTCCATCCGATCTGGTACCTCCTCCAAAATTCCGGCGGATCTTTTTGGAAAAGGACATACGCCGAAACCGGAAGGTCGATACTGCGAGGTGCTGAGGGACTCGGGACTCGCACCTCGGGACTCGTCGGGACTTCTTCGTTCCAGGAAATATCTTTGATCAGGGCCTCAACTTTTTCGCGAAGCTTATCCTCCGTCTTAGCGCGTAATCCTATTGTACATTTCATATCGCTCGTCACTTGAACCCGCATGCCCTCGCAGATCGCCATGACCCAATCCATCCAGGAAGCCATCTCCCGGAAGTTTTTTTTCTCCTCTTTTTTCTTTTTATGGACCCCGCTCAGAAAAATCCGCGATTTCGCGCGCGTCACCGCCACATAAAAAAGTCGTTTCCATTCTTCCTCGTCGCGTTTTGCGATCTCATTGTCCACCCACCGGAAAAAGTAAGGCTTTTGCATCTCAGGATCTTTTTTGACGGGCACCTGCATGGCATAACCGTCCGCCGCGTGAGCGATCACGGCCTTGGAGTCCGACCTCGACCCCTGATGCCCCCATGTCCGCCACGAACACGACCGGAAATTCCAAACCTTTGGCCGCGTGCACGCTCATCATGCGCACCGCCTCCGCGCCCGTCTCAAGCGTGATCTGCGCTTCGGATTCGCGGACCTCTTGAGCTTTAAGCCTCTTTAAAATATTCAAAAAAGCCGCAAGCGGCATTCGTTCGTAAGTCTCGTATTCCCTGACCATCGCAACGAGTTTCTTGAGATTCGCGTACCGGCGCACACCCTTCGGGTCCATGAGGACGGAAAGCTCGTAGCCCGTTCCCTCGAGCATTTTGTCGATCAATTCTGAAAGAGGGATCCGGTCTTTGAGTTCACCCAACGTATGGGTGAGTCTTAAGAATACCTCCAGCCGCGTCCTTTGCTCTTGGGAAATTTCCTTAACAAATTCTTCTGTTTTCAGTGCATGAAAAAGCGGTGCTTCTTCATCCTTCGCCTTAGCCTGACGGGACAGCCAGAACAGCGTATCATCCGTAATGTGAAAGAACGGAGAGCGGAGTGTCGCGGCCAAAGGGATGTCTGCGAGCGGCCGCTCGAGATGTGAAAGAAAACTCATCACGTCTTGGACCTCGGGCTGCTCGTAGAAACCACGACCCGCGACGATAAAGTACGGCACACTGGCGGATTTGAACGCATCCTCGTAGATGCCGCTCAAGGTCATCGCCTGAAAGAGCACGGCGATATCGCCGTAAGGGATCTTGTCTTTTTCATGGAGCTCACAAACCCGCGCCGCGATCCCCCGGGCCTCACGCAAACGGGCGCAGCGCATGTCCTCATTTTCTTTCAACTCGGTCACAAGGACTTCCACCGCGGGGTCTTGGGGGGCATCCCCATTCTTTGATGCGAGGTGAGGAAGCAACGGCTCAAAAGGAAACTTATCCTCCGCCCAAAGTGTTTTAAAGAACCGGTTCACAAAATCCAGCACGGGAGGATCGCTTCGGAAACTTTCGGCGAGAAAGATCCTTGCCCCTCCTTCACCATCCCCATAAAGCTTTTCTTTGGCAAGAAAGATCCCCGGCTCGGCGCCGCGAAATCCGTAGATCGATTGTTTGTAATCGCCGACCATAAAAAGATTATTTCCGGAAGAAAGAAGTTCGATGAATTCCATCTGGAGAAAGTTCGTATCCTGGAACTCGTCGACCAGGATGAATTTGAACTCACGCTGATACCGCTCCCGAAGCTTCTGGAGCGCCGGCTTCTCCCCCCGGAAAAGCCCCACAGCCTTCATCTGCAGGTCATCAAAGTCCAAGAAACTCTTTTCTTTTTTCTTGGCGCTGTAAGCTGTTTCAAATGCAAGCATCAGGGATTCGAATTTTTCTTTCCAGGGTGCGGCAAGCGGCCCCAAACGCAGGGCCGCAAGGTCCTCCAGAAGTGCGCGCCATTCTTTCCAACCCGCCTTGCGTTTCCCTTTGTAAAGAGAGCTCCATTCCTTGAAATCCAGGAAAGTTTTCTCATCCCACTTTGGGTTGTTGAGGAACCGCGTCCAGCCCTGAGCGTCGATCTCTTCGAGTTTCAACAGGAGCACCTGCGCTTCCGAAGGCAACTCCTTTTCCCTTTTCGCCGAAATCTCCCGTTCTTTTTTTTCATTTTCCAGGAAAAACTCCCGGAGGTTTTTCCCTTCATGCCGCGCCGCGGTAAAGACCTTGAGAATACCTTCGCGCGTGACATCCTCCCCGTAAACGGGAAGAAATTCGAAAGATCCGTTTTTTTCGCCGTAAAGCTTCGCGAAGACCTCGACCATCGTTTCTTCTTTCAAGAGCCCGGATTGTTCCGTCTCGATCACGCGAAAATCCGGATCAACGCCCGCTTCGATCGGATGTTCTTTTAAAAGGCGCGCGGCAAAACTGTGGAAAGTCGAGATGGCGGCCTTTTCAAGATCGCGCCGCGGCCGCTCCAGGTTCCACTCACGGAAACCGCTCGAAAGACGGCCCTTGATCTCGTTGGCGGCCTTCTCCGTGAAAGTCAGGACAAGCAACTCGGCGAGGGTGGCTTTTTGGGTACGGAGCAGATGAAGGATCTTCTCGACAAGGACCCGTGTTTTTCCGGTCCCGGCCCCCGCTGACACGAGGATGTTTTTTCCAACCGTTTGAGCGGCTATTTTTTGGATTTTTGTGAGATTCATAGTTGATCGTTATTGCTTTATTTTGACGCTTAAAATGTTTTGATGATTAAAGAAAAGAACTCGTCTTCTCCTCATATTATACAAAAAAGAGCCCGCCTATGACAAAAATGAATTCGTAGGTTATACTTTGGGCATGGAAAATGAAAAACGGAAATTTTTCAGACATCCGATCAAGGTCCCCATCCAGCTCAAGCGGGTTGAAGATGACGCTGCGTTGAACGCGCGCGCTGAGGATCTTTCGCAAGAAGGATTGGCTTTCTTTTGGCCGGAGCCCATTCCCGAAGGAACGCATCTGCAATTATCCCTTCCGATCGAAAAGCAGCTTTTTAAAATGAAGACCTGCGTTATGCACTCCCAAAAGGGCGCGAACACCGACCTTTTCAAGATCGGCGTTTGTTTCGAAGATTCTGTAAGTTCCTTCCGCGCCAAACTTGCCGAGGAAATCATCCAGATCCGTCAATATCGCGAAAAAATGTCACTTCTCAGGGAGCGTCCATTGTCAGAAGAAGAGGCTGCGCGGATATGGATCGACCGCAATGCCGAGGATTTCGCAAAAGCAATGGGTTCAACTTCCTGACCTAATTTCCGTCCAATCACAGTCCAAACTTTGTATTTCTTTTCCAAAATAGTAGTCGGCCCTGGCTTCCCATTAATTTTTTAATCAGAAAGCCAGGATAGTCCCAACCAACCCTTAAATGAATCGGAGGGTTGGGGCTGGACAGCCCCAATTTCAACTCTGTTGAAATTGATAGGTATTGGGACAGCTACACCGTGATTGATCGGTATGGGGACCGGTCATTCCTTCGGCAACTGGAGAGAAAAGATCAATTCCTTAGTGGGCTTAGCGAAAAAGAATCCCTGAGCGTAACGGATCCCCATATTACGGATAAACCGAAGGTCCGACTGATCTTCCACGCCTTCCGCGATCATTTCGGAGCCGTTGACGCGTCCCAGATGCACCATCTCACTGACGATCTGCTGGTTGAGATAATTGCCCGCGATCCCCTGTACCAACTGAAGATCGATCTTCAAAAAGTCCGGCCTGAGCGATGCCAGCCGGGCGGTCTTGACGCTGATATCATCGATGTCATCCAACGCGAAACGGTAACCAAAAGCCCGGATAAATTCCACACCGCGTTTGATGAACGCGAAATCCGATTTTTTTACGCCTTCGGTCAATTCAAAAACGATCTTGCCGGAGTAATTGACCAAGGTTTTTAAAAATTCATCGCCTTCTTTTCCCTTTAAAAAAGCTTGTTCCAACGTGAGGGGCTCGATGTTAAGGAAAAGGCTTTGGCCTTCCTGAAGTTCGGGAAGGATCTTGATGGCACCTTCAAGACAATGGAAATCGAACGGGATCACCGTCCCAGTTTCGTAGGAGTTCCGGAACATCTCCGCGGGCATTTCCTTGCCCCTTCGGGCCAAAGCCTCATACCCGATCACGTCCCCTGTCGCGACATCGACGATCGGCTGATAGACGGACTCGATGGCCGCTCCGAGCTTTTCTCGGTGCTTCTTGAAAAAATTAAATTTGAATGGCATGTTGTCTCCTGCTGGATTTTTTAGAAAAAGTTGGGGAGATTATACACGACACTTTATGAAATTACCAGAAACAGAAAAATCCGGAAAGGACGGCGCGCCATTTTCGCATTTTAGGTGTCATGCCCGCGGCGCCCGCCGGAAGACCTCCAGAACAGCTTCGTGCAAAAAACCGTTCGTGGCCAAAAACCCGGAATTTTTCGCAAGCGTTAATCCCGCGCCAAAATCAAGCTG
The DNA here is from genome assembly GCA_043808175.1 of Candidatus Omnitrophota bacterium. Lineage (GTDB taxonomy): Bacteria > Omnitrophota > Omnitrophia > Omnitrophales > Aquincolibacteriaceae > Aquincolibacterium. The sequence goes on along the minus strand of JAZDFE010000038.1, from coordinate 25,968 downwards.
CCGTCCTTCGAGGTCCGTCACACGACCGCCTGCCTCTTCGATCGCCAAAGCGCCGGCCGCAACATCCCATATTTTCTCCCGATAGCCCGGCTCTTTCTTCGGCAGGGTCCTGAAAAAGATCTCTGCGTCGCCGGAAGCGATCACCACGTGTTTTGCCATGCTGTCCATAGAGACCGGATCCTCCAAGGTTCCCAACGCCTCACGAATGAGCCGGCCCTTTTCCGCGTTCTTGTGTCCAAGATCAAAAGAATCCAGAATGCGGGCTTGACGGACCTCCCGGCACCTGGAAACTTCCAGACGAACCCACGCTTGAGATTCCTTCAGACCGTCAAGCGACGCCGCCCAACATCCCTGTCCGCGAGCCGCGAAGATCCCGACGCCTTTGCCAAGACCTTTGTGACCTTGAAGTTCCAGTTCCGGACATCCGAGCGCCGCCAGCTCTACCTTTCCGTTTTGAATAAACGCCAGCGCGATCGCATACTGGCCGCCGCGCAAAAATCCTTTTGTCCCATCGACCGGATCCAGCGTCCAGAAAGATCCTGCGGGCTTGCCTTGGCCTCGGTCGATCCACCGACGGACCTTGCCGGGCTTCGCGTGTGGGAAAAAAGAACGGACATAAGAGGTGATCTTCTCGAGATCCTCCGCACCTTCCGGAGTTTTCAGAGAGTCCGTATCCTCTTCGGCGACCAGCATCGCGCCGGGAAAATGTTGTTCCAAGAGGGCCCCGGCGATGGCTTGAACGCCCATGTCGGCGAGTGTGACCGGGGAATGATCGGGTTTGACCCTGGAACGGATGGAAGTCTCCGCGTGAATACGACGCGCTAATTTCGAACCGTCCCGGATCAGTTCGAGCGCGAATTGGGCCTCAGGGCTCTGAAGGTCCATGCTCAATTTCAAAAAATCCTTTGACTCGCTTGAGAAGGATTTCAGCGCTGACCGGCTTGGCAATGAAAGGATGGCCTCCGATCAAGGAACTCCCATGAACTTCTTCCGGGGAGACGAGCGACGTCATAAAAGCAAAACGGATGGCCCTAAGTGATCTATCTTTGCGTATCTGGTCGGCGATTTCTGTCCCATCCGCATCCGGCATCGTGACATCAAGAAGCACCAGCTCGGGCCGTGTGTCCTGGATGATCTTAAATGCCTCGCTCCCGCGATTACAAATGCTCACCGCGTAAAGTCCTGTTTTTTCGAGGATCATCTTCGTCATCTGACTGGCATCTACATCATCATCGACGATCAATATCGATCTTTTTTCCATGTTCCGTCTCCTTTAAAAAATGTTCGAAGTCTCGGGCGTCATGATTTTCCTTAATTAAAAACAAACGGATAATCATGACTGTCCAAGTCACCCTTGATAAAAAGAAAACAAAGACTTGGGCGTCATTCTAGCACAACTCCACACCGCACCCCAACCGGAACCTGGTTCCTTCTCCCACGGTACGGTCCAGGGCTGGGTTAAGATGCGCCTTTCACGAAAACTTGACGGAGAAGATCGGGACGAATATTATGCACATATGCTCATAATGAGGAGGCCCTGTGAGACCTAAAAAAACAAGATGGATCAAATGCGACCCTGGCGAGCGCTGCTTCCGGCCCCGCTGCCGCTCCAAGGGAAAGCTTCAGGGCGTGGTCCTCACGCTGGATGAATTTGAAGCGCTCCGTCTTTTCGATCTCCAAAAGCACGACCAACAAGCCATCGCTCTCAGAATGAAGGTCCATCGATCCACAGTCTCAAGGATACTCGCTTCGGCCCGCGCCAAAGTTTCCGACGCTCTCGTCAATCTCAAAGCCATCAAAGTCGAAGGCGGGTGCTGCCAAATTACCGGGAGGAAAAAACAATGAATGAATGTCACAAGAAGCAGCTATCCTTTTTAGACCGGTTTTTGACGCTTTGGATCTTTCTTGGCATGGGTATCGGTGTCGCGGCGGGATATCTTTGTCCGCCGGTCGTGGGCTTTTGGAACAAGTTCCAGGTGGGCACGACCAACATCCCCATTGCCATCGGTCTTATCCTCATGATGTATCCTCCTCTCGCCAAGGTGAAATACGAAGAGCTCGGCGATGTATTCAAGAACACGAAAGTCCTGCTGCTATCCCTGGTCCAGAACTGGGTCATCGGCCCCATTTTGATGTTTGTGCTGGCGATCACGTTCTTGCGCGGCTATCCGGAATACATGGTCGGGCTTATCATGATCGGTCTCGCGCGATGCATCGCGATGGTCATCGTCTGGAACGATCTCGCGGAGGGGGACACGGAGTACTGCGCGGGGCTTGTGGCATTCAATTCGATCTTTCAGGTTTTGTTTTTCTCTCTGTATGCTTGGGTCTTTATCACGGTCCTGCCCCGCTGGTTCGGTTTGCAGGGTATGGTGGTGAATATCACGATCGGTCAGATCGCGCACAGCGTTTTTATCTATCTCGGCATCCCCTTTCTTGCGGGGATGCTGACGCGATTCGTCTTGCTCAGGATCAAAGACAAGACCTGGTATGAAACGCGCTTCATCCCGGCGATCAGCCCCATCACGCTTATCGCTTTGCTCTTCACGATCGTGGTCATGTTCTCCATGAAAGGGGAATATATCGTGAAGATCCCGTTGGATGTCGTCCGGATCGCAATTCCGCTCCTCATTTATTTCGTCGTGATGTTCTTGGTCTCTTTTTTTATGAGCAAAAAGATCGGGGCGAGTTACGCACAATCCGTTACTTTGTCTTTTACGGCTGCGAGCAACAACTTCGAGCTTGCGATCGCGGTCTCGGTGGCGGTATTCGGGATCCACTCCGGAGCGGCGTTTGCGGCCGCGATCGGTCCGCTCGTGGAAGTCCCGGTGCTGATCAGCCTCGTAGCCGTATCGCTCTGGATCAGGGGAAAATACTTTCCCCTCTAAATAAAGGCTTCTCAGGAACGGGAAAAATGTCATAATAATCCTCGGAAAAACGGGAGGCGGCATGTTTCTTTTCTTAAAACTTATCCTGGCGCATCTCATTGCGGATTTTATCCTCCAGTTCGAGGAACTTTATCAGCTGAAGGTAAAGAGCTTCCTGGGGCAATTCTTCCACGTCCTGATCAACGGCCTTGTCTCGCTTGTCCTCCTTTATCCTTACCTGAACGCCCCCCAGATCTGGCTCTTCGTGGCCGGACTCGTCCTTGTCCATCTGGCGCAGGACCTTGCTAAATACTTTGCCACGAAAAAAATCCCGGCAAACACTTTTGCCTATTTTATGGCCGATCAGTTTTGTCATATTCTTGTCATCAGCACGGTCTTTTTATTACCCATCAGCCACGAAGTCCGCGGGTTCCCGACCTCTCCCCTCCTGGATATGTTTTACCGGCTGAATATTTGGACGATCGATGCGATCTTTTTTATCATGCTCACGTTCGCGGGCAGTTATGTCCTGAACGCCTTTACTAAAAGCTACTTGAAGGAACGCTCGCCCCTTTACCTGATCAGCTCTCCGGAGGTGGCCCACGCGATCTTCGAAAGATCGCTCATAGCCTGGATCCTGTTCTCAAGCGTTTCCGCGCCTTGGATGCTTTTTCTCCTTCCTTGCGTGGGCGTTCTTCGCTTGCCTTTTAAAACCTTGAGAGACTTGATGGCCTTTCTCCTCAGCTTGAGTTATGGCATTTGGGTCACATTGCTCTTTCAAAGAATATTGTACATTCTTCTATGAAAAAAATGCCGGAAACTCGCCGTAAGAATCCACGAAGATCTTCCGATCCCAAGATCTCCGACGACCGGACCATCGCGAATCTCCGCAAAGTCCTGGCCTTGACAAGCGTCCTTAATTCCACGCTCAAGCTGAACGAACTCCTCGCGCTTATCATGAAAACATCCTCCGAGGTCATGCGCTCCGAGGTCGCCTCGCTCCTTCTGATCGATGAGGCCTCTCAGGAACTGGTATTCCGTGTGGCGCTCGGCGGCAAAGGCGCGGAACTGGAGGAAAAATTCCGCGTGAAAATGGGCGAAGGCATCGCCGGATCCGTGGCGGCTTCCGGGAACCCCGAGATCGTGAATGATCCTCACAAAGACCCGCGCTTCGCCAAACGCTTTGACGATTCCACGGGTTTTGTCACCCGAGCGATCCTCTGCGTTCCCATGAAAGCCAAAGGAAGGGTCATCGGAGTTCTCCAGGCCATCAATCCTCTGCGCCGCGAAGGCTTCAGCCGCGAAGACCTCGAACTTTTTGAGACCTTCGCGGACCAGGCGGCCATCGCCATCGAGAATGCACGGCTTCACGGGGAGATCGTCAAACAGGAAACGGCCAAACAAGCCCTAAAGATCGCCCACGAGATCCAACAGAATTTCCTTCCGGATCTCACAAGCCGCCGGTACGGAATTGACCTTTGCGCTCTCACGCTTCCGGCCTTTGACGTGGGAGGCGATCTTTATGACGTGATCGCGCTCGACGAAGACCGGATCAGCGTCATCCTGGGCGATGTGTCCGGCAAGGGTGTTCCGGCCGCGCTTTATATGGTCCGTGCGATGTCCGAATACCGGTTCCTTGCGCCTCAAGCCAAAAATCCGGCCGAGCTTCTAACCACCCTTAACCAACGCCTCTCGGTGAACAGCCCTTTCGGGATGTTCCTCACGATAATCTGCCTTCTGATCAACAGGCATGCGAATACGGTCCAGTATTCCTCCGCCGGTCATCTTCCGCTCCTTTTAAGAAAAGCCGCGGGAAACGCTCCCGAACTCCTGAAAGGCGCACAAAGCCCGCCGCTGGGACTCATGCCGGAAACTTCTTTTTTCCTGAACACGGCCCACCTGGAGCCTGGGGATGCTCTTTTTCTCTATACGGATGGCGTGGTGGAAGCGCGCGACAGGCGCGGAAAAGAATACACGATCGAGCGGCTCGCGGCATGTGTGAAAAAGGAAGCCGATTCGGCAGCGGCCTATTCGGAGAGGATCTTCGAGGACGTCCGGAATTTCACGACCGGTGCCGACCAGCACGATGACATTACGGCCCTCACCGTGGTTCTTCCTTAAGCGGAGTACGGATCCCCTCTTTTCGAGATCTTCAGCAAGAACGCCGGATCACAAGCTCCGGGGCGAATTTTTTCTGGACAGGCTCCTCAAGTGTTCCTTCGACCAGACCCAGGATCGTCCGGACCATTTCCGCGCCCATGAGCTCCAGGGGCTGGCTCACCGTGGTCAAGGAAGGTTCCACGGTTTTTCCTTTGAAGATCCCGTCATACCCGATCACCGCCACCTGCCCGGGACACATGATCCAACTTTCTTTCAAGGCCCTCAAGGCGCCGATCGCGATATCGTCGTTAAAACACAACATGACTTGAGGCAGGGTGGGACTCTGCTGGATGATATCCAGCATTTTAAGATAACCGTCTTCCTCGAAATAATAATCGCATTTGCGGTAATGCGCCGGATCGGCCGTTAACTCATACCGTCCCAGCAGTTCCTGCCAGAGTTTGTGCCTTTCCCGCGAATCGATCGAAGCGTCATCCGGCGCGTGAAGCATGCCGACCCTGGTGCGTCCGGTATTTTTTAAATGCTGCAGGCTTTGTTCCACGCCGGAACGGTTGTCGCCATAGACAATGTTGCCGGTAAAACCCGGTTCAAAATCATTAATGACCATCGTAGGGATCCCGGCCTTCCGGGCTTCTTCCAGAAAAGACCGGTGGATCGTCCATGTCAGGAACAGAAGCCCCTCCACCGGTTCTTCCGCAAGCTTCGTCTGGGGGTCTTCATCCCCCTGTACCGTGATCAATTGCATCTGATAATTCGTGTTCCAAAAAGCGTTGATGATCCCCGTAATGATCCTGACAAAATACTCTCCCTTGAATATTTCGCTCGTAAAAGAGGTCAACAATCCGATCTTTTTACGCTCAGGCATGGATCCGCTCCTTCGTATGTGTTGGGGGAACGAAAAATCCCCCGGTTGGTTTAAGGATCTTTGGGGAAGGACCGCCGAAGTGTCAGGATGAATTGGGTCCCCACGCCGGGCTGACTTTCAACATGGATGGCGCCTTGATGCATCCTCGCGGTGCGCGCAACGACCATGAGCCCGAGTCCCGTCCCGCGCTTTCCTTTGGTGGAAAAAAACGCCTCAAAAAGTTTTGCCTTCACTTCTTCGCTCATCCCGGAAGCATTGTCCTCAACGATCAGCTCATAGCGCTCGTCGTCCTTGATGCGGGCGCGGATCTTGACACAAGCGTCTTTTTTTTCCTGAAAAGCCTCGAAAGCGTTCTTGACGAGATTAAGGAGCGCGCGATAAAGAGAACGTCCGTCCCCTTGCACGGCCGGGAAACCCGGGTCCGTTTTAAAATCAAGGCGGATATGATATCCTTCCGCCCGCTCTGTGAGATCGCTTTGCAATTCCGCCAGGATCGCCGCAAGGTCCACTTCCTCCGGTTCCAGCTGATAATCTTTCGTCAAGCTCAGCATTTCCCAGATGAACCCATCCATTTCTTTTAATGTTTTTGCCATTTTAGCAAGCCCGGTCGCGAGGAATTTTTCGTTCTTTTCTTTGAGTCCCATGCGCGTTATTTCATCCGAAAAACGCGCGAGCTGCATGATATTCTTGATCTCGTGGACCACCATACCCATCGCCTGCCCGACCGCGGCTAAGCGCTCCATTTTAACGTTCTCTTCGAAGAGCAAAATGTTCTTGAGCGCGCCGGAAAATTCCGAAGCCAGATCGAACCCGATCTCAACCTCCTGAGGGGTAAAAGCAGCAGCCCCGGCCGCTCTTTCGAGGCACGCGACGCCCATGGTGCTGTTGCGTGCGATCAGAGGAAGGAACATCCGGCCCTTCAACGCGCGGGGTTTCCCTTCTTCCAATGCTTTTTGCGCCTCGGCCATAAGGCCCGGCGGGACCTCTCCGCCAGAAGGAACCGACGCCTCAAGCAAAAGGGTTTTGTTCCGGGCCGCGAGGAAAAGATAGCTTTGCCGTGAGGGGATAAACCGGGATACGGTGGTCAGAAAAAACTCGATAAGGACTTTGCTGTCCGTGATCGCGTCGTAAATGCGACCGATCTCATGCGCCGCCTGATACGGTTTTTCGGGATCGCTCATGGCCAGATACTAATCAATCTGTTTGAAGGTTGCAAGCGCAACCCTCCCTGGAGAACAGGGGACGCCGTACGGAAAATGAAAGGCTTTTACGCTCCATGCCCCACGCGATGCGATCTTGATCCGTTATTTCAAATTCGCATGGATCTTCTCGATCAAGGCATCGATCGGAAAAGGTTTTTTCAAATTCCCGGCGACCCCGCCGAGGTCGGCCATGCTTTGGGGCAGCTTGTCATTCACGCTCGCAACGATCACAGGCGTGTTGCGCCACTTCTCCTGCCCGCGCAACCACGCATAGAATTCCTCCCCGTCCATCACGGGCATGATGAGGTCCAGAATGATAAGGTCCGGCGTCTCTTTTTCGAGCACTGCAATGGCCTCTCTTCCGTTCATTGCGGGCAGGACCTGGAAGGATTCCCCTTGAAAATAAAGCCGATAAATATTCTGAAAATCGCTGTCATCTTCGACGATCAATATTTTTTTGGACATTTCCCCTCCGCTCGAGAGATGAATGGACTAATACGCCGGAAACACCACTTTAAAAACACTGCCCCGCCCGAGGCCTTCGCTTTCGACCCAGATCTCCCCTTCGTGCAGCGCCACGATCTCCTTAGAAATGGTCAGGCCGACCCCGATCCCGAGCGTTGATGGCGTTTTTTGAAAAAATGCCTCGAAGATCTTTTGAAGATTCTCGGACTCGATCCCGATCCCCGTGTCCGCTACTTCCGTGAAAATATCGTCCCCGCGGATCGAGGAAGTGATCGTGATCTTGCCGTCGGCGGTGAATTTTATGGCATTCGTGACGAGATTCACGAACACCCGGTAAAGCATGTCCGGATCCCCGCGCATTTTGAGGGGGGACGGGAAAAACCGGGTCTCAAGCTCCAAATGATGTTGCTCGATCAGGGGGCGTATATCGTCCGCCACGAGCCGGAGCACGCTATTAAGATCGAGTTCCTGTTTTGTGATATCGGCCATCCCGGATTCCACTTTGGAAAGGTCCATGATGCTCGAAATGGTACGCATCAGACGGTCCGCATTGTCGCTCAGCATCTTGACCATGGGAAGAAGTCTCTCTTTTTCGGGATTATTCGCCATCTGTCTGGCCAAGAGTTGTGTCATCATAACGAATTTAGCGGTGGGGGTCTTGAGCTCGTGCGCCACATCGCGAATAAGTGTTTCTTTCATGATTTCCATGCGCCGCAGATCCGTAATATCGCGCATGACGCCCTGGATCAGGCGGAGATTTCCTTCATAGTCCACGACCGGCGTGAGGTTGGTCTGATAATAGATCTCGGTGCGATGAAGGCGGTGAAAATGTTGGGTGTTCAAATGCTCCACGGATTTCTTGGCCCGTACGATCGTTTCAAGCGCTTCTTGGAATTTTTGCGCCTCTCCCGGGGCGTGCATTTGAAAGAAAAGCGGAAGCCCTTCCGCGAGAATTTCTTCGCGCGCATAACCCGAAAAACCGCGATTGAGGATCATCAGCTCGCCTTCCGGGGTAATGGAAAAAATGATATCGCTCACATCGTTGACGATCGAGCGGTATTTCTCCTCGGACTCCTCGAGGGCCTGGCTACGCACCCGCAAGTGCTCAAAACTTTGCACCAAACGGCTGACCACCTTGTTGAACGCCTCGCCGACCTCCTGGATCTCATCCCGGGAATGGATATCGGCCCGCGCCTCGAGGTCCCCGGCCAGGATGTTGCGCGCGGTTTTTTGGAGTGAGGTCAAGGGCCGCATCACGAACCAGGTGATCCACGCGATCACGATCGTCACGAGGATCACCAGAAGAAACGCCGTAAAGAATTTTTCGACAAAGATCTCCCGGAGTTCCCTCGCGGATTCGATCTTGGAAAAAATGATGACAAGACGCCCGAGCGTTTTTCCTCCGCTCATAATGGGTGCCGAAGCCGAGTAGAAATCGGGGTTGATCTTTTCGCCCCCGAAGAGATCCTGCTTGTAAAAAAGTCCCGCGATGATTTCGTCTTTAGACCGGCGACTGCTGCTACTGAGGGTTTTCCCTTCAGGGTCCTCCACGCGAACCTCATTCACGTCGGCCTGCTCGGCAAAAAGCTGGATATAGGCCTTGAGAGAACGCTGGTCATTCGTCGCGAGCGGGATCTTGAGCGTCTCGGAAAAAACCTCCGCAATGGTCTGAAGCCGCGCCTCTTTGTATGTGACCATCATGTCGTGAAAGACATTGAAGGTCGTAAAAAGCACGAAAAAGACGATCCCGAGCATGAGGACCAGCACCGGCAGCGCCACCTTGTAACGGAGGGGCACGTGCCAAAACTGTCGCTGGGACAATTCCTCATGATTCTCGGAAATCTTATGATGCTTCGGCGTTATGATCTTCAAAATCTCTCCGGAGGTGCGACCCTTTTCCCCAAAATCCGGATCCTGATCTCAAGGAAAACACGGCCTGTTAAAAAATTCCAAAGTTTTCTTGCGCTCCGGGCCCTTATGAAATCCATAGCCCTACCATGCTGGGAACGGAGCACTGTCTATTATCGGCAAGTTCTTCAGGTTTTGAAATACTTCTCCCAATGAAGGAGCAGATCCTCCAGCACCTCCAGGTCCCCCGGGAGTAACGTATAGCGACGGATATCCTCCCGGGAAACCCACCTGAAATCTTTACAATCGATCGCCCGGGGCTCCTCGCTCACCCATTTGCAAAAAAAGAAAAAAAGCGAGATCCGGCGCTCCGGGGCCCCATGCACCCTGTTGCAAAGAAGCCTCTCCGGATGGATCCGGATCCCCAGTTCTTCAAAAGCTTCGCGCGCAAGACACTCCTCGATCGTTTCATTCTGCTCACGTTTACCGCCCGGGAATTCCCAATAGCCGCCGAAGCTGTCCTGGAGGTGACGCTGAGCGATCAAGAGTTTTCCGTTCTTATGAATGATCGCGCAACCGACCTCAAAAAGTTCCATTATGTTTCTTTCGAACAGAGGGTTAGGGTCTCGAGAGGAATGATCTTAGCAGGAAAAACCATGCGCGTGTTCATGGAAAGGCCCTTTTACCAAATCCTGGGGTTAAACAGCTGAAGATATTGTACCCAACGGCCTTACCCTGTGGAATCTTTTTATCAAGAAAAATAGGCCAAAAGGGCCCCCTCTAACTCCTTATCTTCATTGACTGTAAAACCTTTGTCCTTATAATACCCGCCTATGTCCAGCAGCTCTTATTTCTATCAATACCTTTTCGTCGGTATTTTCTTCGTTTTTGCGCTTGTTTTTGCCGCCATTCCCTTGGTCCTGGCCTGGTTCCTGGCCCCCAAGAAGCCGTCGGCCGAGAAACAAGCCACCTACGAATGCGGTCTGGCCTCCAAGGGCGACCCCTGGATGCAGTACCACGTGCAATATTACCTTTTTGCGCTGATCTTCGTCATTTTTGACATTGAAACCGTCTTTATCTACCCGTGGGCCGTGGCCTTTAAAAAACTGGGCCTCTTTGCCTTCGTGGAAATGGCCATTTTCATCGCGATCCTCGTTTTCGGCCTCATCTACGCCTGGAAGAAGAAAATGCTCGAGTGGGAATAGAAAAGCTCTGATCCCTTTTAAAGAACGCGGAAAATCTTATGGCATTCACAAAAAACATATCTTCGGTCGATGAATCGCTTCGCGCAACACTCGCGAAAAAGGGCGTGATCTGGACAAGCCTCGATTTCCTCTACAATTGGGGCCGGCGCTCGTCGATCTGGCCCATGCAGTTCGGCCTTGCCTGCTGCGCTTTCGAAATGATCGCCGCGGCCTGCGCCCGTTATGACATTGCGCGCTTTGGCGCCGAACTTTTCCGCGCCTCGCCGCGCCAAGCCGACCTCATGATCATCTCAGGGACCGTCACTAAGAAAATGGCGCCCCTGGTCGTGCGTCTTTATAATCAGATGCCGGAACCTAAGTACGTGCTCACGATGGGCGCGTGCGCGATCTCGGGCGGTCCCTTTATCGACGGTTACAATGTTCTGCGCGGGATCGACCGCTACATCCCGGTCGACGTCCATCTTCCCGGGTGTCCTCCCCGGCCCGAAGCCCTGCTTCACGGGCTCATGGAACTTCAAAAGAAGATCGACTCGCAGGAGATCCGGAAAACCGAATGGTATCAAAAAGGCCTGAAGAGAGAGTTTCCGATCCCTGAACTCGGTCCGAACGGTCTCATTCCCAAATTCAATCCGGAGGTCTGGCAGCCGGCGAAACAAAATCCTCGCCGGGAGCATTACGGGCAGACGATCCTTATCGGAAAAAAACAGAAAGCCCCAGACCTGGAAGGGGCGATGGCCGCCAAGCCTGCCGCACCGGGAGCTGCCGCCTGATATGAATATCCCCATTGAAGAGATCAAGAAAGAACTTGAGACCCGGCTGCCGGACGTCAAATTCCGCCTGATCCGGGATTCCCTTTTGATCGAGGACGCGAAAGATCTGCCGCAGGTCGCCTTGTTCTTGAAGGAAAGCCCGAAGTTCCTTCTGGATTATCTTTCGTCTGTCACCGGCGCGGATTATCTGGATTATCTGGAATCGGTCTATCATCTTTACTCCATGGCTAAAAAACAAGGGCCTGTCGTGCTTCGCGTCCGCGTCATCAAAAGCAACGCGGGGGTCCAGGCACCCCTCAACGGCAGCAAAAAAGAACCGGGAACCGTTCAAGGTGCCCTTGACGAAAAAAAAGTAAAAGCCGGGAAGGTGCCTTCCCTCGTTTCGATCTACCGGAGCGCGGAACTTCAGGAACGCGAAGCTTTTGACACCCTCGGCATTATTTATGAAGGGCATCCCGACCCGCGACGGCTTTTTATGTGGGAAGAATTCCAAGGCCATCCCCTGCGCAAGGATTACGAACAAGAAGACACGGAGGTCCTGGAAACCGCGGATATTACATGGCTTGAAGCCCGCGGGGTGAAGGTCCCGGACGAAATGAAGGAAAAAGCAAAGACGCTCCAGGCCGCCGGACGGCGCGCTGTGGCTCAGAAGCCGGAAAAACCACGCTAGTGAAAATTTAAAATCTTATGACCTCTATTGCTGAAACGAAAAACACAGACGGCGCTTCGATGCTCGAGATCAATTTCGGGCCTCAGCATCCGTCTACCCACGGCGTTTTCCGCATGACGGTACAGCTCGAGGGCGAAAAGATCTGCGGGTTGAAGCCCGTCTTCGGATACCTTCACCGCAACCACGAACAGATCGCGGAGAATCTTCCTTACGCAGCCATCATGCCCTATACGGACCGTCTGGACTACGTGAACGCGCTCTCGAATAATTTCGGCTATGCGCTCACGATCGAAAAGCTCGCGGGGCTCGAAGTCCCCGAGCGGGCACAATATATCCGCGTCATCATGGCGGAACTCGCGCGCATCGTGAACCATATCGCGGTCATCGGATTCATGCTTAACGACCTCGGCGCCTTTTTTACGCCGCTCCTCTATGCTTTCCGTGAGCGGGAAAGGATCCTGGATCTTTTCGAAGAGGTCACGGGTTCGCGCTTGATGAATAATTTTTTCTGTTTCGGCGGCGTGAAGCGCGATCTCACGGACACGGATCTCGCCGCTGTCCGGAAGATCGTCTCGAGATTTCCGGCATTCCTCAAAGAATTCGAGGCGCTGCTCACGAAAAACGAGATCCTCTGCATGCGCTGCCAGAATATCGGCGTTCTGTCCGGAGAGACGGCGACCAACGCCGGCATCACCGGCCCCGTACTCCGCGCCTCGGGTGTCAATTATGACATCCGCAAAGTGGACGGTTACGGTATTTACGACCGTTTTGATTTCAAGATCCCGCTCGGACAAAAGGGAGATGTGTACGACCGTTTTTATGTCCGTGTCCTCGAGATACGCGAGAGCCTGAAGATCCTTGATCAGGCCCTGATCAAGATCCCTCCCGGTGAGATCATCCATAAGAAATCACTTTCTATTCGCAAGACACCGCGCAATTTCAAGCCGCTCGTGGGCGAGGCTTATGGGCGCGTCGAATCCCCGAAGGGCGAACTCGGATTTTATGTCGTAAGCGACGGCACGCCGCAACCGTGGCGCTATCACGTGCGCGCTCCGTCCCTTATCAATTTGACCGTCCTGGAAGAAATGTGCCTCGGCCAAAAGGTCGCCGATGCGATCATCATCCTGGGAAGCATCGATATCGTGCTCGGGGAGACGGATCGATGACCCTTTTCGGATGGGGTGTTCTCAAAGGCATGGGGGTCACGCTTAAAAATTTTCTGACCTCTTATTTCCGGAAACCCGACGAGGGCGGCATCTTTACGGTCCAGTATCCGGAGGAACGCGAAAAACCGGTCGAGAATTTCAGGAACTTTCCCTTTCTCGTTTATGACGGCTCCCTCGAGAAGATCCGTTGCGTCGCCTGCGGGATCTGCGAGCGGGAGTGTCCGACCAAATGTATTCATATCGAAATGGAAACCGATGCCGCGGTCCCAATACCTGTCAATTTCAGCGAAGCTGAAATTGGGGCCGTCCCGGCTGCCCTTGATCAAAAGAAAATAATAGCCGGGACGGACAAACCCGCTCGAAAGCCGGCCATATTCGACATCGACCATGGATTTTGCATGAATTGCGGTATGTGCGAAGAGGTCTGTCCGTTCGATTCGATCTTCATGGATCACGCTTTCGAAGTAACGGCCCCGGAACGTCAAATAAACCTCGTCCGACACAAAAAAGAACTTTTGAAATCGAACGAGTATTTCAGAGAGATCCGGCCGACCCTGGCATCGGCCATTGATCAGAAACGGAAAGCGGCGGAAGAGAAGAAAAGAGCGGTCGTTCCGCCGCCCGTAACACAGGGACCCCCATGATAAGAGGCATTGAATTCTACGTCGACATGATCTTCGTGACGGCCAAGGCCTGGATCTTGACCCTTCTGGGCCGTTTCCTGCCGGACTGGCTGGTCGTACTCGCATCGATCACGATCAGCGGCGTCGTGATCCTGTGCCTGGGGCCGTTGATCATGATGTATCTGACGCTTCTTGAAAGAAAACTGATCGGCAGGATCCAGAACCGTTACGGCCCGAACCGCGTCGGGAAGTGGGGCCTTCTGCAACCCATCGCCGACGGCATCAAGATGTTCACTAAAGAGGACATCGTCCCCGCGAAGGCCGACAAGATCGTCCACCTCCTTGCGCCTATTGTGATCGTGGTGCCCGCGTTGATGATCTTCCTGGTCGTGCCCTTCGGCGAGCGCATGACGGCAGTGAACTTGAATATCGGTCTTCTTTACTTCATTGCGGTGTCATCCGTCGCCATCCTTCCGATCTTCATGGCAAGTTGGGCTTCCCGCAATAAGTATTCGCTTTTGGGCGGCATGCGCACGGCGGCCCAGATGATCTCCTACGAGATCCCGATGACCCTGGCCGTCGTCCCGGCCATCATGATGAGCCAAAGCCTTGCGACCGACACGATCGTCCTGGCGCAAACCGGCGACTACGATCTCCACTGGTTCATCTTCACGCCCTGGGGTATCGTGGGATTTATTGTCTTTTTCCTTTGTGCGACCGCGGAATGCAACCGCACCCCGTTCGATCTTCCGGAAGCGGAATCTGAACTCGTGGCGGGCTTCCACACCGAATATAGCGGTATGAAATTCGCTCTCTTTTATATGGCGGAGTACATGAACGCGTTCACGCTTTGCGGCATTGCGGCCACCCTGTTCCTGGGCGGCTGGCAGGGCCCTTTCCTTCCGTCCTGGTTGTGGTTCTTCGGGAAAACACTCGCCCTTGTCTGCGTGATGTTCTGGTTCCGCGGTACCTTCCCGCGCTTTCGCGTTGACCATCTGATGGGATTCGCCTGGAAATTTCTTTTGCCGCTCACGCTCGTCAATATTCTTCTCACCGCGCTTTGGGAGTTCACGTCGAACCTCGCGGCATGGCTCTGGTCGATCCTGATCCTGGGCGTTTCGCTCTGGACCCTGGTCAAGCTCAACCGTACTTTTGTCCCTGAAAAGCGTCACTACCTTTTGGAAAGCTGATCCATGCCGATCTTAGAAATGGCCGCAAAATTCGGAACGTATGCCGTGATGGCCGTGATCCTTGTGTTCGCCTTGGGCGTGGTCACGCTCCGGAATCTTTTTCACTGCGCGCTTTGCCTCGCGGCCGCGCTGATCGGGACGGCGGTCATTTATGTCGTGCTCCAGGCGGAATACCTCGCCGCGATCCAGGTCCTTCTTTATGTCGGTGCCGTGGTCACGCTCGTCATTTTTGCCATTATGCTCACAGAACATCTCGCGGGAAAGACCATCCGTCAGAATAATTCCCAAAGCTTACCAGCGATCGCGGGGCTTTTGGGCTTTGTGTCGCTCCTCGCGGTCCTGATCCTGAAAACGCCCTGGCCGGTCACTCCGACCGCGCTCAAAGCCAAGGTCTCGGTCATGGGGCTCGGCAAGGCCTTGATGGGAGCTTATGTGTTCCCGTTCGAGGTCATCTCGATCGTCTTGATCGCGGCCCTGATCGGTACGGTGGTCATCGCCAAAAAGGACAAACCGGAGGAGCGGGCATGATCATCCTCCCCTTGCCGCACATCCTGATCTTTTCTTTGCTTCTTTTTGCGATCGGCGTCTACGGCGCGCTCGTGCGGCGCAATATCATCGGCATCTTGATCTCGATCGAGCTCATGCTGAACGCCGCCAATATCAACCTGATCGCGTTCTCGAAATACACGTCCCTGGCCCCGGAGACCGGGCAGATCTTCGCTCTTTTTGTGATCGCGATCGCCGCGACCGCGGCCGCCGTGGGGCTCGCCATTGTCCTGGCCCTTTACCGCGTCCGGAAAACCGTTCAAGCCGATGAGGTCCACTTACTGAAATGGTAACGTCCGATCAAATCATTCTGGTTCCGGTGCTTCCTTTTTTTGCCTTCGTGGTCAATATCCTGGCCGGGCGGTGGCTCAAAGACCGCGCGGCCTGGCTTTCCATCGCCACGAGTTCCGTCGCCTGCGTGATCGCGCTGCCCGTCTGCTGGGCCGTTTTCCAGGGCGCCCATTTCGCCCACCAGGGGACCTGGCTCATGCTCGGCTCCACGCCGCTCAAATTCGGATATTTGATGGACCCTCTTTCCGCGACCCTGCTTTTCATGGTCACGGTCGTCGGCACCCTGATCCAGGTCTACGCCGCGGGTTACATGCACGGCGACCCGCGCTACAGCCGTTTCTTCGCGTACGTTTCGCTTTTCATGTTCGCCATGCTCACGCTTGTCATCTCGGACAACTACCTCCTCTTTTTCATGTCCTGGGAGATCATGGGGCTTTGTTCGTATCTTTTGATCGGTTTTTATTTCGAGAAAGATTCCGCCGCGAACGCCTCTTTGAAGGCCTTCCTCACCACGCGCGTCGGGGACGTCAGTTTTCTGCTGGGGTTCCTCACGCTCTTTGCGGCGCTGGGGACCCTGAACTTCGCGGAAATGAACACCCTTCTGGCGGGGGCCCACAAGACTCATCTCATTCTGAACACGGGGCTTCTCGCGACCGCGGCGTTTTTTATTTTCTGCGGGACGATCGGCAAGTCGGCGCAGTTCCCCCTTCACGTGTGGCTCCCCGACGCCATGGAAGGCCCGACGCCGGTGAGCGCCCTCATCCACGCGGCGACGATGGTCGCGTCCGGCGTTTTCCTGGTCGCGCGTTCTTTCACACTTTTTATGGCCGTCCCGAACGTTTTGCCGGTCGTCACCGCCATCGGCACGATCACCGCCTTCATGGCCGCCTTTATTGCGCTGACCCAGAACGACATCAAACGCGTCCTCGCGTATTCGACCATTTCGCAGTTGGGCTACATGGTGACCGCCCTCGGACTTTCGGGCCTCGGCGCCAGCACCTTTCACCTCATCACGCACGCCTTCTTCAAGGCCCTGCTTTTCCTCGGCGCCGGCAGCGTGATCCACGGCGCGCATGTCCAGGACATCCGCGAGATGGGCGGCCTTTTCAAGAAAATGCCGCACACCGCCGTCACGTTCATCATCGCAAGCCTGGCCCTCGCCGGCATCCCGCCGCTTTCCGGGTTCTGGTCCAAAGACGAGATCCTGCTCGCGGCCTTCGGGTCCGGTCATTTCCTGGTCTTCGGCGTCCTTCTCCTCACGGCGTTCATGACCGCTTTTTATATGTTCCGCCTTATTTTCCTGACCTTTTTCGGCGCGGCCCGGAATCCCGAGGTCCACGCGCACGAATCCCCGGCCCTCATGACCGTGCCGCTCTGGTGCCTCGCGGCCGGATCGGTTCTGATCGGGATCCCCGGCTCGCCTTTCATGCACCACTGGTTCCAGAAATTCATCGCACACATGGTCCATCACCCGGAATATGAACCTTCCGCTTTCGTCATGGCCTGCTCGATCGCGGTGGCCGTCCTCGGGATCGCCCTCGCGGGGATCATCTACCTCAAACAGAAACACTGGGCCGCGGCGGTCGCAAAGGCCTTCCCCTCTTATTACCGCCTTTCTTTCCATAAATTCTATTTTGACGAATTCTATTTCGCGTACATCGTGAAACCTTTCCAGTCCCTCGGCCGCGTCTTGTTCCGCTTTGACGAGACCGTGATCGACGGCGCTGTGAACGGCACCGGTCGCAACACCCTGTTCCTGAGCGAGATAAAGAATTGGATCGACAAATATATCGTGGACGGCGCCGTGAATTTTATGGGGATCGCGGTCTATTTCCTGAATTCGATCATCAAACGCATCCAAACGGGTTTCGTGCAGAATTATTTGCTCATTGTTTTTGTAAGCGTTCTCGCTTTTCTTTTCTTTGAACTGAAATTTTAAAAGGAGTCTTTATGACCGCTCATATTCTGTCCTGGATCATTTTCACGCCGCTCATCGGCGCGTTCGCAGTCCTCTTCGTGCCGAAAAGCGCGACCTCCTCGATCAAATGGATCGCGCTTGCCACCACCGCCGTCGTGATGGCTTTCACCGGGTACGCCCTGATGATCTTCCAGCCCGCTCAAATGGGCTTTCAGATGGTGGAGCGCGCCTCGTGGATCCCGCAATTCGGCGTCCAGTATCTTCTCGGGACCGACGGGATCAGCTTCCCCATGGTGTTCCTCACGGCGATCATTTCACTCGTGGCCTGCCTCGCCTCGTTCGGGATCAAGGAACGCCAAAAGGAATATTATTTCCTGTATCTCCTGCTTGAAACCGGCATGATGGGAACGTTCCTCGCTCTCGACCTTTTTCTTTTTTACGTGCTCTGGGAAGTTGTGCTGGTTCCCATGTATTTCCTGATCGGGATCTGGGGCGGACCACGCCGCGAATATGCCGCGATCAAGTTTTTTCTCTACACCCTCGCGGGCAGCCTCTTCATGCTCCTGGGGATCCTCGGTGTTTACTTCGCCGCCGCGCCGCACACGTTCGATATGACGCAGCTTGTCGGCATGCCCCGCGGACTCCTTTTCCAACAGATCGTCTTTATGGCCTTTTTCCTCGGCTTCGCGATCAAGGTGCCGATCTTCCCGTTCCACACCTGGCTCCCGGACGCGCACGTGGAGGCCCCGACCCCGATCAGCGTGATCCTCGCAGCCGTCCTCCTGAAAATGGGCACGTATGGATTTTTCCGTTTCAGCTATCCCCTGTTCCCGGACGCTGCGCAATGGTTCCAGCCGGCGATGGCGGTCCTGGCCATCGTGGGCATCGTGTACGGCGGATTTGTCGCGCTCGCGCAAACGGACTTCAAAAAAATGGTCGCTTACTCGAGCGTCAGTCACATGGGATTTGTTCTGCTCGGGCTTGCCGCCTTGAACGCGAACGGTTTCCGCGGAGCCATGCTCCAGATGTTCACCCACGGCACCATCACAGGCGGGCTCTTCTTGCTGGTCGGCGTGCTCTACGACCGGGCCCACACCCGCGACCTGAACGGCTTCGGCGGACTCGGCGTCAAAATGCCGGCCTACGCGGGATTCCTGACTTTTTTCGCGCTCGCATCGCTCGGTCTTCCCGGCCTTTCCGGATTTATCAGCGAATTCCTCGCGCTCTTGGGCTCTTATCAATATTCCAAAGTGGTGACCGGGCTCTCCACGATCGGCATCATTCTCACGGCGGCCTATCTTCTTTATATGGTCCAGCGCGTCCTGCTCGGGAAACTCAACCCGAAGTGGGCCGCCCTTACGGATATCAGCACCCGTGAAGTCTTGACGCTCGTCCCGCTCATGGTCCTCATCCTCGGGATCGGTCTTTATCCCCGAATCATCCTGGACTACATGGTCCCGACGCTCGATGCTTTGCTTAAAACGGTCAAGGTCTGATAAAGGGTAAGAAAATGAACGCTGTAGAAAGTTTAAAATACTTCATCCCGGAATTGGTGCTTCTCGGCGGCGCGTTCGCGGCGTTCACGCTGGATTTTTTCCTGAAGCAAAAAAAGCTCGTGGGGGAATTCGCCTTGCTCGTGATCGTGCTCGCGTTATGCCTCGCAAAAACGCCCGCGCAGCCCCTGCATCTTTTCTTCGGCATGTTCGAGCTGGATACCTTCGCGCATTTTTTCCGCTGCCTCGCGCTGGGCGCCGTCGGCGTGACGCTCCTCATCTCGCTCGGCTATGCCCCGCTCAAGAACCGTTACGACGGGGAGTTCTACGGCCTTTTCCTTTTTATGGCGTTCGCACTTATCACGGTCGCGGCGGCGAACAATCTCCTGATGATCTTTATCAGCATCGAATTCGTTTCCCTGCTCTCGTACCTTCTTGTGGGATTCCTGAAAAACGATCCCAAGTCCAAAGAAGCGGCCATCAAGTATCTTCTCTTTGGGAGCGTTTGCTCGGCCGTCATGCTCTACGGCATGTCCCTTCTCTACGGCGTCGCCGGATCGCTCGAACTTCCGGCCATCGGGAACGCCCTCTTTTATGCCCCCTTTAAGCCGCTGGCGATCGCGGCCGTTCTCTTCTTCTTTGTCGGGCTGGGTTTTAAGATCTCCATGGCGCCTTTCCATATGTGGGCGCCTGACGTTTATGAAGGCGCGCCGACCCCGGTCACGGCCTTCCTGACCGTCGCGCCCAAAGCGTTGGGTTTCGCGGTCCTGACGCGCGTACTGGACATGATCTTCCTCAATTTTTACAGCATCTGGAGCCCGGTGCTCGTCGTCCTCTCGATCCTGACCATGACGATCGGCAACATCACCGCCGTCTCCCAATCGAACATCAAGCGGTTCCTGGCCTATTCGAGCATCGCACAAGCGGGCTATATTCTCATGGGGTTCGCCGTTTTTACCATGCTGGGCCGTGGCGCCGTTCTGATCTATTTACTCGCTTATCTTTTGACGAACCTGGGTGCCTTCGCGGTCGTCCTCTTCGTCAGCGGAGAGACCGGGAGCGATTCTCTGGACGCCTACGCGGGCCTCTCGCAGCGTTCCCCCGCCGCCGCGGCCATGCTCACCGTCTTTCTCCTCTCGCTTGCCGGCCTCCCTCCGCTCGCGGGCTTTATCGGAAAATATTATGTGTTCGCGGCGGCCATTCAGGCGAAGTTCATCATGCTTACGATCGTCGCCGCCATCAACAGCGTGATCGCGGCCTATTATTATTTCCGGATCATCCGGCTCATGTATCTGACGCCTCCCACAGGCCCCGCCTTCCCCTCTCCCTCCAGGTCCCTCGCGATCGCTCTTTGGACCCTCTTCCTGGGCGTTCTGGCAATGGGCATTTTCCCGGGCTTTTTCATCACCCGCATCCTGGGATAAAAGTGCGGAGCTTTTCAGTCTCTGAAAAAGCGCTTCTCCAGGATTTCCTTTTTACGGCCTTAAAAGACCTCAAGAAAACAAAGATCAAGCAGATCCTGAAATTCGGCTCCGTTCACGTCAACGGCCGCGAGGTCACCTGGTACCGGCATCCCTTGAAGCCCGGAGACAAGGTCGAGATCCTGGGAAAAGAACGCGCCTCCGCGGAAAGATCCAAAACGGAACTGGGCCTTGTGATCGTCTATGAGGACGATGATCTCCTGGTGGTAGAAAAACCCGCCGGACTGCTGACCATGGGGACGGAACGCGAAAAAGAGGCGACGCTTTATTTCATGTTGGGTGAATATGAACGCTCTAAAGCCAAGGACGGACGGGGCCGTGTTTTCATCGTGCATCGCCTGGACCGGGACACCTCGGGACTGATCGTGTTCGCGAAAAACGACGCCTCCAAGCGCGCGCTCCAGGGCCATTGGGAACTCGTCACAAAGAAATACTACGCGATCACGGAAGGGACTCCGGAAAAGAGATCGGGAACGATCGAGAATTATCTGAGGGAAGACAGTTTTAAACGGGTCTACAGCGTTTCAAAAAACCATCCGGAGGCCCAACGCGCCGTCACGCATTACCGCGTGCTCCGCGAGAACGGAGGTTATGCGCTTCTGAAAATCACGCTCGAAACCGGCCGCAAGAACCAGATCCGCGTCCACCTCTCCGGTCTCGGGTGCCCCATCATGGGCGATGAGAAATACGGCGCCCGATCCGACCCCTTCCGCCGCCTGGCGCTTCACGCCTGCTTACTCTCTTTCCCCCATCCGTCCACCGGCGAGCTCAAGACCTTCCGGTCTTCCCTCCCTGCCCCCTTCAAAAAAATATTTCCGGCCACCTAGAACCGTTAGCTGATATATTTCTTGATCAGGGCGATCAAATCGGCGGATTTAAAAGGCTTGGTAAGATGGGCGTCGGCCCCGCATGCCGCGAACTTTTCCTCAAGGAACTTGGCGTCCGCAGAGATCAAAATAATAGGGATGTTTTTTGTTTTTTCGTCTTTTTTTAATATTTTGGCGACCTCATCACCGTTCATGACCGGAAGAAGCGCGTCAAGGAGGATCAGGTCCGGTATCTTTTGCCGCGCCAGATCCAGGGCCTCCTGACCGTTCGCAGCCCCGAAGCTCTCATAGCCCACATGCTTGAGCCTGAGGAGTATCACCAGAAGCAGGTCGGCCTCATCATCCACCACAAGGATCTTTTTTGTCATAAGGAGTTTATTTTATAACGGTAAAATGAAATGGAAAGAACTTCCTTTCCCGGTATCGGATTCCACCCATATTTTTCCATGATGCGCAAGAATGATCTCTTTGGAGATCGCCAGGCCTAAACCCGTGCCTCCTTTCTGCCTGCGACTGAGACCGCCCACCTGTTCAAAGGGCTGAAAAAGCTTGGGGATCTCTTCGGCCGGAATGCCGCTCCCGGTATCCTGCACCCTTACATGCACCACGCCCTTCTCTTTTTTAGCGGAAAGAGTAATGCTGCCGTTTTCGGTGTGCTGGATAGCATTATTCATCAGATTCGCTAGCACCTGGATCAGTCTATCCTGATCGAATTTCATTTGAGGGAGCCCCTCCTCCAACTCCACCCTGAGATCCAAACCTTTCGCTTTAGCTAAAACACCCATGCTTTGCAGGATTTCCTTTATCACTTCATTGAGATCATTTTTTGAAATGTTATATTTCATTTTTCCCGATTCTATTTTCTGGAAATCCAGAACATTGCCGATCAAGGAGATCAACCGCTCGCTATTCCTTTTTGCTACCTCGAGCACCTCCTTGAGTTCATCATTGATCTGGCCCGTCAAACCATCCAAAGCAATTTCCAGGGCTCCCACGATCACCGAGATCGGACTTTTGAGCTCGTGAGAGATCATCGAGATAAATCTGGCTTTTGCCTCTGCGGCGGCCGCCAAAACCTCCACACGGTTCTTTTCCTTTTCCAGCATCTTTCGATCGGTAATATCCCAAAAAAGACCGAAAAGCCCCGTCACATTCCCATGCTGGTCGCGGATAGGCGCTTTGACAGTTTGGACATAAGATTTCTGCGAACCTTCAAGATAATTCTTGATCACATGGTATTCCTCTTCACAGCTTTCCGTTTTCCCCGACTTCATGATCCGTTGATCATCTTTCCTGTATTTTTCTGCCAGCGGTGTGGGGAAAAAATCATAATCTGTTTTTCCCGCGATCTCTTCAGGCTTGATCTTCAAGTCCCTTGCGTAGTTCGAATTGCAGGAAACGTAAATTGAATTGATGTCTTTGAAAAATACCTTTTGAGGGAGGCTTTCGACAAGCGTCCTGAACCGCGCCTCTTTCGCCTGCGCTAATTCCCTTTCCAGTCGCTTGCGCTCGGTGATGTCGCGGACATTGCACTGGATCACCTTGCGATGGTCCACTTGATAGACATTGCTCACGAATTCCACGTCGATCTTCCGACCATCCGCCGTCTCCAAAGGCAGATCGTCATAGCAGACGTATTTTTCCTGTTGCAGTTTCAGAAAATGATCCTTGCTCGCAAGGACATCCTTGAAACACCCGACATCCCAGATCGTTTTTCCGAGGAGTTTTTCATGCGAATATCCCAATATCTCGATCAAATACGGGTTGGCATCCACGATCATGCCTGTCTCGGCATCGAGGATCAAGATGCCGTCTTTCGCCGCCTCAAAAAGACGGCGATACCGTGTTTCTGAATCTCGAAGCAATGTTTCCGTCCGTTTGCGCTCTTCAAGCTGCAGAGTGCTGTACCAAAAGGCCATTCCGCCCGCAACGCAAAGGATCAGCATGAGAACCGCGAGGAAAACCGTCAGAGCACGAAAACGCACCTCTCTTTGGATCTCCGCTTCGCCTTCCTGGGTCACCAGGAACCAGTCCGTCCCGGGAACGGGCCGCAGATCTGCGACAACCTCCTGCCCCATGTAATCCTTGCCGTAAAAGATCCCTGTCCTCCCAAGGACTGCTTGAACGGCCGGTAACGTGGTCAGAGAAAGCGGAAAATGCAGACTCAGGGCTGTTTTTTTTCGGTGCCTGAGTTCGTTCAGAAAAAGCACCTCACTACCGTCCCGGCGCACCAGCAAAGTTTCACCGCTCCGGCTGGGTGTCGGCCAGGCCTCGATCATCGGGAAAAGGTATTCTCTGGCGTCATTGGTAAGGATCGCTACAGCCAAAGGCCGGCCCGATACGCTGCGCATGGTCGCTATGATATCCACATGCGCCTCGCCGGGAACTTCGGAATGCAATTCGCTCATGAGAACCCCGGGCTGATTCCAGGCCTCCTTTACAACATTCCGGATCTCGTCGCTCACCTCAACCGTTTCGGGAAAGGAAAACAGGACATGTGCGTCAGCATCCATTAAAAGCACCTGCGTATAAATGCCTGTCCGTGTCGCAAGCTTTAAGCGCTGGACAATATTCTTTTTAAGGACTGCATCGTCCGATTTATGAAACCATTCTTCCAGCGCCCTACTCAAGAACGGGGCCTCTGCAAGCTGGGTGATATCAGCGATCCTCTCTTTGCGCCAACGCTGGATCTGCCTTACCTTGATCTTACTAATGGCACTCAGCTCGGAGATCCTCAGTTGCCGGATCTGGTCCAGTTCGGAACTATAATAAAAAAAACCGGATATAATAAGTGCTGCCGCGATCAGGCAGAACCACAGCACCATCTTGCGCTTGGATGCTTGAGAGACCGCTGTCCAATGACCGTCGATCGTTCCTGCCGGCTTGCCTGGGCTCATGCCAACTCCATCAGATGACGATGCGTTAAAAGACTTTTGCTCGGTGATTTAGGGTTTACCGTTTGATTTTTGATATTCTTCAGGCTGGTTGCCCCCAGAGGAACCCCTGTCCGTACGGGACGCCTAATTCTTTGAGCGTCTCCAGATCTTCCCGGTTCTCGATCCCTTCCGCAATGATCTTGGCGTGAAGACTTTCCACAACGACCAGAAGCCTCCGGAGCATTTCTTTTTGGTTTTTCTCATGGCTGATATTCTGCACAAGCCGCTTGTCGATCTTGATCACGTCGGGCTGAAGAATGATCAGGCTCTCAAGACAGCTGCGGCCGAAACCCAGATCGTCGATCGCTACGCCGATCTTTCTCCGTTTGAGTTCCTGGACCACGCGGAGAAGGTAGGAGGGATCGCCCAGGATCTGCTGCTCGCTCACTTCGACGCAGTAAGCGCCACAGAGGCTTGCCGGCGGAAAGAGCTGGGAGAATTGTTCGTTCTGAAGTCCCGCCATGGTGGAGGGAAAAAGGTTCACGTGTTTCTCGGACGCCGGAGAGACGCCTCGCGCGGCCACCAGCGCGATCTCCAGGCACCGCCGGTCTACCACCGAAAGGATGTTGTTTTCAATGCTGAAAGCGAAGAATTCCTCCGGCATTTCAAAGCCGCCGATATCGGTGCGTGAAAGGAATTCATAGCCGATCGTCTTTTCCGTGCGGAGGTCCAGGATCGGCTGTTTGACCGACCGGAAGCAATCGCCGGACCGGAGCGTGTCCGCCACGCTGTCCGCCCTCGGCGCCCAACCGTCCCCGGCGCTCACACGGTTCTTTCCCGACCGTTTGCTTTTCGCCAAGGCCGCATGGGTCTCTTCCAGGAGCGAATCGACCGAAACCATCCGCTTATTCACGCTCATGACTCCCAGACTGGCCGTGACTTTGGCCGTCTCTCCTCCGGCCACAACGAAAGGCGTTTGGCTGATCGCAAGCCGTATCCTCTCGGAAAAATGGACGCCCTCGGCCAGCCGGGTGTTCGGAAGCAGGATGATGAACTCATCCCCGCCCACGCGGGATACATAGTCGGCAGCACGAACCGTTCGCTTCAGGACTTTTGAGATCTCCTGGAGAACGATATCGCCGACCGCGTGGCCGAAAGTATCATTGATAGGTTTGAAGTTGTCCAGGTCCAGAAGGATCACCGAAAGATTCGCGCCTTCACGGTCGGAGATCTCGAGTTCCCGGGAAAGCATGCGCTGAAGACCGCGGCGATTGAGCATCTGGGTTAGGGGGTCCAGAAGGGAAAGTTTTTCGAGGTGCCCGTTCAGCTCTTCGATCCGTTGTTTCTGACGGTGTCTCTCCAAGGCATACGAGAGAATGCGGGAAATCATTTTTGCCCCGCCTTCTCCTTTGACTATATAGTCTTGCGCCCCTTTTTTCACCGCTTCAAGCGCCAGCGTTTCATCATCCGTACCGCTGAGAATGACGTAAGCGATCTCGGGATGAACCGTAAGGACCTTCTCGAGAGTTTCTAAGCCCTGGCTG
>JAZDFE010000037.1:0-21223 GCA_043808175.1 Candidatus Omnitrophota bacterium | reverse complement strand
GACATCAAACCGGTCCGCAATCAGGACATGTTCATCGGATTGCAGAGCAAATTTCTCGTCGTAAAGATCAATCACAAACGCAAGAATGTCGTGGTTTCACGTAAAGACCTTCTCGAGAAAAGCCGCAATGAGGCCCGCACGGAAAAACTGAGCACCCTCAAGGTAGGTCAGGTCGTGAAGGGTAAAGTGAAGAATATTACGGATTTCGGCGTCTTCATCGATGTCGGAAACCTCGATGGTCTTCTCCATATCACGGACATGAGCTGGGGACGCATTTCGCATCCCTCTGATCTTGTGAAGATCGGCGACGACATTGAAGTCGTTGTCATCTCGATCGATCAGGCCAAACAGAAGATCTCCCTCGGTCTCAAACAGAAGGGGACCAATCCCTGGGTCGGGGTCGATCAGCGTTATGCCATCGGTAATCAGGTCCGCGGCAAGGTCGTCAATATTTTGCCGTACGGCGCGTTCGTGGAACTTGAGCCCGGCATCGAAGGGCTGGTCCACATCAGCGAATTATCCTGGACCAAGCGCGTCAATCATCCGAGCGAGATCCTTTCGATCGGAATGGAGCTGGATGTTGTGATCCTGAGCCTCGATACGACCGCGAAAAAGATCTCACTCGGCGCGAAGCAGGCGCAGGAGAATCCCTGGACCACCGCTTCCGACAAGTTTCAGGTCGGCAGTCGCATGACCGGGACCATCCGGAATCTTACCGACTACGGCGCATTCATCGAACTCGAGCCTGGCATCGAAGGACTGCTTCACGTCTCCGATATTTCATGGACCCACAAAGTCGCCAAACCCTCGGATATCCTCAAAAAAGGGGATACGGCGAAAGTGATGATCCTCGCTGTGGACACGGATGCCAAGAAGATCTCGCTGGGCATGAAACAGCTTACGGAAGATCCCTGGAATGAACTCACTAAGAATTTCCTCACGGGCCTTGAACTTCAGGGTAAGGTCACAAGGATCGTGAATTTCGGTATTTTTGTGGAGTTGGACAACGGTCTCGAAGGACTGATCCATGTTTCCGAAATCCCGGATTGTTCCGCGCAGGACCTCGCGAAACGTTTTAACGTGGGTGACACGCTCCGGTGCAGCATCCTGAACGTGGACCATGAAGGACGCAAGATCGCGTTGAGTTGCAAGAACGAGCCGATCTCGGCCTAAATTAAAATCGATCGATGACGAGCCCCAGGAACCGCAGAGTTGTTATCACGGGTCTGGGAGTCGTCTCGTCGGTCGGTTTCGGGAAAGAAGCCTTTTGGGATTCTATTTCCAAAGGTCGTAGCGGTGTTTCCAATATCACCGCTTTTGATACCACCCAGTTCACCACCCATTTTGCCGGCGAGATCAAAAATTTCGATCCGTCTTCTTATATTCTCCCCAAAAAACTGAAACGTATGGACCGCACCACGCAGTTCGCGATCGTGGCTTCCAAGATGGCCGTTGAGGACGCGAAACTCGATCTCGGAGGGCCCGGAGTCCGTGAGCGGACCGGCGTAATCATCGGCGCGGCTTTGGCGGGTGTGGGTTTCATTCTCGAACAGCATGAAGTGATGTTGAAGAAAGGCCCGATGAGGCTCAATCCTTTTACAGCGCTTGCCTCTTTTCCGGACGCCTGCGCCGGAAACGTCTCGATCGAGTTGGGCGTGAAGGGTCCGAGTTTTTCTATCGCGACCGCCTGCTCTTCGGCTTCCGACGCATGCGGTTATGCCCTTGATGCCATCCAGAGCGGGGACCTTGATTTCTTGATCATGGGGGGCGCGGAAGCGACGATCTTTCCGGGGATCGTGGCCTCTTTTTGCGTGGCGCGCGCTCTTTCAACCCGGAACGATCAGCCCGAAAAAGCCTCGCGCCCGTTCAGTATGGACCGCGACGGATTCGTCCTGGGAGAAGGGGCCGGGATGCTGGTCTTGGAGGAATACGAGCACGCAAAAAAACGGGGGGCGCATATTTACGCGGAAATCCTCGGCCATGGCATGACTTGCGATGCGTATCACATGACGGCGCCGGACCCCGAAGGGACCGAGGCGGTCCGTGCCATGCAGCTCGCGATGCAAAGCGCGGGGGTGGAACCTGGCGAGATCGACTACATCAATGCCCATGGGACCTCGACGTCTCTGAATGATAAGACGGAGACCCTGGTCATCAAGAAAGTTTTCGGTCCCCGGGCTTATGAAATTCCTATCAGTTCTGTAAAATCCATGATCGGCCATCTGATCGGCGCGGCCGGCAGCGTGGAACTTATTGCGACGCTCCTCGCCATAGAACATCAGCTGATCCCCCCGACCATTAATTACAGCTCCAAAGACCCCGAATGCGACCTGGACTATGTTCCCAATACGGCACGTAAAGCCAACATCCGGATCGCGATGAAGAACTCTTTTGGTTTCGGCGGCAAGAATTCCATCCTTGTTCTGAAGAAAGTCTGATGCTGTCGTATCGTACCACGTGCCACGATACACGTGCCATGTGGTGTAGGATGCGATTTGGAACGTGTCCCGTGGTGCTTGGCCCGTGGAACGTCCTTTAGGCGAGTTCTTCTTCGACTTCGGTATCGCTGCCTGCTGAGACGCGATTCTTTCGGTGGGAAATGGTGTCAACGCCCGAGCCATCGAGGATCCCGCGTTTGGAGGCTTCAATGAACTCGACCATGTGGGCGACTTCAGGGCTTTTGAGGGAATTTTTGATCCGCTCGATCGCCTGACTTACATTCATACCGGAACGGTAAAGTAGTTTATAGGCTTCCTTGATCTCGGCGCGCACCTGCGGCCCGATCCCCGCGCGCCTCATACCCACCACATTGATCCCTTGCGCCACGCCCGGACGACCGCCGCAAACCACATACGGAGGGATATCCTTATTGATCGCGGTCAGGGCGCTGACCATGGCAAGTGTGCCGATGCGCGTGAATTGGTGAAAGCCGGTCATGCCCGAAAGGAACGCCTTGTCCTCGACCACGCAGTGGCCGGTCAGAGAGGCTTGGTTCACCATGATGATATTGTTGCCAAGATGACAATTGTGCGCGATATGGCAATAAGCCATGAGGAAGTTCTCGTCGCCGATCACGGTGGCCGTGCCTTCTTTAGTGCCGCGATGAATGGTGACAAATTCGCGGATGATGTTCTTGGAGCCGATCTTGGTGAAGGTCTCCTGTCCCTGATAGGCGATATCCTGAGGTTCATGGCCGATCACGGTATTCATGTGGAGGGTGTTGTAATTCCCGATCTCGGTCCCGCGAGCGAGGTAGGCTCCGGCTAAAATCTTATTATGGGAGCCGATCTTGACCCCGTCCTCAAGGATGACGTTCGGGCCAATGACGTTATGGACCCCGATCTCGACCTGTTTTCCGATGATGGCACTGGGATGGATTTCAGACATAGGCGGGATTATATCACAACCTTTCGAATCCGAAATTACAAATTCAGACCACCCCAACCATCTCTGATTTGTACGGGGGGACGGCATCTGCCTTTCAGGATTTTCTCCAGGCCACGATACGATGCTTACGGACGGGTGCGAGCTTTCAGCATAATGATTTTGTTCATCTTAGTTCATTTTATAGCATTATATAGCAATAAAAATATCAGCCATTCAGAAGTATTCACCGGTAAAAATATCGCAACGGGATGGAGCGCAGAACCATGGAAAAATTGGAATTTTTTAATGGCGAACCCTTGCTTTTTCAGAAACGCATGTTATCCTTCCGATAGAATTTTAAAATTCATTTTAAAATCCGTTATAAAATCCATTTAACGAAGGAGGGACGTGGAATGAATGTTCGTTCATTGAAAATGGTGTCGGGTTTTATTGCCTTCATTTTTATGGTGACGAACGTCAATCCCGTTGGTTACGCGAACACGCCCGAATTGTCTTTTGTTCCGTTTAAGACGCTCGAGATCCCCGCCGAATTCGGGCAGGTCACGGAAAGTGTCACGGGCGGCCCCACAGCTCCGGCCCTTATCCATATCCAGTCCGCGCACGGGAATTACGAGGCCGAGAAAAACATCGAAAATCTTCTCGGCTATATCGAAAAGAATTCCAAGGTTCGCCTCATGCTCCTTGAGGGCGCGGCGAATAAACTCCAGCCCGAACTTTTCCGCATGTTCCCTGACCATCCGGATTTCAACCGCAAGGTCACGGATAAGCTCATGCAAGAGGGCTATCTGACGGGGCCGGAGTCTTTTCTGGTGGAATCCTCGAAAAAGTTCGAAGGATGGGGAATTGAAAATCTAGAATCTTACAAAAAAGACCGCGAGACCTTCATCGCGGTGGTGAAAACGGACAAAACAGCGCAAGCCTCGTTGCGCGAACTTCGCGGCGAGCTCGAACGGCGTTTCACGACGAAACTCAATAAGGACCTCCTGACACTTATCCGCCAGGAAACGGCGCTGGATTCCGGGACGCTTTCTTTTGAAGGCTGGCTCAAAGTCCTCGCCGGGGCGAGCAAAAAGAATCTGAAACTGGACCTTTCCGACGCCTTTTACCAGAACGAATATCCTTTTCTTGTCCGCTATGAACGTCTCCAGGAAATCAGTTCCAAGATCGATCGTGAAAAGGCGTTTGGCGAAGCGGAAGCTTTTATCAAGGAACTAGAAAAACAGGGGATTTCAGCAGACATCGCTAACAGTTTTAAAGTGTTTCTGCATGAGTCCCGAGTCTCGAGTCTCGAGTCCCGCGCCGCAGGCGAGTACTCGCCGCTGCGCCGCGCCTTTGATCTGGCGTTCGAAAAACTCCCCAAAGATTTTTCCATGAAGTCGTGGCCGAACTGGACGCTTTATGCGCAGCACATCATCCTGATGCAGGAGCTCGAAGGCAAAGGGCTCCATGAAGAGACCCTGCGGTTACAAGAGCGCATCCAGGACACGTTGGCCCAAACCCCAGATGAGAAAGCATACCTTGCCCAAGCCCGTGAACTTCGTCTTCTTAAGCGGCTGTTTTCTCTGGAACTCACGAGAAGTGAGTATGAAGAACTCAGTGCCACGAACCACGCACCACGAGCCATGTGGCCCGTGGAACTTGGAGCGCGGCCCGAGGCGAAAGCTTTATTCACTTCCGCCATGAGTTTTTATGAAACCGCTGTTATCCGCGAGAACAAAATGTTCCAAAACGCCCTTCAGAAAATGGGTGAGTTCAAAGAAAAGCGCGCCGTGATTGTCACCGGCGGATTCCACACCGACGGCCTGAAAAAACTTGCCGCGGCCAAAGGTCTTTCTTATCTTCAGATCACGCCGCGCATCACCGAAGTCACCAAGCGCGACCATGAGGTCTATCTCCGTTCGATCCTCGGCGTCCGTGAGTTCGAGACTTCACAAATGAGCGCCGTGCTGGGTTCAGATCCCGTTGCGATGGAAACCGTTCTTTCGCGGTCGGAAATCCGCAATTGGATCGCCAACGTTCGTAATATGATCACCGGTTTGATCAGCACCGAATCCGTTGCGGTCCGTGACGCGCTTTCCGTAGCATTTTCCAGAACCAATCTCAATACTTTCCAGTCCATGATGCCTTCTGCCACCACGGGCGGTTTGATCGATCGCAGAGCGGCTTTGCAACAACAGCGCAGAAGTGAAAGCGCAAAAGCGACGACGCAAGCGGCAGCAAAAAATGGAACGTCGACCAAGGATCTCAGGGTTCAGGCTTTTCACGGGCAGCCGACGCCTCATCATAAGTCACAGAAGATTAGGAATGCCAAGGCGGGCCGTTCGGAAATTCGTGATATCAGCAGCCAGCGTCAAGAAGCATTGCGGCAAGCGCAGGTCAGGAGCGAAAGAGCAAAAGCGGTAACGAATGGCGTGCCGAGGACCAAAGATCATGAAAAAATCACGGCACTTCACGGACCCAACACAAAATCCCATCAACCGTCACAGAAGGCTAGAAATGCCAAGGCGGGCCGCTCGGAAGTGCGGGGAAAACTCAGTACGGCGTACGGCGACTTGAGTACGGCGCAAAAACAACCCGGTACTTCGAACTCCGTACTCCGTACAAATGAATCCCGCTCCGAAGTGCTGCAGGACGTTAGCCCGATAAGGATACTTGCCCAGCATTTTTCGCTGAAGAAGGGTGCGGCGACGGGCTCGGTCAATTTTGAGCATCTTCAAGAGGTCGGTGTCACAGAATCACTGACTGGTCATAGCGAGCGACGGGACCGCGACATGGAAGTTTATGATACCGACAAGAATTCGGCCACGTTCGGAAGGCTTCTAAGGACTGAGC
The DNA here is from genome assembly GCA_043808175.1 of Candidatus Omnitrophota bacterium. GTDB lineage: Bacteria > Omnitrophota > Omnitrophia > Omnitrophales > Aquincolibacteriaceae > Aquincolibacterium. The sequence continues at coordinate 15,004 of JAZDFE010000037.1, read as the reverse complement.
ATCAATTCGGGGATACCGATAAAGTCATTAATCAAAAGCTGAAATTAGCGGCCCAGGGCGATGCTCCGAAACAGTTGCTTTGCGTGGGCGAACCCCGAAGCATCCGGGACGCTAGAGGACATATCCAGTTTGTCATCAATCAGCTTGAAGTGGCGTTTCAGGACATGAGCCTAGAGGATGTTGCAAAAGCGGTGAGCATGATCGCGTATGAGCCGATCTGGGCGATCAATACCGGTTTGAATGCCACGCCGGAACAGGCACAGGAAGTGCATCAAGCGATCCGGAATTGGCTTGCACAGAACTACTCCCAGGAATTCGCTTCCCATATGAGGATCCTCTACGGAGGTTCCGCAAAACCGGAAAATGTCGGCGGTCTTTCGACCCAGCCTGACATCGACGGGTTTCTGGTCGGGGGCGCGAGTCTAAAATTGGAAAGTTTTTCCAAAATGGGCCGGATCATGGCCGAGACCGCAGAGAAGGGCAACGGAAGGACGCTCGTTCTTGCGGCCAATTGGAAGGCGGAGCCGTCGGCAAAAAGGGATAGTCTCGATTCATTTATCACAGGATTGGCAGCCGAGAAATTTGTCCGTCAAGGCCAAGTCGAGATCATTGTTGCGCCGCCCCACACGTTACTTAAAGAGGCCGTTTCGGTATTGGACATTGCCAATATTCCAGACAGGGTAAAGGCGCTCTTAAGTGTGCTCCGCGATTGGGCCGTCGCAGGGGTCCTGGCGGAAGGAAACGAAGCAAAAAATATACTTTCTCGGGCGCTATATCCCATTTTTGTAGCCCTAACTGCAGGCAATTTTAAGCCGCGTCTTACTCCTTATGATTGGTTTGGGAAAACCCTTCGGGAAATAAAATTTCCAGAAGGACAAGGAGATCCAGCCGTTTTGAATACGATCGCTCAAGGATTGGTCGCCTTGGCGAAAAGTATCAATGTCGATATCTCTTCCGCCCGTTCTGATTTTAACAGCGTTAATTTGATTCTTTCAAAGTTATCCATCGGCCGTTCGGAAGCACGTCAAGCGGCGACCGCAGCGTGGAAGATAAAAGTGGGCGGGCTTCTCATTAGCGATACGACAATAACCGAAGAAGAGGGCAAAGGGCAATTAAAGGCACTTCAAGCTGTGCTTAACCGCGTCGATCAGGCCGCTATTTCTGATCCTGAGGTCATGGCAGCCCTTCACGCGGAGGCAGCAAAATTTCATCCTACGGTTCGCACAGTTAAGGCGGCGGCGCTTAGCGGAGCAAAAAGGATGTTTACCCTGGGGCAGATGGTCCCGAACACGGTTGTTGAGGGTATCTTAGATGCGAAAATTGGGTTGTTGTCTTCACCCGACGTTCGGAAACGTTCCGAGGCGCGTGCGGTGGAGATGCGTGACGTGCCGGCGCTATCAGGATCGGTCGCGGAATTGCTGACGAACTTTTCGGATATTGTCAAAGTGCGCGAGGACGGGGTAACCATTCTCCAGGATCTGAAAGACAATCGCCGTCTTTTTGATCTGACACGGGAGCTGACGGACAATCCCAACGCGGACGTCAATCATGCCGCTTATTGGATCGCGAGCGCCATCACCAACGCCCGTGGTGTCGAAATGATGTCCGCGGCTTCGCTTTATCGTGAGAAAGCGAATTTAGATAAAGTGTGGGTCATTCCCGCCACCAACATGCGCGCGGGCGGCATCATCCAACTGATCTCTTTCTTCGAGTCGATGGACCGGCTGAACGCCGGCGGGATCGCGGAACTCGCCGCGAGCGAAAAAGGTTATTCCGGTCTTAAGACGAATGAGATGTTCCTTGCGGCCGCGCAAATTGCGCACGCGTTTGTGGGTTCGAAGGTTCCGATCATCGCCCAGGCGGACCACCGGCAATTGAAGCTCGATGACATTTTCGGATTGGACAAAACGAAGATTCCCGAAGGCGTCGACGCGAAAGCATTCGAGAAGAAGTTTAAAGAAGAGATGACACTGGATGAACGTGAGCCGTTAGTCGACCAGGCAAAGCGCAAGAAAGCGTTTGATAAATTCGAGGCTGAGATCCGCGATATGATCACGGCCCGTGGCTATCATATCGACCTCGATCCTTCCACGGCAGTCGATGCCGTTTTGTTAAAGAAACTCTACGCGGAATCCGTCACGCCGGACAACCCGACAGGTCTGTCCAAGCTCATGAACGAAGTCCGGAAGCGTCTGGAAGCCGGGGAAACGCTTGAATCGATCGGTCATTGGATCGATGACATGCCGGAGTCGGAACTTTGGGACTGGGTGGATCAGGGCCGTATCGAACGGTACCGCGAGATCCATAAGCATACGATCGCCGCGACGATAGATCAGATCGTGAAGATCCGCGCGCATGATGAAGAGCTCAAGAGCAAAGGACTGATGACGCGCGGGACGGTCACTTTGATCGGCGGTGAGGAACGCCATATTGATGATGAAGTGTTGGCCGATAAGCCGAGCGAAGTGGAGGGGACCCTTGCGTTCACTGCGGGCGTTAAGGAAGGACTTGCGGCCCGGAATGCTGAATTCAAAGCGAAGTACGGAGTGGACATCGCGGGTTTGGACAAGATCAGTTATCAGACCGGGACGGCCCATGGAGTGGCGGGCCGGCGCGTGAATACGATCGTGTTCCGCATTCACGAGAAACTTCTGAAAGTCCAGGGCGTGCAGCACGGCGCCTCGAAGCTGACGGACGATCAATTTCCGATCCTTCAGAAACACCGGGTGGGAGAAGTGCATCTTGCGACGCAGCCCCAGAACATCGTCCTTGAAGCGATCGCACAGAAAGACCCTGCCATGGCGGATGTGATGTGGGATCTCTTGGTGCTGTTCATGAAGCCGGCCGAGGAGAGTCTGACCCCGGTATTGAAGGATTATGCGGCGGCATTGAAGATCGAGCCGAAAGATCTTTTAACGTATGCGGTAGGGATCCAAAGCAATACTGTAAAGTTCGGACAGCCGGAGGTAGACAAGAAGTCCGGAGCAACGCTGCCTCCCAAATGGGAAAACTTCATTAAGGTCGTACAAGCTGAGCGCGGTCTTGACCCGAATAAAACTGAAGACCGGGCGAAGATCCTCGTGATGATGGTTTCGGACAGCAATGACGTCCCGGGGAAAGTCCGCAGTAAGTTGAAAGATCTTGTGAAGTACCTTTGCGCGCCGCTGCTTCCTTATCTGACAAGAATGCCGGAGGCCACGGAAAAGGAAGTGATCGAGCGTTTGAATGACTGGCAGGTCAAGGTGTACGGTCTTTTAGGTGCCAAAGACAGCCTGTCTTATTTCCAGCAGTATTCCCTTGGCCATGTGGCGCCGCTTCCGGCCATGCCGCAAGCGCTTGCCGCTACGATCCAGCAAGCTCCCGCCACCGATGCTTCGGCGGGCAAGCGTTCCGAGATGCGAAAAGAGTTGAACGGCGCGGTGCTTTCGAAATATTCAAAACTGCAACTTTCGAAGATTCTTCCAAGGAAGCTGGCAGCAAAATTGATCGATCCCGCCCCGGAAGCCGAGGTCGAGCCGCTGGATATCGCGACGGTGGGTCAGCTTATGCAATATACGCGGGAACAGCTCGGGCAGATGCAGGCCTTTTATGTGGGTGAGTTCAATCTTTTCACTGAAGACGATCTGCGGACTATCGATACAGCCCTGAAAAAACTAGGGCTCCGTTTACCAGCGGCAGGCAGCGTTCTTCAGAAAAAACTTACGGACATCGGGATCCGCCCGAAATTGGCAAAAGGTCTTGGGTCCCTGAGTGTCCACAACTATTCCATGTTCGATCTCAGTGGTGACATCACGATCGTGGGCCAATTGACAGCATTGACGGAACAGGAATTTCAGAAGATCTCCCATTTAAAACCAAGGGAAGTAGCGCACGTTCGAGAAAGGCTCAAAGCATCCGGGTTGGATTTCGCGAAGCCTTTACAAAAACGGAGGACAGGCGGTCGCTCGGAAGTAAGGAGTGATGAAACACAGGTCATGGAAGATCTGCGTCGCGTGGGCATCCAAACAGTTTATAACCTTCCCGCGGGATCCCACACAACCGACACGTTAATTCGGTTAAGAAATTCTGAGCCCAATGATTGGGCGGCTTTTCTTAACTATCTCGTCGACGAAGTCGCAAGGAAAGGATACAACGCGATTTTTATCCTTCCTTATCTTACGACTCGTTATCTTCTCAATTGGATAAGTAGAAAGGACGGCTCCGTTGTTGCTTATTCGAACGGCCGGACCCTTGATTTAATTTCTCCATGGGTAGCAAGAGAACATGAAGCCCGTCTTATTGCGATGCAAAGTGCGATGCAAAGTGAGGTGAAAGGGTTCGAAAATTTTTTCCCGGAGATTGATAATCAAGGCCGGCAGGTTGTGAGTGACCAAGACAACAGGGTTTGGTTCACTGTCCGTCCTTCTATCCGCAATGCGGAGCTTGAGAGATTGATGCGGGTCCAGATAGCGTATGAGGATTCGGAAATTGATCCTACCGGTGAAACGTGGAAAAGCTTTCCTGCTGCAAAGGTCAACACCTACGGTGACGGAAGTTTTCGTTTTGGGGGAAGACTGCGCGTAGGCACCCGGCATTGGAAGCCACGGGTATCTTTTGACGATGGCAGAACGTGGCATTGGTACCAGGGGCCGAGCGCCGACGGGCACGGGAATATCGAGGTCCGTTGGATAAAATCCCGCTCGGAAGTGCGGGCGGAAGAAAAACAGTCCGGCGTATCGCCGCGAAGAAAATTTCTGAGGACAGCGCTGTTATTGAGTACGGCGGGCCTGGTGAGCGCTGCATGTCCCCCCAGCATCTCGGCACCTTCCAAGATCAATTACTATACGTACACGTCAACATCCGGGCTTACTCCGGCCGATCTCACCGTTCTTCCGGGACAACAGAACATCATCAATGTCTTCAATCCGGGGCGAGCGACAGTGAAATCCGGCTGGGAAGTCCCAGGCCGGGGCCTGTCCTTCACTTTTAATACGGGAAGCGACGGTTATGTAGGTGCCGGGCTGCAACTTTTTACACCGGGGGGGGAGGGTTCGGCCGATCTGAGCTCCCTGAGCAACCTGCGTTTTGAACTTTACGGGCGCGTTCCCAACAGCAGGATCAAACTGGTCATTAAAGACATCACCGGCGTCGCGGACTACAGTTATTTGGACGGGATCTCCTCGGTCCAAGGAAGGATCTGGCAGATTCCCTTGGCGATGATCCGCAATGTTGACCTGAAGCGTATCCGCACCATTGAATTTATGGCAGAAGGGAGCAAGAACACGGAAGGTGAACTCCATGTGAACTACTCCGCTCCGGCCCGTTCGGAGATGCGCGAAATTACGGTTCGCCTTGCCGTGGATCAAGCCAAACCGTGGCAGACGGGTTTCCCCAAAGGCGGGATAGCGTTTGGGGAGGTCAAAGGAAAGTTGCCGGCGATGCGCTTGAGATGGGCTGAAATCGAAAAACCTTCGTTTAATACAATCCTGAGAGATGCTATGGAGCGCGCGAAGACGGATAAAAATTGGGCACAAGCAATCGTTGCTATGCAGGCTGAGAGAGAAGGCTTTGTCGCGACGCAGGCCATTCTGGCTTCACTGGGGCTCACCATGCCCCGCGAGCTGGAGCTTCGATCGGCGGTCGTTTCATGGTTCCAGAACCATCCCAACGGTGCTTCCTTGGCGGGTTTTATTTTCAAATATCCTGACGGCCGGGAGGCTTTTGTCCATTTTGGATTATCACAACAGCAACTCGACCAATTCATCAAGTCTAGAGACATGAAGTGGAAGACGCTCGGCCAGAAAGCCCCCGTGCTCCTGCCTTTTTCGGTGACGGCAACGTTGAGCCCGCAAGCTGACGGAAGGACCGTAAAAATTTCTCTTGCGCGGAGCGAGGCGCGTGCCCCGGAGGTTTGGACCGATATTTCAGGGGAGGACCTTTGGACTGCCATCTGGGAGAGTCTTTGGAGAGAACAACCGGTAAAGCGTATCGAACTCCCGGCAAATAGCGGTTGGAAACTAAGGACCGATGTCGCAGAGCTGTTTTTGGAAGACCTTGGTAAAGTTTTGGACCTTGAGGCGACTTATGACGGCAGTTTGTCGATCGAAGACGGTGTCGCCACAGTCCGTATTAAAGTCCAAGAACCCAGCTCTCGCTCGGAGATGCGTCTCGAGACGAAGTTTGAAGAAATAACTACACCCCAGGATTTTGCACCGGTGTTGCAGCGGTTTGGTTTCGAGGCGCCGGACACCGTTCAAGTCGTCCGTTTGAAAGGAAGCGGTCCGATCGAAGGTGTGATGAATAACCCTGAGATCAGGTTCGCCGTGGGCGCCACGCAGGCGGAAGCAGTAACAGCCTCCAATTTTACCGGTATTGTGGAAAAGGACACCAAGGATTTTGCCGACGGCGCCGCGGTGGATTTTGTGCATCACGCGACTCTGATACGTACTCAGGCCGATCCTCATTTGGCTCTTGTGATGTGGGCCAATGAGGGCAAACGGGACGGATCCTTTTATATCCCAGATGGACGGATTTATTGGGCTGGGTATAGAGGGGGGTATAAGGATTTCAGAAAAGGCGATCTATTTGACCGTGATGCCTTTTTAGCGGAACTTCAAGCTCTGAGAAGTCGCGGGAATGTCAGTTTGAAATGGAAGATCGATGATGCTGTGGAAAAAACGGCCGGCATGACGTCAAAAGAAAGTAAACCTCTTCCGGATAATCCGACAGACGAAGATCTGCTCCAATATGTTTCGGACAGCAATACGTTTACCGCGCTGGTGGATGACGACGAAGTTCGCGGACTGATAGACGATAATACCCGCGTGATGGGCATTGCCGCTAATTCACCGGGCGCCTTGGACATATCCCCGCTTGCGGGACTGCTGGATATTTATCATGAGCTTGCACGGCTGAACGGTATTGATCCTAATAATAAAGCGGCTTTTGGTGCTTTCATGTCAGGACAGAGGACCTTTAGCTTAGGTGATCGTCCAGATGAAAAGAATCAATACGGAGCCGGATCCAATAACAGGCATGCTTATCTTATTACAGAGGCAGCCAGGCTTCAACCTTCAGAAGGAAGACCGGCCGATCAACACCAGGGTTATGCGGGATATGATTTTGCAACCTCAGGGGATGGTAATTTCATGCCGGGGCTTATGGCTTTGATCGGTTTTGAGCGGGGCACGGGGACACAGCTGACCGTCCCCAACAGATATGGGTCTACGGAAGGCAATGCGTTAAGTATTGCAGCCGCCAATATTGAAGGCGCTCAATTTCCCCATTTCGATGTCTCAAAGAGTAGGACGAATAAGAGGTTTAATCCTGAGGATGCTCAGAGGCTGACGCCTGAAGAGGAAGTTGTTTATACAGACCTTGGCGCGGATTATCACGAATATTTAAAGCTCAAAACGAAAAAGGACCTTAAAAAACGTAAAGGCAAAGGCATTGTTGTTGTCTCGAGTTTGACAGGCGCGTCGGCCAAGGTATATGGAGAACATTCGATCCTGCCGGGCCTTTTTCAACGGCCTATTTTCCGCACGGATGAAACCGGACGAGCCACTGTAACTGTGAATACTATCGTCGTTGCGCGTGATGGCGGTGCATACTTGATACGCACCACATACCCGATCAAAGATCTCGCCCGGTCCAGGGAATTGCTGAAATACTCAAGCTATGCCGGTCGCCGGTTTTTTGGAAACCAGATCGAGTGGGACACGACGGAGTTGAAGGAGGCTTGGCTCAAATTCATTCCTTTCGATGAGGCTTACAACGAAGGGGATTTGTCCGTTGAGGCAAGCCTGAGAGCGGCTCGCCAAAACTTGTTGGAGAAATTAATCGCACGGGCGACCTATTTGACCGCCACGGCGCGGCAATTGCATCAAGCGGTCGATAAAAAAAGACTTCTGACCTACGATGCGCTCATAGAAAGTCTCAAATCAAGTGTCCTGCCGATTTCTATTCATGTTCGGGGCCGGAGTCAGGACAGCGTTAACTTGGAAATTTCAAATATTCCCACAGGCCAAGCAAGTCTCAGCGATATTCTAAATGAGCTCCTTGAGGCGGACAATGTGGACCGCATCCAACATGCCGAGAAGCAGGTTTCCAGGCAAGATGTCAAGTATGTAAGGGTCAACGGAGCTCATGGAGTCAATGTCGTCAAAAATAGCGATGTCGTTACCCTTGAGTATGAACAACAGGCGAGGTTGCGGCTGAACTCTACATTATCCTACCAGCGGTCACAGAAGGCCAGGAATACCAAGGCGGGCCGCTCGGAAATACGGGAGATCGACGTCAACCTTGATATGAACCGGGTCCGACAGTTCACCACGAATTATGAGAGGGTCGTTGTCGGAATAGCCCGAGGACATCTTCCTTCCAATCCACGAGGACATCTTCCTTCCGATCCATCGGAAGACGTTTTGGAATGGGCGGAAGTTCCGGTTTCTTTTAACGACGGAGGATCGGCTGCAGCGCAAGTTATCCGGGATTCGGTCAGCGCTCAACTGCCTTCCGATCTCAAGATCCAATCCGCCGTTTTGGGATGGCCGAAAGGGCACCCGGGAAGTGGCCTGTTGGTGGGGTTTCTTGCGCCGGATACCCGGCATAACAATGGACTTATATTCAGTCACTTCGGGTTAACTTTTGAACAACTTCAGTCCTATGGGAAAGCCCGGCCTTTCCCACGGGCGATGATCAGGCCCGTTGTATCCTCGGCAATTTCGGTGTCACAAATAAACGAAAAAACCGTTAAGGTCGCCATTGTCAACCCCGCAAGCCGTTCCGAAGTGCGGGGAACGCAACTTTCATCCCAAGCGGATGTGATGTACAGCGAAGCTATTGAACGGGAGATTTCCCGTTTGGGAGTGAACTTAGTACCCCGAATCATCTTTCTAACACATACGGGAGTACCGGGGTATCTGGAGATATATTCTGAAAAGTTAAATCGGCTGCACTCGTTTTGGGGGGTCACCCATCTTGGTTTTTATGAAGGGCATTTTTATGTCCGTTATTGGCACGATAACGAAAAAGGAAAACCGCAACAGGTCAATATGGGAATAGACGTAAGCTCTGCGGGTCAGTCCTTTTTTACGGGTCGAATCATCCGTAATGTGGATCTTCCGCCCTCCGTGCAGGAGCAGCTCGGTGTTGTCCGCCACGGGATAGCGGGAGTTTTTGACAGGCTTGTGTTGAAAGTTGCAGCGACATATTCTTCCAATGCTGCAAACCGTTCGGAAGCAAGAGGGGCTGCAGCCATGGAACAAGTTGCCGAGATCCGGAGAGTTTTGGGAGAATCGTTGGACCAACAATATCTTGCGGCACATAAGCGTCAATTGGAAGCCCATGGTTTAAGTGTGGCTTCGGATGGTGCCGTGTTGCCGGCGGGCGAGAACGCTTCTGTGATGAGGCGGCCGACCGAAAGAGCGATCGAGACGGTGCAGGTCCTCAGAAGGTACCCGAAGCTGTTTCCCGATCACCCCAATCCCAATCTCATAACCGATTATGTCTTTTGGACGACCTATTATGCGTTGCTCAGAGATGCGAACCGTTCCGCCGCGGAACAAAAAGCATCCCCGGCTCCAAACCACGCGGAAATGAAAGAAGTGTCCGCGACTTCAAAACGCTCGGAAGTGAGGGAGCAGGATGCCGCGCAAGCGGGAACCGTTAGTGTCGATGCGCTTCTCGCAAAAATCCAACAATTGCGATGGAAGTCGTTTTCGGAGCTAATAAAGGAGCAGATCCAAGCGTTGATGGGATGGCAAACCCAGCGGTTGACGAAAGAACAGACTGACGAGGTGACACAGATCCAAAATTTGACGGGGACACAGATCCATGCATGGACGGAAATGCAGATGCAAGCGTTGAAGGTATGGCAGATCCAAGCGTTGATGGAATGGCAGATCCAATTATTAACAGAGACACAGATCCAAGCGTTGTTGGGATGGCAGATCCAGGCATTGACGGAGACACAGATCCAAGCGTTCACGATCCAAGCATTGACGAAGACACAGATCCAAGCGTTGACGAAAACACAGATCCGAGTGTTGACGAGCTGGAAGATCCAAGCGTTGTCGCAAGAGCAAAGACGGTGGCTGGATGAACGCCTTACAGAACTGTTGGAAGGAAGAGCGGTAAGGGAAAAAACATCCCGCTTGGCCGCGGGAGAAACACCCACGACTGCAAACCGCTCGGAGGCTCGTGTGCAAACGCGGTTTGATGCTTCAGAATTTGCCAACGAGCTTATGGAAGCTTCCGCGATGATGCCGGCCGCCAGGAACGAGGTGCACTCGTTGATCAGCAGCCTTACGCCCGAGCAGTTTCAAGCTGTGAAAACATGGCTGCAGGACAAAGATCAAAAGGCGAATGGAAGGACCAAGGCGCTGAAGATCTTTCACGCGCTGAACGAGCTTAATACATTCGCAGAATCCCGCTCTGAAGTGAGGGATTTTGATGTTCAAGGTTCCGGAAAAGGGATAGAGATCTTAGTGGTAGCGCCGGTAGGGGGCCTTCACCGATCGCTTGTGATCAAGAGTCTGGTCTTCAGATTCGGAGATGTGCGGGTCTATTTGGACCATACCCTTTCGGGGATACCCGATCGGGATTATCCGGGACGCATGTTCGACCCGTTTAAACCGGGGTCACATTCTTACACCCTCACGATGCGTCGCGATGGGGTTTCCTTTTCTTATCCGAATCTGAAGACCAGATCCTTCAAGGCGGATCTTTCGCTCAAGCTGGATGCACAGAAGAAGTTGATCGGCATCGGAGAGCCTGTGTTGCGGGAACAGCCGGTCAGACGGCTGTCTGCCGAGGACCGGGAGGCTTTTACCGCGGCTTATGCTCCGATTGGGGATTTCCTGCAGCAACAGATCGGCAAGCCTTGGACCCTCGGGACAGTGAGCGAGGGGCCCATTTCAAAGGAGATCGGTCGTTCGGAAGTGCGAGGTGCTCGGAATTTGCTGAAACGTGTCGCGAAGGTGGTTGCACCCTCCGTGGTGGATCAGATTGAAGAGGGAGAGAACCCATGGTTCATTGTTCCTGGTGTTATAAATGCTATTGTAAACGTGACAGCGGCGCCGGGACTTCACGCATTTAACTTGGTCTATAATTTTCTCGGTGAACACACAGGACAGGATGAGAAAAAGATCCCCACCATTAAAGACGTCGATCTCCGCGGCGAAAAGGAGATCGGTCGTTCGGAGGTGAGGAGCGAGAAGGTAAGAGATGCTGAAAAGATCGTGAGAGTGCTTTCAAGGGCAGCGAGTGCTAACGTAGGGAGCGTTGTTCGTGAACTTGACGAAGTGCTGAGACGTATCGGGAAAACAATTGCGCCTGCCGTGGCGAAAACGCTTGTGCAGGCAGCGGATGCTAGCGCATGGAGCGCTGTTTCTGCGCTTGCCAGAATTCTCACAGATATTTCCGGGAAGAAACAAGCGCCTGCTGTGACGAAAGCGTTTGCAAAGGCAGCGGATGCCAACGCGTGGAGTGTTGTTTCTCTCCTTGTCGGGATGCTGATAAAAATTTCTGAGAAAACAGCTAGGCCTGCCGTGGTGAACGCGCTTGTAAAGGCAGCGGACGCTAGCGCTTGGGACATAGCAGAAGAACTTTCCAGAGCGTTGAATAGAATATCAAAAGACGCTCAAGCCCGTTCTGTGAAATCCCGCCGCTCCGAGGTGAGAAGTGAGAAGAAGATTTCCACGATCTCTGAAGTGAGGGAAGAAATGATATCGCTCACTCGAGTCGATTTGGCAGGGATGCTTCCGATTATTGCCGGCTTTAGCGGATTTGTTTTCGGGATCTATCAGGCGGGGGCCCATTTTTTAAGGATAGGATCGGACAGTGTGGGTGCATTAGTTCTTCAGGGAGCTTTTACTTTAGGTTGGGGAGTCGTAATGTCTCTCTTCGGTGCAATAGCCGGCTACGTGGTTTATTGGGCAGCTTTTGCTGTGTATTTTGTGGGCCGTCTTGTGGCGCGCGTCTTTGGGTTTGAAACACATTCCGCAGAACAGACGGCAGCCACCGGAAAAACAGAAAAAAGAACAGGCGCGAGCCGATCTGAGGTGAGGGGTATGCCCACATTGGGTCCGACACGTCCCGATCTGGAAGCGAAGTACAAAGCGCAAGTGGAAGCGACGACACCGGATTATGTGAAGCGCGGGAACCAGATATTTGACATTACGAATCCCGGGAGGATCGAAGCGGTTTTGAAGCACGCGCACTTGTATCCTTACAAGGAAGGGGTGGCGTTTGATCCGGCGAATCCGGGTGCCAATGAGGAAGGGTTGGGTCTGATGGCATGGTTGGAGGATTATGAAGCGGAGGCAAAGATCGCGACCGCAGGGATCCGTTTGACGCAGAACATTTTATATCCGTGGGACACGCGGAACCGCATTAACGAGATCGGAATCGCGTTTGCGACGTTGGCCAAGGCATTGGTGAGCAAGGAACTTTTCCCCGGGAAGAACCTTGAGAAGATCGCGGGCGGGGAGTCGCGGTATAACACCCGGCGTTTTGTGGATATGATCGCCCGAATTCAAGCAGCGCAGGGGATCCGGACTTATACGCCGGTGAACCGCGAAACGACGCCGATCTGGATGGTGTCGATGCTGACATTCATGTATGACCTGGTGGGGGCGGAACACGTGACGTCCTCGCATGCGGGGAGCAATTTTTCAGCGACCAAAGACATCAACAATCAGGGGAGCCAATACCTTCCTGAGGAATCGGCTCGATTCGTTGGGAAGATCCGTGAGATGTTCGAGACCGCGCGGACGCAGGGGGAATACCGGTTTAAGATCGCGGCGGCCAACGATCCTCTGATCGATGAGGGTCTGATGAAGGCGACGGAGGACGGCACGGATGTCTATGTGGAGTATTTGAAGAACGGTGTGGCGACCGACGTTAATTTGGGGCGCATCCGCGGCCTGAAGGAAAAGATTATCATCGACAACGTCGGGGGTTCGATGTACCGGACGATGACGAGGATCTTCAAGAAACTGGGGATTGCGGATGCTTTCGAGTGGTTCCATGTTGCGGAAGATCCCTTTTTTCACGGGATCGGGAAAGAATTGACGGACAGTGGGAAAGTGGAGGATTACACGCAGGACACGACGATCGTGAAGCGGGATAAGAAGACGGGGGAAACGACCGAGATCCCGGTGATGGAGAGGATGGGGTATGACCGTTTATTGAAGGATGCACCAATCGGGAAAGTGGTATTGATGACAGATCCTGACGGAGACCGGTTGGTGACGGGACAAGTCGAGCCCGCGGAGCGAGCCGGCGAATTAAAACGTCTTGGGGTGGAAGTGTTGCGATTGGATGAGAAACGGATCCTAGCGGTTTATTCTCCGAACCAGTCGTTTTTCATGTCGATGGTTTATCATGCGGAGTCGTTGAAGGCTGCGGGACTTTGGGACAAGCACCCGCGATTTATTATCATGACGACGGCCTCATCGCCGGCGTGGCGTGAATGGGCCGTGGCGAATGGGGTGCAGGTGCTGAATGTGCCGGTCGGATTTAAGGAGATCGCGGCGATGATGAAAAAAGTGGAGTACCAGATGCGAAAGCATCCCGGTCAACCGGTGATTGTGAAAGACGTGTTTGGCCGGGAAGTGAACCTGGGAGTGGATCCCCGGATGCTGTTTGCGGGGGAGGAGTCCGGGGGGATGATCATCGGTCCTGAGGAGATGATCAAGAGCCGCGGGGGCCGTGAGGCGATCGCGATGCGTGAGAAGAGCGCCGGAGAGGCGTTGTTGGTGCAGGCGGCGATGGCGGCCCATTTAGAGACCCGGGAGGAGTTCCTGTCGGATTATTTGAGCGCGCTATTTGAGGAGAGCCGGATCGCAAGCCGGTTCGATGTTCGTCACGATCAGGTATTTTACAATCAAAGTGAACCCGATCCCGATCAATTGAAATTGGAGAAAGCAAAAGGCGAAATTTCGCGTGAGCAAAACTATGCATTTTTCGTGAATATGGTGTTGTCGCGGTTAAACGGGAGGACCACGCTTTCCCAGATCATCGAGATATTGAATGATACGTTTGCGGGCCAGGGCCTGCGATTTGATGATCTGCAGGATATCCTTTTTGTCGGGGACGGGGTGTACATGCAGTTTCCGGACAAGGTGCTGGAGATCCGGCCGTCGGGAACGGATGCGAAATCGAAATCGTACGGTTACGGGAACGACAAATTGCGGTTGGCGGTGTATGCCCAGGCCCTGGGCGGGTATAGCGGGGAGCCGACGGCGTTGTACCGGCAGTTTGTGGACATGAGCAATTTTGATGAAGTGCGGATCGTCAATAACAAACCCGTGTTCCGTGGAGAAGACGTGCGGTGGGAACTCTATCAAGTGTATTATCGCGAAGGGCTTCCGGAAGAGACTTACCAGCCCGCGGTGGTGAACGTGACCGTGGCAGGCGGGGTGGTTCATTCCGTGACCCCGGCCCAAGCGGCCATCCTTGAATCTTCCGCCCGTTCCGAAGCAAGAGGGACTTCAGATTTGGGCGAATTACAGGCCCAGAGAACCGACCTAATAAAAAGGGTAGTCGCTCTAGCAGGTATCCAAGATCGGACCCCGGAAATACAAAAGAGACTGACTGCTCTTGTTCAAGAGATCAAGGATCTTGACCGGGAGATCGCGGGGATCCTGAAATTAAGCGAAGCCCGCTCGGAAGCGAGGGCGACAAACTCGGAAATTGTCGGGCTTCAACGCAAGATCGTCCGATTACTACAGTCAAGGGCAGAGACTCAGACGGCCGATAAGGATTCTCAAGCGCAAGGCAGATTATTGGCGAATATCCCGCATCGTATCAAACAGCTCGAAGGAAGGATCAAAAAGCTTCGGTCCGCGCAGGTTCGCTCCGAAGCAAGGACGGGCGTTAGTGTCGGAGCGCTTCTCGTAAAAATCAGACAACTGAAAGGGTCAACCGCAAGACAAATCCAAGTGATGACGGAGGCGCAGATCCGAGCGTTGACGGAAGGGCAGATCCGAGCGTTAACGAAGGCGCAGATCCAAGCATGGGT
>JAZDFE010000036.1:0-11381 GCA_043808175.1 Candidatus Omnitrophota bacterium | reverse complement strand
TCCAAAGATATCGCCGCGACCCTCCGGAAGCTTCTCGGGAAAAACGGCGTTTCGATCGCGGAGGGGGCCCTATGACACGCGTCAAGATCTGCGGCAACACAAATTACGAAAATGCGCGCCTCGCCGCGGACCTCGGGGCGGACTATCTCGGCTTTATTTTTACGCCGGCGAGTAAACGTGTGATCACGGTCGAAAAAGCGGCGGCGATCCTCAAAAAGCTCCCGGACTTCGAAAACACCGTAGGCGTTTTTTGCAATCAGCCCAAAAAAGAAGTCGAGGCCATTGCAGGAAAGCTCTGCCTCAAGTTCCTTCAGTTCCACGGCGAAGAGACCGCGCTTTACTGCAATTCGTTCATGCAGAAGGGTTACGAGATCATCAAGACCTTTCACGTCAAGGACGCCATGAGCCTGAAACGGATCGCGGAGTACAATGTCAGCGCGTTCCTTTTCGACACCTTTGCGCATTCCGAGAAAGGCGGCACCGGCGTCCCGTTCGACTGGAGCATCATCGAGGACAAGCCCTATGTGCACGACAAACTTTTCCTGGCGGGAGGGCTCAACGCGCTGAACGTCGCGGAAGCGATCGAAAAGGTCCGCCCGTTCGCCGTGGACGTCGCGAGCGGCGTCGAGTCCGCTCCCGGCACGAAAGACCCCCAACTCCTCCGGACCTTCATCGAGAACGCCAAGGGAGTGAAAGAAGCCCATGAGCGAAAAGCTTGATTTTGTAAAACGTCTCAAGCCGCGTCTCCCGCAGATCGAAAAAGATTCCCTCTATCTCAAGCTCCTGGAAGCGACCCAGGAAAACCTCCAGCTCGCGGAAGCCTGCAGGAACCTGGAAGAAGGGATCGTCATCACGGACGCAAAAGGATATCCGCTCTTCGTCAACCGGAAGGCCGATGACTGGCTGGGAGGCGTCCGCACCACGGCCAAACAGCCCGTCTGGAACCAGACCCAGGACCCTTCCTTCGCGGCTTTCCTGAAAGAAAACGTCGTGACCGCCGGGACCCGCACCGTCCACGACCTCAGGATCCTTTCCCCGAAGGAGATGCGGCTCCGCGTCACGGTCCTCCCGAGAGAAGAGGACGGGAAAACGAATTTTCTCATACTCCTCTTGGACATCACCTCGCGTTCGGAACAGGAATTCGAGGCCGCTATGCTCTCGCGCATGGAAAGCCTGGTGCGGCTCGCGGGCGGCATTGCCCACGAGATCGGGAATCCCCTGAACGCTATCACGATCCATCTGGAACTCCTGAAAAAACGCCTGGCCGGGCTTCCCGCTGACCAGCGCAATTCGATCGCGGATTCTTTAAGCGACATTCAGGACGAGACCCGGCGGCTCGACCGCATTATCCGTAATTTTCTCAAGGCCACCCGCAAGCCGCCGCTCCGTTTTCGTTTGGATGATCTGAACGAAGTGATCGCCGACGCCCTTTCTTTCCTGAAACCGCAGCTCGACGCCGCGAAGGTCCCCGTGAAATTCTCGAAAGACAAGGGGCTGCCCGGATTTCTGATGGACCGGGAGCGCCTCTATTACGCTTTTATGAACCTCTTCAAGAACGCCCTGGAGGCCATGCCGGAAGGCGGGGCGCTCAAGATCGCGGTGACGCATAAGCAGCATTGCGCCATCATCACCATCGCGGACACGGGCTGCGGCATCCCCGAGAAGGACCTTGCCAGGATCTTTGACGTTTATTACACCACGAAACCCGAGGGGGCGGGCCTCGGCCTCATGATGGTCTATGACGCCGTCGCCGAACACGGCGGCAAGATCGAGGTCGCGAGCAAATTGGACAAGGGGACCACGTTCAAGATCCTCTTGCCCGTCCGCGAACCCCAGCTACAGTTACCGAATTATCAATGAAACAGCGAGCAGAATTTTATGGAATTCTGGCAGCACGCTCCGTAGGTCGAGCGGGCACGGTGACGAGCAGGCCCTGGCATCGTCACCCGCGGTTCGTTTCTTCCAGCGAGAAACGACCGCGTGCGGCTCTCGCCCTTTGGATCCGCCCTTGAGAGGGCGGCACCGAGCTCCAAAGGGCTGCGAACGCTGCCTCTTACCAGGGTCTGCTCGTCGAGCAAGACCGAAGGCGCGAGTGAGTTTTTCCTCGCTGGAGAAAAACGAACGGTGCAGAAGAATTCCAAAAAATTCTGCGGATGATTCTATTGAAAAAGGAGATCGATCACCATGTTTGAAAGTATCCTGCTCGTCGAAGACGAGGCCAACGCCCGGAAGGGCCTGACCCAATTCCTTCAAGGTCTGGACTACGATGTCATGACCGCCCAGAACGGCAAAGAGGCCCTCGAGATTTTCAAAAAGGAGAGCCCCGAGCTTGTGATCTCGGATATCCGGATGCCCGAAATGGACGGCATCGCGCTCCTGGAAGCGATCCGGGCCGCGGCCCCGGCCGCGAAGGTCATTCTCCTCACCGCCTACGGTTCCGTGGAAGACGCGGTCAAGGCCATGAAAAAAGGGGCCTTCTATTACCTGACCAAGCCCGTCAATCTCGAAGAACTGGAATTCCTTGTCAAAAAAGCGTTCAGCAGCCATCAGCTCGAAGAAGAGAACCGGGAGCTCAAGCAGGAACTTTTCAGGGAACGCTATGATCTGGGCCAGTTGATCGCGCAATCCCAGAAGATGAACGAACTCCTCAAGACCGTGGACACGAGCGCGGCCTCCAACGCCTCCGTCCTGCTCGAAGGGGAAAGCGGCACCGGCAAGGAGCTCATCGCGAGACGCATTCATGAACTCAGTCCCCGCAAACAGTATCCTTTTATCGCGGTGCACTGCGCCGCCTTGACCGATACGCTGCTGGCGAGCGAACTTTTCGGCCATGAAAAAGGCTCTTTCACCGGCGCCACCGACCGGAAAAAAGGCCGGTTCGAACGGGCGCATCTGGGAAGTCTCTTCCTGGACGAGATCGGTGAGATCACCAAGGACACGCAGGTGAAGCTCCTGCGCGTGCTTCAGGAAGGCGAGTTCGAACGCGTGGGCGGGACCAAGTCGATCAAAGTCGACGTGCGTCTCATTGCCGCGACCAACAAGACGCTCCTGGACGAAGTCCAGCAACAACGGTTCCGCGAAGACCTCTACTACCGCATCAATGTCATCTACCTGAAGGTCCCGCCGCTTAGAGAGCGCAAGGAAGACATCGCCCCGCTCGTGAACGCCTTTATCCGGCAATACGCGGAGCTCAACGCCAAGAAAATACGCGGGATCGAAAAAGACGCGCTCGAGGCCCTCGTAGAGTACAACTGGCCCGGGAATATCCGCGAGCTGAAGAATATCGTGGAACGCATGATCGTTCTCAGTTCCGCCGACATGCTGACCCTCGACCAAGTCCCCGAAGATATCCGGCAGGGAAGGCCCCTCGGCACGGGGACAGTCGCCAATGCCCCGCTCCAGGGCATCTCGAAGATCACGGACGCCGAGCGTGAGCTCATCCAAAAAGCCCTTCAGGAGACCCGCGGCAACAAATCCACCGCCGCCGAAAAACTCGGTATCTCAAGACGGACCTTGTATCGCAAACTGGAAGAATATAAATTAGTCTAGACGTAGCAGACAGGAGCGAAGAGATTCCCCTTGAAACTCTCCTCGATGGGATTAGAGTACCCACCAAAAGGTGATTGCCTCCTGTTTCTGAACTAAGGTGTCCATTCGTAGGACGCCTACTTTTACAGAGCCGTCGTCGCTTCGAGCGGCAGCAGCTTTTTCGTTGAGGTGTGAAATGCCTGACCCTTTATTCGTTGAAATAGTCGAGAAGATGCTCTCGGAGCCTGAGCTTAAGAGCAAGATTACTGACGAGAAAATTGAGAAAATTCGTAACCTTTTGACCGCTGAAAAGCTTCCCAGTAAGGCGAATTTCGCGGCCGCGCTGGAAGGATGAGTTATGAAGATACTTTCAATTACCGTCAAAAATGTTAGAGGGCTAGTTGATTTTACGTTCGAGCCAAAGGGCAAAAGCGTTGTTGTTTCTGGGCCGAACGGTTCAGGCAAGAGCGCACTGGTCGATTCACTCGACTTTCTTTTTACAGGAAGGATTCAGAGGCTTGAGGGTGAAGGTACCGGCGACGTTTCACTCCGTGATCAAGGCCCCCACATAGACCACAAGCCTGCAGAGGCGGTTGTCTCGGCCGAGGTATTGGAAGATGGCCATAAGTTTAGGATTGAACGTATTATTTCTACGCCAAAAATACTAAAGTGCGAGCCTCAGCCGGATGTCAGTATGACCGTAGCGTTGGAAATTGCGAAACGTGGCTACCATGTCTTATCGCGACGGGAAATATTGCGTTATATCGCTGCCGAGCCTTCAGAAAGAGCAAAAAGCATACAAGCTCTGATGAATGTCAGTGAAATCGAAGATCTTCGGAAGCTTCTGAACGGCGTGCAAAACGAAATTGAGCGGGCTGAGATTGAGAGTCTTCGAAATCTTGGAATTTTCCAGGCTGACATCGTCGGTTTACTTGGCTTGAAGTCGTTCGATGATGCCGGCGTGTTGTCTGCAGTGAACGCCCTGCGCGCAACTTTGAAGGGCGCTCCCATCGAAAGTAGTGCCTTGGACGTGCCTAAAAGAGATCTAATCGCGCCTGCTTCAAGCAGTTCCCAAGCGGCAAATCCTGTTATCGTAGCCGATGACATCAAAAAAGTTACCTTCGACGACAAGATGAAAGCCTCATTGAAAATAGCGGAGGCTGGCCTAAATGCTCTTGTCCTTGAAACCGAGAAAGATCCGGCACTTCGAAAGGATCTAGACTCGAAGGAGCTCATTGACCTTGGCCTTTCCCTCATTGGTAGTGGTGAAAAATGCCCCTTGTGCGAAAAACCGTGGGAAGCTGGAAAGCTTCGCAAATTCCTTGAAGATAAGCAAAAAAAGGCAGAAAAAGCGGCCGAGCTTCAAAAGAAGGCATCGGGTTTTTCAGATCAGATTATTCGGCTCCTCGGCTCCTTTGAAGCTGTCCTCCCACGTCTTTCAGCTGCCTCCGAGAAGCTGGGACTAGTTGATTCAAAAAAATACATGGACGATACAGCGGCCAGTTGGGCGACATGGCGCAAGCGTCTTGCAAACCCACTTTCCGAATATCCGTCAAAGGATTCAGAAAGCGTTCAAGCTGCTTTTTTCTCAAGCGGCGATCTTTCTCGGCATCTGTCCACCATTTCTAATGCTTCGGTCGTTGGCGCTGCGTCCGTATCTCCCGAGCAAGTCGCATGGGACACACTAACAAAATTCGAAGCGCAGTGGCCATCGCTTGTCCGACACGGAAAAGAAAGTAGAGCTCTAGCGTCAAAAAAAGATCTAGCCGGTGAGCTCGCGCGGCAGTTTCAGAAATCGAGAGACGCAGTTATGGCGGGCTTATATTCAACAATCGAAAGATCCTTCGTCAAGTATTACTGCGCGCTTCATGACCATGAGAAGGAAACGTTCACGGCGAGCCTCCGACCTGATGGTGCGGCCCTAAAGCTTGAAGTCGATTTTCATGGCAAAGGAAAGTTCCCGCCAATCGCGTTTCACAGCGAGGGACACCAAGACAGCATGGGACTGTGCCTCTATCTCGCACTGATGGAGAAACTCACTCAAGGAAAAATCGGTTTCACTATTCTGGATGACGTCGTAATGTCCGTAGATAGTGGGCATCGCCAGCCTGTATGTGAACTTCTTGTAACTGAATTCAGTGATCGACAATTCTTCATAACAACGCACGATAAGATTTGGGCTCGTCAGTTGCGGAATGCGAACGTTGTTCCGGTTGAGAATTTTTTAACGTTTCGAGCTTGGACCGTAGCTGATGGCCCCAAGTGGCGCGAAGAAGATCGCTGGCGTGAAATCAGTGACTTTTTGGCAGCAGAAGATGTGCCGAAGGCGGCAGCGGCTCTTAGGAGAGAGCTGGAGGAATTTTTTGATGATGTCTGCGATTCGTTGGTGGCTCTTGTTCCTTACAATGGCGATGGCCGCTATGAATTGTCAGACCTCATGGACAGCGCACTTATAAAGTTGGATCGGCTCTTAGGCAACGCAAAGAAGGCAGCAAACAGCTGGAATCATCCGGAGAGAATCAAAGAATATGAAGAGATCGAGGCTCGATTTATTGCAGCCAAAAAAGCGAGCAAAATCGAGCAATGGATCTTGAATCTCACCGTCCACTACAATCGTCTTTATCAAGCAACACCCGCGGATTTTGCACCGATTTTTGCCGGATTCTCACAATTGCGAGAGGCTTACATGTGTCCAAAGTGCCGCAGCTTAATCTACGTTTCTCCAAGAAAACCCCAAGAAGCTGTGCGTTGCCGTTGCTCACTTATCAATTGGAATCTCATAGAAAAAACTAGAGAGGACGCAAAGCGGGACGGCGATGTTGCTACTGTCGTTCCACTGAAGACTTAACAACCTTAATCCCATCTCTTATCTATATACTAACCGCTGTTCGCGGAGGGGGGTTGAATAAAACCAGGCACTGTCTACCGGACGCCGTCCGACGGGGAGGGGTAATTCCGGGGACCCCGCAAATGAACCGCTTAGACCTCTACCCAATTCAGCCGCCGGCGGCTGAATTGACCTGCACGAAAAGTAGACGTCTACGGGTGGGCAAAAAACGCGTCGCCGCGTAAATTGAACGGGTGGGCATGTTCCATCAAAAAAGCCCGCCAGCGGACTTTTTGATCTAAACAGGAGGTTGTCATGGCGGGTAAAGCGGTTTTCCGCATGCCGATGAAAGGTTTGAGAGTGCTGGTCGCCCTTGTCTGTGGGGCCTTCGCGGGGATCTCATTCTTCGCGTTCTCCCTCAATTTCGGGAACGGAGGGGTTTCTTTCGTGACGGGTGCAGTGCTCGTGGCCGCGGGACTCGCGGCGCTCTTTCTGGAAAGGGTTTGCGAGATCGACGGAGCGAGGCAGTCGCTTTACAGCGCCTGGTTTTTCATGAACTTCCAGGTAGGTCCGGGAACGGAAGTGTTTTTGGACGGGGCGGATTCCGTCCGGCTGGCGCTCGTGGAAATGCAATTGTATCCTGATTTTTATCCTGATCGGAGGAGGATCATAAAAGCGACCAAGGCGTTCCCGGTCTGGGTCATGCGCGGAGAAAAGGCCCTGGGCTATGTGATCGGATGGAAGCAGCCCGAAGATCCGGCATCCGGACGGGGAGATTGGGACCGCTGTACATTCAACTCGGCCTGGTTCCCGGAGTACGCCCGCTATGTCGCCGCCACCTGCGCCAAGGCCCTCGAGCTCCCCCTGGTCGATCAGATGAATAAGAAGACGGTCCCTCCCGCGGAGATCCCCGCGGAATGGCTGGATAAGAACAAAGTGCGGCATCATTTAAAGTGGGGGCTCGAGTAAACCGTTACCCAAAACGGTCGCCCGCGACCGAATTGACCTGAAATAAAAAGGTCTGACCCCATTTCCCCGACGATGCGTGAGCCGGGGACCTTGACTGCTTTTTCACTAGAAATTTGGAATAGGTGTACTATGCTGATGGAGCAATTTAAACCCGGCAAAAGGAGCCATTATGAAAAAACGATCGAAGGGTGACAAAAAATATTCCAAGTCGGATATGGAGAAGATCCGTAAACGGGCAAGCGAGATCTGGAAGGGGAAATGCCAGGCGCTGAACACCGCACTGGATGACTGGCTCCAGGCGGAGCGGGAGTTCAGGGCGGCCACGGGGATCGAGCACAAAGGACCCCAGCAATACACGAGCGGGGAAGTTGCCTTAATCAAAGAACGGGCGCAGGCGATCCGCGATGCAAAGATCGGTTCCTTACGCACGGCATTCGACGACTGGTTCCAGGCGGAGCGGGAGCTTCAAGGGGAATTGAACCAAGGGATCGACATCCATGATCTTTTTGATCGTTGGTTCGACAAATCATCTTCCCGCGTTGTCGCGGTGCTGAAAAGAGACGGGGCCATTCAGACGGGTGCCTTCAATGATATTTTGGAACAGCAATATATTGAACTCATGGCGGAGTGTCTGAGGTAAGGAGGGTCGGGGCCTGAAAATGGAAGAGCAGAAGATCTCGGATTGGGAAGCGCTTTACCGGGGCGAGGACGTCGAGAAAATGCCCTGGTTCACGCCGGAATTGGACTTTGATTTTGCCGTGGTCTTGAAGAGTCTCAAGATCCGGTCCGGGCATGTGCTGGACCTCGGCACCGGCCCGGGGACCCAGGCGATCGCCTTAAAAGGGCTCGGGTTTGACGTGGTCGCGAGCGATGTTTCGGGGTCCGCGATCCGGAAGGCGGAGGCCCGGGCGCAGAAAAAAGCTCCGGGGATCCGTTTTATGAAAGACGATATCCTCGCGACCCAGCTTAAAGGTCCGTTCGATATGATTTTCGATCGCGGGATCTTCCACGTTTTTCCGCTCGAAAAAAGGAACGTTTACGTTCAAAACGTCAGCGGCCTGCTGGGGAAGGGCGGCTATCTGATGCTGAAATGTTTCAGCGACAAGGAGCCTCCCGGGGAGGGTCCCTACCGGATCTCCGAGGAAGAGATCCGCCGTTCCTTCACCCCGGTCCTTCAGGTCCTTCACATTCGCGAAAGCTTTTTTAAGAGCGTCCGTCAACCCAACCCCCACGCCCTCTTCTGCGTCCTGCAAAAGTAAATTTTAATTCGAACTATCTCGCTTTGCCGTTTGGATACAAACCACTGCATCATTATGGCGCACGCGACAGGTTCGATTTTTATCCTGAAAAATGAGCCGTTGTAACCTGTTTAAATTAATAGAATTATGATAAAATATTTTTTGACATGTTGGCATGGTAATTGATGTATAAGCAGTGAGACTGTCGTAATGAACGAATCTGAAAAGGAGAAACTACCATGGCAAAGATCTTAGGAATCGATTTAGGAACGACCAATTCATGTATGGCGATCATCGAGGGCGGCGAGCCCAAGGTCATCGAAAATAAAGAAGGCAACCGCACCACACCTTCCATTGTCGCGTTCACCAAGACCGGCGAGCAACTGGTGGGACAAACGGCCAAGCGTCAGGCGATCACGAATTCAGAGAACACGATCTTCAGCGCCAAGCGTTTTATGGGGCGCCGCCAGGAAGAGGCGACCCACGAGGCCCAGCTGGTCCCGTTCAAGGTCAAGGCCGGGAAACACGGCGAAGCGGTCTTCAATATCCCGCAGGAAAAACGGGATTACACGCCGCCGGAGATCTCCGCAAAGGTCCTTCAGAAACTCAAGGCCGACGCGGAAATGTATCTCGGGGAGCCCATCACGCAGGCCGTCATCACCGTCCCCGCGTATTTCAACGATTCCCAGCGCCAGGCCACCAAGGACGCGGGACAGATCGCGGGCCTCGAGGTGCTGCGTATCATCAATGAACCGACCGCGGCCGCGCTCGCGTACGGCCTGGACAAGAAAAAGGACGAGACCATCGCGGTCTACGACTTGGGCGGCGGAACGTTCGATATTTCCGTCCTTGAGATCGGGGAAGGCGTCTTCGAAGTGAAGGCCACGAACGGCGACACGCATTTGGGCGGCGATGACTTCGACCAGAAGGTCATCGATTGGCTCATCGCGGAGTTCAAAAAGACCGACGGCATCGACCTTTCGAAGGACCGTATGGCCATCCAACGTCTTAAGGAGGCTGCGGAAAAGGCGAAGTGCGAGCTTTCCACGGCGCAAAGCACGGAGATCAATCTGCCGTTCATCACGGCCGACGCCTCCGGGCCCAAGCATCTTCTTTTGACGCTTACGCGCGCGAAACTCGAGCAGTTGGTCACGGACCTGATCGAGCGCACCGTGCAGCCTTGCTTGAAGGTGATGAAGGACGCGGGCGTGAAGCCCGAGGATATTGACGAAGTGATCCTGGTCGGCGGCATGACCCGTATGCCGGCCGTGGTCCAAAAGGCGAAGGACCTTTTCAAGAAGGTCCCGCATCAGGGCGTCAACCCGGATGAAGTCGTGGCGGTCGGCGCCGCGATCCAAGGCGGCGTTTTGAAAGGGGACGTGAAGGACATTCTTCTCCTGGACGTGACCCCGCTTTCACTCGGCATCGAGACCCTGGGCGGCGTCATGACCAAGCTGATCGAACGCAACACGACGATCCCGACCCGGAAATCCGAGATCTTCTCGACCGCGGCGGACAACCAGACCGCCGTGACCGTGAAGGTTCTCCAGGGGGAACGCGAAATGGCCGCGAATAACCGCGTGCTCGGGCTCTTCAATCTGGAAGGCATTCCGCCCGCACCCCGCGGCGTTCCGCAGGTCGAGGTGACCTTTGACATTGACGCGAACGGCATTGTCCACGTGTCGGCCAAAGACCTCGGTACGGGCAAGGAACAGAAGATCCGCATCGAATCTTCGTCCGGCCTCTCCAAAGACGAGGTCGAAAAACTCGTTAAAGAAGGCCAGGCCCATGCCGATGAGGACAAACAAAAGCATGAGGTGGTCACGGCCCGTAACCAGCTTGACAACCTCATCTACGCGACCGAAAAGACCCTGAAGGAACACGGGGACAAGATCACGGAAGACGAGAAAAAGAAAGTCGAAGAGGCCCTTAAAGAAGCGAAGGCCTCGCTGGCGAGTGAATCGAAGGAAGCGCTGGACAGCGCGGCCCAGAAACTCGGCACCGCGTCGCATACGATCGCGCAAAAGATGTACGAGGAAGCCGCCAAAAAAGCAGGGAACAAAGGCGCGGCGGGTCCCGGGGCCGAAGGGAAAAAGGACGACGGCGTCGTGGACGCGGATTATGAAGTCGTCGATGACGAGGAAAAGAAGAAAAAGAAGGAAGAATAAGAGATCCGGGGAACGTCCGGCGATCGACGTAAACGCTCCCCGTTCTGCGTTTCCCGGAAATGGCAAGGTTAAGGAGGCACCGGTGCTTAACCGTTGGAAGTTTTTTCTGTTATGCTCGATCCTGCTCCCGGTCTTCGTACCTCCGGGTTTTGCGGTTCCGCAACTCAAGATCGAGCCTCCCGCCAAGCAGGTCGTCCTCGGCAAAAACGTGGTCCTGAAGATCCAACTCGAGTGGCCGCGGGAAGAAGGTTCGTACGAGTTCAACTCCCTTGAGCCGAAACTTGAAAATCTGACGCTTGTGGATCAGCACCAATCGCAGGAAACGGGCATGACCGTTTCTCAGACCTTTCTCTACGAATTTCGCCCCATCCAGATGGGGGCTGCCGTCATTCACCCTTTTGAGATCAGTTATCGCCAGGGTGACACGGAGCCGTGGATCCCCATGCTTGTCCCGGAACATCAGATCAAGGTGGTTTCAGATCTGCCTGTCATGATAGCCTTGATCGGGTCGGGCATCGTGGCCGTACTTTTAGCAGCGATCTTCGTGGGCCTCAGGCAGTGGGAACGTTGGAAGATCCGGGTGGCCGCCAGGCGCGTTCCTCCGGTCGATCCGAAGCAACATATCTATACCGAGGCGGAAAAAGCCATCAT
>JAZDFE010000035.1:0-8537 GCA_043808175.1 Candidatus Omnitrophota bacterium | reverse complement strand
ATCGACAAAGTCCTCACAAGGTTTTCACCGCGAGGCCTCCCTCTGCTCGGTGAATGCGATTGGAACGACGGGCTGAGTCATGCGGGCATCAAGTGGAAAGGCGAATCGATCTGGCTAGGGCATTTTCTCTACGGCATTTTGAACCGCATGGCGCCGCTCATGGAAAAGAGAGGCGATGCGCCCGAGGCCGCGGAATATCTCCGGCGTGCGGAAGCGATGAAAAAAGTGCTCAACGAGCAAGGGTGGGACGGGGAGTGGTATTTGGGCGCCACGCGCGATGACGGAAGACTGCTCGGCAGCAAAAAATGTGAGACCGGCAAGATCTTCCTTAATTGCCAAACTTGGGCCGTCATTACGGGCGTGGCGGACGCAAAACGCGCACGTATTGCGATGGATTCAGCCGCAAAGTGGCTTTATAAAAAATACGGGCCGCTTCTTCTGACGCCGGGCTATAACACAACCGATGCAACGATCGGCTACATCACGCGTTATGCTCCCTCCGTTCGCGAAAACGGGGGGCTTTATACGCATGCCGCCACCTGGGCCGTCCAGGCGGAGGCGATGATGCGTGATGGGGAACGGGCGCATCAAGTCTACAAAAGTTTTAATCCCGCGATACGGGGTCTGGAGCCGGATATTTATTACAGCGAGCCGTATGTGACGCCCGGGAACGTGGACGGCCCGGACTCGCCCAACAACGGACGCGGCGGTTGGACCTGGTACACGGGTTCAGCGGCGTGGTATGAAGTGGTGGCCATGAACTGGATCCTGGGCATTCGTCCCGCCACCAAGGGACTGATCGTGGATCCCGTGATCCCGAAGAAATGGCCCGGATTCAAAATGAAACGTCTTTTCCGTGGCAGCACCTACTTGATCGAGGTTAAGAATCCTGAACAAACGGGGCAGGGAGTCCGGTCTGTTGTGGTGGACGGGAAAAAGCAGAAAGAAAATCTCATTCCGGACCTTCGGGACGGAAGAACCCACCGGGTTGAAGTAACGCTCGGATAAACGGAAAAACATGACCCTTCAAAAGAAATGTTTTCCGGGCCCTAAGCGTCTTTTGGGAAGCGCCCTTTTGTTTTTTATTGCGGTATATTTTTTCGGAGCGTTCCTTCCGGCGGGTCTTGCCGCCAACAAACCCCAAAAACAAAAAACCGGGAAGACCCCTACCCAGCAAAGCGATTCCACAAAAGAAAAATCCGCAAAGACTTTCGTCCAACAGATCGGCCCCGCGGGCGGAGAAGCACCGCTTGATATCGGGAAGGTCTACAAGATCGTTCCCGCCGGCAAGCCTCTTCGGGCCTCAACGCAGTTCAAAGTCGTAGATGATTTTAACGCCGGGGAGCTTAAGAACAGTTTGGGGGGAGCGTGGACAGTGGGCGAAGGAGAGGAAAAAAAGATCCGGCTGGATTTAAAAAAAGAAGACGCCCGCGAAGCCAAGGCCGGGGCCTCTTTATGGGCGAGGATCAATCTGAAGAAAAAAGAAAAAGCGACCTTTAAAACCTCTCTCGAAAAGCTGGACATGAGCAAGGCCCTTTATCTTGCGCTTATGTGCAAAACAGATTCTTCGGTGCCGTTCAAAGGTCGCCTGCGCGTCGCTCTGACGGACTGGGCGGGCAGGACCGTCGAGCGGGATATCACGGATACCTGTCTTGAAGGAGAGGGATGGAACGAAGTTATTTTACCGGCGAACATTTTTATAGGGATTGATTTTGATCAACTAAAGTCCCTCTCCTTTAGCGCGTTTGCCCGGGAACGGAATCTGGCTGGGAAGGTGGGACTGGATGAAATTGCTTTCGTGGGGTACCCGGAGGTTGGCTTCGAAAGCGTAGAAGACAACTTTGTCGGGTTCCCGCACTCCATTTTGGATGAGCACCGGCGCAAAGAACTTTTGGCGACGAGAAGCGACAAAGAACTGCTTCTCAAGATCGCCAAGGACACCTGGCGATATTTTGAAAACGCTACCAACAAAAGAAACCGTCTCATCTCGGACCATTTTAAGGTCGGGGATTTTCCTCTCGCTGCCACCTACACCTCGCCCACGAATATCGCTCTGGATCTTATGGGGACCGTTGCCGCAAGAGAGCTGAAGATCATTACTCCGGACCAAGCGGCCCAACGCGTTCAGAAGAACTTGAAAACGCTTGAAAAGATGGAGACGTGGAAAAGCTTTTTTTTCAACTTTTATGAAACGACCCAACTTGGGGTGAGCCGGCGATTCGTTTCAAGTTTGGATAATGGATGGCTTGCCATCGCGCTGGTGGTGGTCCGCCAGGCTTTTCCGGGAGAGACCGCGAAGGAAGCCACGGCCATTTTGGACCGGTTTCATTTTCAGGAATTCCTGGATCCCGACACCAATCATCTTGCCATTGGCTACGACTTGGAACGACAAAGCCTAACCCCATATCACTACGGGATGCTTGTGACCGAGGCGCGCGCTTTGAGTCTCTACGCGATCGGCAAAGGAGATATCCCTCCCGAACATTGGTGGTATCTTTACCGTACGGCGCCGGAGGCGTGGGAGTGGCAAACTCAAAAGCCGCAGGGGAAGATGGTCGAACGCGACAAGGTCAGTTATTTTCAGGGTTATTATAAAAATGAAAATAGGAAGTTCGTTCCAAGCTGGGGCGGATCGCTCTTTGAATTCCTGATGCCGACCCTGGTGATTCACGAACAAAAATTCGCCCCTAAAGGGCTCGGGCTTAATGATAAAATCGTGAGCGAACTTCACCGGGACTACGCGCTCAAAGAAAAAAAATATCCCGTTTGGGGGATCTCGCCCGCCGCGACCGCCGATGGGCGGCGTTGGATGTACGGGGAGTACGGGATCAAGAGATTGGGAGCGAAAGGGTATCCGGACCGGGGTATCATCACCCCCCACGCGAGCTTTTTGGCGCTAGACGCTCTTCCCAAAGACGCGATCAAGAATATCCGAAAACTCCTGACATTCGACATTTACGGAGAATATGGTTTTTATGATTCGATTACCTTTCCGAGCCAGAAAGTGAACACTCAATATTTGGCCCTAGACCAGGGGATGACGCTTATTTCGATTGCCAACTATCTGAAAAAGGGCGTGATCCAGGAATATTTCCACCAAGATCCGGTGGGTAAAAAAGCTAAAGAGTTGCTGGGACAGGAAGATTTCTTCCCGGGATGATGTTCTTCCGTCGCTTTTCTGGGAAAAGAGTTGGGGCTGTCCATGAGAAAACGCCGAGGATCCGGAAAGAAGGCGCTCAATTAACACTTTGAAAAAGCATATCGAAGAGTTAAAATGAGCGACACATGAGGCGCTTATATAGCGGTCAAAGAACAGGTTGTGGCAAAAAGCATTCTTGAAAGGAGCTCTTACCCCATGGTTATCAAGCAAATGCTCAAAGATCGTACTCTCACCGACAAGGAAAGAAAGAATCTAGGCATTCTCGAAGTCATTCGCAAGAACGGGCCGATTTCCAGGACCGATATTTCCAAGCTCACGGAGTTGAACATTGTTACGGTCTCTAACTACGTGGGCCATTACATCAAAAAAGGCCTTGTCATAGAAGGCGAGCTGGATGAGTCCACGGGTGGACGCAAACCCGTGCTTGTGGAGCTTAATCCCAAGGCCGGCTATATCGTGGGCGTCGGACTTAATATGATGAGCTTAGTCGCTGTGCTCGTGGATCTCGAGATCAACGTGATCAGTGAGATCAAGCGTGAAAGGGCCCCCGAGAATTCCGAGAAAATCATCCTTCAGATGGTGGATCTTGCGGCGGAGATCATTGAAAAGACAGAGGTCGACAAGACCAAGATCGTGGGGGTCGGGGTCGGCATTCCGGGGATCATTGACGAACGCGGCCGTACGATCCGCTGGCCACAAAGCCTGGGAGACAAAGATATTTCAGTCTGTTCTTCGATCAAAGATACTTTCGAGAAGAGGCTCAACATCCCCACGATCGTGGAGAATGACGCAAACGCGGCGGTTCTCGGAGAAAAATGGTTAGGACTGGACCGCGATGTGAGGAACATGGTTTATATGTTCTCGGGCGTTGGCTGCGGCATCTTGATTAATGAAGAGATCTATCGAGGAGCGAATGGCGCCGCGGGAGAACTCGGGATCACGAGCGCGCACGCAAGCAAAGACTATTCCTTCAAGATCGCGACCCAGCTTGGCCGGTGGGAAATGGATATCGGCATGGTTCGCTACGCGCGCGAACGGATCGAAAAAGGCGAGCCCTCGGTCCTGAAAGATCTGGTCAAGGGCGACCTTTCAAAATTGACCTTCAAAGAGATCGTCAAGGCCATACGGGAAAAAGACGCTCTGGCGATCAAAGCAGCGGAGCAGGCCGGGCAAGATCTCGGCAAGAAAATAGCATTCATCGTGAACCTTCTCAATCCCGAGGTGGTAGTGATCGGCGGCGGCGTTGAGGACTGCGGGGCGCCGCTTCTCGACGCGATCAAAGACACGGTCAAAGAGTGGTCCGTTGAAGAGGCCGCGACGCAGGTCAAGATCATCCCCTCCGCTTTCGGCGAGAATGCCGTGGCGCTGGGCGTGGTCGGCATTGTGGCCCGCGAAGTTTTCGCTCAGGCCTAAGCGCCTTCAGCTTTCGGCCCCGGAATGAAAGTCCTCATACAGGAACTCAAACGCCGTGTTCTCGCGGGAGAGAACATCACCCGGGCCGAAGCCCTTCGTCTCAGCTCGATCAAAGACCCTGTAACGCTCGACCTTCTTTTAAACGCCGCCCACGAGATCACGGTCAAGTTCCGGCCTTCCCAACCCGATCTTTGCTCGCTCGTTAACGCCAAAAGCTATCTTTGCTCCGAGGACTGCGGTTTTTGTTCCCAATCCTCCCATTACAAAACAGGTGTAAAACGTTATCCCCTTATGAGCCCGGGAAAGATCTTGGAAGAAGCAAAGAAAAGCGAAGCAAGGGGTATACAAAGTTTTTGTGTGGTCACGAGCGGCGAAACCCTGAATGATGCCGAATTCGAACAAGTGCTCGCAACGTTCCGCTTGTTAAGCGAGAAGACCCGTCTCCGGCTGGACGGGTCGCTTGGGAATCTGACGGCCGAACAGATCCGCAAGCTTCGTGAGGCAGGGATGCGGCGCTTCAATCACAACCTTCAATGTTCCCGCGAGTTTTATCCCGAGATCGTTTCCACGCACACCTATGACGAGCGGAGAGAAACGCTTAAATTCCTGGCGGAGAACGGCGTCGAAGTATGTTCGGGCGGTATTTTAGGGATGGGAGAAACGGAAGAGGACCGGATCGATCTTGCATTCGAGCTCAAGCTTTTTGAACTTCATTGCCTGCCGGTCAATATCCTGAACCCAAGACCCGGGACGCCGCTTGAAGGGCGCGAGGCCATAGATCCCGAGGAAGTCGTTAAGACCGTCGCCATCTACCGCTTTATTCATCCCAAGGCCAACATCAAACTCGCCGGCGGACGAGAAATGAATCTTGGCGTTTATTTTCAGGAAAAGGCCCTTCGTGGTGGGGCGAACGGATTTGTGGTTGGTGGCTATCTTACCACCGCAGGCAATCCCCTCCGGGAAGACCTCGACATGCTCCGCCACTCCGGTTTTTTCATGGAAGGCCATAGCGAAAACGAAAGCTGTGCGGTCGGACACGAGCAAAGCTTTTAGCGTAGCCGCACGGACTGCCAGCGGAAGAAAAAGTCAAAGTCAGCGCGGCACCATTATAAGAGAAACGGCGTTCATCCTTGGAACTCTTTCTCAAAGAAAAAACCATTCTTATCACGGGCGGCACCAGCCACCTCGGACAGGCGTTCGTCCGCAAGGCTGTCCAACGGGGTGCGCGCGTCTTCTTCACTTATTTCAAAGCCTTCGAGACCGCCAAAGAGCTTGAACGAACCGGTGCGCAGGGGTTTTCTCTCGATCTGGCCGACGTTAAGGCCATGGACACTTTTGCCGCGATGTTCAAAGAAAAAAGCGAGTCTTTGAACGTCCTCATTCACAACGCCGCCTTGACCGCGGACGCTTTTATCGAAAAAATGTCCGAAAGCGAGTGGGACAATGTTATGCAGGTCAATCTCAAAGCCCCTTTTTATCTTACCCAAAAACTCCTGCCGCTTCTTTTAAGAAAGACGCCGAGCAAGGTCTTTACCCTTGTCAGTCGCGCAGGCCTGAGCGGGCTTGCCGGCGCCGCGAATTACGCCGCCTCGAAAGGCGGGCTGATCGCTATGACCAAAACGCTTGCCAAAGAACTTGGCCGGAAAAAAATCCTTGTGAATGCCGTGAATCCGGGCCTTATGCGGTCTTCCATGACCGCGAATGTCCCCCGGGAAATTCTTCAAAAAAATCTCGAGGAGAGCCCGCTCAAAACCTTTTCGGACCCCGAAGAGGTCGCGGATTTTCTCCTCTTTCTCTCCTCAGATCAGATGCGTCAGGTGACGGGGCAAGTGTTTCATTTTGAATCCCGCCCTTTCTAGGATAGAATTTTTCCTCATTTGCACCCGAAGGGAGCCATAAGAACATGAAACGACGCGTGGTAGTCACGGGCATGGGAGTTCTTTCTCCGATAGGGAACACGCTCGCAGAATTCCGTGAGAACCTTCAAAAAGGTGTTTCCGGGAAAGAGATCGCGGATCACTCCATCGTCGAAGGGTATCAATTTCCCCCCGTCTTTCCTCTCAAAGGCTTCAATCCACGCCCTTACGGGACGCATCTTCTGGATCCCTTCATTCAATACGCTGTCGCCGCCGCAGAACAGGCTGTCACCAACGCCCGGTTCGACGTCACCGCCGTAGATCCTTACGATATCGCGCTTTCCATCAGCTCCAGCAAAGGAGGCGTCCATAGCCTCGGGCGGTTCAAGGAGCGGTTTTTGAGAAATCCCAGCGCGATCCTAGGCGCAAGAATGTACACCAGCTCTGTCCCGAATTTTGCCGATCAATGGATCGCCAGGCGCATGAAGATCCAGGGACCGGCCAAGTGTTACGTG
The DNA here is from genome assembly GCA_043808175.1 of Candidatus Omnitrophota bacterium. Classification (GTDB taxonomy): domain Bacteria; phylum Omnitrophota; class Omnitrophia; order Omnitrophales; family Aquincolibacteriaceae; genus Aquincolibacterium. The sequence goes on along the minus strand of JAZDFE010000035.1, from coordinate 1,593 downwards.
GCTGCGTGTGCGACCGGCACTATGGCCATCGTCCAGGGGTTTCGTATGGTTTCCGAAGGGCAGGCGGAGTATTGCCTTGCCGGAGCAACGGACGCCTCCATCACGCCTCTTATGCTGGGAGGCTACAACAATATGAAGGCGCTTGCGGCTAAAGATATCCGTCCGTTCGACAAAAGACGCGATGGATTCCTGGTAGGCGAAGGCGCGGGCGTGGTCTTCCTTGAAACGCTTGAAAGCGCGCAAGCGCGCGGCGTAAAGATCTACGGTGAGATCATTGAGGCCGCCTGCGGCCAGGACAGCAAACAGCCGATCCACTTTGATCTTGCAGAGCATGCCCTGTCCTACACATTGGGGGTTCTTATCAAGAGGGCCGGGATCACGCCGCGGGAGATCGATTATGTGAATCTGCACGGCACAGGCACGAAGCACGGGGATTTTTATGAAACGTCAGAGCTTAAAGAAACGTTCGGCGAGCAAGCCTACGGGATTCCTATGAGTTCGACCAAAGGTTCAACCGGGCATATGCTTGGTGCGACAGGTGCCGTTGAGATCATCGCGACGCTCTTGGGGATCCAAGAAGGTTTCATCCCGCCGACGGTAGGACTTGAAGAAAAAGACCCGGCATGCGATCTTGACTATACGCCCGGGAACATGCGTCGCCATACGATCACGAACGCCGTCAAGATCTCCATGGGGTTTGGCGGCCAAGTCGCCGTCACTCTTTTCAGAAAAGTCTGATTCTTTAAAGTGGGTTTTAAACGGCGGGCAACCGCCTGTCGAGGTGGAATGGAAAACTTATTTTCGCAAGAGCTTAAATCCTTAAAAGAAAAAAATCTTTACCGCCATCTTCGCATTCTGGAAGACCCTCAAGGTACGCACGCGACATTCAAAGGACGGGAGCTCCTCCTCTTTTGCAGCAACGACTATCTCGGGCTTAGCCGGCATCCTCGCGTGATCCGAGCCGCCCAAAAGGCGCTCAAAATTTATGGCGTTGGCGCAGGCGCGGCGCGGCTTATCTCAGGAACCTCGAAGGCGCACGCCGCTCTCGAAAAAAAACTAGCACAGATCAAGGGAAAAGAAAGCGCGCTGGTCTTTGCGTCCGGTTTTCTCGCGAACCTCGGCATTTTGACCGCTTTTGCCGGCGAGCAAGACGTTATCATTATGGATAAACTTTGCCATGCCTCGCTCGTCGATGGCGCCAGGCTCTCAAAAGCCGAGCTTCGTATTTTCCCGCATAAAAATTACAAAAAATGCGAAGAACTTCTTCAGAATTCGCAAGGCGCAAGACGGCGGATCCTCGTAACCGAAACAGTTTTCAGCATGGACGGCGATCTGGCGGACCTCAGAAAGCTTGTTCGCTTGAAAAAAAAATACGATGCGCTGCTTGTCGTGGACGACGCGCACGGTACGGGCGTTTTGGGAGCACATGGCCGCGGCGCGACCGAAGAGGGGGGCCTTTCACAAAAGATTGATATCATTATGGGGACGCTTTCAAAGGCCCTCGGCGGTCTCGGGGGATTTGTCGCTGCGAACAAGGTCATGACAGACACTCTGGTGAATTTCGCGAGGCCGTTCATTTTTGCGACCGCGCTC
>JAZDFE010000034.1:0-7077 GCA_043808175.1 Candidatus Omnitrophota bacterium | reverse complement strand
GTGCGTTTTTTGCTACCATACCCGTCCTATGAGAAAAGGGAGGATGTCAAAATGAAAAGCAAATTAGCAAAGATTGTAGCGGTTTTGACGGTGGTGGGGTTCATAGCTGCGGGGCCCATGGCTTATGCTGAGTTCGATGGGGACAATCCTGGGAACAATCCTGGGGACAATCCTGGGAACAATCCGGGAGACAATCCTGGGAACAATCTTGGGGACAATCCTGGGGACAATCCTGGGAACAATCCGGGAGACAATCCGGGGAACAATCCGGGGGATAATCCGGGAAACAATCCTGGGGACAATCCGGGGAACAATCCGGGGGATAATCCGGGAAACAATCCGGGGAACGGTCAGGGCTATCAACGCGGGGGAGGCCAAGGACCTATGCAAGGGCCCTTGGAGGAGCTCAACTTGACCCCGGAGCAGAAGGAAAAGTTTATGGAGCAGCAGGATCCAGCCAAAATGGAAAGCAACAAGGCGAGGATGGAGCAGCTGAAAACAAAGATGGAGGCGCTTAATGCGACGGTCGCCGAGCCGGGCACGGCGCGGGCGGATGTGAGCGATCTCATCGATGAAGTAAGCGCACTTCAGGCGCAGATGCTTTCCCAGAGGATGGATCACCTTTTCGCCATGAAGGAGCTCCTTACGCCCGAGCAGTTCGCGAAGATGCAAGAAATGGAAAAGCAACGGATGAAAAAAGGGCCCGGAGGTTTGGGGGAGAAGAACCAAGGGCCGAATCAGAACTAGTTCGGATTTTCCTTCTTTTTTGACGTCCGGTGGCGGATGTGGCGCCGGGCGTCAAAAAATTCGGATGGAATGCCCGCTTTCCATACCGCGCATTTTTTGCTATCATACCCGCCCTATGGAAACCTTATCCCCAAGACAGAATAACATCCTCCGGGGTGTCATTGAGACGCATATCGAGACCACTCAGCCGGTGGGTTCCCGTTCGATCGCCGAAAAATACGCCATTTCTTTTTCTTCCGCGACCATCCGTCATGAGATGGGCGCCTTGGAGGAGATGGGCTATTTGACGCATCCCCATACCTCCTCGGGCCGTTTACCGACGGATCAGGGTTATCGATACTATTTGGACCATTCTTCGTTCGAAGATCATTCCGGCGAGCCTTGGGGCCGTTTGGAGGAAGAGATCGTTCCTGCGGACCGAGAAGACAAACTCGAGGAGTTTCTGGACCACGTTTCGCTCCTGCTTTCCTCGCTCTCTCAGGAGATCGGATTGACTCTGATGCCCTTCACAGAAGATCCGGCAACGGAAAAGCCGGGCCGGATCAGGCTTTCTTTGCAAGGGTTGTCCTACATGCTCGAAAAACCGGAGTTTCAAGATGTCCGGAAGATCAGGAATTTGCTGGCTGTTTTTGAGGAAAAAGTCGCGCTGATGCGATGGGTCCTCACGCACGCGGACCCGCAACATGTGTCGGTCTCCGTAGGCCGCGAGCATTCGCACGAAGCCTTGGAGGATTGCGCTATCGTGACGGCTTGTTATACCGCCGGCAAAAAACGCCAGGGCGCTATCGCGATCCTAGGACCCAAGCGTATGGCGTACCGGCAGATCATTCCTTTGGTCTCCCGCATGGCCGTGACGGTGGGCGATATTCTTGAACACAGGGAGCTTGAGGCGTGATGAGCCATCATTTTAAAAAAAATCATCATGAAAAAGGGGACCCCGGAGGGCCGAAGGCGGATGACACGGCTTCCAAGGTCTCCTCGCCGCAAGGCGGCGAGAAAGTAGAAGTCCCGGCGCAAGAGTACGAAGATCTTAAAAAAAAGGTCGAGGAACTCGAAGGGTTGCGCCAGAAGTTCCTGCTCGCAGCGGCGGATTATGAGAATGCCAGGAAGAGAAATGCGCGGGAGAAAGAAGATTTCATCAAATTCAGCCAGGAGCGGATCTTGAGGGATCTCCTTCCGGTGCTGGATAACTTTGAGCGTGCGGTGGGTCATGCGAACACAGCCTCCGTGAATGCTTCCGGCGAAGAGGCTTTGCAGCAGAATTTGAAGACGCTTATCTCCGGCGTGGAAAGAGTGCGGAAGCAACTGATCGATATTCTCAAAATGTACGGACTCAAACGGATCGAGACCGCGGACCAGATGTTCGATCCGCATCTCCACGAAGTCGTCGCGCATGTGCCCGAAGAGGGCAAGGAAGACCAGATCGTGGACGAACTGGAACCCGGCTTCATGCTGCATGACCGCCTTCTCAGGGCCGCCAAGGTCCGTGTCCGCGTGTCACCCCAACAGAAGGCGCCCGTTTCCGAAGAGAAACAGGACGAGATCACCTAAAAATCCCGCTCAACGAACAAATCTCGGGCCTCGGGCCACGATTCGTGGTGCGTGGTACGTGAACCGTGGAACATATTTATGGCCAAACGTGATTATTATGAAGTGCTGAATGTGACCCGGACCGCGGACGCGGAAACCATCAAGAAAAACTACCGCAAGCTCGCGCTCCAGTATCATCCTGACCGCAATCCCGGGGATAAAACGTCCGAAGAAAAATTCAAAGAAGCCGCCGAGGCCTACGCCGTCTTGAGCGACCCGGACAAACGGGCCCGTTACGACCAGTTCGGTCACAGCATGGGAGGCGCCGGATTTTCCGGTTTTGAAGGTTTTCAGGACGCGTTCGGCGGGTTCAGTGATATTTTCGGCGATCTGTTTGAAGATTTCTTCGGGGGAGGCGGGGGCAGGCGTCGCGGCCGCGGGACTCGGGGTTCCGATCTGGAATATACGGTCGAGCTCGAACTCGCCGAGGTGCTTACCGGGAAAACCTTCGACCTTGAGATCCCCCGCATGGAGACTTGCGGCGAATGCCAGGGAACGGGCGCGGAAAAGGGTTCCAAAAAGAAAGTTTGCGCGGATTGCGGAGGCCGTGGGGAGGTTCGCGTCTCCCAGGGTTTTTTCACGCTTCGCAGGACTTGCCCCCGCTGTCATGGCGAGGGGGAATCGATCGAGAGGCCCTGCCTGACTTGCCACGGGGAAGGACGCGCGCGCAAAACGCGGAAATTGCAGGTGAAGGTCCCGGCCGGTGTGGAGCACGGTTCACGGCTCCGCGTGACCGGCGAAGGTGAGGCCGGGCAAGGCGGCGGCGCATCACGCGGCGATCTTTATGTCCAGGTGCTCGTGAAGAAAAACAAGACTTTCGAGCGTCAGGACCGTGACATCTATTGCGAGGTTTTGATCCCTTTTACCGTGGCCGCGCTTGGCGGAGAGGTGGAAGTCCCGACGCTCACGGGAAAGACGGGCCTCGAAATTGCGGGCGGTACCCCGGCCGGGAAGGTCCTTAAGATCAAGGGCGAGGGTGTTCCGGCTTTGGGAGTGGAAGGCCGGCGCGGGGATGAATATGTGAAGGTGGACATCGAGGTCCCGACGAAATTGAGCAAGTCCGAGCGCGAGCTGCTTGAAAAATTAGCGGTCGAACGCAAAGAAAAGATCCAGACAAAGAAAAACTTCTTTTAAATCCATGGGCGAGGTGCGTGTGGAATATTTCGATTATCGTTACCGGGTGATCTATGCGGATACGGACCAAATGGGGATCACGTATTACGCGAACTATCTGAAATGGTTCGAGGCCGCGCGCACCGAATATTTTCGGACGTTGGGGTTCCCGTACACCGAATGCGAAAGGAAAGGGATCTATCTTCCGGTCGCGGAAGCTCACGTCAATTATATCGCGCCGTCGACCTACGATGACGACGTCACGGTCCGGACAAGCGTGGCCCATATCGGCAACAGCACTTTGCGTTTTGAGTACCAGGTGATGAATACGAAGACCCGGATCCCGCTCGCGACGGGATACACCTTGCACGTTTTCGTGAATAAGGACATGAAGCCTTGCCGCGTGCCCGCGGAGATCAAAGAAGTCGTCAAGGAATGCGCGCTTCTCAAGAAGCGCTGTCGGTGTAAATAGAAAGGCAGGCGTTCGGGCCACGATCCACGATCCACGGACCCCGTGGCCCGTGGTGCGTGGAACTCGTGCGATTTCCATAGATTGAGTGTTGCGCCGGAGAATGTTAAATTAGGAGCAAGATAGAAAGGGTTAAGATGTCCAAGAATATCAGAGTCACGGTGCTTGGGGACGGCGGATGGGGAACGGCGCTCGCGCTCGTGAACCTTCGTCGCGGCAACGAGGTGATGCTGTGGTCCGCCTTCGCGGATTACGCCGCGGTGCTCCGGGAAGAGCGTGAGAACGTCAAATTCCTTCCGGGCGTGAAATTACCCAAGGACCTCAGGATCACATCCAATCTGAAAGAGGCGGTCGATTTCGGCGACGCGCTCGTGCTGGCCATTCCTTCGCAATACCTCCGCAATATTACTTTTAAGATCAAAGAGTTTCCGTATCAAAATAAGATCCTTGTGAGCACCGCGAAGGGGATCGAAAAGAAAACCTGTCTCCGGCCCTCCGAGATCATTCGTTCGGTGCTGGGGAAGAACCTTCCCGTGGTCGTGCTCTCAGGCCCTTCGCATGCCGAAGAAGTGGCTCGCGAGATCCCGACCCTGACCGTGGTGGCCTCCGAGGACCCCCAACACGCCCAATACGTCCAGGAGCATTTCCGCGATCCTCAGTTCCGGATCTACGTTCAGAAGGACCTCGTGGGGGTCGAATTCGGCGGCGCGCTTAAGAACGTGATCGCGATCGCGGCGGGGGTCTGTGACGGTCTCAAGTTCGGGGACAATACCAAGGCCGGCCTTATCACGCGCGGGCTTTATGAGATCGTCCGGCTCGGGGTGAAACACGGCGCGAACCCGAACACTTTCTTCGGACTTTCCGGGATCGGGGACCTTATCACGACCTGCTTTTCGAAGCACGGACGGAATCTTCACGTGGGCCGCGAGCTCGGCAAGGGCCGGAAGATCAAGGAGATCCTCGGGGAAATGGACATGGTGGCGGAGGGCGTGGACACGGCCTTGAGCGTGCACCAGCTTTGCGAACGCGAGGACCTCCAGCTGCCGATCATGGGCGAGGTTTACCAAATGCTCTTTCAGGATAAGGACCCCGGGGAAGTGGTGGCGGCGCTTCTTTCGCGCACACCGTATGAAGAGTGGAAAGCCTTCGACCTCAGTTCTTTTCGGGAGAAGATCGCCAAGAAGAAGTAGGTCCTTTTTCAGGCACAAAAAAAGCCACGAGGGAAAACCCCCGTGGCTTTTTTTATGGTTTTTTGCGGTCTACGCTGCCGGGTTCATGCCGGCCGCCGGGTTCATGCTGATCGAACTCATCGAAGACCCCTCGACCTCCGTGCCTTTATTCGCGAGCGCGCGCGGGAAAAGATCATCCCAATGCGCCGTCAAGCTGATCACGAACTCCTGCATGTAGGAAGTGTAAGTCCCGTCCATGGAAGAATTAAGGAGCGCCGGGTTTTCCGCGACGCTATTGTTGATATGCCGCCGGAAATAGAACGCGTTGGAGTAGGCAAGGTCCGCCGTGAGATATTTGCTGATAGCATAGCCCGCGCCGATGCTTAAGGAAAGGTGGTTGGAATCGGGAACGGCCGGGATGAAATTCTTTTCAGGGACCGGGGTAAAGTAGAAAAAGGAGCCGCACCGGAGCGTCAGTTTCTTCGTGAACTTGTGGCTGACGCCGAGTTGGATACCATAGCCGTCATGATAGTCCTTATCGGCCGCGCGAATGGCGTTCAGGATGGCATCGTCCACCGCGTTCCCCGTGGGATCGGTCACGAAATATTGGCGTTTGTAAGTCTTCCAATGCGACCAGGTGAAGTCCGCTTCATAATGGGTTTTTTCGGTCGGCTGGTAGGCATAGGCCCAGGTCATATTCATGGGTAAAGCGACCTTGGTGTGGACCCCCGTTTCGAAATTGTGGAGACCCGTCAAGCCGATCCCGGAGAAATCGGAATTCTCCACTTTGGCCAGGCCGCTTGTTTTCACGACCACGGGACTCCGGAAATAATAACCCAGGCGGTGCTTTTTGGTGAGTTTGAGGAGCGCGCCCATCTGCCAGCCCCAATGATTTCCCGACGTGTTGAGCCGGATCTGTCCGTCCGGGGTATTGACCCCCCACGGAAGTGTGGCGAGGTTGTTGGGATAACCCTGGATCCCGCCGAAATCGAAGATCCGGTACCACATCGGGCCGCCGCCCAGGGAGATCTTGTCGGTGACCTTGTAAGCGATCGTGGGCTTGATCGTGTACATCTTGAGATAATTCCTCCAGCCGGCGTAATGGGCCGCCGGATCGTTGGAGTTGTATTTATTCATCAGACCGAAAGGAGAGTCCGTGCCGACCCCCAGCGCGAGTTTGTCCTGGAACATCTTGCCGGGGTTGATCGTGATATAGGCGGTCGGGACCGTGGAGATCGTCCCGGAACTGTGGGTATTGCCTGTGGTGTCATTCTTCTTCCATGTCAGCATGCTGATAAAATTCGCGTCTGCCTGGACCTGGACGCCCGGAAGGTCGACGATGCCGGCCGGGTTATAAGAAATGGCCGCGGGCTCATCGGGACTTGCGGTTCCCGCGCCGCTCATGCTGATCTGTTCGGCGCTGAAAGAAGCGTTCTCGAATCCGCCGCCGCCGACCGCAAAAGCGGGAGAGGGGGTCAAAGAGATAAGGGCAATCACCATCCCAAGCAGGAGGATTTTCTTCATCATGAAGCGGAGCTCCTTGTTATAAGGGCGTACGGCCCGCGCGTTTTAAATGCCGATCTCTAGTTCCAATGTAAAACAGGACAGCCTTTTAACTCGCGCAGCTTTTATATTATCGAATGGACGAATATTTTCTTCAGTCCTATTTAGGGCTTTTTTTACCCCTTATTTCAACTGAGATCATTAATGCTATATATTGCTAGTTTTAATTTTACAATGCCTTGTTAATATCTAAATAAGGTGCTATAAATCTATCAGAACAGGGGAGTGTGGAAAATGTCGTCTGAAGAATTAGAACGCCGGCTATCGCAGATCAAGGACAAAAAACTTGCGACGGAGGCCCGTCGCTTTCTCTTGAATTTATTCCTTCTTTTTGATGGTAACCCCCCGCCGAACATCCAGGCCTACATCGCCGAGATCATGGATATTCTCGAAGCAAAAAGAGTTCCCGAGCCCGTCCGTCTCAGG
>JAZDFE010000033.1:0-12485 GCA_043808175.1 Candidatus Omnitrophota bacterium | reverse complement strand
CTTCTTCCTGGGAAAGGACCATGCGGACATTCTCTTCCGCTTCCCGGAGCTCGGGATAGGCCTCTCCCATGACCTTGATGACCGATGAAGCCGCCTTGAAGAGAAAGGGCTGGGTCAGCTTTTTCCGCGGCACCCATTGGTGCGCCTGCCAGATCGCGCGGCGGATCAGTTTGCGGATCACATAACCACGGCCTTCGTTTGACGGTACGACGCCGTCCGCGATGGAAAAAACAGCGGCGCGCAAATGATCGGAGATCGTATAAAGTTGTTGGGTTTGCACCGTTTGAGGATCAAGTTCCAGAGCCTTGAGAATGGCATCGTGGATCGGTTGAAAGATATCGATCTCAAAATTGGACGCCTTGCCCTGAAGGACGCACGCGAGACGTTCAAGGCCCATTCCGGTGTCGATATTTTTATTCGCGAGCGGAACGAGCTTGCCGTTGTCCCGGCGGTCATATTGCGTGAAGACAAGGTTCCAGATCTCCGCGAATTTTCCGGAATCGTCGGCCGGAGTCCCCCGGATATTGGGGTTCTGGTCGTAATAGATCTCGGAGCACGGGCCGCAGGGGCCGTTGGGGCCGTTTTGGGGCGCGTTCGCGGGCCAGAAATTCGATTTGTCACCGCAGAGAAAGATCCAGTCTTTGGGCAGGCCGATCCCCTTGTGCCATATTTCAAAGGCTTCTTTGTCTTGCTCGTGGACCGTGATGCGGAGCCGTTCCTTGGGGATCGAAAGCGTCTGAGTCAGGAATTCCCAGGCCCATTCGATGGCCTCTTTCTTGAAGTAATCGCCGAACGAGAAATTGCCCAGCATTTCGAAGAACGAGTGATGAAAGGGCGTGTGCCCCACCTCGTCAAGATCGCCCGTCCTGAGGCATTTTTGGCTTGTAGCGGCCCGCTGGAGGTCCTTTTTGGCCCCCAGGAAGTATTCCTTGAACTGGTTCATCCCTGCCCCGGTGAAGAGCAAGGAGGGGTCGTTTTGGGGCACCAGGGAGTCGCTGGCGATCACGGTGTGGTGCTTGGATTTGAAAAATTCCAGGAAAGCTTTTCGCAGGTCGTTCGTGGCTGTTTTCATAAAGCGTCAGATCTCATCGTCCGCGGGTCCCTTCGAAAGCCTCTGAAGGATATCCTGAACGATCTGAAAATCATACCCTTTCCGTATTAAAAAATCATACAGGCGCTTTTTGCGTTTCTGCGGGTCGAGCCGGGACCACCCGGTCCATTTCAATCGGGCCTGTTCAAGCGCGCGTTCGGCCTCGTCTTCGTTTGACAGCGCTCCCAGCACCTCGTCCGAGACCTTTTTCGAAATTCCGTGACGCTTCAACTCAAACGCGATCTTGTGACGGCCCGCACATTTGCCGAGGGTAAGCCGCGCCACCAAGTCCTTGGCGTATCTCGTATCATCCAGAACGCCCTGGGTCTTGAGATCGCCGAGCGCCTGATCGATCGTCCCGGAGGAGTAGCCCTTCCCCTCAAGTTTCCTTCTCAGTTCCTGGCCGCTCTTGGGACTGGCGGCAAGTAGTCTCATGCAGGTGATGACCGCCTGCTTAGTCTGTTCTTCCGTGAGCGTTTTGTCCATAGTTGAGAAGCGAGTTTAAATTGGGGCCGTCCAAGTCGCCTTTTACGAACGAAAATAAAGGCTTGGGCGGAAATTGGGGCCGTCCCAATACTTATCAATTTCAGCCTGGTTGAAATTGGGGCGGTCCAAACTGCCCTATTGGAAAAGAAATGAAAAGTTTGGGCCGTCCGTCCTTTCTAGAAGAACTTTTCCGGCGAGGATTATTCGGCGATTGCGCCGACGACCGCGCTTTCTCCGGCGGCGACTTTTTCCAGGATCTTTTCTTCGATCTCCTCGAGGAGTTTCGTATTTTCCCTCAGAAAAATGCGCGCCGCGTCCTTACCTTGTCCGAGTTTTTGATCGTTGTAGGCGAGCCAAGTCCCCGACTTATCGATCACCTGGTATTGGGTGCCGAGCTCCACAATGTTCGAGGAGCGGGAAATGCCTTCATCGAACAGAATGTCAAATTCCGCCTGGCGGAACGGGGCCGCGACCTTGTTCTTGACGACTTTGACGCGAACCCGGTTCCCGATGACGACATCGCCCTTTTTGAGGCTTGCGATCCTGCGAATATCCAATCGCATGGAGGCATAGAACTTGAGGGCCTTGCCGCCGGGGGTGGTCTCGGGGTTGCCGAACATGACGCCGATCTTCTCGCGTAATTGATTGATGAAAATGATGCAGGTCTTGGATTTGCTGATAATGGCCGTGAGTTTGCGCATCGCCTGGGACATCAAGCGCGCTTGAAGGCCCATTTGCGCTTGCCCCATTTCCCCTTCGATCTCCGCGCGCGGGACGAGCGCCGCCACGGAATCGACGACAATAAGATCGACGGAATTTGAGCGCACAAGCATTTCCGCGATCTGGAGCGCCTGCTCGCCGGAATCGGGCTGTGAAATCAGAAGTTCATCGACCTTGACGCCGATCTTTTGCGCGTATTGCGGGTCCAGGGCGTGCTCCGCGTCGATAAAAGCCGCGATGCCTCCGGTGGCTTGGATCCGGGCAATGATATTCAGCGTGAGCGTGGTTTTGCCGCTCGATTCGGGTCCGAAGATCTCGACGATGCGTCCGCGGGGAATGCCTCCGATGCCTGTGGCGATATCAAGGCTCAGGGCCCCCGTGGCGAGGGCGGCGATATTTTCGTGGTGTTGGTCGCCGAGCTTCATGATGGAGCCTTTGCCGAACTGCTTTTCGATCTGCTGCAAAGTGAGTTCGAGGGCCTTTTGTTTGTCCGTGGATTTTTTTGATTCGGGTGCGGCGTGTCTTTCTGATTTCTTCCGTTCGCTCATAATTTTTCTCCTTATATAGGAAGGCGTGAGAGTGAAATTCTATCGGCCCATCCTCCTTCTGTAAAGACAATTTAAGAAACGAGGGCGCTATAGAATATTAGTTTTATGGAAATAATATATGATTTTATTTAATTGTCAAGCAATGCCTTAAAAAAGCTTCTTCTCAGTCCCTTCGCGGAGACGCTGAATGTTGGCGCGGTGGGTATAGAAGATGAAGACAGCCAGAGTGATGCTGATCGGCAGGAGGAATTTGATCTCCGGGGTTCCCGCATAGCGCCAGGCGATCATGATCGGAAAGATCACCGCGGCTACCAGCGAAGAGCGCGAGATGATGTGGGTGATCGCAAAACAGAGGATCCAGAGTCCGAACGTGATGAGCGTCGGGAGCCAGGCGATCGCCAGGAATACCCCCAGCGAGGTTGCCACCCCTTTCCCCCCCTTGAATTTGAGCCAAACCGGGAAGCTATGGCCCAGGATGGCGCTGATGCCCAGAAGCAACTGGAACGGGAGGACAAGGTCTTGGCCGAAAAACGCCGGAAGAACACAAGCGACATAACCTTTGACGGCATCCAGCAGAAGTACCGTGATCCCCCACTTTTTTCCGACCACTCGGAAAACGTTGGTCGCGCCGATGTTCCTGCTGCCTTGCTCCCGGATATCGAGACCTTTTACCTTGAACCCGGCGATGAGACCGAATGGAACGGAACCTAAAAGGTAAGCCGCAAGCATGAAGAAAAGGGACGAAAAAAGATCGTTCATTGGATGAACTTTAACCCGCGAGTGATATAGATGATCCCTGAGACGATCGTAAATGCGACCGTGAGAAAGGCCAAAGGTATCGCAATCGGCCATTCGAGCAGGATAAAGCACAGAAGGAGCATTTGGGAGACGGTCGTGAGTTTTCCCCAGGTATTCGGCTGCACTTTGATCTTTATGGAGGCAAAGTTCAGCGTAAGAAATCCGAAGAGAAGGATCAGATCGCGGAAAATGATCGTGACGGTGATCCATAGCGGGGGCCGGAAAGGAAGCGCGGGGACAAAAAGGAGACCGATGTAAGCGCTCACAAGGAGTATCTTGTCCGCGAGAGGATCAAGCATTTGCCCCAGCGCGGTCCGTTGCTTCAGGAACCGCGCCAGAAGTCCGTCCAGCGCGTCGGTCAAAGCGGCGATCCCGAAGATCGTCAGCGCCGCGAAACGGAGCCCTTCCTTTCCCGGAGTGTAAGAAACAAGCGTGATAAAGAAAGCCGGAGTAAGAAGGATCCGGAGAAGGGTCAGGTAGTTCGGAATGCTCAAGCGCTGACGGTGTCCGTATTTTTTTCCGGAGCTTCGTCGACCGAGGTTGTATCCGCAGAGGAAATCACAGCCTCGTTCCCACCGGGAAGAGATTCTTCGCCAGAACGGACCTTCACGGAAACGATCTTGGAAATGCCGGGTTCTTGCATGGTCACGCCGTAGAGGGAATCTCCCATGGCGATGGTTTTCCGGTTATGCGTGATGATAATGAATTGGGATTGATCGATGAACGTGTTGAGCACCGCAAGAAAACGGTCGATATTGGCTTCGTCGAGGGGCGCATCGATCTCATCCAAAAGACAGAAAGGCGACGGTTTGATCTTGAAGAGCGCGAAAAGGAGCGCTATGGCGGTCAACGCTTTTTCTCCGCCCGAAAGGAGCGACATATTCTGCAATTTTTTTCCGGGAGGCCGTACGACGATATCGATCCCCGATTCGAGAGGATGCGCTTCATCGATCAGGAAGATGCGTGCCTCGCCACCGCGGAAAAGGATCTGGTAGTACTGCTTGAAGGTTTCCTGCACCTGCTTGAAGGTATCTTCGAAAAGCTGTTTGGTGGTTTGATTGATCTTGTGGATGGCTTCCATGAGGGAATTTCGCGCGTCATCCAGATCTTTTTGTTGCGCGAGAAGGAAATCGTAACGCGTTTTCAGTTCCTGATATTCTTCGATGGCAAGCAGATTGACGGTGCCGAGAGAATCGACCTTGTTTTGAAGCGCCGTGATCGTCTCTTCCGCGGAGGACAATTCTTCTTCCGTAAAGATATAATCCTGGCTGTTGAGCTCCGAAAGGTTCAGACGGTAGCGCTGCAGGAGCCGCTCCCCCACGTTCTTGAGCTGGTAGTCGAGGTCCATTTGCTGGAGCGAGATCTGGTGTTCTTCGTCCTGCAGGGCCTTTTGGGAGTGAATGATTTGGTCCAGAGCGTGGCGCTGATCCGTCAGGAGCTCTTCCTGCTCCCGCTGGTCCTTATGAAGCAATTCGAGGTCGACATCCACCGTGTGCAATCGTTGCTGGTGTTCTTCGGCAAGACGGACGCAGACGATCTCTTCCTGGTCCAGCTCTTGTTCTTTGGCCGCGATGCGTTCCTTTCCATGTTCGAGGAAGGCTTGCCGCTCCCGGTCTTTTTGCGCGTGCTGCTCGACGAGTTGCAGCGATTCCTCAAGGTGCCGCATTCCCTGTTGAAATTGTTCGGCTTGCGTCTGACATTGCCGGACCGCATTCAGGACCTCTTCGCGGACGCTCAAACTTTGCTCGAGATCTTTTTCTTTTTGACGCTGGATATCTCCGAACTTTGATTCTTCCTGCTCCTTCTGGGTCAGGGACGCCTGGATCTGCTCGCACGCGATGCGGACCCGCTCGGTCTCTTGTGCCAATTCACGGACTTCAGAGGCCGATAGTTCACTTTCGGACTTTAACCCCTGGAGACGTTCTTCGATGTTTTTCCGTTCACTCTCGAGAGATTCTTTTTCAATGAGGGTCGAGGTCTTTTGTTCGGCTGCTTCAGCGCTTTGGGTACACAAGGTCGCGAGTTCGGTCTCAAGGTAACCGATCTTGGTTTCTTTTTCCTGCACTTGCGCTGTAAGAGTTTCGATCTCCTGGCGGATCTTCGAAATTTCGGCATCTCTTGAAAAAAAGAATTGAGAACGGCTCTGATCGTTCCAGAAAAAAAGCCTCCGGTCGGAACTTAAGAACAGGCCGTCGCGGGAAACGAGATTGGCCGGGACTGGCGCCTGAAAAAGCGCCTCAAGCTGATGGAGCGGAAAGGTTTCGCCGACAAAGACATTCCCCAGGATACCGTCAAACCCCGGTTCGGTCTGAACAAAGTCGGCAAGCGGCCGGAATCCGAAAGACGCGTAGTGCTGGAAGGCTTCCGGAGAAAATGAAGACTGTGTTTTAAGAAAGATCCCGGCGGCGAGAGAACGTTTGGCGTTCAACCGTTCCGCAAGTGTCCGTGCGGTCTCTGCGTCCCCGGCGACCAGGGACCTTGCAAATTGTCCCAAGGCCACATCGATGGCCCATTCATAGCCTTTCCGGACTTTGATGATCTCCTGAAGACTCCGGACAAACCCCGGGACTTGCTGGGTCGCTTCGCTCAGGAACTCCTGGAACGCGGCCGAACTCGCGCCTTCCATCTCGGTGAGCGTGTGAAGCCGGGATTCTTTTTCGCGGAGCGCGAGCCGGGTTTCATGCGCCTGTTGACGAAGCTCCGTGAGTTCGTGCTCAAAGGCATGGGTCGTAGCCCGGAGTCCCTGATGGCCGCTCAGCGTATTCTGAAGCTCGGAGTTCGTGTTCTCAAGCGCCTGGAGGCAAAGCGTGAGTTTTGCATCCCAGGCCGCGATCTGTTCGGTAAGGCGGCTCGAATTTGATTCTTCCCGGTGACGCTGGGATCCCAAATTCTCCCCAAGCGCTTTGGTGCGATGGAATTCATTGCGGGCTTGGGTGGTGGTCTGAGCGGCCTCGAAGAATTCTCTGCGGGCCGTCTCCAGGGCGTTCTTGGCTTCCTGGATCAGAGATTCATGGCGTCGGAGTTCTTGAGTGGCTTCCGCGAGACGCGTTTGGACCTGGGAGCTTTCGCTCTCTCGGGTCTTGAGAAGTTCCTGGAGCTCATTTTTTCGAGTGGCCGCGGCCTCGAGCGCCTGGCGCAGCTGGTCTTGTTCCTGCAGCAGCTGACCGCGTTGCTGGGCGAATTCAACGCGCTTATCCCGGATGAACTGAAGTTTTTGATCGTTCGTCTCGATCTGCGCGAGAGCTTGATAGCGCTCGCCCTCTTTGACGTGGCAACGCTGACCGATCCCCCGAACGCGGGTCTCCTGATCTTCGATCGTTTGATGCTGGGTTTGAAGCTTTAACTCGATCGCCGTAAGTTCGTCCTTCTTGGACTGAAAGTTCTGCGTGAGGTCGAGTTTCTTTTGTTCGATCTGGCGCCGGTCATAAAAGGCGCGCTTGATCTCCAGCATTTTGAGGCGTTCGAGCTCGATTTTGTAACGTTCGGCGCGTTTGGCCTGCCGCTCGGCATACTGGATATTTTTTTGGACTTCGAAAACAATGTCCTGGAGGCGCTTTAAATTCTCTTCCGTGCGTTCGAGCTTACGGATCGATTCGTCTTTCTTGACTTTATACTTGGCGATCCCGGCGGCTTCTTCAATAAGGAAACGGCGCTCTTCCGGGTCCGCCTTGAGAATGTAGTCGATCCTTCCCTGTTCGATCATGGAATAGGACGAAGAGCCGATACCGGTGTCGAGGATCAGATCCTGGATATCTTTGAGCCGGCACTGGGTTTTATTGAGGAGATATTCGCTTTCCCCGGTCCGGTAAAGGCGGCGCGTGATCGTGACTTCGTTGTACTCAATCGGCATCCCGCGGTCCGCATTATCGATCGTGAGGGAGACTTCGGCGAAGGCGAGAGGTTTGCGGACTTCCGTGCCGTTGAAGATGACGTCTTCCATGGACGAGCCGCGCAAAAGCTTGGCGCTGCGCTCCCCCAAAACCCAACGGATAGCGTCCGAGACATTGCTTTTACCACAACCGTTAGGGCCGACGATGCAAGTGACCCCTTGGTCAAAAGCTATCTCGGTTTTTTCGGTGAAGGACTTGAAACCCAGAAGCTCGAGTTTTTTAAGGCGCATACATGCACGCTCTTAGGATAGAACCTGTTCCTTTTAGGTTGACTCTTACGAGTTTATATTTCGGCAGAAACAGGTATTGTCTGAAGAGAGAAAATAAGGCCTATTCCTGATACGCTTTGAACGCGATACAGGCATTATGGCCCCCAAAACCAAGAGAGTTCGATAAAGTGACACGAACGCGGCACGCTTGAGCTTCGTTCGGCACATAATTCAAGTCGCACTCCGGGTCCGGATGTTTGTAATTAATGGTCGGCGGGACGATCTGGTCGCGGATGGCCAGAACGCACACTGCGCCTTCCACGGCTCCCGACGCTCCAAGCAGATGTCCGACCATGGACTTCGTCGAACTGATCCGGACCTTACGTGCGACACTCTCCCCTAAAGCTTTTTTAATTGCGATGGTTTCGACCTTGTCATTCAAAGGTGTCGAGGTTCCGTGAGCGTTGATGTAATCCACATCCTCAGGACGGATCTTCGCGTCTTTCATGGCATTGATCATACAGCGAGCGGCCCCTTCTCCGCTGGGATCCGGTGCCGTGATGTGGCTGGCATCGGAGGTCATGCCATATCCCGCCATTTCGGCGTAGATCCGTGCGCCGCGCTTTTTTGCGTGCTCCAACTCTTCCATGATCAGAACGGCGCAGCCTTCACCCATCACGAACCCACTGCGGGTCTTATCGAACGGACGGGACGCGGTCTCAGGATGCGTGTTGTGAGTACTTAAAGCCTTCATGGCATCAAACCCGCCGAACCCAAGATTCGTGATGCAGGATTCGGTGCCGCCGGCGAACATGACGTCCGCTTCGTCGCGTTGGATGAGTTTGAAAGCATCCCCGATGGCATTCGAGCCTGTCGCACAGGCCGTGGCCACGCAAGTACACGGGCCTTTGAGACCGAGCGCAATGGAGATCTGCCCCGGGGCCATGTTGACGATGAGCATCGGGATCAGAAAAGGAGAAATACGGCCCGGCCCTTTTTCCATCATCTGGCGGTGCTGTTCCTCGATCACGCGAAGTCCTCCGATCCCCGAACCGACCAGGATGCCGATACGATGAGCATCTTCCTTGGCCATATCAAGTTTGGCATCCGCCATGGCCATCTTGGCGCAGGCGACCCCGAACTGGACAAAGATGTCCGTTTTTTTGATATCCTTAAGGGACATATACTTGGCGGGCTCGAAGTTCTTGACCTCGGCAGCGACTTTGGAATTGAATGGCGTCGAATCGATCTGGGTCAACGGACCCGTTCCGCTCCGGCCTTTCAAAAAGCCCTGCCAAGTCTCTTCGGCGGTATTAGCCAGTGGCGTGATCATGCCAATACCGGTAATAACTACACGACGCATGATAGATGTTTTCCGTGGGTGAAAAGATCTTTAGGAATGAAGAGACGAGCGACTACTTCTGGCTCGTCTTTTCCGAGACGTACTTGATGGCGTCCCCAACGGTCTGGAGTTTTTCGGCGTCTTCATCCGGGATCTCCGCCCCGAACTCTTCTTCGAAGGCCATGACCAACTCGACCGTGTCCAAAGAATCCGCGCCAAGATCATCCACGAAGGAAGCTTCCGGAACGACTTCCTCGGGTTTCACGCCAAGCTGTTCGACAATGATTTCTGTGATCTTTTCTTGAACGCCCATTGATGTTTCCTCCTTTAATGATTAAAAGCTTTACTGCTTTACAAGTGCATCAGAGTACAAGTCCACCATCCACGACAATCGTTTGTCCGGTGATATAGGCGGATGCTTCCGATGCCAGAAATACGGCAACATTCGCCACATCTTGAGGCTCCCCGAGACGCCTGAGCCCGATCCGCTCCTTCATTTTCTCGACCAGATCCGGCGGTAGCTTATCAGTCATCTTGCTCTTGATGAACCCCGGTGCGATCGCGTTGGCCCGGATATTGCGTTTGGCCAACTCCTTCGCCGTGCTTTTCGTCAGGGCGATCATACCGCCTTTAGAGGCCGCGTAATTCGCCTGTCCGGCGTTCCCGACGATCCCTATGATGGAAGCGATATTGATGATCGCTCCGGCACGCTGCTTCATCATGGGCCTTGCGCACGCCTTCGTGAAAAGGAATGCGCTCTTCAAATTGATCGAAAGAACATCGTCCCAGTCCTGCTCGGACATGGTCGCGAGCAATCCATCCTTCGTAATGCCCGCAACGTTGACGAGTATATCGATGCGTTCAAAGGTGTCAAGGGAGATTTTGACGACCTGGTCGACCTCATCCCCATTGGCTACATTGGCTTGCGTCAAAATGCATTTTGGGGATCCCGCCTGTTTTGCGAGGGTCTCGGTCTCCGTCAAAAACTCGGATTTGAGGTCCGAAAGCGCCAAAATGGCTCCTTCTTTTGCGAACGCAAGAGCGATCGCCTGGCCGATCCCGCGGCCGGCGCCCGTCACAAGAGCAACTTTATCTTTCAGCATCATGAGCCATTCTCCTTATCGTTATGATTTTGCCATTAACGCGAGCGATTCGAGGCTTTTGAAATCGGTCGCGGAACCAAACGAAAAAACTTCAAATTCCGGCTGGCACTTGCGCGCCAGTCCTTTGAGGATCTTCCCGGGACCGATCTCCAGATAAGTGGTGGTTCCGGATTCTTTGGCGGTCGCCATCGTCCGGACCCACTGGACCGGACTCGTCAGTTGTTTTGCGAGAAGGGCCCGGATATCTTCGGGATTTGAGACTTTTTGAGCCGTAACATTGGGAATAAAAGCGCATTGGGGTTCATGGATCGGAGTATTGACAAGCGCGGCTTCAAGTCGCGTTTTCGCCTCGCCCATGAGAGAAGAGTGAAAAGCACCGCCGACCTTAAGCGGCATCGCACGCTTGGCTCCTTTAGCTTCAGCGATCTTGCAGGCTTGTTCTATGGTTTGAAGAGTTCCTGAAAACACTGTTTGATCCGGAGCATTGAGATTTGCGACTTCGCAGCCCGCCTCTTGGGCTATGGCCATGCATTGCTCGAGAGTAAGTCCCATAATGAAGGCCATGGTTCCCGGGTTTTTTTTGGCCGCGTCCTCCATCGCTTCGGCACGGACTTGCACGAGTTTTAACGCATCTTCAAAGGAGATCGCTCCCGAGACGGTCAGCGCCGTGAACTCCCCCAGGCTTAAACCCGCGACGATCGAGGGCGTGAGATCCGGATTTTTTTCACGGAGCACGGCGAGGGCGGCAAGGCTTGTGACCAGGATGCCGGTTTGAGCATAAAGGGTGCGCGTCAATTCTTTTTCGGGTCCGGCGAAACAAATTCGGCTGATGGAGTAGCCCAGGATCTCGTCGGCTTTTTTATAAAGCGCGCAAGCGGCCGGGCTCTCGGCATAAAGATCTTTTCCCATGCCCACGAATTGAGCCCCTTGCCCCGGAAATAAGAAACCTATGGGTTTGGTCATGGAGGTCACCACTTGATAAGACTTGCGCCCCAGGTGAGACCGCCGCCGAACGCGACGAGGACCACATAGTCCCCTTTCTTGATCACCCCGCTCTTTACGGCTTCATAAAGAGCGATCACCGTGGAAGCGCTCGACATATTGCCGTAACGATCCACGTTGATAAAAACCTTTTCGGATGGGATCTTGAGACGTTCTGCCACGGCCTGCAGTATGCGATTGTTCGCCTGATGCGGGATGAGACAGTTAATGTCTTTCACTCGAAGCTTTTCGTGTTCAAGAACCTTGAGGACGGCTTGTTCCATGGTCTTGACCGCGATCTTGAAAAGTGCTTGGCCGTCCATGCGAATATAATGAAGCCCGTTCGCAACGCTTTCGGCGCTCGGAGGAATCCTGGAGCCGCCCGCGGGGATCTGGAGGATCTCACTTTGGGTGCCATCGGCGCCAAGATGCGAGGCGAGAATGCCGTGACCGTCCCTGGATCTGGAAACAACGGCCGCGCCGGCGCCATCTCCAAAGAGAACGCATGTGCCGCGGTCTTTCCAGTCAACAAATCTTGTGATCGTTTCGGCTCCGACGACCAGCACATTCTTATGAATGCCGGATTTTACAAATCCTTCAGCAACCGAAAGGGCGTAGGTAAAGCCGGAACAGGCGGCTGCGAGATCGAAAGCCCCGCAGGAAGCGCCGAGTTTCGCTTGGAGAAAACAGGAGGCTGAAGGAAAGAGCATGTCCGGCGACGTCGTGGCAACAATGATCAGATCGAGATCTTTCGGGGTGAGGCCGGCATTTTTTAAAGCTTCTTGTGCCGCCGGTAGCGCGAGATCGCTCGTGGCTTGGTCTTTCGCAGCGATCCGGCGTTCACGGATGCCGGTGCGCGTGCGGATCCATTCGTCGGTGGTATCGACGATTTTTTCGATATCCGCGTTCGTTAAAATTTTTTCGGGCAAATAGGCCCCGAGCCCCGTAATGGCAGCACGATAGGGTGCGGTCATGATTCCTTCATTATCTTTGCGGGATTAGTCCCAATCCCAATCAATTTCAGAGAATCTGAAATTGGGGCAATCCCGACTACCATTAATGAAAAGAAAATAAAAGTCAGGATAGTTATGCATTGCTGGGTTTGCGTTCTGCCGGAGAAACGGGCGGAACGGCGTGATTCAGGTACGGAGTGATGGCTTCCACGATCTGCGAGTTAACGCGTGTGGTGACAAGCTCTCCCGCGACACGGATCGCGTTCCGGATGGCGAGAGCGGAGGAGATGCCATGGCTGATAATGATATTTCCGTCCACGCCGAGGAGCGGGGCCCCGCCCGCTTTTTCATAGTCGGTCGCTTTG
>JAZDFE010000032.1:0-56088 GCA_043808175.1 Candidatus Omnitrophota bacterium | reverse complement strand
CCTTTGAAAAGTTCCGCCTGGATCGATTGAGGGAGATTCGGATCGCCTGTGAAAATTTTTTCTCCGTTGGCGTCCGTGATCTCGACGATGCGCTTGTCCCCTTCGGCTTTTTGAACGCGAACACTCAGTGTCCGGCCGTTTTGATCCACCCCTTCGTAAGAGACCCCCTCCGTCTCCGACGTGACACGGATCACCAATTCATTGAGCGGCCCTGTCCCAGATCCGATCACCAGCACTTTTTGTCTGCTATCGTTCAGATCCTGGATCGCGCGTCCGTACGTTTCGACGCGCAAGTTGATCTGATCCAAGAATTGGCGCTCGACAAGAACATTCCTTACGAAATCGCGCGCGTGCGCCGCTTGCAGCATTTTCGAACGCTCCCGTAATTGAAAGAGGGCGTCTATCTGTCCGTCATAAACAACATTGACCTTGCCGCTCCCGAACAGCCCGACGCCTTTTCCCCCGCCAATGATACCGATCCCTATGAGGCCGCCCGACTCAAGAAAGCTGGAGCTGAACACCTTTTCGGCTTTTCCTTCCCCAAGATTTTTGAGGTCTGTGTTTACCTGCTCAAAAGCAAATCCCAGCGCCGCGACGTCGCGACTTGCCTTCTCTTTTTCTTCCAAGGTCGCTTGCGCGGAGGCAAGGATCTCTTGAGCCTCCCGCATTCGATCCTCGAGCTCCCCGACATGATGGACTATCGTGCCGTCCGGGCGTTCTTCGTCATAACCGGCCTGACGCAGCCAAACACCGCGCATGATCTCGGGAAGCATTTTCTCGAAAGCCTGCCGCTTCGCCTTATTGACACTCTCGATCTCGGACATGATCACATTGGGTTCGCGGGGTTCTGCTTGAAAAAGACCACGGATCTTCTGGATAAGGTCGCGTTCCTTGGGAGTCGTCGCCCGCTCATATTCCGAAAAAAGCTTCGCCTCATAACTTTGCAGGTCGTTTACCTGGATAGTGCGTCCTTGCGCATCGACGAACGTGCCGCCGAATTTAACGCCGGCCGCGTCCATCGTCTGGATCTGACGTTCGTCGATCTCCCATTGGCGGAGCTCCTCTCCACGCAAATTCATATTGTTCCCGGAACGCAAACTGCTTTCCAGGGTCGTCGCGTCGACCGTCACCGGGGATTGATCGAATCTCTCTTTGAGATGCTGAAAATAATCCGTGTTGAAGAACTTTTGGCTTTCCCCCTCCCTGACCTTTGCGGCATCGCGTTCAAAATCCTGGTCGAACCTTGCGAGCGTTGAAGATACGCTCACGGCAAAACGATCGATCTCGATCTGCAGTTGCGCCTGGGCGTTATGGGCCGATTCCATTTGATTTTTTCTGAGTTCGAATTCTTCGGCCGCCGCCTTAAAACGGTGCGACCAACCCCCGCTCCTGAAGAGTTCCCTTTCAGAGTCCAGGATCTTTTGCGCATTCGCAAAGCGGGCCTCCGCGATCACGGCGGTCTCCTGGGCCGTTTTAGCGCGCGCGCTCAACTGTTGCCTGTTCGCTTCGATCGCTTGCGCGTCCCGGAAATACTGCATCGCGGCGCGGTCGCGGGCAATCCGGTAGATCATGGGATGTGTTTTGGAATCATGCTCAAACGTCAAGGGGGATCTGAAATCGAAGACTCCGCCAAAATTATAAAAAATACGCGCGTTAAAAAGGATCCCCATTTTCCCGAGAGCTTCTTTGTAGGACGTTTCGATCATCGCCAACGAATACTTCCCCTGAGCCTGCGCCAGGTCCAAATTCCCCGCTTCTCCGAGCTTGAGGCCATATTGTTCCAGGTGTTGCGCCGCTTCCGTGCGGAGCTTCTCTCGGGAGACCGGATCACTGATCAGTGACGGATCTTCCAATTCCGGAGAAAGCCGGATCGGGACCCCGGGACCCACGCCGATCAATGTGCCCACGGACCGCAAAATTCCCTCTTCTTCCTTGACGCGGTCTGACAGATCGCGACCCAGTTTATGGTACAACGCCTCAAGAGCGGAAGCGGCGTCCGTATCCATACCTTCCGCGGTACGCTTCCGCGCCAGTTCCAGATCAGGCTTCAACGAGTCCCGGAAATCCCGTATGGCCTTTTCGAGGATCCTCGCGCGAGCAAAGTTGTTCATATGCGTGAGCAACTCGCGGTTCACATCGGCGATCGCCTGATCGACCAACAATTGCCCTTCCCTGCTAAGATGCTGCGCGAACGCCTCCCGTTCATTTCCTGAAGGATCCGAAATAAAGATTGAAAAATCTAGACCGACCCCGACGCCTTTGAAAGCAAAATCAGTCCCTGCCCGGGCCACGACACTCAACTTTAGACCACGCTCTTTCGCCCTGGCATTTGCCATCGCTTCTACGACCACCTGCGAGGCCCTGCCTGTCTTCAAACGTTCTATGACCGCCTTGATCCACAATTCCTCAAAGCTGATGGGCGTTCCCTTGGAATCGAGCCGCGCCTCCACGAAAGCGTCGCTAAGCGCCTCTCTCGTCGCCGCGGCTTGTTCTTTGGCTCCGGGCTTTTCAAAACGCTGACGGATGCCCGCTTCAAAAACGCTTTTCAGCACGGCGATCTCCGTCGCTGACAAGAGCACGCCGCCGGATATACTTTTCAAACCTTCGGCGTCCAGCTGCTGCGTTAACACCTCCGACATTTTTTCTTGGCTGAGCTTCGAGACATCCGCTCTCGCGACGGCATTTTTTAGCACTTCGATCAATTTTGAAATGTCTTGCGGATTTGAGATTTTTCCTTGGTTCGCAGCGCTTTTAAGTTCTTCAATGAGTTTCGAAACATCTCCTTGCAGGACGGCTTCTTTCAGCGGATCCATTTTTAATGCTTCGATCAATTTCGAAATATCCGTTTGAGCGGATGTCCCCTTTTGCGCTTCATTTTCAAGCGCTTCCCTTAGCGCTTCGATTTTAAGAGCTTCGGCATAACGAGCGCTGAGGCTCGCGATAAAACCGGTACGTCCGCGCAACGATTCTGCGGTGACACGGTCTATTCCGTCGATGTCGCGCCCAAATTGGATCCTGTCGGCAACCTCGTCCGCGAAGTAAGAGGAAATTTGTTCTGCATAACGGGCGCGACTTTCGCCGAGACGGTACTCTGCCTCGGCGCGTTTCGAAACAACTTTCTCGTAAGTCCGTCGCGCCTCTTCGGCCGCGGCCCCCATCGGTCCGGAAATGGCAGCCGCTCTCGCCGTGGCTGTTCCAGTGGTTTTCGGAGCGGGCCTTGCGGCAACTGCGGCGGCATTTTCGGCAGGTTGCGCTGTTTGAACAGCTTTTTCGCCGACCGCCGCGGGACCCGAAACTGCAACCGAAGAGACCAAGGACAATACCGCCGACGTGTTGGGCCCGAAAATATCGTCGACCGGCCTCGTGAGAGCCCGGAGACTGCGGCCCTTCAGCTGTTCGGTAAATTTCTCGGGAACTGCCGCGCCGGTCATGACAGCAGCGAGATCGGGATTTTCCATTACTTCGGTTTGAAATTTTTCGACGACTTTGGGGTATTTTGCTTCGTTAGCTTTGAGCCAGGAACCGATGTTGTAAGGCGTCGGCGTTTTTCCTTCCTTAGCCAGCGCTGCTTTGCCTTCCTCGACAGCTTGCCGTAAATCGGCCGACAGTTTCTGTAGTTCAGCAGGAGCGGCTTGCTGCTCGGTCACAAGCTCCGTGCGCGGCGCTTCGGTAACTTTTTCTTGAGACGGAACGGCTGCCAAAGGCGCGGGCGGCGCAACCGGTTTTTCTTGAACATGCTGCTGGGGCGTGGCCATTGTCTTCGGCGCGAATAAAGATTGCATGCCGCTGAAGACTTTCTCGATCAACGGAAGCGGATTGGGGACCATCCCAGCCTGCATAACTTTTATAGGTTCACCCGTCGCGACCGGGGCTTGCGATGCCTCTGCCCTCGCTTGACGGATCACAGTCTCCACTGAGGCAATTGCAATTTTCATTTCTTCCAAACTCATGGCATGGTTCGGGTCCAAAACAGCGCTCGTGACCTTGGAAAATAGTTGTCGCGCCAGCAACGCCGTGACTGACGATTTCGGAAGCTTACGAAGCTCTCCGTCTAAACGCGCTAGGGCAGGCGACGCTGTCATCCGAACCTTTTCTGCCTGAAGTTCCGCCAAATGTCCGGCCTCTGTCCTATAAGTTTCGGTCCCCTCCCTCATTCCGGTCATTCTTGCCTGAAGGGTCGCAATGTCATGCGAGACTTGCCGGTCAGCGATATCTATTCCAATCCGGGCCAGGGCACTATTCAAAAACGCTTCCGGAGCCACAAGCGGCACAAGCCCGCCCAACGACCACATCCCCTGCCACACATTATTGAATAGACCGAGGAGGGTCCGCTCAATGAACATCGCAACGGTGTGAAAACCATGGAATTCTGCGATGCCCAAAGGTTTTAGGGCCTGGTTTGCCACACTATCGAGTGAGCCAAAAAGATGTAACACGGCCGGAATTTCAAATGCCAGGGTGATGAGCCCCATGGCCGTCGTAAAGCCGGAAAGGTAGAATCTTCCGCCCCCTAGCGTGCGGTACCGCGCCATGCGGTTGATCTCCATGCGTGTCGCGACCGCATGATCCACAGCAGAACTTGTCAGAACCCGTCCTGTCTCATGGGCCTTTTGAATTTCATCCTGCGTGTACCGGCCGGCCAACTCAGCCTGAATTCCATTGATACGTTCCAATAAGAGGAGTTGCTCGTTCTGGTTCAAACCAAGGACATTCGCAACGATCATGCCGCGCAGCATTTCAAGGTGGGACAACAGGAACATCTCGAATGTTTTCGGATCCATGCCAAGTCGTTTGGCCATATCCTGACGCTGTTCCGGCCCGATCGCATCGAAGTACTGCCCCACCCCTTCGTAAGTTAAAGTCGAAACGGTTTTGCCGCCTTCGGTCCTACTAAAAGCAAAGAACCCGGAAGCCTCCATCGTTTTAAAGCCGTACGACCGCATCAATTTCAGGACAGGTTCGAGGAAATATTTTTCCTGAACATGTTCGGCCCGGCTTTTCTTTGCCGCACCGCCATAAGCCATGATCATGCCGAGAAAAACATCTTTGAGGATCGTGCCAAGACTTAAGGGAACCGCATCGCCAAAGACCTTCAGGACGACTTGCTTACTGAACAGGTTATGCGGGATAAAAGAGATGAGGTCGGGCGCCACAAATGCGCCAATCAGCAAATAGCCCGCAATTCCGAGCCCGGCCGCCATCCCGAAAACGGAACCCGCGGTCTTGACGCGGTAACTCCGCGTGGCCTTTTTGATCTCCGCTACCTTTTGCGTTTCATTTAATTCGGTCTTCGGGAGCGCCTCATATTTGCCCTCGATAGCGGCTAAGGTCTCTCTGAATTTTTCTTTACGGATCTGATAGACCCCGTAAGCACGGTAGGAAACAAAAAGGGCAAGCGCGATACCGGTCCCGATCGGCCCCGTAAGAATGAAGGCCCCGGCGATGATCCCTTTGAAGAATAATGCGCCGCGGCCAAAAACAAACCATTGGAAAAAGGCCCCCAAGGGATTGGTAATATCGGAGAAGATGTAACGGACCGCTTTTGCGGAAGTCGATTTGGAACCCAGAAAATCTGTGATCTTTTTTGCCAAAAAGTCCTGAAGATGCAGGACCCGGATGATGCGGGCGTGAAGGGCGTCGCTGCGCGCGAGGTGATTCGCTACATTTTGAAGTCTCTTTTGGACCACGATGTGCTGGTCAAAAAGAGTGCGGATCTGTTGGGCCTCGGCCGCAGGAAGAGCGGTCAGCGCTTGATCCAATTCCTTGTTCACCTGGTCCCAATCCCCGGTCGTTGTCGCGGCCTGCCGGCTCAATTCTTTTGCTTTTTCCGCAAGGGCCGTCAATGCCGCATCCTTTTTTTCAGCAAGGTAGTCCTCGATCGTTTGCCCCACCACCAAGGAAAGACGGCGATTCAAGGCATCTGTCAGGGCCTTCACATCGACGATCGCTTCCTCGGTTTCCGGATCGATCTCGACTTTTCCATCCTTGCCGATCTTTACGAAATAGGTCCGCTGTCCCGTTCCGTGGATGCGGTACATGATGGGATAAATGAGTTTTTGAATAAACGAAGACATCAGTTGGATCGAAAGGTAGAGCGGCGCCCCCAGAACAAACAAAACCCCCAGCAATCCTTTCGCGACAGAGCCGCTCTTAAAGAGAGTTTTGACGTTCTCAATGAAAACAAACGTCACGTTGGCCATTTCCCTGGTCATCATCAGACCGATGACTGTTCCAATGGCCAACACAGGCCACGCAAGGGAAATAAGCGCTGCCACTCCGGCACCCGTCAGCAAACCGATGACGACCCCCGTTACATAGAAAATGCCTTTATGGGACTTCACGCTGAGATCGAGGGTCCTTTGTTCCTTCATATGCTGGCGCTGTTCAAAATCTTTTTCGACCTGCAGATCGCGGATCGCTCTCTCGACCTCTTCCAACTGCGCCAGGTTCAGGTCTTCCAAACGGACCGGCGTTTTGCCTTCCACACGCAAGCTCGGGATCTTCGAAAGCAATTCCTCTTCATTCTTGCTGTATCCGGTCCTTCCCAACGTCCGTGCCCGGATCTGATGGATAAAAAGATCTTTATCCTTCTTAGAGGAGAAACGCGTAAACGAGGAGATCCCGGACAGTCCCTCGGCCGATTGAAAACGATAACCCTGGGTGTATCGATAGAGCGTCACACGGACTTTGACGAACGGAGTAAGGGCAACACTTGTCCCGTTGTTCACTTTGTCCATGAGCCGGCCCCAAAAGATCCTCGCTTTTTTGAAGATCCCCTGTTTTTCCTGAGCCACGGGAACAGTTTCTTCAGCTGGTTTTGCCTCGGATGCCACGATCGGTTTTGCTGGCGTTACTTCTGCGACTTTCGGGGCTGCGGCTTGGACGGCGACCTCCGCCTCGCGCTTGGGGGCTGCTTCCCTTTCAGCGACCGCGGCTGCCTCGGCCTCCCCGGCAAGAGCTGTTTTACGCTCGGCGATCACTCCATTGATCGCGTCCATCGTGAGCGAAACGGTATCTGTCGTGATCTTAAGGTTTGCTTCGAGGCTTATCGCCTCACGAAGCGCGGGGATCTTCGTTTTGATTGCCTCCGGACTGGAGCGCGAAAGAAGCCGCAAGATCACGCTGTTCGAGAGATCCTGGGTACCCACCTTTTGGAGGGCATCTAATTTTGCCGGAAAATTAGTGTTGAGTAAAAGTCTCCTGAAAGCTTGTTCTGCAGCTTTCTGCTTATCAATATTCTCTGGCTTTTTCGGATCCGCAAAACCCGCAGCATGAAAGAGGTCTAGATTCTCTTTATAACGGGCTTGCTCATCAGCATTAACCTCCGTAGCAGCCGGCGCCCGGACCTCCGCCCGCGCCCCCATCGTTCCCATCTCGGCAAAAAGCCCGCTCCCCATATCAGCCCGCACTTCAGCTCGTCTGGTCGCTAGCGCATCCAAAGCATTGGAGGGTAACACCACCCTATCTAAATCTATTTTGCCAAAAATGTACGTTCCATCAGGAAGGCTAATACTTTCCGTTTCTTGTATGCCAGCAGACCGCACCTCCGAACGTTTAGCAGAACCTGCAACTTTCATGATCGCACCAACTCGATCCTCCTGCTTAGCAGGAAACAAAAGAGCCGGATTATTTCTTAGTTCAGAACGAACTGAACCGGCCAACTTGGCGATGACTTGCTTCACAAACCGTTTCCCGGGACCATCATTGAGTCTATCCGCCACGCCTGCCATTTCATTTGCAGCGGAAGGCAATGTGCTGTTAAACATGCTCGATATTGCGGTAAGCCGCAGTTCAGACTTCGCAACTGAAGAAGGTTCCTGATCCTCCCGCACGATCATGTGTTCAGCGGACAATTGGAACCTCGGATCGTTGAGGACGCCGGTCTTGGGCGCAAGGAAGGCCTCCGAGAGGACTTTTTCGATCGGCAGCGGCGCTTCGCGGAGCGCGGCGTCGTAAAGCGCGCTTTCTTTCTTTTTGTCGATCGCCTTGGAAATGCGCGGGGCGATGACGATATAAGAGAGGCCCTTCTCCTGAAGGTACTTCTCGATCCCGGGCGTATGGAACCCGCCTGTGACGATGGCGGAGATCTTCTGCCCGGTGGCAAGGGTTTTCTCAACCGCTCTCTCAACCAAGACTTGGTCGCGCTCGAGCGCCGCTTTATAGAAGCGCTCCACACGCGGCAAGTCCTGATCGAGGATCTCCATCTGGGACGGCAATCCTAGGGAGAAGTGATACTGCTGGGTGAGCGGTTTGAGAAAACTTGAAAAGGTTTCGGCTTTGAATTCGTCCTGGTGAGTGTAATAGAACTCGGCATCCTGCTTGGTCAAAGTAAAATCGAACATTTTGTTCATGACATCGTAGATACGCAGGAGATGGTCTAGTTTGATCTCTTCCGGTGTCGTGAAAAGCTTGTTCTTAACGTCTTTTTCGAGGACCTCGATCTCATCAAAAAGGGAAACGCCGATCGAATCGTAGAGCATCATGTACTGGATATAGGCAAGAACATTCGCGTATTTCTTGGTCAGGTCTTCCCCGCCGGTCTGGGCCACGCTCATGCCCCGGATCTCATCCTGAAGATATCCGTAGTAGGCGGCACGTTTCATCTGTTTCATGCGGAAGTGGACGGTGTTGATGAGGAAACGGGAAAGCTTTTCGCGAGAAAGCATGCGCTTGAGGTCGTTGATCAGGGCATCCGTCTCTTTTTCGGCCTTGGCAAAATTGATCTGCTTTTCAAGATCGACCAGCTGGATCAGGGACTGCATCCCCTCATAATTCTCCGGCTTGAGGCTGTGCTTTTGGGCCATGTCCACGAGGAACCGGACATAAGCCACCAATTCACGGCCGCTTTCTTGGAACGCCGCACGACGGCGAAAGAGCTCGCGCATCTCTTCCGGAAATACAAAGCGGCTCATGTATTCCAGAACCTTGTTGAGGGCAGCCAAGACTTCTTCGTCACGGCCTTTGAACTGAAGCGCGTCCACGTAGGCCTTGCGGTTCTCTTCGTAAAGTTCCGGATCTTCCACGCCATAAAGTGTCATCACCGGCTTTTCAACGATCGCCAGATATTCCGGACCGGTGAGACGGCCTTCTTTCAGGAAATAATCCGCGACGTTCCGGCGGGCTTCTTTGTTCGGAAAAAAAGAAAAGAGTTCGGTGTAAAGTTCGCCGGAGGCGCCTTCGAGGTTCACAAGACCGAGCTGATATTTTTCCGAGAAATGACGGAGGATGTTGGCGATGTTCCGCTGGGCCTCCTCGTTGATGTGCGCATCCTGGATCGCGAGGATGATTTGTTCACGGTTCCCCTTAAAGGAGCTCTTGATCGTTCCGTAGCTGTCCGGAAGGTCGGGACGATCGATCAGGGAGAGGGCCGCATTGGCATTGAAGTTTTCAACCGGGGTGAGACTTGCGGGGTTGGGCCTGCCAGCGGGCAGGGCATAGGCTTTGGCGCCCCCATCCCAAACAACCGAGGTGAAGGTAAACACACAAACCGTCAAAAGGGCAACGGTCCTAAGCCAAGGCTTGAAACTGTGCGTTTGCCAGCTGATCATCGGATTGCCGTCCTCTCTTTGAAAATCGATCAGGATCCCGCTTAAATTCCCAGCATTCTTGCTTAATACATTATTAAACTTATTTTAAGACCTTAATAACCTCAATAGAAATATACACAATGAAGTCTCCCCAGTCAAGGAAACCTAAAAAATTTTTAATGATGTAACCCATTATCAATAAACCTGTTATGTCACTCTAAAACAAAATTTAACCTCTTTATCACTTCCTTATAATCTTTTATAGCATTACTAGGCATCAAAAAAGGCCGTTTTTGTCAGAAATAATGACCTATGAAATAAACATATTTAATATATTAATAAAAAGCCCTTAAAACAAAACGACAAAACAACAAGTTTTTTTGAGACTCGAGTGGAGTTAAAGCACTGCGCGATAAATTTGGGGGGAGTTCCGTCATTCTTACGCGAGCAAAGAAAAAAAGGGCAGACCTATTTTTTATTTATCTTACGTTGAGGTGCTTTCGCCAGCGCACAAAAAAAAACCCCCGGCGTTGATCGCAGTCCAACACCGGGGATTGGATTAGGTCATACGGCTTATGCTGAAGCACTTGCGCCGGTGCGCAAGCACCTCAGTGTGTGGGTCTAAAGAAACTCACTACGCTGAGGCCATTACCTTCGACTGGGCGGCGACATAGCTCGTCAGTTCGGCCATTAAGGCTTCCAGGCCACCGAGTTTCTCCACGGACACAAAGTGATACCCCATGGACCAGATCGACTCATTGAGAAGCTTGTCCGCGGCTAGAAGCGTGGAAGCGGTCTGCTTGAGCGGATTCTGGGCGCCCACCACGCTTAAGAGATGCCGGCGTGAACCGATCTTCTGAGTCACGACCGAATCCTCACGATCCGTGATAAGAGCCACGGATTGTCCAAGCGGTGCCGCACCGTTATAGAATCCCGCAAAGGCTCCCACAAACTTGTTTTCATTGGCAAATGCACGGACCGCAAAATTCTGCGGTAAAGCGCCCTTCCGGCTCAGCGCCGAAAGCTCCTTTTCAAACGCAGCGACCTCGGAAACCTCCGCGATCAAGGCAAGAGCAACAGTTGTTTTTGGGTTATACCGCGCAAACGCTACCAAAGGCAGCACGCTCGCCGCATCCGGAACCCCCTGCCGCTGGTCAATGACCATACGCTCGGTAGAAGCTGTCGCAAAATGACTGATAATCCTGCTCAGTGCTGGCCACTTTACCGCAAAAGTCGCTGGAATTACCGGAGCTTTCTGAAAGTGACTTGTGCCGGCGAATAGAATTGGTTCAACCTCGGAAGCATAGACCGGAGAGCTCGAAAGGAGCGGCGAAACTGTATTCGCCGCCACCAGGATCGCCGTCCCGATCTTCGCCGTCAGGCTGCTTGTATCTACGATCTGAAGACCGGAGACCGCAGGTGGCAGATTAGAAACTCTAGTGACCGCTTTTGCTGTGGTCTGTTGGCTATGGTCTATTGTCTGTCCTTCCCTCACCTCCGAACGAGACGCTGATTCAATTGTAATATTTAGATTCGCTTTAGCAATATAGGGCACCCATCTTTCCGGACCGGCAGGAAATGGACCACCACCCTTAGGCCACCCCTCACTAGTACCGTCATCCCAATATCCATCGTCATGCTCGGGCGTCTCAACATAAACAGCCTGTATCTCCTTGCCCTGAGCAAAATTCGTTTGAATGATCTCAATAGAGCGAGCATCCAAAACGTTATAAGTTCCCCGGTAATATGAAATCCATTCCAGATAGCGCTCCATTTGAGACAATTGTTTGTCACGAATCATTAATAGTGCCCCAGCCGCCTGCGTTCTCATTTGCGTATTATCACCCAGCAATCCAATAAAAGCAGGTGCGCCAATCTTACGAAGATCATTGATTGCGACCGTTTTACGCCTTTCGGCATTTTTAGCGAATACGTAATCCCTCCACTTGGGCTGGAGGTCAGACATCGCCTTTTGAAATTGCTTTTCCTGCGCGAGCGTCAGCCGAACTTCGGAGCGAACAAAGGGCAAATTTGCTTTATTGCTCCATTGATAGGGATAGAAAATACCCTCCATGGTCCCGACGTTCTTCGATCCGAGCAATCGATTTACAAGAAAACGCGTCAGGATCCTGAAGCTGACGAACATGATAGCAACATAACCAAGTAACGATGCGTCCAAGGTGGCATGCGGGTGGAAATAAGCATATACAATCATGCTCACTGCCACAAGAAAGCCCGTCATGACATTGGAGGCAGTCTGGCTGTGAGACTTGTAAATATCGGAATCCATAGGCAACACGCCTTTTTTGAGCAACCGGTGAGCATGCTGATCCACAAACGCTTGCATAAAACCTCGGCGCTTCGTAATGCTGCCTTTCGCTTCGACTCTTTCCGGTATATCCACCAGCCTATCGTCCTCGGTCAAACTTAGCGCTCCCAATTCCTTGCTAAGTTTTAACAGGAAAATCGTACCGTAAAAAAGCCTAGCAAAAACAAAGACGATCACGCACCACGCGACAAACTCTTTCAGGCTAGTAGGCAATTTGATACCTAGATCCGTCATTCCATTCTCTCCGCCGGCAAGCGCCAGCAACGGAAGAGGGATAAACGAATGCATCCCAGGAAAATGGCTTGTAGATCTCGCTTCTTGGTGGTCGATCGGCTCATCATCCGAACTACTCGCCTCCGCCTGTTCCCTGGCAAGGCGCTCTGCTTTTTCACGCTCGGCACGTTCTCTATCCTCACGCGCCCGCATTTCCCTATACTCTTTCAGAACAGAAACGGCACGCGGGTCACCGAACTTCTCTAAAGCCGTCGCGGCTGAATCGCCAACGGATCTATCTTTGTCCTTCAAAGCCTCCATCAGTGCAGGAACAACGCTTGAATCTGTTAGTTCGCCAAGTGCAGTAGCTGCAGATGCGCGGACATCCGGATATTTGTTATTCAGCTCCTTACCAAGTTCAGGCAAAGCCTTAAGTTCTTGAAGCGCGGTAATTGCAGCTGCACGAACAGATGGATTCTCATCGTTCAAAACTCCAGACAAAGCGGTAACAGCTTTTGACTTTCTATACGCACCCAGCAACCGAGCTGCATTTTGACGCCAATAAGCTGCGCGATCAGAAAGTACGGTAATTAACCAATCGCCAACATTTTCATCGCCTAGCTGAAGAAGCGTCTCCGCAATAGCAAGCTGTACCTGACCGTCCGTCTGCTTGGTTAAAGCATCGCTAAGCACAGCTATCGCCAAAGAACCCTCAATTATTTTAAGCGCATCAACAACGGCCAAACGAACTGTGGACAACGCATCTTGTAACGCCATACCCAACCCAGACACCGCACGGGTATCCTTGAGTTCACCCAGAGTCCTGGCGGCAGCAACCCGGCGATCCACACCATTGCCATTGAACCGGCCATCCCACCACTTGGGCTGCAGGTCAGACATCGCTTTCTGGAATTCATTCTCCGTTGACCGGGCTTCGGATCGGGGCGCGTCCTGGGGCGTCTGCTTACGAATATTTCCTTCCTCGTTTTGCGCCGGAGGCTCTTGAATCTTCTTTCCTCTTAATGACTTTATTAGCTTCGTTAATAAAAAGAATATTCCAACACCTAGGAATCCGCCGACAAACATTGCCAGAACAGAATATCTGACCATGAAATATTGAAACCTGCCTATTTCGTTAAGTTCACGCAACACCTGCGCAGCCGTTTTCCTGAGGTTACTGTTTGAATCATTATCTCGCAATATTTCCTTAAGAGTTGCAACCGCGGAAGAATCCCCTTCGATTGCGTTGCGAGCAGCCAATTGCACCGCTACATCTTCATCATTCCAGGCATTCATCACAAGCACAGGTACAGCCAGCGGATCTTTAACCGCTCCAAGCGCTTCAACAGCTGCTAGTCGCACGTCAGAGTTTTTATCATTCATGGTTATTGCTATCAACACCTTTACCGTCTGAGGCCCCCTGATAGATATGAGTGCTTCCATGGCGCTTTTTCGGACACTAGGCTCTTTATCGCTCAAAGCATCGCTTAAAGGAATAATCGAACGAGGGTCCTTGATCAAGCCCAAAGCTGCTGCTGCGGCATTCCGGACAGACGGAACTCGATCTTTCAAAGCTGTAATGAGTGATTCAACGGCTCTAATTTCCCCTACCTTCCCCAAGGCTTCGGCAGCAGCACTACGGCGAACATCAGAATTGCTGTCCGCCAAAGATTTGATAAGCGGCGCAACGTCAAAATTTTCTCGTAGTGCGTCAGCATGAATTATTTCATTCCCTTCCCTTAACACTTTAATAAGTGATTTGACGTTTTTTGCATCAATCATGCCCAAGGCCACAGCCGCATGTTTTCTGACATATGAGTCCGAATCTTTTAAAGCGCTTCTCAACACGGGAATAGCCTGAGCGTCACCTATTTTACCTAATGCCTCAGCCGCATCAGTGCGTACCAACCAGTTTTCATCATATTTTAAAACTTTAATGAGGGGGTCAACAGCCCGAGCATCACCTATCTCACCTAATGCCCTAGCAGTAAAACGACGACGCGGCTGTCCACTGGGTTCTTCCTGATCGCTCAGAGCTTTGATGAGCTGGTCTATGGCCGGAACTCCAATTTCAGCCAATCTCTTAACAGAGGCTTGGAATCTCGCCTCACCGCTGCCGGCAAACCATATTTCTTTCACAAAAAATAAATCTTTGATCAACCTTGCAATTTCTGCTTTTTGCTCATAGGAAGCTTGCGAGGAAGACGTGCCGGTTTGGGGATTGGCCGTTGCAACGGCTGGAGCCAATGCCAGCATCCCCAAAACCGCCCCTGTCATTAAAGTCTTTGTAAACCCGCTTCTCATCTCGGAACGGCCTTTACTTTTGGATGTTGGAGAGTTTTTAATATTGCTTAATGCTGCACGAATGATTTCATTATTCATCTGTCTATTTTCCCAAGCTATCACCGATTCGCCCAGCCCCCTTACTTCAGCAAGAGCTTCTAGCAATGCCGGAACAGCCCGGGGATCACCTATCCTACCAAGCGCCTTAGCTACATCATCTCGAACCCAACCGTATTCATCTCTATTTCTCAGGACTTTAAGCAAAGCTGGGACAACACGGGCATCACCAATTTCGCCAAGCGCCTCGGCCGAAGCACTTCGGACCAAATCAATCCTGCTTGTCAAAGCTTCGATCAGTGCGGATATCGCACGCTGGTCACCAATCTTACCAAGAGCATGTGCCGATTGGCAGGGAGCCCATATACCCCAAACATAATCATGCTTTAGAGCATCAATTAAGGCAGGCACCGCCCGCGGATCTTTGATCTCACCAAGAATATCGGCTGCACTACTCCGAAAATCGTCATAGTAATCCCATGTCGTTAGGATTTTAATCAAAACAGGTACAGCCCGCGCATCTTTGAAAAGGCGGAGGGTTATAGAGGCACGGTACCACTCTCTAGATTTTGAATCATAGGATTGAAATTCTTTTAACGCTTTTTGAAATTCCGCTTCTTTTTTGGAGGAAAGAGTTTTGGCAACAGGTGCTTGCGCGACCGCAGCTGATCCAGTACTGGTCGGAGTTTGGGCAGATTGAGCAAAAACTCCCGAAGCGGCGACCAATCCGATTGCCGCAACCAAAACCAATTTTGACACGATATTCCCCCTCATCTCAGAACGGCCTGTCTCAGACTGAAGATTAGAGACTGCGGACTGCAGTTTGTTGTCTGTCGACTGGTGGCGCACGTCTGCACGCGCAGTTGCGGGCGATAAAAAGGACTGGGGCAGAGCAGCTAAAAGGGCCGAACGGTCAGCAACGGGTTCGGAATGGATCATGCCGAGAACAAGTTCGCGAACGTTGCGAGCCCAATTTTTAAGCTGAGTTCCCAGCACCGACCTCATTGCGGACGGATCCAGGCCAAGGACGGCACTCATTTGAGAAATCTCCACATCACGCGAACCTAAAATAGAACGCAGATAGACTTCGTGATCACGTTTCGAGACTTCCGCAATGCGTGGGGTGATCTGAAGGTACGAGCAGTTCTTGGATGCGGCAAGTTTCTTAAGGCCATCAGCATGAAATCCGCCGGTGACGATCACGGCGCGGTCCTGTTTTTGAAGGCTCATGCGTTTGAGGGCATTAGCAAGCATCTTCTTCTCACGTTCGATAGCGGTCGAGTAGAAATCCGTGGCGTTTTTATAGAGCGCCTGAATCCCTTGAATGTCGGACAGCTTGACGGTTTGCGTAAGTTCCTCGTATTCCGGCCGTGTTAATTCAAGGTTAAAAAGGCGGCGCAATAAATAAAGCTCTCGGGCTTTGGCGAGATATTCTTTTTCATCGGCAGTCTTGGCTAAGGCTGTCTGGATCTTGTCTTTCAGCTTCAAGGTCTCTTCATGAAGCCCTTTGCCTTCCATCTCCTGCATCAGGATGATGTGTTGGGCATACAAGGTCCAGTTCGGCCACTGAGCCATGGAAAAGTCTTTGGGGAGACTATTGAATGCAACGTCAAAGGCACGACGCAGAGTGGAATAGCCGTCCGTGGTGCGGCTGACCGTTTTCAGAAGGTCTGTTTCAGGTAATTGCAATATGGCTTTGAAATTCCCGAGGATCTCCTTGGGAACCTTGTGATTGGCAAGCTCGTTCAGGAATGCATCAGCTTCCCAGCGCGCTTTTTCACGGTCGATCTTAGAACCGATGGCTTGTAAACGGAAATAGCGTATTAGGAAAGGGTATTGATCTTGATAAAAAGCGTCCGAGAGGTCCTGTTTGAGATATTTCCTGCTTCCTTCACCCAAGACCTTGATCCAGCTTTCAAAGGAGACGGTCCCGGAGCCAAACGCCTCCTCCTGACGAACGAGGTTCAGAAGGTTTTTGTTCAATTTTGAGGCAAATCGCCTGTCGATCCCGGCGCGTAGTTTCAGGAGAAAAGCCTGTGCGGTTTTATCCGACTTCACAACCGAGATGAAAGCGTCACGGTCTTTCTTATAGGCATCGAGGTCTTCGACCCCGAAGCCGCTCCACGATCCACGGGCCATGGGGCCACGATCCGGCTTTTTCGTGGCACGTGTCCCGTGTCCCGCGTTTTCCACCAGAAAACGCTCCGGCCCCGTCAGATAGCCTTCCTGCATAAGTTTATCCGTAACCTTGCGGTTGAAATCGGAGTGTTTCGGGAAAAGGCGGAAGAGTTCGGGCTGAAGTTTGTTGGCGGCGCCCTCCAGGAGCATCAACTTGACGGAAGAGTTCTTTTCGATGTAGCCAAGGAGCTTTTCGATATTCTTCTCAGCCTGGTAATTCCCGTGCGCGGACTGGATATGAATGAATGCCGGGGCTTTGGGGTCGCCCATGACCGTATCCGTCACCTGACCGAGTTCCGCGGGGATGGCAAGCATACCGGCCGTGAGTGAAGACACTTCGGCCTGTCCGCCGAAGCCTTGTGGCGTGAGCGTGGGCACACCCGTGGCCGCGAATGTATTGGGGGTAATGCCGAGACTTGTAACGAAGAATGTAAAAACGACTGTGGAAGCGATCAACTTCATGGTGGGGTTACGCTGGTTCATTGAGTGGCCCGTCCTTTTCGTTGGATTTTTGAAGCCATAATTTCAACTCCCGTTTCACTTTATTAAACCCTTGATAAAGCAAGTGACAGCGGAAAGGTAGCATCCGTTTTCGTTTTTAGCAAATGGGAAACCTCCCCAAAAGGAATAAATATCTTCATAAGCCTATCAATGAACGATTGAAATCGTTTTTAGATAGACGCCGTTTCTTCTTTTTCACATCATTAAATACTCGAAAATACTTGCTCTGTCAAAAACTAGCACGGATATTCTTTGTCCAGTTGCCATTGCTTCTATGAAGAAATCACTCGCCCAGCGTTCAAAATGAGAAGGTCAAAGCTTTTGAGGAGATTGGGTTCGCACCTTTCTGCCATGAAATCGCACTCGAAACAGGCAGGGATCGAATAAAACGGGGGGTAGTCACCCATTGACTATTTGTCCCTTTTTTGCAAGGGAGGAGTGCCTCAATCCTTGATTACCTTTGAGGGTGATTGGGACAACACCAATTCTCATTAAAATGACTGAAAATTAGGGTGGACCTGCCCTTGCCTTTCATTTATTTCAAAATAGTCGGCAGGGCTGTCCCAATACCACTCAATCGAAGCAAAGCTGAGATTGGGGCTGTCCTCGTCAACCGTTTGGAAAAGAAATCTCAGACGAGGACTGGCCCATTTAACCTTAAATTTCTTGAAAGAGAAATGGACCTGAGGAGAGTCTCCGCCACAAAGCGTTGGCGGATCCAGCCGACAACGCGTCGTGGACAGATCCGCCGCGTTGTCTGGCGGAGAACCTAAGCTCTGGCCTCTGCAACCTGCCCGCGGGCAGGTGCAGCGCTCTACCAGCTGCCCTGATTTCCATTGGATTTTTATCGGTCCCAATCCCTTTCAATTTAAGCGAAGCTGAAATTGGGGCCGTCCAAACTACCTTAGAGAAAAGAAATAAAAAGTTTGGACGGAAATAGGACAACACTTGTTCACCTTTGAATTTTTATCGAGAACAAGTGTGAGCTACAGGCGGGAAGTTTTGGACCTGCCCTTGCCTTTCATTTGTTTCTGAATGGTCGGCAGGGCTGGCCCATTTGACCTTTATTCCTTGAAGGAGAAATGGACCTGAGGAGAGTCGAACTCCTGGCCTCTGCAATGCGAATGCAGCGCTCTACCAGCTGAGCTACAGGCCCAAAATTTCTCCGAGGAATCGAAAAAAGTAGTTACTGCAGGCGCGTATTATACACAATCTTCGATGATTGTCTTCAAAACATTGAAGGCCTTTTGCTGCTCCCTTTCGTTGAAAAGTTCATGAAAGAAGCCTTCAAAGATCGTACGTTCCTTACGGGGAGATACGAGCCGGCCAAAAAATCTCCAGACTTTTTCTGGATCCACGATGCGCTCATCCTCCACCCCAAGCAAGTGGACCGGGAACGGCAGCGAAAGGACCGGCTGTTTTCGCAGGATTTCTGTGCGCCGCTCGAACTCTTCTACCAACCGCGCGGAGATATGGCGAAGGATCAGGGGATCTTTCCGGTAGACGGCGACTTCGTCCGGATCATGGCTCAGAACTCTCGCCCGGATCGGATCCTTGTAAACTGCGCCCGGCGCAAAAAAAAGCATCAAGCGGTTCAGCGGCCGAATGACCCGCGAATATCGAAGTCCCAGTAGCGGAACGGAAAGGATCAGGAGCTTTACAGGTTCCGGATTTTTCATGGCCCAATGGATCGCGACGAGACCCCCGAGACTATGCCCGAGCAAGATGAATTTTGGAGGGATCGAATGCTTCTTCCGAAGGTGCTCGACAAAGGCCGTTATATCCCCGAGATAGTCTTCAAAAGAACCGACGTCCCCGCGGACACCTTCCGACCGACCCATGCCACGAAAGTCCATCACCGCGAATTGCGCGGAAAGGCGCCCCATTTTCCCGGGGAATTTTTCATAACGTCCCGAATGCTCTCCGTAACCATGAAGCATGATCACCGTGTGCCGTGCCCCGGGCGCCGGATAAAAACGGTAAAAGATCTTCGTTCCATCCCGGCTCTTAAAATAATCTTGGATCCACCCTGCTCGAGAATCGGCCATCTTATTCATTCCTCTTTCTGCGCTTCGTCGTTGAAATCCTGACATGGCCCCATGCGACACGGCAGGCTCCATTTTCTAACGGGGTCCAGGCAGAGGTCATAGCGAGTAAGCCATCAAGTGATCTCATCGGCAAAGCTCCACCCCGGGCCATGGGCCTTTTCTCAGGAAGCGACGGGCTTTACTTTATCGACTTTACCGACGGTTTTGGAAACCGCCCGAGTCTTTATCTTCTTTTCAGCAGGGGTGACTTGGACGGCCCCAATCTCAGCTTTGCTTCGATTGATGGGTATTGGGACCGTACCGGCAGGCATTTCTTTCAGGTCATCGATCGCTCGAGCATTACGCTGGGTCTCTTCATGAATAATACGCAGCTTTTCTTGCGCCAACAGCGCATTCTTCGCGGAGGCTTTTTGGCCGGCCGCCTGCTTCTGCGAAGCTTCCAGTTCGTTCAGGATCTTTTGATGAATGCGCGCCTGCTCCTGAACACGTTGAAATTGTATCGCACGTCCGCTTTG
Source organism: Candidatus Omnitrophota bacterium (assembly GCA_043808175.1). Lineage (GTDB taxonomy): Bacteria > Omnitrophota > Omnitrophia > Omnitrophales > Aquincolibacteriaceae > Aquincolibacterium. The sequence continues at coordinate 36,437 of JAZDFE010000032.1, read as the reverse complement.
CAAATTCTTGATCTTTTTATTCAGATCGAGTATTTTCTGGATCTCCTGGCGGACCTGGGACACCGAGGCGCGCGGCGTCGGCGGAGGGGGAACATATCCCGGTTTTACGGGCACGGCTTTGACAGTCCGAACCGAAGGTTTTCCAGCCAAAACTTGCTTGGTAGCGGTCCTCGCACCGGCCGCATTTCGGGATTTTTCCATCATCAATTCTTTGCCGGTTTTGCGTCTGAAGAATTGAGCGATCTGATCCCCAACGGCTTGGGGAGTTGCGACCGAGGATAAGGAACTTTGCGGCTTGGATCCCTTGGGAACCGGAACAGATCTTTTGGAATCAACAGAAATCTGGGGAGCCGAGGCACCCAGTTGAAGAAGAAACAGCAATGCAAATCCAAAGCTTATCTTACGCATAACGCCCCTTCTTTTCACAAAAATTCCGACTCGGCTTATCATCACTTTGAATGCGTTATTATAACTTATAGCAGTATCGAAAAAATCTATTTTTTCTTGAGAATCGGCCCGGGACTATTTCTGTTCAAACATCAACGTGCCGCCCTGGCTGCCCCATTTCGCCTGAGGCGTCCGGACCGCACCTACGATGACGATCTCTTTCGTTTGGAAATTCTCCGTCGCAATGGCAAGGTCCTCGAGGCCTATTCCAACAATAGCTGGCGTATGTCCGCCAACTGTTCACGAGTCTTTTTGATACCTTCATCGACGAATTTTTGTGCGGAAAAAAATTCGATCCAATGAGCGTCGGGGACGCAAGCATGGATAAAAATATCGGCTTCGCTTCCTTCCATGCGGGCGATCTCGAATTCGGTGAACATGATGGAATTCATCATGACGTTGAAGATATTGGCCGTGTAACGCCGCTGGACACGATCCAGGGTCTTCATGACGATCCGCTGCCAATAACCCCGGCGCTGAAATCCTTGGTGAAAAGCCTTACGCCGCAGTTCATTGCGTTCGATCAGATCCTTGGGAGCCGGCAGGACATTGATCGCGATGCTCTTGCGGACGCCCATATTTGAAAGGATCTTTAGCGGAAGCGGGTCCACGATCCCTCCATCAATGAGATAACTTCCCTTATGAGGATAAGGACGCAAGAAACCCGGCATCGAGATCGACGCGCGGACCGCGTTGAGCACGCTCCCGGAGTCCAACACTACCTCCTCCGAGGTTAAAAGGTCCGTGGCCACCATTCGGACCGGGATCTTGAGATCCAAGAATGTCATATCCTTCAAATACGCGGAAAGGAACTGTGTGATCTGATTCCCTTTGAAAAATCCGCGATGGATCGCCGAAATGTCCCGGAAACCTAGCAGCTTGAAGAACGCATTCTTCTTGTCCAGGGATTTGGCGATCTTCTCTATCTCATGGGAATCATATCCCGCGGCCCAAAGCGCACCGATCAGAGCTCCGATGCTAGAGCCCGCAAGGACGTCCACGGGGATCTTCTCCTCCTCCAGGACCCGGAGCACCCCAATGTGTGCAAGACCGTACGCGGCGCCGCTGCCCAGCACCAATCCCACCAACCGTTCCGACCATTCCTTGGCCAGAAAGGTCATCGTCTTTTCGTACTGATACCGTTGGTATTGAAGCGAAGGAAGCATGGAAAAAAGCTGCATCTCCGAAGTTGCGAACGGACTGTCCGCGGAAAAAGCCTTCCCCTCCTGGGATGGCATGATGATCTTGATCTCGTTCTTGCTAAATCCAAAATCCTGACAGAGTTCTTCTACCTTTTTTGAAGCAAACGTGAAGACGTCCGTTCTCTTTTCAGCCCAGAGATAAACACGATCCGAATAATTAAGGGCTTTGACGGCGACCGGGGTCTTACGGTCCGGGAGACAGAGCACGAGATAGTCATAACGGTAGGTCAAATAGGTCAGAAGCACCGTGAATTTTTTTTCATCTTCGTCCAGGGCCGTATTGATCGTAAACGGCAGGAGATCAAAGCTGGTTTCATGGGCCAGGATAGACTTTTGGACCGATGACTCATTGGACGGATCCATCGTTTTAAGATCGAACCCGGAAGCATCTCCCCGACGAAACTCGACGGGAAGACGATTCTTTAATTTCCCCGAGAGGTCGAGAAGTAACACCTTGCTTTGGGTCTCACGCCGTAGGGTCTTGATGAAATCCACGAGGAAGCACGCCATCCCCTCCGTGGAAGCTGCGAAATAATAAGCTGCGATACGGACCTCGCGTCTGTGATGACTATACCCCAGATCTTCGCGGGTCAGGTGCCGCCCGAGAGAACGGCTTAGATGCAGCGCCAAGGCAGGGATCTCCTTGAGAAGCTGCTGAAAACTTTCGGCGCTGATCTTGAGCGCCATGGCATCGGTTTTGGCCTCCACCGACGCGCTATGCACGCTACCGGTCAAAAGAGAGGTTTCCCCGAAATGTTCGCCGCGATAAAAGAAAAGGAGCGTGGACTCCTTCTCAGGGCCACGGGCTCGGGTAAAAAGACGGAAGCGTCCTGAAATGATGATATAGAAAGCATCCGGCGTCGTCCCCTCTTCGTAAACAACGTCGCCTCGCTTAAACCCCACCAGCCGAGAATGCTGCTCGATCAGGGCCTGTTCTTCCGGCGCCAGGGATGAAAAAAGAGACACCGGTTCTGTCAAGTATCCCTCTTTTACTTCGGGCTTGGCTTTTTTCCAAAAGGAGAAAAGATTCATCATGGGGGATTATCGGCAGGAAAGACTATTCACCTTATAGTCCCAATACCAATCAATCGAAGCGAAGCGGTCCCAATACTGATCAATTACCGTGAAGCGGTAATTGGGGCCGTCCAAGTCGCCTTTTATGAAAAGAAAATAAAGACTTGGGCGGAGATTGGGGCAATCCTTGTCAACCCTTTAAGAAATCAAATTTCAGGCAAGGAAGCGACAAGGGGCGCCGAAAGCGCCCCTTTGAACTGAAGAACTTTATAAATGTGGCATTCCCAAAAAACGAGGAACGATCAAGAATGTACTGTCGGAAAGGAAGCTAAGACGAAATACGCTTGAAAGTCCCGGCTTACCACTCCTGAACGCCTTCCGGATCCGCGTAATCGTTGACCTTGGTCTCAAGCCAGTGGTTGTACGCATAATCCAGTACACGGAATTTATCGACCGGATCCATGCTCAATAACCGAACCCCCTGGTCATAGCCCTGGTCAGTCCCCTCAGAAGGCCTCGACCACATGACCAACCCGGAGCTGAAAATAGGCTTCGGATCATCCGGGATCGTGATCTCCAGATCCAGCGGAGTTCCGTCCGGAAGCAACTTGTCCGAATTGATCCTCAAACCTTCGCGACAAAGGTCCCTGCTCAACCCGATCCCTTTAACGGACGTCGCTTCGGTTCCGGTGAACTTCACGCTCATATATGCGTCAAAGCGCTTAAATTTGCGCTTATCTTTTTCCATCGCTTCCTCCTTTACTTTTCTCATATCGCAATTACCGGAAAAAGCTCGACTTTCCGTTGGTTATATATCGACTTCTCCATGCGTTTAATTAATTAAAAACACCTTACTCACAAGGAAAAGTAACACATGAGTTTGGATTTATCAAGGGGAGGAGGTGATTTTTTTGAGAGGAGAAACACCCCTTGGATCCTTGGAATCCATGTGTTATCGATGCCGGTGGAAAGAAGGGTAAAAAAGGATATAACCCACTATAAATAAAGGGGTTATCGAAAATTCACGAACTGTATAGGCAGAGTTAGAGGTGCGGCCCGCAGATGTTGGATCACAAACTGAAGATCATCTTTATTCTTGGAAGAGACCCGAATCTCGTCCCCCTGAATAGCAGCCTGAACCTTCACGGGAAGATCCTTGATGATCTTCACGATCTCCTTGGCCTTCTCTTGGGGGATCCCCTGCATAAGCGTCACTTCCTGCCGAAGGCAACCGTCAAAGGCCTTCTCCGGAGTTTTAAAATCGAGGGCCTTCTGAGAAATTTTCCGGCTGGCCATCCTCATTTTGAGAATGTCCTGGAGATTCCGCAATTTCATATCATCATCTGCAATAAGATGGATATTTTTTTCTTTCTCGTCTTTAAGAAATTCCACGGAGCTTTTACTGCCTTTGAAATCAAAACGGGTCTGGAGCTCTTTCTTCGCCTGATTAACGGCGTTGTCGATCTCCTGAAAATCGATCTGAGATACGATATCGAAGGAGGATGGTTGGGCCATCGAGCGAAAAACCGGCTAAGATCCTTTAGAAGGTGGAGTGATGAAGGCTTTCAGACGCTTACGGGAGAACTCATCCAGACCCAGGAATTCAAAACCTGTGTCAAAATTCTTTTTGGCGGACTTCCGGTCCTGGCTCGGGATCACCCACACACTGCGCCCGGTGCACTGGATGGGAGGTTCGCCGTCTTTGAGTTCCAGACTGATCTTGCAACGACCGAACCGCTCCAGAGGCTCCGGGAGCATGACCGAAACACCTCCCATCCCGACATCTTCGGTGCTTGCGGTATAGGCCTTCTGCTTGCCGACCGGCTGGATCGCCACTTCACAGGTCATGTGGAGTCTGTGGAATTTTCGCTTATTAAAGCCATCCCAGAGAGAGTTCATGATCGGCTTGATCTCACAAAAGCGTCTTGAAAGGGGCGCGCGACTTCCTTCGCGCGAAATTTCAAAAGTTGAGCTTGGGCTTCAGCCTCGGTGCGGAACCCTCCGAGAAAAACCAGGAAGTAAAGTCGTCCGCTAGGTCTTGTACTCTCTTTGACAAACACACGAAAACCCTCACGCCTAAAAGTTTCCGCGACCTGATCCGCATCCTGCTTGGTCGGATAGGTCACGACCTGGATCACGTAAGGTCCGCTCACCGGAACCGAAGTCGCTGCACTTCCTTCGGACACACGCGCTTTGGGGGGTCTGACGGGAACCGGAGTGATCACCACGGAGCGCTCGGTCGCGGGCTTGGCAGGAACAACCACTTTCACAGCAGTTGAGGTCTTTGCCGGAACCGGTTCACCGGGAATCTTGTATCGAACGCGCATCGCTTCCTCCCGTTGAGAATTAAGCGTGTTCACTCCCCAAAAAAGAATAAAAACAACAAGGACTGCGGTTCCCCAATAAAAAACACGGCGAATGGCCATTTGCTCAGGGTCTGAAAAAAATTTGACCAGCCTATCCATTTTTTCAAAAAACCCGCTCAAAAGATCCGGGAACGAGATCCATTTTTTTACCGGGGGACGATTGTAGGGAAAACGAGTGTGGGCATCCGAACTGGAGGATACCGAGGCGGAAGGAACCGGCTTTTTTTCAAAGTCGCGAAGCGAGGCATGGCGCGATCTGGGATCGGCCGACTTTTGTTCTGGAGAAACACGACGCGGCAAAAATTTCGGTTCGGACAACACATCTTTTTGAACGCTAAAAAGATCGCTAACCGCGTCTTTCTCTAAGGAAGATTCTTTCGGGGGCAACGCCGTCGAAGCGGGAGCCTTTAAATACTCCCGGTCTCCGGTCACGACATATGAGGTCCCTTCGGAAAACTCGCCGTAAAGCTTTTTTTGGATCTCGGATTCCGAGAGCACCGACGACGAAGATTCAGCGTTTTTCTTCTTACCAAAAAATCCCATGCTAAGCTCTCCCCTTCACAGCGTGGACATCTTCCCGAAGACACAGCGACAATTTAATGAGCTCGATAGGCCCCAGGACAATATGTGCGCGTTGAATAAAGCCGTTTTGGCGACAAAGATCGATCGCCCCCGACATCTTGGAAGTGGTCTTGAAAACAACCTCTTCGTAACCCACCTCGCGACAAAAATCCAGCGCACGATCGATCAGCCGCTTACCGATCTTTAGTTTGCGGTGTGTCGGCGCAACAAATAAGCGACGCAACAACGCGACCCGGCCGTCTTCCTTCTTGATCGCGACGGTCCCGACCACTTTGTGTGATTTCTCGTCGACCGCCACAAAAAACGCCTCGCCGATCCCGCCGTAAGCTTTTTCAATGCACTCGACATCCTCGATCGGATAGGCGTGCTTGGCGTCATGGAACTCGCGGTCCATAACGCTGCTGATGAGATCCACCACTGCGATATCATCATCTTTCATGGACCTTCGGATCGTGATCATAAAGGATTGCGCTTGGCTCCGTTAAGCTTTTTTGGCATCGCCGGCCGGTTTCACAGCGGCCTTTCCTGCGGCCGGTTTTGCGGCACCCGCGGGCGCTGCTGCACCAGGAGCTACAGCTCCCTCGGCGGTTTCTGCCTTCGCCTCTTTGACCTTCTTCATCTTGATCTTAAGGGACCTTACTTTGGGTAGATTATAAGCCGTTCCGCGGTCACTCCATTTGCCCATTTCTTGGAGCTTCTTGACGCGTTCAAGACGCTTAAAAACATTTCGGTGTTTGGCTCCGACACTGTCAGAACGCAGACTGGGATGTTGGGACATAAGACACTGAACTCCTTTACTTGTGAATTGGATCGTTCCGAACAGTTATTCTGCTGGAGAGGCGTATTATACCGATGCAGACGGAAAATGGCTAGCTGAAAAGTTGGTAAGCTCCCATTTTGAAGCGGCTAAAAACATGGACCTGGCGTGATCAACGCACCATCGGTCGCACATAGGCGTCGCCTGAAACAAGCCCTTGGGTCCTCAGTTGTCTGAGCGTCTTGGAGGCATCCTGGCGCGTCTGGAATGCAGCTATACAAACCTGAAGGTGCTTGCCGCTCGGGATCACAAAAGAACTGTACCCCTTTTGGGTGAGTTTTTGGATCTCACGATCCGCCGCGGCCTGAGTGATATAAGTCACATGTTGAATCGTGTACTTTCCGTCAGGTCTGATGAACTTTGCCACGGGCTTGGACAGTTCCGCGACCGCGATAGGAATTTCCGTAGGAACAGATCCGTCGATCACAGCCAACGAAGGGGTCTTCACGACCGACGCTATGGCCGCTTGAGAAGCCCCCGGAGAAAAGACCTCGACGGGAACCGGTCGAACTCCCTGGTTCTCCAAAGACTTCTTTCCTTTTTCAACTCCCCAAGAAAAGCTCAACACATAGATAACGAGAAGGACAAGCGTTAACCCGATCGTCTGGTCGAGACGCAGCGTGATAAAGGTCTTTTCAAGATAAGAGGCCTTTGGGACCGTCGAGTCCTCTGAAAGAATCCGGGGTATTGGCAGATCGAATAATTCCGTTTGCATGGTTAAATCCTCCGTGGATGTATTTACGGCAACTCACACGGAAGATTTAATTAAATCGGATGGTGGGTAATGGGTGACGGATGGAGGAGGGAGCGGCACTTTGCGCCGAGGATATCGGATGGTGGATGGAGCGGGCTTTGCGTTTTTCGCGATCCGCCATCCTATTTCCATCATCCCGCTTTACTTGGCGAGCTTAATACGTTGAGGCGGCCACCAGATCATAAAGGCTTTGCCCACAAGATCTTTTTTCGGGACAAAACCCCACTGACGGCTGTCGGCCGAGTGGGCGGAATTGTCCCCCAGCGCAAAATAATGTCCGTCCGGAACACGAATCACCTGACCGGACTTGCCAAACTTCCAATCCTCAACATTGTAATAGGTGTTCTTGGAAAACGGAGGATCGGTCATCGGCTTTCCATTGACGAGGAGAACTCCTTTGCGTATCTCAAGCGCTTCTCCCGGAAGCCCCGCAAGCCGCTTGACGAAATCTTTTTTGCGGTCAAGCGGATACTTGAATACGATGATATCCCCGCGCTCGGGTGGACGAAAACGGTAACTCAGTTTGTCGACGAAGATCTTGTCCTCTTCCATGAAAGTCGGTTTCATGGAGCCCGTCGGGATCTTGTAGGGCCCGAAAATGAACGTGCGTATAAAAATGGCAAGCACCGCTGCGATCAGAAGCGGCTCGCCCCAATTCTTCCATTTTTCGAAGAGCCATCGCCGGGGCTCGGCCCGGGCGAATTGCCACTCGTGAACGAGTTTAGCTCTGTAAACGTAGCCCAACACCACAGCTACCGGAAGGATCCAAAGATACTTTCGAATCACTTGAATAAGATTCCATTCCATATTATTCCACCTTCAAAATGCTAATGAAAGCCTCTTGAGGAAGATCGACCTTCCCGATCTTTTTCATGCGTTTCTTTCCTTCCTTTTGTTTTTCCCAGAGTTTACGTTTGCGCGTGATGTCACCACCGTAACATTTGGCCGTCACGTTCTTTTTGATGGCGGCGATTGAATCGCGAGCGATCACCTTCGCCCCGATCGCCGCCTGGATCACGACTTCGAACATTTGCCGGGGGATCACTTCCTTGAGCTTCTCCACGAGCGCCTTGCCGCGCGGATAAGCCTTTTCCTTCCAGGTAATGATCGCGAGAGCATCGACCGGTTCTCCATTGATGAGAATATCCATCTTGACAAGATCCGAAGGTTTGTGGCCGATGAATTCATAGTTAAGCGAACCATAGCCGGCCGTGAGCGACTTGATCTTATCATAAAAATCCATGACGACTTCTGAGAATGGGATCTCGTAAGTTAACACCGCGCGCGTCGCGTCGAGATATTCCGTACTCTTATAGGTCCCGCGGCGGTCCTGGCAAAGTTGCATGATCACCCCCAGCGCTGTGGAAGGAATCATCACATGCGCACGGATATATGGCTCCTCGATGATCTCGATCTGCTGCACCGGCGGCAAATTCGTGGGGTTCTCAATCTCAAAGATCTCCCCTTTGGTCGTGAGTACCTTGTAGACGACATTCGGGGCCGTGATGATGAGCTGGAGATTAAATTCGCGTTCGAGCCGCTCCTTGATGATATCCATGTGCAGGAGCCCAAGAAATCCACAACGATATCCGTGCCCGAGCGATGCCGATGACTCCGGCTCATAAACAAAGGATGAATCATTAAGCCTGAGTTTTGCAAGCGCGTCCCTGAGCATCGCGAAATCATTGGCTTGGATCGGATAGAGACCGCAGAAAACCATGGGCTTTACGTCTTGATAACCCGGTAAAGGCTCCGTGGCGGAGTTGAGGGCAAGCGTCATCGTGTCCCCGATCTTCACGTCGGAAATATCCTTGATATTCGCGTTCACATAGCCGACCTCCCCGGCCCCGAGTTCTTCGACAGCCTCTGGGTTCGGATTAAAGATCCCGATCTGATCGACCTCATGCTGGTTGCGGGTCTGCATCATCAGGACCAGATCGTGCGTCCGGAGCTTTCCGTCAAAAATACGAAAGTAGGCTACTACCCCCTGATAGCTGTCAAATTTGGAATCAAAAATGAGCGCCCGCAAAGGTTTTTCAGGATCTCCCTGGGGCGGCGGGATCTTGTCGATAATGGCCGTCAGGATCTCCTCGGTGCCTTCTCCGGTCTTGGCGCTGGAAAAAAGGATCTCCTTTTCATCCACGCCCAAAAAGTCAACGATCTCTTTTTTGACCCGCTCCGGTTCCGCGGTCGGAAGATCGATCTTCGTCACAATCGGAATGATCTTGAGATTGCGCTCCATGGCCAGATAAAGGTTCGTCACGGTCTGCGCCTGGATCCCCTGTCCGGCATCCACAAGAAGCAAAACACCCTCGCAAGCCGCGAGACTTTTGGATACCTCATAAGTGAAATCGATATGACCCGGGGTATCGATCAGATTAAGCCAATAACTTTTGTAATGGATACGTACCGCGCGGGCTTTGATCGTAATCCCGCGCTCACGCTCCAGCTCCATATCATCCAGGATCTGGTCACGGAATTCCCGTTTGCTGATGGCACCCGTATGCAAGAGCAAGCGGTCCGCAAGCGTGGATTTGCCGTGATCAATATGTGCGATGATGGAGAAATTACGGATTTTGGAGGGGATCATTAGAATTTTTTGAAGATCTCACGGAATTCCAAGATCGCCTTCGCACGGTCGGCTTTTCCGAAAACAGCACTTCCGGCAATCAGGATGTCGGCGCCGGCTTCAAGCGCCTGAGACGCATTTCCGGCACCAATACCGCCATCCACGGAAATGAGTCCCTGGAATTTCGGTCGCAACTTTTTAACCTTTCCCATCATCTCCGGCATGAACGACTGTCCACCGAACCCCGGCTCCACGGACATGACGAGGATCAGGTCCAGGTTCGGAAGATAAGGAAAAAGCGTTTCGACGGCGGTCTTTGGCTTGAGCGAGATCCCGACCTTGGCTCCTGAGGCCCTGATCATTTGAAGCGTGCCACGGACATCTTTTTCCGCCTCGACATGGACCGTGATCCAGTCCGCGCCCGCCTTGCGGAATTCCGCCAGAGAGCGGGACGGCACGTCGATCATCAAGTGGACATCGAGCGGGAGCTTCGTGACCTTGCGGATCGCGCTCACGACGAGCGGTCCGATCGTAAGATTGGGCACAAAATGCCCGTCCATCACGTCGATATGGAGCGCGTCACAGCCGGCTTTTTCGACATCCCGGATCTCTTCAGCCAGCCGACTGAAATCCGCGGAAAGCAAACTGGGTGCGATCATTATTTTCTTCACTTCGTTCTCCTTAGGTCCCTTCGATGACAAGATTTTTTGTGATCTCACGTTGCATCTTTCTAGGCACCGGTCCGATGAGCGAAAGGTTTAGACCACCGGTCCGGAAGATCCCTTGCGCGACCCGCTGGATATCCTCCGGCGTCGTCGTCTCGATTTCCCGGCGGATCTCCGCCTGGTCCGGCAATTCGCCTGAGCAAAGGGCCCTTTCACCTACCCAAAGCAAATGATCCAGCGTGTCTTCCACGCCCAGAGTAACCTGACTCATGAAATAGTCCTTGGCCCGGCGAAGTTCGCCCGGCTTCACAAAACTTTCCCGAACTTTCGCAAGTTCCTTCATGATCACAGCCACAGCCCGGACGGTTTTTTTTGTTTCGACGCCGGCCGATACCGTGAAAGACCCGGTGTCCTGATAGCTCGAAATGCCGGATTTGATCTCATACGCGAGACCCCGTTTTTCACGCACCTCCTCAAAGAGGCGGCTCGACATGTTCGCTCCGAGCATGACATGCAAAAGACCCAGCTTGTAGCGGTCCGGATGCATGCGCGGAAGGGCGTGAAGCCCGATCACCAAATGCGTTTGCTCTGTCGCCTTCTCGAAAAAATGAGTGCGCAGCTTCGTCTGCGCGCTTCTCGCCGGAACAAAAACGGAAGGTTTCTTCGGCCGACGCGTTTTATAAATGTCGGCAACACGCGCCAGGACCTCGTCGTGCTCCACATCTCCGGAGACTGAAACCAGGATGTTGCTGTTATGATAATAGCCCTTTTTGTATTTCAACATGTCGGCACGCGTCATCCGGGAAACTGTCTCGGGAGAACCGGCAAGCGTCCGGCCCAGCGATTGGTCCGGCCATAAAAGCTCCCCCATCAGATCATGCACGTGATGGGAAGGCACATCGCGGTACATCTTGATCTCTTCAAGGATCACGGTCCTTTCCTTGGCAAGTTCATCCGCCGGTAAGGTCGAATGGAGCACCATGTCGGAAAGAACGTCGAGCGCCCGGGGATAGTATTGCTTCAAAAGTTTCGCAAAATAGCAGGTCATTTCCTCGCCTGTGAATGCGTTTAGTATCCCTCCCACGCCCTCGATCTCTTCCTTGATCTGGCGCGTGCTCCGCGTCGGCGTGCCTTTGAACATCATATGTTCCAGAAAATGCGAGATCCCTGAGATCTTTTTGGGTTCGTACCGGCCTCCGACCTTGACCCATACCGCCACGGACGCAGACTCCCGGTTCGCCATCGGAACGGTTAAAACCCTCAGGCCATTATCCAAAGCTGCCAGCCGATAAACCATAATTCCCCTTTATGAGTTCGCGATCGTACTGTCTAAGTAATTCTGCAATATTCTTTGAGCGGCCAACTGATTGATCACCTCCTTGCGCCTTTCACGGCGTACATCCGCACCGATCAACATCCGCTCGACTTCTTTGGTTGACAATCTTTCGTCCCACATCACCATCGGAATGGAGATCCGGGACTGATACCATTCGACTTCCTGGACTCTTTTCTTCGCCGCGATCCCCATCTCGCCCTTGAGTGTCCTGGGAAGCCCGACCACGACCTTCTCCGCTTTATGCTCGAGGATCAATCTCTGGATCTGAGCCAGGACTTGCTCCCGTCCTCGAACCTCGATCGTTTTCACCGGAAATGCGATCGTGGTTCCGGCCGGCACGAACGCAACCCCGATCCTTTTTTCTCCGAGGTCAAGACCCAGCAGTGTGCCGCTCATGCACCGTGAACCGCACGGGACATCTTTTCAATAAAGTGCTCGGCCGAAGGGATCCCCCGCTTCAAATGCTCGATCACAGCACTCCCAACGATCACGCCATCGCTCACGCAGGAAATAGCATGCGCCTGATCCGGCGTCGAGATGCCGAACCCGGCCAGGACCGGCTTCGGGGTCATCCGTTTCAGTTTTACAAGATGTGCCTTAAGATCTTCGGGCAAAGCCTTGCGTGCGCCCGTTACACCCCGGAGCGAGACATAATAGATGAACCCCTGCGACTTCCCTACAAGCATTTTCGCCCGTTTATCCTGGGTTGTCGGGGCCACCAACAGGACTCTTTGCAGTTTTTGTTTCCGGCAAGCCTTCTGGAATTCCACTTCCTCTTCCGGAGGCAGATCCGGGATGATCACACCGTCCACCCCCGCGTCTCTTGCGTCCCGGGCAAAATCCTTCCCGCCATACGAAAAGACCGGATTGAAATAACCGAAGAAAACGATCGGGACCCTGGAACCCTTTTGCCGGAGGCGGCGCACAAGGGCAAACGCATCTTTGATCGTAACGTTTTTTTTAAGGGCCTGCTCGGACGAGTACTGGATCGTCGGCCCGTCCGCAAGAGGGTCCGAAAAAGGAAAGCCCAATTCGATAATGTCCACCCCCGCTTTTTCGGAAGACAAAATGAGCCGCTCCGTCGCGGCGATATTGGGATATCCTAGCGTCAAGAAAATGCAAAAGAGCTTTTGCTTCTTTTTCCGGGCTTCCTGAATTTTTATTGTTAAGTGATTTCTCAAGGTTTATTTCCTTTGCCGCATTCGGCTACAGTCTACCTCTGTAGACTCAGAGATGCTGCTGTACCGTATGGATATCTTTATCCCCGCGGCCGGAAAGACAAACGATCACGATATCCGAGCTTCGGGTCTTGGGCATCAGCTTGGGTAAATAGCCCAGGGCATGCGCGGGTTCAAGCGCCGGCATGATCCCTTCAAGTTTTGTCAAAAGGTCAAAACCCTTAAGCGCGTCGGCATCCGTCACGGCCCGATAGGACACGCGCCCCGAATCCTTCAAGTACGAATGCTCCGGTCCCACGGAGGGATAATCCAGTCCCGCGGAGATCGAGTGGGCAAGCAGCACCTGACCATTTTTATCCTGAAGCAAATAACTTTTCATGCCGTGAAGGATCCCGGGCCTTCCCTTGGTGATGGAGGCCGCGTGATGGGGCGTGGAAACGCCTTCTCCGGCAGCTTCGATCCCAACAATGCGAACACTTCGGTCCTTAAGGAACGGATGAAAAAAACCCATGGAGTTACTGCCTCCGCCGACACAGGCCAAAAGATAACTCGGAAGACGTCCCGCGGCCTTGACGATCTGCCGGCGTGTTTCCGTTCCGATCACTTCCTGAAAGTCACGGACCATCCCCGGATAAGGATGCGGCCCGACGACCGAGCCCAAAAGATAATGTGTGTCCTCAACGTTCGTGACCCAATCACGGATCGCTTCGTTCGTCGCGTCCTTGAGGGTCTTGGATCCCGAATGGACCGGCCGCACCTCCGCACCCAGCAATTTCATCTTATAAACGTTCAAGGCCTGGCGCTCCATATCCACTGCGCCCATATAAACTACGCACTTAAGTCCGAAGACACAGGCCGCCGTCGCGGACGCGACGCCGTGTTGCCCGGCGCCGGTCTCGGCCACGATGCGTGTCTTGCCGAGCCGTTTCGCCAAAAGCCCCTGGGCAAGCGTGTTATTGATCTTGTGAGCGCCGGTGTGAAGGAGGTCTTCGCGTTTGAGAAAGATCCTTCCGCGGCCAAAATGCGCGGCAAGATTTTTTGCTTCATAAAGCGGGGTCGGACGTCCGGCATAAGTCTCGAGATAATACCGGAGTTCCTTCCGGAAGTTTTTATCATTTTTGATCGCCCGATAGGCCAAGGTCAATTCCTCGCAGGCCTTCACGAGCGTCTCGGGGACATAGCGCCCCCCATAAGGACCGAAATGACCTTTTGCGTCCGGAAGTTTTTTTACCTTCATACTTTCACCTCAGCAATGTCCGAATCCTTCACCCAACCGCTCTCCCCGTTCGTCAAAATCACACGACTCCAATCTTCACGCCGGTCTATCACGAACACCTTGATACCCTCGCCCATGCGGAACGCAACTTGGTCGTGTTCCGAAGGGCCGTAACGGGCTTCACACTCTTTTTGCATCACGATCGCATCGCGGATCATATTACTCTGGACCTGTTTTCCAAAGGCCACAAGCGCCGTGAGTAGAAGCACGATAAAAACGAATTGTTGCCACGGATTCCAGAATACTCCGCGCCCGTTCAGAAAATAAAGAATTCCGCCGGCTAGAAAAACAAACAAGATCGCAAGAACCACGGCATAAACCTCCCGCTCGGTCGCATATTTCAGCACGGCTTCGGTAGCTTTCAAGTACCAATTACGCGTATCCTCGACACGGTATTCCAAGAGCCCGCGCGTATAGCGCAAATTCTCCCGGATATCCTCGTTCCGGGGATCGAGACGCAGGGCCTTTTCATAGTTCAGGATAGCACGACTCAGTTTTCCAAGCCGCACATACGTATTCGCAAGATCATAGTAAAAGGCCGTCACACGGGGCTTCTGTTCGACCAAAGACTCATAAAGCTCCGCGGCTTTCGCGTAGTCCCCGGTCCGGTAACTCGTATTGGCCTCTTGAAAGACCTTCGCTGTCTCGACCCCCTCACATACGGCGGGCGCGAACCATAACGCGATAAGTAAAAGCCACGTGAACCGTTTCATTTCCGCATCCTTTCGATCCGGTTCACAGTGTCCTGAAAGATCTTGAGTCCGATCTTCTTCGACGCCTGAGGGATCGATCCTTTGCCAAAACGGGATTCATCGCAAAGATGGTAAAGCTCAAACACATCTTTCAGATGCGCGTCCTCCGTTCCGAAATGCGCGGCGAGAGTCTCTTCCAGATCTTGCCGCGTCACGCCATAAGTTGAAAGATTCCATTTATCCGCGATGTATTGAACCATGGCTTTTTCAAGCTCCACAAAAAAAGCCGCGGTGTCCTCGTCTTTTGAGGAGTGTGCAAGTTTCTTGAGCCGGTTGATGTTGACCGACGCTGTCCCGCGGGCCGTTTTCCGCCGCCTCAGTGCCTGGTCTTTTGAAAATAGCCGGTCCTGGCGATCTTTCACCCAAAGCACCAGCAGCAATACGAACAAAAGCAGGTCACCCCACATAAGGATCGTATAGATCCAGTCTACGGCATGAGCTGAAAAAACCGCGGGGAGTTTTTCGTCAATATAACGGATGTCCTTCCCTTCCGACTTAACCCGTTTTTGGAAAATGGCATTCCCCGTAAGTTCCTGCGGCATCTGGAAATTCTGATCCGAATGCTCCACCTGGATCGGAAAATTCGGGGTCTTCAAAGTCACATATTTTTCCTGGCGTGGATCGAAAAAACTGAACTCGAGCGGCGGAACAAAAGAACTCCCCTCCTCCTTGGGAATAAAAACGACCTCGAAGCTCTTCGTGCCACCGATCACGTTCTCGGTCTGAAAAAGCTTAGAATTGGTGTCCGCATCATAGGTTTTAAAACCCGTGAGCTCCGGGACCTTCGGCCGCGTGATCGTCTCGATATTCCCTTCACCCTCGATGACCATTTTAAGCGTCACAGGCTCATTCTGCTTCACCTTGTCCTTATCGATCGTGGCCGAGAGACGGAAGGTCCCCACCGCGCCCTGAAAACTTGCCGGTTTTCCACTTTCAGGCAAAGGCTTCACAACAAGTTGGATCGGCGGAGGGGTAAGCAGACGATCCTGCCTCCGGGCAAAAAAGGCCCCCCCCGTAAAAAAACTATCGCTGAAAAATTCATCAAAAGCGCTCGACCCTTGCGGTTCTTCGCGGATCGAGACCTTGAGACTCCCGGGTTGGATCGTGTAATTGCCGGGAGCGGTCGGAAAAAGCGCGAGTTTTTTCACATCCGCTTTGATATAGCGTTTACCGTTCGTGCGTACCGTCTCCCGCGGCACATCCCGACCCATCGGAAATTCCTCGATCCAGAACCCGCTCGTCTCGGGCTCTTTGTCGAATCCTTCATAGCGCGTGTCATAACGGGTGTAAAGCGAATAGGTCAAGAGCACTTGCTCATTCTGATAAAGGGTCTTCCTATCGACCAAAGCCTGGACAAAAATGTTGTCGTCCGTGCCGGGAGGGACCACGGGGGCCTGATCTTGAAAGACCGGTTGTGTTATCGGAGGCGGAGTGGAAGACGGCGTCACAACGCGTTGCGACGGGACCTGCGTCCCAGGCGCCTGGTTCTGACCTCCTAACACTTCGATCTCAAGCGGCTCCGTCTTGAAAACACTCTGCCCTGCCCGGACTTCAATGGGACTCAGCGTAAATCGTCCGGCCCTCTGGGGGATGAGCGTGTAGCTGAATTCCACGTTCGTAGAGGAAACACCATTGATAATCGAGATGTGTGAAGCGCGACCGGTATAATAGGTCTCAAAGCCGTCGAGTTGCGAAAGTCTCGGAGCCTGAAGATTCATGCTCTGTCCGGTCACGTGAATACTAAGCCGGACCTCTTCTCTGACCTGCACCGAACGCTTGTCCAAGCTGGCAGACACACCAACTTCCTCGGCCTGAAGGGACGGAACAAAAACGCCCCAGAAGATAAAAACTGCTAAAAGGATTTTTCTCATATAAGGGTCACTTGGACGGGTATTGTATAGGAATCACAAGGCAATTTCAAACAACGCGTCAAACGAAGAACGCTTCAATGAAAGCTCCCGGAGAAGCCGGTCAAGTTCCCCAGGGGTTTTCACGCGCGCATGGAGCTCAAATCCGGGTTCTTCGAACCCCTGGATGGGCTCCAAACGAAGATCTTTGGCGTCATGCAGGATATCCGACCGTCGCTCCTCGAATGCTTTAAGATAAAGCGAGTACCCGGGAAAACGCAACTGCTTGACGCGGGCAAAGAACCGGTCCGCTTTCGTGCGCGGATCCATACCGCGCGTATTCAACTTTGCAAGGACTTTATGATCTCCGCAAAGCTCCCGGAGACATTTCCCCGTCCCCTTCATGATGTCCGATAGCCATTCTCCGGCCTGAAACAACTGGGAACTCGTGAGTTTCATTTTAGCCCCGATATTTTTGGCAAAATAATTCTGGTCGTCTTCCGAGAATTTTAAAAAGGGAAGCACTCCCCGGAGAGTTAACTTTCCGTCCTCGATAAGATCCTTGAAAGATGGGGGGAATCGATCGGACCTCCGATAAAATTCCAGCACGGCTTGATCGCTCGCAAGTCCGAGGAGAGGCATCACGACCGAGAGAATCTCATGCTCCTTAAAATGGAATCCCCGGGACGCAAGGCCAAGCGCCATGGCCCGATCCATGTCCGAGCATCCTTGCTTCCAGTTGGAAACAAGATTCAAAAGAAAAGCGTCCTTCGGCTTTATCTCCCCCGCGACAAGCACGGGAACTTCCTTCAACTTCAAGGCCCGCGCGACATGGAGGCGTTTGTGGCCTGCGATCACGACCGGACGCCCGGCATTTGTCACAACAACCGGCGTCCGAACCCCATGCGTCTTGACCGACTCCAGCAGCTCCGCGTCTTCCAACCGGTACCGATAGCAAAACGGTCCGTCCACCCCGATCTCCCTTACCGCTTTCACACCCTGGGCCTTTAAAATTCCGCACACCCGGAGCGAGGAAAACCGATGTGTCCTTGGAGAGGTTTTTATTTTACCGTAGCGAGCCATTCTCTTTCCAATTCTGAAGACGAGATCCCAAGCGCTTCCTCAATCGCCTGTTCGGCGGGTTTCCCCTCCTTGAACTTCTCAAGGATCTCTTTCATGCGGTACATCTGAAAACGTTCGACCATATAGCTGACAAGTGAAAAAACCTCCTGATAAAAGAGCGCAACCTCCAGAGGGTCCATCTTGTTTATTTGTAAATTCTCGGAAAGCAACCGGTTCATCGGCATGAGAGAGTTCGTCCGGATGGCTGCTTGGAAAACAGTCGTGTTCACCGGCTGGATCTTATTCTGCTCGTATTGGGCCAGACCTTCATGGATCCAAGCGGGAGCGCGCGCGCCGCTCAGGGATGCCACGAACGCATGGGTCATCTCATGGACCGCGGCCGCACTCAAGTCGAGCTCCCTAAAGCCTTGGTGAAAAGCCGGAAGGCGTATTTTTCCGTCGTAGAGCCCGCCGACCCACATGGACTGCCCTGTCACATCGTGGAATTCATTCCCGGAGTAAAAAAGCACGGTGGTCTTATGATTGAAATAAGCGCCAAAGTCCTGCGAGATCTGACGATAGGCTTCCCGTAAAAGATTTTTCAGCCAATACCCTTCGTAGCCTTGCTCGCCCTTCCGGTATTTGATGATAAAGTGCTCTTCGTCGTCGGTATCGAGATCTTTTTCGACCAAATTCTCTTTTTGGATCTTTTCGATCTTCTGACGCAAGCGCGTCGAGGGGCTCACGAGATAACTTTGCTTGTAATAATATTCGGCCTTTTCGAAATTCTGCTGTAGATTCTCGATCTCACCCAAGAGTTCCAGGGCCAAAGCGTTCCGGGGTTCCAGCGAAAGTGACTCGTTAAGCGCATCGTGGGCCAGTTCGAATTCATTTTTCTCAAAAAACTTGACCGCGTCATTATAAAGTTCGATTGCCATGGGCGCCATCGGCGCGTTCCCGCTCTTCCCGGAGTAGAATTGATCGATCTCGATCTTTTGCCGACGCTCCACGGTTTCTTTGCCATGATCGTCATCGTTGATCGCAGCATAACCTTGAACGGAAAAAAACAAACAGAGCGTTAAAAAAAGCACGGTGCTTTTGCTTTTTGGGATGGAGGAAGGCGGATGGAGGACGGAGCTTGGCATTTCGTCATCCGCCCTCTTGTTCTCACCATCCCGTCTTTGAACGCCATCCATTATCCACCATCCTTTTTCCAGTTTTTTGCCATTTCAATACGTTTGACGATCGACGGATGGTCGTAAAAGAACCATTCGTACCACGCCGGCGGTTCGGGGTCCGCGAGATTCTGCTCGCCTAATTTGTTCATGCAAGCGATGAAAACTTCCCGGGTCTCAAGCGCCCTCAATGCAAAAGTATCCGCTGCCCGCTCCCGCCGTCTGGAATAACCGTTCATGACCGGCATTAGAACCAGATGAACGGCATAAAAGATCAAGAAGAGCAGCGGAAGGCCTGCCACATCCGTCGACGAATTCAAGGACAGCCTGGGTGCAAGTGCGTTCATTCCCCAAAACCCGGCGGCAAACGCGAGAAGAGAAACTACGAGGCCGAACGCCAGGAGCCGCCAAACATCGCGATGCTTGTAGTGGCCCAGTTCATGCGCCACGACCACCTCCACCTCGGAGTGCGTGAAGTTCCGGATCAACGTATCGCTCAAGACCACCCGCTTGGTCCTCCCGATCCCCATAAATGCTGCATTCGCCTTCTTGGTCGTTTTGCTTAAATTAAGCGAATAGACGTTCCCGACCGGCATGTCAAAGCGCGCGGCAAGCTTCAGGACCTTCGCCTCCAGCTCCTGATCTTCAAGCCTACCATACTTATAAAAAAGCGGCACGATCAAGACCGGAAAGACCTTCCCGAAAACATAACTCACAAAAGCGTAGATCGCCCACGCCCAGACCCACCAATGCGCGGGATCCACACGGATGATCAGGTAAAGACATTCCAGGAGCGCCAGTGAAAGCGTGAACGAAAGAAGCGTTTTTTTTCCGAGATCCAAAAGCCACTGACCGAAATTCTGGTTCGAAAGACCGAATTGATGTTCCAATACAAATCCTGAATAGAACGCAAGCGGTAGATCGAAGATCAGGAAAAAAAGGGAGAAAAGGAAAAAATAGACCGCGACAACGCCCGCATCATTTGCCCCCGCGAGTCCCACAGCATTCTGCCGCATCCCGAACGTCCACCCGCTCGCGATCAATATCCCGAGGAGCGAGGGCGTAAGAACGAGTTGGAACAGAGAAATCCTGCGACGGATGATCTGATATTCTTTTGCTTTCAGGTCCGTACGTTCCATGGTCAATTGAACTCGGTCATCACGCCAAAATGATCCGAGGGATAGACGCCTTCCCCCGACGGCCTATTAAAAACAATGCGCGAGGATCTTATCTTTTTAAAAAGCCCTGTTTTCTCACGGATAAAAATATAATCGATACGCCGCTCGGCCATCTTCTCCCGCTCCGCTTCCGCATAAGGATTCCGGTAATCCCAGGTCAATCCCGATTCCCCCGGATTTTTCGCACTGAAGGTGTCGCACCATTTCAGCATCTCCCGAAGATGAGTGACGGAGGGCGTATCCGGTCCCGCATTGAGATCTCCCATGAGCGCCACGGGAAGATCCCCGGACTTCTTCTGCGCAAACGTCTCAAGCTCGAGCGTCTGTTTCAGGCGGATCTCGTTCTCATCGGCCTTCCATGAGAGATGGGTGTTGAAGAGCGCGACCTTCTCTTCGCCCGTATCGACTTGGATATAAAAAACATAGCGAAGATAATCCTCGGTGGGTGACTTCGTTTTCATCACCAGACATTCTTGCTCGACGGGTTTGAATTTCGAAAGAAAGATCAACCCGGAATGTTCGCCGCTCACGGCAAGATAGGGGTACCCGCTCCGTTTGTGAATTTCCCGGGCCCAGTCCATATTGAAAACTTCCTGAAGACCTACGATGTCGGCATCGTATTCCTTAAGGCCTTTCAAAATAAGTTCCCAACGGTCGCGCCACGGCCCGCGCTCCTGCCAGGTGTTCAACGTCAGAATTTTCACACTTTTCTTCCTTTCACTGGCGCCATGGGATCCACCAACCTCCCTGGCACCCCCGATCACGATCATCAAAACGCAACAAAATAAAAAAAGACCCTTCATTTTCACTTTCCGGAGACTTGCTATTTTTTTGCAAGGAAGCAACGCAAGAACTTCTCATCGATTGTGATGATGTCTTACATGCTCTAACCTGCCGATCATCTCATGCCGGATCTTCTCTTTCGCCTCTTCCATCGAACTGTCTGCGAAATCCTCAAACGATACGGGCTTCCCGATCGAAACGATAAAGGTGCTCTTCTTTCTAACAAGCCACGACTTTTTCGGAAGCGCCTGACCGGTCCCGTCGACCACGACCGGAAGGATCTCGACTTTATTGTCGCGCGCGAGCTTGAAGGCCCCCATTTTGAACGCGTGGATCTTCCCGTCGGGGCTGCGGGTCCCTTCCGGAAAGAGAAGAACGCTCACGCCCTTTTTAAGGACCCGGGTGATCCTCTGCATGGCTTCCCCGCCGCTCTTGTGACTTGCGCGATCCACCGGAATATAGCCCGCGGCAGCCATCGACCAACCCATGAACGGGATATGAAAAAGCTCGCGTTTGGCAAGGAACTTGAAATTGATCGGAAGGGCGGCGCAGACGGCAAGAATGTCCAGAAGGCTTTGATGATTAGCGACGAGAATGTAGTGCTTTCCCTTCTGAAGATGCTCTTGCCCCGTCACAACGATCCCCCAGATCGAACTCCAGCGAATGATGGTCCGCCCCCAGTCGGCCGAAATAGCATGTAGGATCTTCCGGGTTCCGCGATCAAAGAGAAGCGACAAAAGATAAGCAATGAAAAGGTCCAGGCATGCGGCGAAAAGCGTTAAGAAGACCGCCGCGGTCCAGAGACTCAGCGAGTAAAAAAGGCTTTCCAGAAACCCGAAGGGGTGTTCTTTGAGGATCTTCATAGGCGGCATTTTAGCGGTCAAACTCTCTATTGGAAACAGCTTTTTCCCTTCGGATCCTGAACCAGGCAGGATCAGCGGGAATAACGGCCCGGCGAAGATGGGGAATCGTCATCGAATTCTATGACGGTATCGTGGATGGAATGACCCATGCGGTCCTGGTCTTCGTCTTCATCCCGATAGCCACTGTCGGAATGCAGGGCCCGGACATCGTAGAGACCCGCGGGGATCTCGTTCAAGAACCGGGATGGGAGATTATGATGCATGGCACCGTACATGCGCCGCTGGGTCGCGTAGGAAAGGTGCAATTTCTCCCGGGCACGCGTGATACCCACGTAACAAAGCCTCCGTTCTTCTTCGATCTCGTCAGACGGGCCCACGAAAGAATTCACATGCGGAAATATCCCCTCCTCCATGCCGACCATGTGGACGATCGGAAATTCCAGCCCTTTGGCCGTATGAAGTGTCATCAGTGTGAGCACATTCGTCCCCTGGTCCCAGGCATCGAGATCGGTCACAAGTTCTATCGAGTCGAGGAACGACGCTAGTTCAGATTGCTTCGTTTCGCCTGGAATGACGTCACTGCGAGGAATCTGCGCAGACAACGAAGCGATCTCGTCCTTTTGAATATAAACGAACCGTTCCATAAAATCCTCGATCACGCTAAAAAACTCTTCGATATTCTCAAGACGGGCCTGTGCTTCCGGCGTGCGTTCAGCCTCAAGCGCTGCGACATACCCCGTATCCTCCAGGATCCGCTCCAGGATCTCTTGGACCGTCATCTCATGCTGCTTTTTCCGAAGCTGTGCCAGCCAGGCATAGAACGCGCCAAGAGATTTTTGCACTTTAGGCGCCATCCCCTGAATTCTAAGAAGATCTTGCAAGACCTCATCCCATGTCTTTCCCCGGGCTTCGGCCTCCAATGTTGCCATCGTTTTCTTTCCGATCCCGCGCGGCGGCACGTTGATGACGCGCTTCAAGCTTACCTCATCAAAGGGGTAGGCGATGATCCGGAGATAGGCGATGATGTCCTTGATCTCCCTACGGTCATAGAAACGCGTTCCCCCCACGATCTTGTAGGGAATGTTCGCGCGCATCAACTCCTCTTCCATCACACGCGATTGAGCGTGAACGCGGTAAAAGATCACCTGATCCGCAAAGCTGCGGCCCTGCGCCTTGTATTTCAGGACACTGCCGGTCACGTACTTGGCCTCCGCGCTTTCATCCTCCGCGTTAAAAAGTTCTATCTTCGCGCCGCCCTTTTGCTCGGTCCAAAGCGCCTTGGGCTTGCGCATCTGATTGTTCTTGATCAGATGGTTCGCCGCCTCAAGGATCACGGGCGTGGAGCGATAGTTCTGCTCCATGCGGATCGCGCCGGATTCCGGGTAATCCGCTTCAAAATTGAGGATGTTCTTGATATCCGCTCCCCGCCACGCGTAAATGGATTGGTCAGGGTCCCCCACGACAGTGATCTGACGCCTTGCAGAGGCCAGGAGTTTCACAAAGCGGTACTGGGCGTGGTTCGTGTCCTGGTATTCATCGATAAGGACATGCTGAAAACGGTCCTGCCAGGTCTTAAGCACTTGGGGGCTCTGGTCAAAAAGCACCACGGTTTTCATGATGAGGTCCCCAAAATCACACGCCTTGAGCCGTTTCAGCCGGGTTTCATAAAGCTGATAGACCTTCCCCGCATGATCCTCAAAAAGATCCGTCGCCTTCGCCAAATACTGGGAGGGAGAGATGAGATAATCTTTCGAACGCTGGATCTCCTCGCGCACAGCCTTGGGATGCACATCTTTCTCGTTCAGCTTGAGTTCCGCGACGCACTCCTTGATCATCTGAAGCTGATCGTATTCGTCGTAGATGATGAAATTCCGATCAAGTTCCATGGCAGGTCCGTCCTGGCGAAGGATGCGGAGGCAGGTGGAATGGAACGTGCTCACCCATACCCGTTGAGAAACGAGCTTTTCGATGCGGTTGCGCATTTCCTGGGCGGCCTTGTTCGTGAATGTCACCCCGAGGATATTAAAAGCCGGCACGCCGTGCTCGATCAAATACGCGATCCGGTGCGTGAGAATGCGTGTCTTCCCGCTTCCTGCCCCGGCCAGAATAAGCAGCGGCCGGACCGGAGGCCAGGTGACCGCTTCCTTCTGAGAACTATTCAAATTAGTAAGAAGATCTTTCATCTATAATCCCGGTACGGCGCAAGGCATACGGCGTGTCGCGACGTTCCTGCGCCGCACTCCGTACGCCGTACAGCGAACTCCACTAAAATTATTCATCTTCGATCTTGTATTTTCCGAAGGCTTCCTCGAACTCATAGACCTTATCAAAATCTTCGAGTTTGTCCTCGGGTTGTCTGCTGAGAAGCTGGGCATCGATCAAGGCATAAACGATCTTCCCGAAATCAAGTGTCGTGCATATCCCCCAGTGATGGAGCACCGTCTTGACCATGGGACCGAACTGATCCAGAGCGTACTGACGTATCCCCAGCGCAAGCTCCTTCCCGGTAATGTGCCGCGGTTTTTTGAGCCCGCTCACCGTGTCGTGAAGCGCCGCCAAAACGAACGTGTAGGCCTCGAACTTATAGCTCGAATCTTTTTCAAGGATGGCTTCGATCTTTTTAAGAAAACTTCCGGCTTCTTCCATCTTTCAAGCCCTTGAGGCCTGAGGACCGGGCCCTGAGGAAAAATTCTCACTCAAGGCCCATGGCTCGCGGCTCATGGCTTTCCTTTCCGCTTCAGAAAAAATCCTCGGATCGAGATCCGTGTCCCGGATCGTCATTTTAAAAACCGTCTCCAGTCCCTTTCGGATCGCCCGGATCAGGTCCGCCCGCTCAACACCCGGCGGGATCAGAATCGATTCATGATGCAAAAGCACGCCCCCGGAACGCTTCTGCGCACCTCCAGCGATCTTTTTTTTCTTCCAGGAAAGATCGCTTTTCACCGGAAAATCAAAACAGTCGCTCCCCTGGGACATGGCATCTTCCGGACCGTAGAATTTCGGATCAAGGCCGCAAAGCTCGAGGCCCATTTTAACACCCTCATGGATCTTCCCGTAGCTCGCCGAGGCGGCGGATAACGGGAAGGGACTTCTGTCATATCTCGTGATCAAGGAAAAAATCAAATCTCGGCCGTGAAGTACACAACCTCCGCCCGTCACGCGCCGGCAGACCGGCACCTCCGGATGCTTAAGGATCAGATCGGACTTTGAAAGAGCCGCAGAATCCCGGAAAGAACACCCCGCACTGATCCATGGCCCCGACGAAACATAGAATCGGAGCGTGGGAGCTTGGGACTCTTTTTTTTGGGATTCAAAAAGGAGTTCATCAAGGACCATTTGAAGCGGCATGGGCGCGCTGATCGTGGGAAGCAGACTCCAGTTCATGCTACGGCTTCGGCCAACAGCACTTTTTTCCGGACTTGATCGCGATAAGAAAGAATGGGCTTGCGCGCGGCCAGAACGTCGTCGAGACGGCGCACCGGCAGTGTGTGGGGCGCGGTTTTCACTTTTTCCGGATCGGTTGCAACCTCGAGGGCGATCTCTTTCATCGCCTCAATGAAAAGGTCCAGTGTCTCACGGGCTTCGGTCTCCGTAGGTTCGATCATAAGGGCCTCGGGCACGACCAGCGGAAAATGAACCGTCGGCGCATGAAAACCGAAATCCAGAAGGCGCTTGCCCACATCCCCCGCATGAACACCTTGCGCGGCAAAGGACTTGAGCGAGAGGACGAATTCGTGCATGCAGGGCCCCTCCGTCGCAACTTTAAAAGTGCCCTTGAGCATTTCTTTCATGTAATTGGCATTCAGGATCGCGGCCTCGCTCACTTTCCGGAGCCCTTCTTTGCCGAGCACTTTTAAATAAACATAGGCGCGTATCATGACCCCGACATTCCCGTGAAAAAGTTTGACGCGACCGATCGATTGCGGGCTGCACGGAGCCCACGCATAACCTTTTTTTGTCCGCTCCACAAGAGGACCTGGAAGGAACGGGATCAAATGTTTTTTCACACCCACGGGCCCGGCCCCGGGTCCGCCGCCGCCGTGCGGGGTCGAAAAAGTCTTATGCAGATTGATGTGAATGATGTCAAAGCCCATGTCCCCGGGGCGCGCGATCCCAAGTAACGGATTCAAATTGGCGCCATCATAATAAAGAAGCCCGCCGTGCTGATGCACAAGCTTCGTGATCTCGAGAATATTCTTTTCGAAAAGCCCGAGCGTGTTCGGATTGGTGAGCATAAGACATGCCACATGCTCATCAAGATGCTGTTTCAGATCTTCCAGGTCCACGCACCCGTGGCTATCAGATTTGATCTCAACCACGTGATACCCGAAAAGCGCGGCGCTCGCGGGATTGGTCCCGTGGCTGGAGTCCGGCACAAGCACTTTGGTGCGCGCGGGTCCGCCTCGGGAGGCGTGGTACGCCCGGACAAGCATCATCCCCGTCAGCTCTCCGTGCGCTCCGGCCGCGGGCTGCAACGTAAAACGATCCATCCCTGAGATCCCTTTGAGATCCTCCTCGAGTTCCCAGAGGATTTGGAGCATCCCCTGCACGGTCGCTTCGCTCTGAAGCGGATGGAGGGCCGTGAATTTCTCCTGCCGGGCCGCCCACTCGTTCACCTTGGGATTGTATTTCATGGTACAACTTCCGAGTGGATAAAAATGCGTATCCACCGAAAAATTCTTGCGCGAGAGGTTGATGAAATGCCGAACGATATCAAGTTCGCCGAGCTCGGGAAATCCGATGGAAGTTTGGCGCAAAAGCCCCGTCGGAATATTTTTGTGAGGATCCTCGTCCGAATAACGCTCTTCGGGAAGCCTGATCGCCCTGCGGCCGGGCTTGCTCTTTTCAAAACTGAGGCGGTCGTCCTGGGAGATCAACATTGGGCCAACGCCTCCGCGAACCGGCCCAGGTCCTCTTTGGATTTCGTCTCGGTCGCACAAACGAGGAACTGATCCTTAAGCTCGGGATAGAAGGGCTCCAGCAAAACCCCGGGGAAAATACCCTGAGCTGTCATTTTCTCTTCGACCTTCGCGAACGGCTTATTCGATCTGACCTTGAATTCGTTAAAAATGGGTTGCGTGAGGTCCACTTCAAAATGTTTGAGTTTCGCGATCTTCTGGCGCAGATAATTCGCCCGGTCCCAATTGATCTCGGCGATCTCACGGATGCCTTTTTTCCCGAGAAGCGTCATGTACGCGCACGCGGCCAAAGCGCAAAGCGCCTGATTGCTGCAAATATTAGAACCCGCGCGCTCGCGGCGGATATGCTGCTCACGCGCCTGAAGGGTAAGACAGAATGCCCGCTTTCCGTCCGCGTCCCGGGTGAGGCCCGCAAGTCTTCCGGGAATACGACGCATGAGAGCCCGCGAGGTCACAAAATAACCCAAATAAGGACCGCCAAACTCCATGGAAAGACCGAGCGGCTGTCCCTCGCCCGCCGCAATGTCCGCCCCCCATTCTCCAGGCGACTTGAAAAGCCCCAAAGACAAAGGATTGGCGGTAAGGATCATCAGCGAACCGTTCGCGTGGATCTTTTCACTCATTCCTTCGAGATCTTCCACATTGCCGAAGAAATTCGGCGTCTGAAAGATCGCCCCGGCAACGCCCGGATCGAGTTTCGCGAAAAATTCTTCCCGGTTAAAATTCCCCTTCTCATCAAAACCGAATTCTTCGATCGTGTAAGGCGTTCCCGCAAGGTAAGTGCGTAGGGTTTCCCGGTAATGAGGATGCGCGGAGCGTGCGACAAGAAGTTTCGGACGGTCCGTGTGCTTGAGCGCGACCAGCGCGGCTTCCGCGAGACTGGTAGCACCGTCATAATGGGAAGCGTTGGAGACATCCAGACCCGTCAACTCCGTCATGAGACTTTGATATTCATAAATAGCCTGCAAGGTCCCTTGCGAGGCCTCGGGCTGATAAGGGGTATAAGCCGTAAGGAATTCCTGGCGTCCGACGATCTCGAAGGCCGCTGCAGGAATAAAATGTTCATAACTTCCCGCGCCAAGGAAGGAAAGGACATCCCGGGTCGTAGTGTTCTTGCGCCCGAGCTTTGAGATCAGGTCCTGGATCTCGGGCTCGCTTAAAGAAGACGGCAAAACGATCTTGGGATCACGCAGCGAGGCCGGGATGTCCTTGATCAGCTCGTCGAATGAACGGACGCCGATCTGTCCGAGCATGGATTTTTTTTCTTCTTCTGTAAGCGAAAGGTAGGGCATGAGAACTTTTGGGCTCAGTGTTTTGGAGTTTGACGGACGACTTCCTGGTATTGCGCGGCTGTCATAAGGGTATTCAGCTCCGCAGGGTTGGAAATCTCCAGCTCAAAGATCCAACCTTCGGCGTAGGGGCTTTGATTGATGAGCCCCGGATTCGATTCAAGCGCCTTGTTCGCATCCGTGATCTTGCCGGAGACTGGTGCGTAGATATCGAAAGCCGCCTTGACGGATTCCACGACCGCCGCCATCTTCGCCTGCTGGACGATCTGTCCTTGTTTGGGCAGATCCACGAAGACAACGTCCGAGATCTCCCCTTGCGCGTATTGGGTCACGCCGACCTTGCCCTTCGCGCCTTGGACGGCGATCCACTCGTGTGTTTTGGTATAACGCAAATTTTCAGGAAAATCCATGATCGCCCTCCGGTTGAAAATGTCGGAAAATTTCAGAAGTGAACTGTGGCCATTCTACCCTTTTCTTTTGTAAAAAGGTAGCGAAACCAGAACAGCCTGAACGGGTTTCCCGCGCACCAGCACCTCGATCGCGTTTCCGGTCTTTGCCTCCGCCGCGGGCACATAAGCCATGCCGATATTCTTGCCCGTGGTCGGGATGAAACTGCCGCTGGTAACCGTCCCGATCGTCTTGCCGTCCTTCTGGATCTCAAAACCCTGACGCGGAATACCCCGTCCGGTCATTTCAAAACCGACCCTTTTTTTCAGGATCCCAGTCACCTGTTGTTTTTTGAGGACCGCGCTTCCTGGAAATTCATTTTTGGTGAGATCGATCGCCCACCCCAGGTCCGCCTCCAGCGGCGTGATCTCATCCGTGAGCTCGTGCCCATAAAGGGGCATTGCGGCTTCCAGACGCAGTGTGTCGCGCGCGCCGAAACCGACCGGCAAAAGCCCGTGCTTGGCCCCCACACGGAAAAGGACATCCCAGACTTGCTTCAGCTTATGCTTGGGGACCATGATCTCGTAACCATCTTCGCCTGTATATCCCGTTCTCGCGATGATGCCCCCTTCAAAATCCTTGTAATAAAAACGGCGGAGATCTTTATAAAAAGCCCCGAAGCATTCGAGAAGGATCGTCCGACTCAAAGGTCCTTGAAGCGCCAGAAGCCCCATGGCGTGGCTCCGGTCCGTGAGGGTCACTCCTTGCGTCACGCGGGCATTGAACCATTCGAGATCTTTTTTGATGTTGCCGGCATTCACAATAATAAGGAATTTTTTTTCGGCCATGCGGTAAACAATGATGTCATCCACCATGCCGCCCCGGTCGTTCACAAGCGGCATATAGATCGCCTGGCCGAATTTAACCGGAGCGATGCGCCGTGGCAGGTTTTTTTCAAGATAGTCCAGCGCGCCGGGACCTTCGACTAAAAATTCTCCCATGTGGGAAATATCGAAGACACCCGCCTTGTTACGAACGGCGACATGTTCTTCCATGATGCTGGTGTAGAAAAGCGGGACAAGCCATCCTCCGAAATCACCCATCCGGGCGCCTTTTTGGAGATGCTCTTCATGCAGCGGAAGCTTCGTCGGTTCTGTTTCTAACGTCATGGTCATATAGAAAAAATCTGAGTTGAATTAAGAAGGGGGATTATAGAAGTTCAGCGACGAAAAGAAAAGCCAAAAAAGCTAATGATTGTATGTTTCGGATTTATTTCCAGTTATTTCCGGCCGGCGCTTCCTTCCGGCCTTCCAAACCGGCAGAGCCGAAATCTCAATCTCTTCCCTCTGCGCCCGCCTACTCGCCGATGTTTTGATGGCAAAGTACCGTTCTACGCTCTCCTTGGTTCTTTTGAAAATACCCCCCCGCAGTTACTTCCTTTAGCTGGCACTTCGTTGCGAAATATCGTCAGGACTCCGGGAGAGTTTGAAACATCGAAGGACGATTTAAAATCGTGGGGTTTGCTTCCTACGTCCGCATACACGTAATGACGCGACTTGGCATGCAATTCTTTTACGGTCTTTTCACATAGGCGTAACGCTTCGAGAAGAGAGGTAATAGAATCCGGCGCTCCTAAACCAGTTTGGAAAAAGTGTTAACGGCTTCGCATAATCTATTTCTGTTTCCTTAAAAGAATTATCGACGAGGTAATGGATCGAATATCTCCGTTGCGAGAACAGCTCCAAAAAATAACCCGCCGTAGAGCCGATATATGCATAGGACTGTCCCGATTTCAATATAGTTTTTTTATGAAAAGTGGGGCTGCCAGGCGCGCTCTTCTGATGAGGCATAAGACTTATAAACAAGAGGCCTTACGCTTTTTTGTCAGATCCTCTAAGTTTTAGACACCCCGTCGAACAGTGCCCCGTTCTCTAGCGTATTTTCCGACTGAAGAAGGGATATTTGTTCGTCGAGCCTGTTTATGTCCTGCATCGCTTGACGATAGCTGTCGGTGATCGTCTTGCCGCGGACGGCAAGTTGCTGCCACGAGGAGGGGAGAAACCGCTGAATCGACCATTTGATCGTCTTTAACCAGTAAAGCCACCACAACATTCGGCGATTGAGTTTGCGCAGGGGGGCCTGGCGCAATTTTTCATCGCTTATGGGAACACCTTCCAATCTCAGTATCTCGCGCGCGATTTCAAAACCAGAGATCTTATTACCCCGCAGGTTCATGTGGCAGTAATCGTGAAAAAGGTCGTTGCCGGGGATGCCGTTGTAAGCATAACCGCACATAATCGTGCCAAGATCAAGGATGCTGATGCCGGGCCCGCGCAAGCCGCGGAGGGACTCGTTTTGCACGGAACGCACGCGCAAAAACTGGTAATCGAGGTCGCGCGCGGCGACAAATTCTGCGAGGGCCTGCGGGATCTGCCCTTCCGACTCAAGACAGCGGGCCAGGAAAAAATGTGCGAACGGATTCTCGCGGAACTGCGGCCACTGTGAGCGCAGATCCCGGCAGGAGTCCTTCGAAACGGGCCGGTGTTCCTTGCGGAGGTAAGGTTCCTCTGTGATTTCTTTATGAAGCCGCTCAAGCAGTCCTCCATCTAAAGGCGCCTTCGGCAGCCAGTCGTGAAGGTTGGAAGGCAATGTTACAAAGATCGCTTTTACCCCCGCTGCGGAGACCTCCTGGGCCATCGTCTGAATCGTAAGTTGGTACGCGGGGTAAAGGACGGAGGCTCTCTTATCCCGCTCGGCCGCGCTGTCTACAAAATGTAAGCCGCTATAACGTTCATTGTTCCCGCCCATGACCACGATAATATCCGGCGAACCCTTGGTCAGGATCTCGCGCAAGGTTCCCAAGTGATCGATCATTTGACTGCCGCCTTGGGCGGCGTTGATGATCTCGATGCGGCGCTTGGGCATGGCAAAAACTAGGTAATCCTTCAGCCAGGTGGCGAGCCCCCCCTCGTTAGGGAGAAAACGCGAAATGTGGTTTAGCTTTTGATGGACATAAGGCGTCCCCATCGCCTGGGAGCTGCCGACAATGAAGACACGCAGTGCCCCCTTCTCCTTTACCGCGGGAAACGACCGACGCAGCATGGACATACGGCAGGTGATGAAGGTGCCGCCTTCACGACAGAGGCTGACACTTTCGGAATGGTTATTGGCTAAATGCGCCGCTTGTAGCATTTCGGCTATCTGCAACAGGACCACGATCAGCAATAGTGACAGCAGGACGCAAAATCCGATTATAACGTTTTTTGCCGCTCGCAGCAAAAACCTGGTTCCTGGCGAGGACTTACTGTTCTCAGAAGAAGACATGACGATGCTCTCGTCTTAGAATTTCCGCGCATTTGACGATCGCGCCTGAATTGCTTTCCCCGTAAACATCCCAATAATCCATTATTTTTTAAGTCCCAAGGTGTCTTTCATACACTCTCCATTCTTAGAACTCACAGTCAGCTCGTCTTGAGCAAACAAGCTAAAAGTAGTTGGTGATCCAGGCGCGGGCGGCGGCAGCGGTCTTGGCGACAAGGCCGCGAGGGGTGAAGAGGGCTTCCTGAGCGCGCTTGTAGGTCATGATCCACCGGAACATGCCAAGCGCGGACGCCATGGATGGATCGCGGACAAGTTCCTGCGGGGCCTCGACGTGGCGTGAAATCCCAAGCTTCCCGTCACGCGAGAATTCCTTTTGGATCCACTCGAGAAAACCGTCCGTCATCACCGCGCCACCGGTGAAAAGGATGTGCGGATAACGGACCTTCTCGTCTTGCATAAAGCTGTCCGCGGACTCCAGGATCTGGGTCATCCATCCGTGCGCGTGCTTGAAGAATTTCTGAAGGAATTCCTTGCGTGAAATGGATTGCTGGACCTTCTCATTACGCGTCACAAGCGGCACAAGCTCTTCGCTTTTTTGCTCACGAGCGTCGAGCGTCGCGAATTTTTCCTTCACCTTCTCGGCGTCCCGCTCCTCGATATTCCAGTCCTTGGCCAGGCACTGGGTGAGATAATGTCCGCCTATCGGGAGCGTCCGCACTCCGGCCAGAAGACCGTTCTTCCAAAGCACGAGTTGCGTCGCATCGTCCGCAATGTCCAAGATCAGGCCTCCCTCCTGTTTCTCGGCATCTCCCAGCACGGCCTCGGAAAGCGGCAGGATCTTGGGAAAATAACCTTCCACATCAAGGTCCAACGTCTCAAAAATCTTGGCGATATTACGGAGGGCCTGGAATTCCATGGTGTAGATCTGAAGCGTCACTCCCAGACGTTCGGCCTCAAGACCCACGGGATTGTGCACCGCCGGCATATCATTCACGAGGAAAGATTCCGGAATGGCCTGCAAGATCGATTCGTTCAAAGGCAGCGTGGCAACGTTCCGCGTCTGCTGGACCACGGACTGGATCTCATGCGAGCTGATCGTACGCCGTTCGGGAGAATAATATTCGCAGCTGGAGAACCGGTACATCTTGAAACGGCTGTTCCCAAGCACCCCATAGATCGGGACCTGCTCCCAGGCCTCGGGTGGCAGGAGCTCTTTCATCAATTTTTCGAGGGAAGCGCTCGCGTTCTGGAGATTCGAGACCAGTCCCTTTTCAAAACCCTCCGGGAACAAGACCTCTTCATGATGAAGCACCTGCGGATTGCCACCCCCCGTGTCTCCCAACATCACCATCAGCTTCCGGGTGCCGATATAAACAACCACGCATTTGTTCTTCAGATCAACCGATACGCTCATGATTTCCTTTTAACCGCCACGCGGCCGTATTGCAGGTCCATGTATTCAACATTCTCACGCGGCTCAGTTTTTAAAAGATAGACGGCATTGGTCAAGGAGGCGATGGTCTCGGATGCCTTGCGGCCCAGCTTAAAATCCGGCCCTTCCCCAAGCCTGACCGTCACATAGCCGTTCGGATCCAGACTGATCCGGGTCACGGTCTCGCGACGCGCAAGCTCATGGGTCCGGAAGACTTTCATGAACCGCAAGGCTTCGGCAAAGCCTTTGTTCTGGAGGCGTGCGCCGATCCGGGGTTCTTTGAACGGTTCGCTGAAATCTTCCATAAGGATCCATGCGGGATCAAGTGCCGGACGGATCTCAATAATGAATCCGTCGTCCGCCGCGATCGCATAAGGGCCTCCGGGCCTCAGCTGCACGTTCGCGATGGGCCTGCGCTTCTGGATTTCGACACGGATCGTCGTTGGCATCTCACGGACCACGCGCACGCTTTGCGCTCCCGGTCCGAGCTCGATCGTGCCTGCGATTTTTTTCAGATCGAGCAGCAGAATATTCTTGCCGAGGATCTTATCCTCGAGTGTGCGGATACTTTGGGGCGAAAGGACGTCCGGTGGAATAACCTGGATGGACTGTACTCTGAGCCAACGGTCCTCGCACAAACCTTTCTTCACGGCAAGACCGGCATAAACCAGCGCCCCGGCAATCACCACGACCGGAAGTAATTTCCAAAAAAGCCAGCCGATCCCCCGGAACATCGCTCCCAGCGCGGCAAAGAACCATCCCCTTTTACCTTTTTTGAACTTTTTCCTGCTCATGAAGAATTATTTCTTTCCTTTTTTTTCGTAAGCATCCGCAAGGACGCGCAAGCATAACTCCTCGAAACTGATCCCCACTGCCCGCGCCGCTTTCGGAAGAAGGCTGAATTCCGTAAGCCCGGGAATGCTGTTCACCTCCAGCACATACGGCCGATTCTTGCGGTCCAACATCACATCCACCCTCGAAAATCCCTTGAGCCCGAGGCCCCGGTAAACCCGGTAGGCCATGGCCTGGATCTTTTGGGCGACCTTCGCCGGGATCTTGGCCGGCACTTCATAGGCCGTCATCCCTTTTGTGTATTTCGCTTTGTAATCGTAAAAGGAGCGTGATGGCTTCACTTCTACGATGGGGAGTTTCAGACGCCCCAGAAGTCCGGCCGTCAATTCACGTCCGACAATCTTTTTTTCGATCAAAAGCCTTCCGAACCGTAATACGGACCGTCTTAATCTTTCGGCTGATCTCTGAAAATCTTCAACCAGGAACACGCCTTGACTCGACCCTCCGTCAAGCGGCTTGGTAAAATAAGGCATTGGGAACGCCGCGGCTACTTTGCGCCAGTTTTTTTTATCAAGGATCGCATATTCTGGCGTTGGAACGCCAAGCTTTGCAAAATGGCGTTTGCTGATCCCCTTGTCAAAACTTTTCGCGCAGGCCCCAGCGGGTGATCCCGTGAAAAGAAGGCCCCTCCGTTCCAGCATTTTTTGGAGCACGCCGTCCTCCCCGCCTTTGCCATGAAGGGCGATAAAAAGGATATCGGCCTCGCGGATCTTCCGGGAGAAAGTCTTCCGATCGGCAGGGTCGACGGGGAACGCCCGAATGCCTACGCGTCTGAAAGCGCGGGTCACAGCACGGCCGGAACGGAGCGAAATACGTCGTTCGGCCGAGAGGCCGCCGCGCACTACGCCGATCTTAATTTTTCTGAACGATGCGAATTTCGGGTTCGAAAGTAATTCTGCTTGCATGAAAAACAGCCTTAGGGACTTCCTTAGTAAGTTATGTTTATTTCATTCCGAATCTGGCACGCAAAACTGTGTAAGGTGCACGCGAAACCATCACGTTGAAGCGCAAGCGTCGAGGCGACTCACGAACTCACTGGCGATCTCCCCAATATCCCCCGCCCCCATAAAGATCATCACGCCGCTTTTAAGCGGATGCTCCGCCAGGTAAGGAAGGATCTGTTCTTTACGCACGACCGAAACATGCTTGTGGCCGGTCTTCAAAACTTCCTGATAGACCAGCTCAACATTGACCCCGTCGGGATTAGGCTCCCCTGCGCTATAAATATCCGTCAGGACAACTTCATCGGCATCATCGAACGCGTGAGCAAATTCCCGATAAAGGTTCTTGGTGCGGCTGTAACGGTGGGGTTGAAAAATAACGCGCACGTACTTTCCCGCCTCGTGAAGAGCGCGCAACACCGCCTTGACCTCGGTCGGGTGATGCGCGTAATCATCGAGCACCAGAAATTGCGGGGTCTGTCCTTTGAGCTCCATACGCCGCCGCGTCCCTTTGAACGTGGCAAGCGCTTCACGGACCAGATCCAGATCGAATCCCAAATTCAATAAAATGGACAACGTCGCAAGGGCATTGGCGATGTTGTGGCGCCCCGGCACGGAAAGTTTCATGTGGGCGCTGTAAAGGCCGGACTCGAAAAGGTCGAATTCGGAACCGAATGCGTGAAGGCAAACATTTTGGGCCGAATAAACACATTCCTCGGAAAACCCGAAATTAACGTAGGGACGGCCGCTCTCCCGCACCAGCATGTGAAGCGTTGGGTCATCGCCAAAATAGGATACCAGTCCCGGATCCTGGACTTGCTCGAGAAAACGACGGAAGGAATCCGTCAAATTCTCCCAAGTGCCGTAATGGTCCAGATGCTCAGGCTCGAGATTCGTGATGATCGAATAATGAGGAGCGTAAAACTCATGGGAGCTATCGCTTTCGTCCACTTCGCTTACCCAATAATCGCGGCCGCCCGCCACGATATTGGTGTCATAATTGAGCATATCGCTGCCCACAAAACAAGTGGGGTTCGCACCGATCTGTGACAGCACGTGAGAAATCATGGCCGATGTTGTGGTCTTGCCGTGCGTCCCCAAAACTCCGATCGAGGTCTCGGCATGGTTGAGAAGCGAGGCAAGCACCTCGGCCCGGTGATGGACTTTGAGTCCGAGCCGCCGGGCCTCCTTGAGCTCCAGATGATCTCCGCCGATCGCGGAGGAATAGATAATAAGATCGGCGCTTCCAAACCCGACTTTCTTTTGTCCGATATGGACCGGGATACCGGAGCGGCGGAGACTTTGCGTTACGAATGTTTCTTTGGAGTCGGAGCCGGAAACCGAAAGTCCCAGATGCTTCAAAATGCGCGCAAGCCCGCTCATCCCGGAACCTCCGATCCCGATCAGATAGGCCGCACGACTTTCGCGGA
>JAZDFE010000031.1:0-48443 GCA_043808175.1 Candidatus Omnitrophota bacterium | reverse complement strand
CGAGGGGCCGGAACTCCTTCTCTTTTGCGGGAACGACTATCTGGGACTCAGCCGGCATCCTCGCGTGGTTCGGGCCGCCCAAAAAGCGCTTAAGATTTATGGTGTCGGCGCGGGCGCGGCACGGCTTATCTCAGGGACCACGAAGGCGCACGCCGCCCTTGAAAAAAAGCTGGCTCAGATTAAAGGTAAAGAAAGCGCGTTGGTCTTTGCGGCTGGTTTTCTCGCGAACCTTGGTATTCTGACCGCTTTTTCCGGCAAGCAAGACATTATCATCATGGACAAACTTTGCCACGCCTCGCTCGTCGACGGCGCCAGACTCTCGAAAGCCGAGCTTCGCGTCTTCCCGCATAAAAATTACAAGAAATGCGAGAAACTTCTCCGGGGTTCACAGAGCGCGAGGCGGAGGATCCTCGTGACCGAAACGGTTTTCAGCATGGACGGCGACCTGGCGGATCTGGGAGAGCTTGTCCGCTTGAAAAAAAAATACGACGCGTTGCTTGTCGCGGACGACGCGCACGGCACGGGCGTTTTGGGAACGCATGGCCGTGGTACGACTGAAGAAGGGGGCCTTTCACGAAACATCGACATTATTATGGGGACACTTTCAAAGGCCCTCGGCGGCCTTGGGGGATTTGTCGCCGCAGACAAAGTCATGACGGACACTCTGGTGAATTTCGCGAGGCCGTTCATCTTTGCGACCGCGCTCCCACCCATTCTCTGTGAAACCGCGCGCGAAGCCCTCTGCGTGGTCGAAGAAGAACCTCTACTAAGAAGAAGACTTTGGGACAATATCCATCAAGTTCATCAGGGACTCGCGAGGCTTGGCCTTTCGATCGGAAATCCCGAATCCGCGATCCTTCCTGTGATGGTGGGCGACGAAGGAAAAGCGATGGAGGTTTTCGAAAAACTTCTTGCGCGTGGGATCTTCATCCCCGCCGTGCGTTATCCGACCGTCCCCAAAGGAAAGGCCCGGCTGAGGGTCACCGTTTCTGCGGCACATACCCTTCAGGACATCGTAAAGTTAATCACGGCATTTACAAAAACAATGAAACGATGAAAACCCCGATACGAAACAAAGAGAAGGGAACGGACGGACTGATCGCTAAAGACCGAAAGTATCTTTGGCACCCTTTCACCCAAATGAAAGAGTGGCAGGCCGACGAGGTAGTCGTCATTGAAAAAGGGAAAGGTTGTTATCTTATCGACACCGAAGGACGAAAATATCTCGACGGGGTGTCGTCGCTTTGGTGCAATGTCCATGGTCATCGGGTCAAGGAACTCGACCGGGCGATCGAAAAACAACTTAAAAAAATTTCCCACAGCACATTTCTCGGGCTCACCCATCCGGCGGCCATCAAGCTGGCCGAAAAGCTCATCGCGATCGCTCCCAAGGGACTTACCCGTGTTTTTTATTCCGATTCCGGATCCGAAGCCGTAGAGATCGCGCTTAAGATGGCATTCCAGTATTGGGCCCAAAAGGAATGTCCCGGAAAGAAAAAATTTGCGAGGCTTGTGAACGCCTATCATGGCGACACGCTCGGGTCCATAAGCGTCGGCGGGATCGACCTTTTTCACCGGATCTATAAGCCGCTTCTTTTTGATACGTTCGCGATCCCGTCGCCTTACCGTTTTCGCTGGGAAACGGGCAGCGCTCCGGAAAAAGTGAAAGAAGAAGCGCTAGGGGCGATGGAAAAAGTTTTGAGAGAACACCACGCCGAACTTGCCGCATTTGTCATGGAGCCGCTCATGCAAGGAGCCGCGGGAATGATCGACCAGCCGGCGGGATACATTTCCCGTGCCAGAGAGCTAACGCGAAAGTATAATACGCTCCTGATCTTTGATGAGGTTGCGACAGGGTTCGGGCGAACCGGGAAGATGTTCGCCGCGGACCACGAGAACATAACACCTGATATCATGGCGCTCGCCAAAGGCATTACCGGCGGCTATCTTCCGCTTGCCGCGACGCTTGCGACCGAGGAGATCTACGGCGCGTTCCTGGGCCGCTACGAAGAATTCAAAACGTTCTTCCACGGTCATACATACACGGCGAATCCGCTGGCCTGCGCTGCGGCGATCGCGAATCTCGAGCTTTTTGAAAAACAAAAAACGCTGGCAAAGTTACAACCCAAGATCCGGTTCATTAAAAAACGCCTCAAAGGTTTTTATGGGCTTAAGTGTGTCGGCGATATCCGGCAATGCGGCATGATGGTCGGGATTGAGCTTGTCCGCGACCCAAAGACAAAAGAGGCTTTTGGTCTGCAAGAAAAGATCGGTATTCGGGTGACCGAACGGGCGCGTAAGAAGGGCGCGATTCTTCGCCCGTTGGGCCCGGTGATCGTGCTCATGCCGCCGCTTGGAATGACGGAAACGGAGCTCGACAGGCTGCTTGATATTACTTATGAATCAATCGAAGAAACAACAAATGATCTATAGTGGGCCACGAACCACGCGCCACGGACTGGATACGTGGACCGTGGGACGTGGACCGTGGAGCGTGTCATGAAAGCCGGGATTTTTATTACCGGGACGGACACAGATGTCGGAAAAACAGTGATCTCCGCCGGCCTCGCGCTTGTCCTCCGGGACCGCGGAATGAAGGTTGGCGTGATGAAACCCGTGGCGACCGGTTGTTATGGCGGCGACGGGCGGCTTGTTTCGCAGGATGCGGCCTTCTTGATGGAGGCCGCTCAGAACGAATACCCGCCGCTTACGAGTCCGTCGCGTTTTCGCAACGCCCTTTCGCCAAGCGTTGCGGCCACGCTTGAAAAAAGGGAAGTGGATGTTCCTAATATTCTTAAAAGTTTCCGATCGCTTCAAAAACACTATGATTTTATGATCGTCGAAGGCGTGGGGGGGCTAATGGTCCCTCTCAAGAAAGATTATTACGTAGCCAATCTCATTCGCGATATGGGGCTGCCTATCGTGATCGTGTCGTACGCGGGGCTTGGCGCGATCAATCACACGTTACTTACCGTGGACGCGGCCACGATCCGGGGACTGGAAGTGCGCGGTATTATCTTTAATCGCGTTTCCGTAACAAATTACTCGCTGGCCGAGCTTACCAATCCGAAAGTCATTCACGATCTTTCCGGCGTTCCGATCCTTGGCAGCCTGCCTAATATCGAGGGGCTCAACATGGACAATTGCCAGTTTGGAAGGCTCAAAGAGATTTTTCAGGAGCGCATCCGGATCGACAAGATCGCGGGAAATTTTTCCGGCGTTATCCCTCCCCCCTAGCACGAAAGGAACCCCCTTTGTCCCAACGGTCCCAAAACCTATCAATTGAAGCAGAGCGGAAATTAGGGCCGTCCAAGTCGCCATTCGAGAAAAGAAATAAAAGACTTGGACGGAAAGCTATCGGCATCCGGCTTGAAAGAAAAAAAGACGCAAGCTTGCTTAGTTGGAACCTTAAGCGTCCTTACCCGCCCGAAAAGATCCGCATCCCCGTTCCGGCCTTCGCGGAGCCGTGCGTCAAGACCGGTCAGATGGTCCAGACCGGACAAAAGATCGCAGAGCCGCAAGGACTGGAAGGCGTGAGCCTTTATGCCGGCATGCCCGGCACGGTAGAAAAGATCGCGGTGTTTCCGAGCGCGACGGGCTCGGGAAAACGGATGATCGAAATCCGTAAACACGGAGAACCCAAAGCCCTTCCATCGGCGGAAACACACAAAGGGTGGGACGAGATCCCGGCAGAAGAACTCCCAAAGATCTTCCAACGATCCGGGCTTGTGACTACGGACTCAGTCATGGAACCCGTCCACACTAAGCTCGGGCGATATACCGGAGCCCGAACGGTCATCATCAACGGCTGCGAGCCGGAACCTTACGTCACCTGCGAACAAACGCTTATCATGTCCCATTCTTTGGAAATTTTAAAAGGCGCCGAATTACTCAAAAAAACCCTTGGCGCCGAAAAAATCTTTTTTGTGCTCGAGAGCTGCAATCTCGAGATGATCGAACTGATTAAGAGTAAGATCTACTTTCTAAAATGGGAACACGTAGAGGTTCAGACCGTGCCCGCGCTCTATCCTCAAGGGCTGGAAAGCACGCTGCTTCGGGCGTGGTTTCCGGGGACGGAAGAAGAAGCCGTCGTTTTTCCGGCGTCCACGGCGTTCGCGGTTTACGAAGCGGTGGTGCAACAAAAACCTTTTTATGAAAGGGTCGTGACCGTAGGCGGCGAATGCGTGGTCGAGCCGCGAAGCCTTTGGTTGCCGATCGGAATTTCTTTTCACGATGCCCTCCACGCTTGCAAAGGGGTTATGCGCGAACCCCGAAAGATCCTGATGGGCGGACCCATGGCCGGGGAAGCGCAGACGACGACGGAAGTTCCCGTCATGGCCGGGACGAACGCTATCCTTGCGCTTCCCGGAGAGGTTGTAAAAGAAGAAGCAGAGATGCCGTGTATTCGCTGCAATCTTTGCGTGGATCACTGCCCCGTTTCGCTTTCGCCCGCGATGATCACGCTGGCCGCGGAACAAAAGGAACTTGCCACCGCGGAAGAGTGGAATGTCAGGGAGTGCATCGAATGCGGAAATTGCGCCTACGTCTGTCCTTCCAAAAGGCCGATGCTGAAGCTGATCCGTTCGGTCCGCGTTCTTTCGAATCCGGCGGTGGCCCATGGCTGAAACGGTGATCTTTTATGGAACGTCTTTACCGCCGCATATTCGCTCCACGAATTCTTTAGCCAGGCGGTACTGGGGACAGCTGGTCGCGCTTGTACCCGTTTTTGTGACAGCCTGTCTTGTTGGGCACGCGGAAATTCTGCGTGTTTTTTTGATCTGCCTGGTGAGCACAATCGCGTTCGAATTCCTGGCCGCGAAACTTTTCCGGAAAAAAGAAAGGCTGCAAAACGGTGAAGCCGTGCTTGCCGCGGCCCTTTTTTCACTGCTCATGCCTTCAAGATGTCCCTCCGAAGTCGTAATCCTCGGTATTTTTATAGCGGTTTTTGCCGCCAAAGAACTTTGGGGCGGCACAGGCTCCTATCTTCTCCATCCACTTCTTTTGGCGCGCGTATTCCTGCAACTCTGTTTCCCAAAAGTCATGTCGGAGCCTATGCTCCTGGTCGGCAGTAATATCTGGGCGCTCGCGGGTATCGGTCTGGGCGGGATCATTCTTCTCAAACAAAAACAAGGTTACTGGGAAACGCCCATCCTTTTCATGTCCGCTTGCTTTATCTGCGAAGCCTTGTTCGGAGGACAAGGGACACCGTTTTCCTTTTTTAGCGGCGTTCTTTTAATGTCTTTTTTTCTTTTGGCGGACCCCGTGACCCTGCCTTTGACGCGCAAGGGGACGGCCTTTTTCATCCTGGGCGCGGCACTTTTAAGCTCGAGACTCAACCCGGAGGGATTCTCGATCCGTTCGGCGGGCTATGCAGTCCTTCTGATGAACCTTTTGACGCCCTGGCTGGACGTCTGGCTCAAACCCATTCCCTACAAGACGAAACATCCACTCAAAGCGACTTACTCAACATGAGTACCAGAAAAATAAAAGCTTGGACAATCCTAGCGTTGAAATATTTGTTTTTCGTGTTTTTTCTGGGACTGCTTGCCGCGATTCTTTACGCGGCGCAACTGCTGAGGCAGTAAAAACGTGAAATTCCGGGCCAGATGAAACTACCTGAAAGCCTTTTCTCAAGAATGTTTTCAGCCTATCTTCCATTCATGCTCTATCCCTATGGTTTTTTCAGGGCCGGCATCGCGGCGCTTTGGATCGTCGTGTTCCTTTGGGGCACGGTCTTTTTTTTCTGGTTCACAAGGCGCCTTTTTCCGGACCATCTTCTAAAGCACGCTTTTTTCCTCTGGCTCGTCGTGTGGGCACAAGCCGTATGGATTCTCACGAAGCTACCGCCCTACTGGATCGCGAGCGTTTTCTTTTTGACCCCGGTCTCTTTTCTCGATGATACGGCGAAGGCCAGTCATGTTCGCGTGTTCTCCAAAAAAGTGTCGCGATATTTTTTTGAAAGAGTGCTCACAGGAGTCGGCTTCGCAGGCTTCGTGATGCTGTTGGCGTTTGTTCGGGAGATCGGGGAAAAAAGCTTGGGAATACATGCATTCGAACAACCGGCTGGCATGTTGCTTGTGGCCGCGGCCGTTGCTTTTCTATGGAAAAATCAACCCTATCGCAGGCGGTCCCAATACCCATCAATCGCAGCGGAGCGGAGATTGGGGCCGGCCAAATCACCATTAATGAAAAGAAAACAAAGACTTGGAAGGGGATAGAATGTATTTTTTGATCATCACCTTCGGCTTTTTGCTAGCGATGCGCGGCGCGAGGCATACGCCCCTCCAAAGACCCGTCGAGGGCCTCAGGCGCATTGTCCGCGAAGCCGCGGATCTTTTTCTCACAATGGAGCTTGATCCTCGCGCTTTTGGCGGTTGCCGCAAGATTTGAAGAAATCCGGATGGGTGTCCGGGAATACGCGATCCTGGGCTTTGGGATAGCGGCCTATCTGCTCTCCCGCTATCAGAAAAAAACGGACGTCTTCTTCCTTTCCGTAGCAGCAAGTATTTTTATGATCAGTTCCAAACAGCGCGATCTTTCGCAAGGGATCCTGCTGGCCGGGGTCATCAGCGCGGGGATGGCGCTCTTTCAAGCTTGTTTCCTGGGCTTAAGGTACAGACTTTTTTTTTCGTCCGCGCCGGCCTCCATAAAAGGATGGCCAAGCCTGTGTCTTTTGGCTGGATTTATCTCCGTTGTTTTATGGGGCCTCTGGAACTCGGCGTTCTAAGGTTTTTGTTGGGGAAGTCGACAATGGCGGGAAGAGACAACGCCGCCCGACGAATTTATTTTTACCCCGTTAGAAATTAGTGAGATAATACTCGGGCAGCGCGGAGCCGGTTAATAGAAGCTTTGAAATAAATTTTAAACGCAGAAAACGCGGAAG
The DNA here is from genome assembly GCA_043808175.1 of Candidatus Omnitrophota bacterium. Taxonomy (GTDB): domain Bacteria; phylum Omnitrophota; class Omnitrophia; order Omnitrophales; family Aquincolibacteriaceae; genus Aquincolibacterium. The sequence continues at coordinate 41,560 of JAZDFE010000031.1, read as the reverse complement.
CGTTTCTAAAAAAATGCTTCCCATCTCTTACGGAGCAAAGGAGCTTTCTCATGGCCATTGAAAATATTCTGTTAGGAGCGGTCGAAAAAGAGGCTTCAGACATTCATCTTACCGTAGGCCGGCCGGTGACCTACCGTTTGGTCGGCGCTCTGGTCTCGGTCGGCGAGAAGGCTCTGACCCAGCAGGATACTGAGGCCCTGGCCAAAGAGATCACGACCGAAGTCCAGCGCAAAAAGATCGAAGAAGTCGGGGGTATCGATTTCGGGTTTTCGTTCCAGGAAAAGGCGCGTTTTCGCGTCTCCTGCTTTAAACAGCGGGGCCATTACTCGCTTGTGTTGCGGCTCCTTCCCTCAAAGTTTTATAACTTTGAGGAAATCGGATTGCCAGCGCAACTGATCGAGACGGTAAGCCTTCCGCGTGGCTTGGTGCTTGTGACGGGCCCCACCGGCTGCGGTAAAACGACCTCGCTCGCGACCATGCTCAATTACATCAATGAAAATTTCCCCAAGCACATCATCACCGCCGAAGACCCGATTGAGTTCGTGCATCATCACAAAAAGGGCGTGGTCACCCAACGAGAGGTCGGGGAAGACGTTCCGAGCTTTGCCGAGGCGATTGTGAAATCTCTGCGCCAGGACCCGGACGTGATCCTGATCGGAGAAATGCGCGATCTGGCGACCATGGAAACCGCCATCCGCGCCGCCGAAACGGGCCATTTAGTATTCTCCACGCTACACACAACGGGGGCCGCGCGAACGGTCGACCGCATCATCGATGTTTTCCCGGCCTATCAACAGCCGCTTGTCCGCGTGCAACTTGCTTCCACGCTTGTTGCTGTGATCTCACAAGTACTTTTGCCACGTCTGGACGGGAAGGGCCGCGTGGCAGCGTTCGAGGTTATGTTCGCAACGCCAGCCATTCGCAACCTCATTCGCGAGGGCAAAACCTACCAGATCCTTTCCGAACTTCAAACCGGGTCGCGCTACGGCATGATCATGATGGACGATTGTCTCAAACAGCTTTATACACAAGGCATTATCAGCTATGAAGCCGCCCTCGAAGTTGCCGTTGATCCTCGCGAGCTCGGCATCCAACTTTCCAAGAACCAGCCCATGAGTAAAGGAAAAGACAGGGGCAAATAAATAAAACTTGACCCGACGGGGATGCGTGGGTATTCTATGCCCGCCTTCGCACCGCTTAGCAGTGCAGTCCGGGTCTTCCTCTTCGCTTTCAGAAGGATCCACTCGGGCGAGCAGGGAAGGTAAGCCCCAAGCATTCGGATGAAGACGGGGCTTGGAGAAATTCCACGCAAAAGAGATTCAACCCGGATTTATTCCCAGAGTCTTAATCGCCACTTTCAGCTCTTTCCGCGTATTTTTCAGGAAAACCGAACTCAGGACCCAAAGACCCGGTTTCAATTGAACCTCAAAATGACAAAACAGATCCCATCGGGAAATTCTCAAAAGGAAAAACTGTTTCTGGTGGACGGCAATTCCTTCTGTTACCGGGCTTTTTACGCGATCCCAAATCTGACAAACTCTAAGGGCGAACCGACCAATGCCATCTATGGATTCGTAACTATGGTACGCCGGCTCATGGAAGAACAGAGACCGAACTATGTCGCCATGTGCTTTGACCGGAAAGAGCCGACGTTCCGGCATGAACAATACAAGGAATACAAGGCGCACCGCAAACCCATGCCCGAAGAGCTCGTGAAACAGATTGAGCCCATTAAAGAGTTTTGCCGGATCTCAAACATGACGATCTTTGAAAAGGCGGGGTACGAAGCGGATGACGTGATCGGGACCTTGGCAAGGCAAGGGAAAAAAGAAGGTTATCAGGTTTTTATCATTACCGGGGATAAAGACGCCTTCCAATTGGTCGATGAGCAGATCAAGATTCTTCAGCCTCACAAAGAGAATCTGGTCTATGACGCCGAAAAAGTCCGTGAACGTTTTAGCGGACTTGGACCGGACAAAGTCGTGGATATTCTCGCCCTCATGGGGGACGCCTCGGACAATATTCCGGGCGTGCCGGGGATCGGTGAAAAAACCGCCATAAAATTCATCCAAGAATTCGGTTCCGTGAACGGTCTTCTTGAACGGCTGGAAGAAGTTTCTTCGGAAAAGCAAAGACAGAAGATCCAAGAGAACATAGAAGACCTGAAATTATCCCAAATGCTCGCGACGATCGATACGGACGTGCCGCTTGAGATTGATTGGGATGCCTTGCGCGTGGTCGAACCGCAGAACGCGGCTCTGACGGAATTTTTTAAACGGTATGAGTTCCGGGGGCTCCTGAAAAGCGTTGTGGGTCAAGGCGGGAAAGAAGCGAAGGAGCGGAAATACAAAGCGATCGAAACTCTCCAAGAGCTCGAAATTTTTACAAGAGAGCTTAAAAAAACGAAAGCCTTCAGCTTCGACACCGAAACGACCTCGACCGATCCCATGAAAGCCGCCTTGGTCGGCATGAGCTTTTGTTGGGAACCTTTTACAGCCTATTACATACCCGTGTCCTCCCGGACGCAGGAAGGCCCGGGGTTGCCTCTTGCGGAGGTTTTGGATGTTGTGAAGTCAGTGCTTGAGGACGGCAAAATCATTAAATACGGGCAGAACATTAAATATGACGAGATCGTAATGGCACGCCACGAAGCCCGTCTTTGCGGCGTCGCGTTCGATACCATGATCGCAAGTTATCTGATCGATCCTGTTAAACGGAACCATAATCTCGACGATATCTCGCTTGAATACTTGAACGTGCAAAAGATCACGACCGAGAGCCTCATCGGGACGGGGAAAAAAAGCATCACCATGGACGCCGTTCCGCTCGCGCAAATCACCGCCTATGCTTGCGAAGACGCCGATTGCGTGATGCGGCTTGTACCGGTTTTAAAAGAAAAGTTGGAAGAGCTTGGGCTTACAGAGCTTTACGAAAAGGTCGAACTACCTTTATCCGGCGTATTGGCGCAGATCGAGATGAACGGCGTGGCGCTGGATCTGAAGTTCCTTAAAGAGCTTTCGGAGAAAGCCTCGGGAGAGATCGACGCCCTCGTGAAGGATATTCACGCGGACGCCGGGACGGAATTCAATCTGGATTCGCCGAAACAACTTGCGGACGTATTATTCGTCCAGAAAAAATTGCCAGCCTTAAAAAAGATCAAGACCGGATACTCGACCGACGCCAGCGTGCTTGAAAAGCTCGCCCTTTCACACGAGTTACCGAGAAAAATCCTGGAATATCGGGAACGCGCGAAATTGAAATCCACTTACCTGGACGCGCTGCCGGAGATGGTGAATACCCAAACACATTGCGTTCACACTTCGTTCAATCAGACGACCACGGATACGGGAAGGCTCTCGAGCTCCGAACCGAATCTTCAAAATATTCCGATCAAGACCGAGATGGGCCGGCTGATCCGGAAGGCCTTCGTGGCGAGGCCGCGGACAAAAGGAAAAGGAAAAATCCTTTCCGCGGATTATTCGCAGATCGAACTGAGGGTTCTCGCGCATTTTTCCGGGGATTCGAACTTAACCCGGACGTTCGCGGAGGACCGGGACATCCATACGTTCACGGCCACACTGCTTTATGGCGTTAAGGAAAAAGAGGTAACGCGCGAGATGAGGAATGCCGCGAAGACAATCAATTTCAGCATCGTGTACGGCAAGACGAGCTACGGGCTCTCGCAGGACCTGAATATGCCGATCCCGGAAGCGGACCAGTTCATCAAGAATTACTTCGCGCGCTATGCCAAGGTGAAAGAATTCCTGGACGCGCAGAAAGAAAAAGCTAAAAAAGACGGGTTTTTGACCACGCTCCTCGGGCGGCGTTCTTATTTCCCGAACATCAACGCCTCCAACATGCAATTGCGCCAGTACGCCGAACGCTCGGCGATCAACGCGCCGATCCAGGGATCGGCGGCGGACCTGATCAAGATCGCAATGATCGCGATCCAGCGAAAGCTTGAAAAGGAAAAAAGCGAGAGCCTTATGATCATGCAGGTGCACGACGAACTGGTGTTCGACGCGCCCTCAAACGAAGTCGACGCGCTCGCGGCGCTTGTGAAAAAAGAGATGGAAGGGGCTTATAAACTCCGCGTGCCGCTCAAAGTCGACATCACAATAGGAGAAACATGGTACAAAAATTAATCGTGGGACTGACCGGGGGTTTCGGGGTCGGGAAGAGCTCGGTAGCGCAGCGTTTCAAAAATTTGGGCGCCGAGATGATCGATGCCGATCAGATCGCGCATGACGCCATGAAAAAGGGCAGCCCGATCTTTGACCCGATCATTGAACTTTTCGAAGAGGCCCTCCATCCCGGAGGTAAAAAAATGGACCGGGAAAAGATCGCGGAGATTGTTTTTAACGATCCCAAGAAACGGAAGGAGCTCGAGGCGATCATCCATCCATACGTCTATGAAAAGATCAAGGAAAGGATCGAAGCGTCCGAGCGGCCGGTGATCCTCGTGGAAGTGCCGCTTCTCTTTGAAGCCGGCTTCGAGACCCTTTGCGACAAGGTCGTGGTCGTGGCATGCAATTCGACCGTCAAAATGAAACGTCTTAAAAATAAAAAATTCACGGAACAGGAAGTACGCGCGCGGGAGCGGGCCCAGATGGCCGAGGCCCTGAAAGCGCAAAAGGGGCATTTTATCATCGATAATTCGAAATCTATTTACCAAACACAAAGAGAGATCGAACGGCTTTGGTACAAATTCGTCTCTCTTTCCAAAGGAGCCAACAAACAATGACAAGAGAAACAAGAGAAGTAAGGGAACCCAGGGAAAGAACACACCCGCATCACCGCCGGTCCGAGGACGGGACCGTGAAACCCCGTCCACCGCGCATGATGCAGGAGGACGCCGCAGCGAACGGCGAGGCCCTCGAAAGGGCGCTGCAACAGCAGAAATCCGGCGAAAAGCCACTCGACGTCGTCAGCCTAAAGAAAATGAAGATCAGCGAACTTCAGAAAATGGCGCATAAATTCAACGTCGAGAACGTCACCGGTCTCAAACGCCAGGACCTGATCTTCAAAGTCCTTCAAGGCCAGGCCCAGCAATCCGGATTGATGTTCGGGGAGGGCGTGCTGGAGATCCTGGAGGACGGGTTCGGTTTCCTGCGTTCTCCCAATTACAATTATCTCCCCTCGCCGGACGACATTTATGTCAGTCCAAGCCAGATCCGTCGGTTCAATTTAAGGACCGGGGACGTGGTGGGCGGGCTTATCCGTCCGCCGAAAGAAGGGGAGCGGTATTTCGCCCTGCTCAAAGTCGAGCTTATCAATTTTGAAGAGACGGACAGCATGAAAGACAAGATCGCGTTCGACAACCTTACGCCGCTTTATCCAGACCAACGGATCCAGCTTGAGACCACGCAGGAAGAAGTCTCGATGCGCGTGATGGATCTCCTGACGCCGATCGGTTTTGGACAGCGCGGGATGATCGTTGCGCAACCCTACAGCGGCAAAACGATCCTTCTCCAAAAACTCGCCAACAGCATCACAACAAACCATCCAGACGCGTACCTGATCGTGCTTTTGATCGATGAACGTCCCGAGGAAGTGACCGACATGCAGCGCTCCGTGAAAGGCGAGGTCATCGCCTCGACCTTTGACGAGCCCGCGGACCGGCACGTCCAAGTCGCGGAGATCGTGCTGGAGAAGGCCAAGCGCCTGGTCGAGCACAAACGCGATGTGGTGATCCTCCTGGACAGCATCACCCGCTTGGCGAGAGCCTACAACGCCGTGGCCCCGCATTCCGGGAAGATCCTTTCCGGCGGCGTGGATTCGAATGCGTTGCACAAGCCGAAACGCTTTTTCGGCTCCGCCCGCAATGTGGAAGAAGGCGGAAGCATCACAATCATCGCCACCGCGCTCGTGGATACGGGATCGCGCATGGACGAGGTCATTTTCGAAGAGTTTAAGGGAACAGGTAATATGGAATTGCAGCTCGACCGCAACCTTTTCCAGCGCAGGATCTATCCGGCCATTGACGTGAAGAAATCCAACACGCGCAAGGAAGACCTTCTGATCCCCGCCGAGGAGCTCAATAGGGTGTGGATCCTCCGCAAAGTCCTGAATGAACTGAACCCGTCGGAAGCGATGGAGCTTCTGGTGGATCGTCTTAAAAAAACCAAATCCAACGCTGATTTTCTTCTCAGCATGAATAAAGTAAAGGAGTAAAAAAGTGAAAAAAGACATTCATCCGAAATACGGTCTTTCTACCATCCAGTGCGCATGCGGCAACGTGATCGAGACGCGCAGCGTGATGCCCCGGATGCAAGTGGACATCTGTTCGAGCTGTCATCCGTTCTATACGGGCAAGCAAAAGATCCTGGACACCGCCGGGCGCATTGACCGGTTCAAGAAGAAGTTCCAGGACCGCGTGGCCGTCAACAAGAAAGCGACCAAAGTAACACCCAAATTGCCGATAAAACTCAAGTTCTCCGAAGATGCCCGGAAAGAAAAACTCCAGGCTCTGAAAGAAAAGGTCAAAGCCCAGGGCAAATAAAACGGGAAAACTCGTTCCACGCTACGCGCCACGATTTCGTGATTCGTGGCTCATGGCCCGTGGCCCCCTCTTATGAGAATTCGTGAACGGTTAGAAAAAACAGAAGCAAGATTCCGCGAAATCGAGGTTTTGCTCACAAGCCCCGATACCGCCCGGAGCAAGTTCCAGACCCTGAGCAAGGAAATGTCCCTGCTACGGCCCATCATGGAGCTCTTCGAGAAATACAAAGAGAGCGAGCGTGAAATCGCTGGATTGAAGTACAGCCACGGCGATAGTCACGGCGACAAAGCCATGAAAAACCTTATCACTGAAGAGCTGAAGACCCTCGAGGAACGGCAGAAGGAACGGGAAAACAAACTCGAGGAGCTTTTTCTCCGGGACATGCAGCCCGATGCGGCGCGGGACGTGATCGTGGAAATCCGCGCGGGGACAGGCGGGGAAGAAGCCGCGCTTTTTGCGGGGGATCTTTTCCGCATGTATAGCATGTACGCGGGAAATCATGGTTTGCGCATCGAGGTGATGGACACGAATCCCACGGGGATCGGCGGGTTCAAGGAGATCATTTTCGGCATTACCGGGGATCATGTTTTCAGCTATTTCAAATATGAAAGCGGGATCCATCGCGTCCAGCGCGTGCCGAAGACCGAAGCAAGCGGACGCATCCATACCTCCGCGGTCACGGTGGCGGTGTTGCCCGACGTTGAGGAAGAAGAGATCGAGATCCTTCCCACTGATCTCCGGATCGACGTCTACCGCGCCTCCGGAGCCGGCGGACAGCATGTGAACAAGACCGAATCGGCGGTGCGCATCACCCACATGCCGACGGGGTTCGTGGTCGCGTGTCAGGATGAGAGGTCCCAGCAAAAAAACAAAACGAAGGCCATGCGCATTTTACGCGCGAAGATCTTTGATTTCCGCCGCGCCCAGCAGGAAGCCGAGGTCGCCAAGAACCGCAAAGCGCAGATCGGTTCGGGGGATCGCTCGGGCAAGATCAGAACTTATAATTATCCGGACAACCGTGTGACGGATCACCGGATCGGCCTCACGCTTTACAGCCTGAACCAGGTCCTGGACGGAAAGCTGGACCTGGTCGTTCAAGCGCTTGCGGAAGATGAAAAAATCCGTCTTCTGACGACGTTATGAGCTGCTTGAAAAAAATAAAAAACGGTGAACTCCTTGAACTCATCGCTTGGGGTCGCGGGGAGCTTTCGCGGATTGGCATTGAAGAAGCGAAGGAGGAATGTGAGCGCATTTTGATGAAGCTTTTAGGGTGCTCGCGTTCCGGGATCTATTTGGAAGAGCACGAACTCATCGCTTCGGGCGTTCGGGAACGGTTTCTGGCGCTGCTTGAAAAGAGGCTTCAGCGGATACCGCTTGCCTATCTTTTGAAAGAAGCAGATTTTTGGCAGGAAATTTTGTATGTGGACGAGCGGTGTCTTATCCCACGTCCTGAGACCGAGATCTTGGTCGAGCAGATCTTGAAAGCGCTCGGAAAGAGCGCCGAAAAATCTTTTTCTTTTTTAGACATCGGGACAGGTTCCGGCGCTATCGCCGTTGCGATCCTGCGCGCTTTTAAGAATGCCACGGCAACGATGCTTGATATCTCCGGAGAGGCGCTTGGGGTGGCTCACGAGAATCTGAAACGCTACACGTTGGAAGCTCGCGCGAAACGGGTCCTGGGGGACTTGTTTGAGCCGTTCTCAAACGATGAAAAATGGGATTTAATCATTTCGAATCCGCCCTATTTGTCAGAGGAAGATTGGGAAAAGGTCCAGGAAGAGCTTAATTTTGAGCCCAAAAGGGCTTTGGACGGCGGGAAAGACGGCCTGGACTTTTACAGAAGGATCGTCCGCGACGCGAGCGACCACTTGATCTCCGGAGGGTTGCTCGCCCTGGAAGTAGGGCAGGGCCAGGCGGAGGAGGTTTCAACGTGGCTTCAGGCCGCGGGTTATGATAATATCCAGCGTTTCAATGACCATTTGCAGGTTCAGAGGGTCGTAATGGCCCAGAGGCATTTCTAATTTTGTATGGATAAAATCATTATTGAGGGGGGGCGTCGGCTCAAGGGAGAAGTCGATGTTTCCGGGTCAAAGAACGCGGTGCTGCCGATCATGGCGGCGGCGCTTCTCACCGAAGAAGAATCCGTTGTTACGAACGTCCCGTCGCTGTGGGACGTGCACACGATGGTAAAGCTTCTTCGCTCGTTAGGCGCGAAGGCGATCCTTGAGAACGGCTGCTTAAAGGTCAAGCCGGGGAAGAATCTGAAGCCGCTTGCGCCTTATAAACTCGTGAAGACCATGCGCGCGTCGGTGTGCGTGCTGGGGCCGCTTCTGGCGCGGCTCGGAGAAGCGGAGGTCTCGCTTCCAGGGGGGTGCGCGATCGGGCCAAGGCCGATCGATCTTCACTTAAAAGGCCTTGAAGCGCTGAACGCCGGAATAACCATCGAACACGGTTATGTGAAGGTCAAAGCTAAAACGAAATTACGCGGCTCAGAGATCTATCTCGGGGGTGGGTACGGTTCGTCGGTGCTGGCCACAGACAATGTCATGATGGCGGCGACCCTGGCATACGGGAAAACCGTGATCGAGAATGCAGCTTGCGAACCCGAAGTCGTGGATCTCGCGAAGTTTTTAAGAAAAATGGGAGCGAAGATCACGGGCGAAGGTTCGCCTCGCATTGAAATCGAAGGCGTCAGGAAACTCCATGGCGCAGAGCATCAAGTGATTCCGGACCGGATCGAAGCGGGAACGTTCCTTTTTGCCGCAGCGATCACGGGCGGGGATATCCTGGTCCGGAAAATGGAGCCGAGCCATTTGAACGCGGTGATCGACAAACTTCATCAGGCGGGTGTACGCGTTGAAAAGCTCAAGAATTCAGTGCGCGTAAAAAAAAATGGAAAACTGAAACCCGTGGACATCACAACGCTGCCGTATCCGGCGTTCCCAACGGATTTGCAGGCGCAAGCGATGGCGCTTGCGACGGTCACGCCAGGGATTAGCATTATCACGGAAAAAATCTACCCGAATCGTTTTATGCATGTGCCCGAGCTCGGCCGTATGGGCGCGAAGGTATTTTTGGAAGGGCCGAGCGCCATTGTCCATGGCGTCAAAAAATTGAGCGGAGCGCCTGTCATGGCCTCCGACCTCAGGGCCAGCGCGTCGCTTGTACTCGCGGGTCTCGTCGCGGAAGGCGCGACGGAAGTCCAGCGCGTCTATCATCTGGACCGTGGTTATGAGAACCTCGAACAGAAACTCACGGCCCTCGGGGCTTCGATCCGCAGGGAGAAAGAATGAACGTAAAGCAAAATTTTAAGATGAATACAAGGGAGGCTATGTGGCAGTCAAAATCAGAATGAAACGTTTCGGCAGCAAGAACCGTCCTCAGTGGCGCATCGTGGTCAGCGACGCGAAAATGCCGCGTGACGGGCGCTTCATCGAGGAGATCGGCTATTATGACGCTCTCCCCAAAGAAGATATTTTCGTCGTGAAGCAGGATCGTCTCGACTATTGGATGAAGCAGGGGGCGCAGATGAGCGTGGCCCTGAAAAGCCTTGTGCGGCGCGAAAAGAAAAAGACAAAGAAACCCTGACAGATCTTAAAGGAAGGAGTGTCCTTTGGTTCTGACCATTGATCTGGTAACCCTTTTCCCCGGGTTTTTTAAAAGCCCGCTCAAAGAATCGCTTTTGGAAAAGGCGCAGACAAAAGGGCTTGTGAAGATCCGAACGCATGATCTTCGCGACTGGACGCACGATCGCCATAAAACAGCGGATGATAAACCGTTCGGCGGCGGAGCGGGGATGGTAATGAAGCCCGAGCCGATCTTCGAATGTGTAGAAGCGATCAGCCAAGGCGCCTGGGTGGTGCTTCTCGACCCTCAGGGCGAGCCCATGAGCCAAGCGCTGGCCGCGAAGCTCGCAAAGAAAAAGCACCTCGTTCTGATCGCCGGACATTATGAAGGCGTGGATCAACGCGTAAAAGACCACTTGATCGATCAGGAAATATCGGTTGGCAATTTTATTACGATGGGCGGCGAGGCACCGGCCCTTTGTCTGATCGAGGCGGTGACGAGACTTATGCCGGGCGTTTTGGGGAACGTGGAATCGATCAAGCATGAAAGCTTTCAAACGGAGATGCTGGAGCATCCCCACTACACACGGCCCCGGGAATACCGGGGATGGAAAGTTCCCAACGTGCTTGTGTCGGGGGACCACAAAGAGCTGGAAGGCTGGAGAAAAAAAACAGCCGAACAGGTGACGAGACGGAAAAGACCTGATCTTTTAAAATAATTTACACAAACTGGAGAATAACCAAATGAGTAAAATGGATATCGTTGAAAAAGAAGTCGCAGCGAAAAAAACGCCGGAATTCCGTGTGGGCGACACCCTCAAGGTGCACGTCCGCGTAAAAGAGGGCGACAAAACCCGCACCCAGCTTTTCGAGGGTGTCTGCATTCGCAGAAAAGGGAAAGGCGTCCGCGCGAGCTTCACCGTCCTCAAAGAAAGCTACGGGGACAAGGTCGAGAAGATATTCCCGCTTTATTCGCCAAACGTTGAAAAGGTTACAGTGAGCGTGAAAGGCAAAGTCCGCCGCGCGAAACTGTACTACCTGAAAAATCAATAACACCCCCTCAGACCCGGCGCTATGGAGATTGCCCCAAAGGTATCTCGAAAGACGCTTCTCCTGGAGAAACTCTTAGCTTTCGACCGGGAGGAGTTCCTCACTATGGGCGGGGGATGGATGGCGGGCGTGGATGAGGCCGGACGGGGTCCCTTAGCGGGTCCGGTCGTTGCGGCAGCAGTGATTCTTGTGAGCCCTGAAACTCTCGCTGGTGTCAATGATTCCAAAAAACTAAGCGCCAAACGCCGTGAAGAACTGTATGTCAAGATTGCCCGATCTTCGATCGTCGGCATCGGCTTCGCGGACGAAAAACAGATCGACGAACTCAATATCTACGAAGCTACACGCGTGGCCATGAAAAAAGCCGTTCTAAATCTTCCGCACACTCCCACAAGCCTTCTAATCGACGGGCCCATGCGCCTGGACCTCGAGATCAAGCAAAAAGGCATTATTCATGGCGATGGAAAGTCGGCAAGCATCGCCGCCGCGTCGATCGTGGCTAAGGTCTTTCGCGATCACTGGATGCGAAAACTCCATGAACTTTATCCCGCCTATGGGTTCCATAGACACAAAGGATACGGAACTGTCGAGCACATGCAAGCCCTCAAAGAAAAAGGCCCATCTTCTGTTCACCGTCGAAGCTTCGCACCGGTACGGGAAGCAGCAATGATTTTTCGCCCTCCCAATGAGGAAACGATCACCGTCGGAAGAACGGCTTTGTGAAGCTGACACCCCATCCCGGACCCTTTCGATTGTCTTTGGGGGAGCGAGGCGAAACGGCGGCTTGCAGGTTCCTGGAAGCGCAAGGGTACGAAATTCTCGAAAAAAATTATAAGTGCAAACTCGGCGAGATCGATGCGATCACCCGAAGGCAGGGAAGACTCGCGTTTGTTGAGATCAAAACGCGAACAAGTGCCCAATTTGGGACGCCCCAAGAGGCCGTGGACCTTCGAAAACAGGAAAAGATCTTCAAGGTCGCCCAGTGGTATTTAAAAGAAAAGAAGATCTTAAAATCTCCGATCGCGTTCGACGTTGTTGCGATCCTTTGGAGAGAAGGGCAAACGCCCGAGATACGTCTGATCGCCGATGCCTTTAAAAAGGAAAGTAAATCTTATTGATTCTTATTCAAGAAAAGAGCAAAATGCCCGCTGTTTGATGTTTGAACGCCCGATGGCTTTGTGTCCCGCCGGCACACAAGTTAACGATTCCATTTAAAGTTCCTTGGAGGAATTTACATTGAATAAGAAATCTTCTCAATTCTCATCTCCCGCCTTACTCCGTGACGAAGAATCACTCCTGGCCGTTGAAAGAGAAGTCTGCTCTTATGGCGATACGGTGCATTATGCCGAACGTCCCAAGATCTTCGAACGGTGCGAAGGAAGCTATCTTTATGATATGACAGGGAAGCCCTACTTGGACCTTCAGATGTGGTATTCCGCCGTGAACCTGGGTTACGGCAACTCCCGGGTCAACGAGGCCCTCAAGCGGCAAATCGACAAGCTTCCTCAACTGGCCTGTCAGTATCTTCATCGCGAAAAGATTGAGCTGGCAGAACGCATTGTGGAAAGCATCAAAAAAGGATTCGGTCTGAAAGGACGCGTTCATTTTAACGTGGGCGGTTCCCAGGCCGTGGAAGACGCCTTAAAACTGGTGCGCAAAAATACCGGCCGTTCCCGAATGTTCGCTTTTGAAGGCGGTTACCATGGCCGCACACTGGCTGCGTCGGCAATCACGTCGTCCTACCGTTACCGGGAAGCTTATGGGGAATTCGGGGACCGGGCTGAATTTATTCCTTTTCCGTATGTGTTTCGCTCGCCTTTCCCGCGCGATCCCCAGGCCGCCGAAGATCATTTTATCCGTGCGTTTGAGCGTAAATTCGAACACGAATACACAGGAACCTGGAACCCCAAAACAAAACGTGCGGAGTTCGGTGCTTTTTTTATCGAGGCGATCCAGGGAACAGGAGGCTACATCATCCCTCCGAAAAATTACTTCAAACGGCTCGTCAAAATATGCCACGATCACGGCATCCTCGTAGTAGACGATGAGATCCAAATGGGCTTTTTCAGGACCGGAAAAATGTGGGCGCTCGAACATTTTGACGTCCAACCCGATATTCTGGTCTTCGGCAAGGCCCTGACCAACGGTTTGAATCCGATCTCGGGGATCTGGGCCCGGGAAGATCTGATCTCGCCTGAAAAATTCGGACCCGGATCCACCCACTCGACCTTTTCATCCAATACGCTCGGCACGGCGGCCGGCCTGGAGGTCATGAATATCCTCGGGGAAAGTGACTTTGGCGCCAAGGTGATGGCTCAAGGCTCTTACTTTCTTGAACGCCTGCGGCAGCTTCAGCGCAAGCATCCTGAAATCGGGGACGTCGACGGTCTTGGGCTCGCGATGCGCATGGAAATGTGTGAGAAGGACGGCGTGACGCCCAACCGCGCGCTGGCCGACCGGATGTTCCAGATCGGATTAGAAGGCGACCTTGAGGCGGATGGGCAGGCGATGGGACTCGTGCTCGACATCGGGGGCTACTACAAGAACGTGATCACGCTTGCTCCGTCGCTCGAGATCCTGAGAGAAGAGATCGACCGGGCCGCGTATCTTTTGGACCAACTCATCACCCGGGCGAAAACGAAGTGACAAGAAACCCCGAGAAGAAATAAAGCTTATGGCGGTTAAATTTTGTTTCCGTTTACCCCAGCAATCTTCGCCTCCCTTTCCGATGAACGGAAGGGAATACAAGGTCGAGTCCTCGCAAGCAACAGTCCTTTTGATCCACGGCCTGACCGGTACGCCCCATGAGATGAAAGGTTTGGCCAACTTCTTTTACCGGAGGGGTTACTCGGTCTTCTGTCCCAGACTCGCGCATCACGGGGAGCCACTTCATATCCTGAAGCGGGCCAAGTGGCGGGAGTTTTACCAATCGGTCAAAGAAGCGCTCCAAAAGATTCCCGCGGGTCAGCAAATCTTCACGGCGGGTCTTTCCATGGGCGCGCTTCTCGCCCTTTTACTGGCCGAAGAATTTCCGGAGCGGATCTCCGGAGCGTCCTGTCTTTCTCCGACGCTTTTCTATGACGGATGGAATATTCCCTGGAGCCATTGCCTGCTGCCTCTCGCGTATTACACGCCCATCCGCTATTTCGCTTATTTTAAGGAGGAGCCGCCTTATGGGATCAAGAATGAACGCATTCGCAGCAAGGTCCATGAATATTATAAAAACGCTTCGTTCGCTGACGTCTCGGGGGTGGCACAATACGGTTATCCTTATTTTCCGGTAACGCTTCTTTGCGAATTGCGTTTGTTGATCCGCGAGCTGATGAAAAAAATGTCACGGATCCGGGTCCCTGTCCAGCTGATCCAGGCCTCCGAAGACGACATGACCAGCGTCAAAAATTCACAATTCATTTACGACCATGTTACCTCAGACCAGAAAGAGATCGTGCTCTTGCATGATTCCTACCATGTGATCACCGCGGACCAGGAGCGCAGGACGGTGGCGCAAAAAATGGACGAGTTTTTTTGCCGCATCCGGGGCGTAGAACCGTGCATGGCACTCAACGGGAAAGAAGAAGACGCATGATCCTGGGCGCGAAAAAAGACAAACCCCTCATGGTTTTTCTCGATTTCGACAACACGATTACCAGCCTGGATGTTCTGGATGCGGTCATCGGAAGATTCTCCGTCGATCAAAAATGGATGATCCATGAAGAAGCCTGGAAAGAAGGGAGGATCGGATCGCGGCAATGTCTCGAGGCGCAGCTGAGATCGGTCCGGGTGACCCGTGCCGACCTCGCGAAATACGTGAAACAAATCCCCCTGGACCCCTTTGCCGCGAAACTTTTCCGGACGCTTCGCCGCCGCCGCATCCCCTTCGTGATCGTCAGCGACAGTTTCACCGTGATCATCCGGACCATTCTGCGCCATTACGGGATCCGTCAGGCAAAAGTTTTTGCCAATGAATTGAAATTTGAAAAGGACCGGCTCATCCCCGCATTCCCTTTTCATTCCAAAGAATGCCGCCGGCGTTGCGCCCATTGCAAAAAGATCCACGTTCTGGAGCACAAGGACAGAACGACGGTCTATGTCGGGGACGGCCTCTCGGACGTCTGCCCGGCGCTTGAAGCGGACATTGTTTTTGCCAAGGACAGTCTCGCGAGCCACCTTGAAGCGGAAGGAAAGTTCCACACGGCATTCTGCGATCTGGGGGAAGTCTGCGCGTTCTTTGAGCACGCGAAACAAAAGGGGTCTTTTTCGAGGATTCCGGTTTATGTTTGACGGTTCAGCGACGGGGACGATCACGGCGGATCCGGAAGCAAGGTCCTGCGGGACTATGAAACTACGCGCGGAGATTATCACGGATATCACGCAAATCTCTTCCAAAGCATGGTCCCGGGTCTATCCGGAAGTTTTCGAAAGCTACGCTTTTTTCAAGACCCTTCAGGAATCGGGTCTCGAACAATTTGAATGGCACTACATTCTTATCTATGATGCCGGAGAACTTGTGGGCATTGCCCCCTGTTTTTTAATGCATTATCCTCTCGATACCACGATCCAGGGCCCGATCAAGTCCGTGCTTCTAAAGATCAAAAAAAGGTTTCCTCATTTTATGGAGTTGAGGGCGCTGGTGTGCGGACTGCCGATGAGCCAGGGGAGAATAGGGGCTGCGAAGGACCCCAAGGCCGTCGTGCGGGCGATCTGTGAAGCCATGGAATCTCTCGCGGCGTCCCAAAAGATATCGGTTTTGGGATTCAAGGATTTTGGCCTGCGGGAATGTGAATGGCTGGATGCGCTTCAAACCGAAGGTTATTATAAATTCGAAAGCATGCCCTCGACCGAGATGGCTGTTCCGTTCCTGTCTTTTGACGAATATGTAAAAACGCTCAACCGCGCCTCGCGCGACGGGCTGAAAAGAAAACTTAAAAAAATAGATCAAGCCGCCCCGCTTCCCATGGAAACCCGGGAGCGTTTGTCCGAAAACGAGCTGGATCAGGTCCACGCCCTTTATACGCAGACCCTGCTCAGGCACGGAGAGATGTCCTTTGAGATCATGACGAAGGATTTTTTCCGGCTCATTTCAGACAATATGCCGGCCCAGACCCGTTATTTTTTGTGGCGCCTGGACGGGCGCATCGTGGCCTTTGCGTTTTGTTTTGTCTCCGCCGAGAGAATGATCGATTATTATCTGGGCTTTGACTACGCTCTGGCCCACGACCTTCATCTCTATTTCACACGCTTTCGTGATCTGATGAAATGGTGCATTCTCAATAAGATCCCGGTCTATGAAATGGGCAACACCGGGTATGAAGCCAAAAGACGCCTTGGGTTTAAGTATATCCGGCTCTTTGTCTATGCCAAGCATCGCAACAAGGCCGTCAATCCGTTCTTTCATTTGCTGTGCCGGTGCCTGAGGCCGGAGAATTTTGACGCTACATTCAAAAACATTCGAGGAAAAGCATGAGCAAAACTGGCGGCATCACCCTCAGGATATTCCTCGCGATCTTCTTGAACGACGTGATCGACGCCTTGGCCCAGGTCCTGATGAAAAAGGGAATTGTGGGAGGTGCGGTCGCCTCCTGGAGTTTTCACGACCTGTTCTTTTTTGTGACGCAGAACGCGGTTTCGCCGCTCGTGATAACCGGCATCATTCTATACGCGCTCAATTTTTTTCTCTGGATCATTATTCTTACGAAGATTGATCTAAGCCTGGCCGTTCCCTTGGGGAGCACCACGTACGCACTTATTCCGTTTTCAGCGGTCGTTTTTTTGCATGAAAAAATATCTATGATGGAGGTCGAGGGCATTTTTTGCGTCATCCTTGGGATCCTGATCCTGTCAAAGAGCAAAGCGCCTCCCATGGTGCCGACGCCATGATCCGGACCATTCTTTACGTGCTCATTGCCGAGGTCTGGAACACCGCAGGACAATTACTTTTCAAAAAATCCGCGAACACTTTTCCGGCCGTGCAGGGAGAAAGCTTAAGGGCCTACGGGATCTTTTTTAAAAATGCGATTCGCCATCCCGGCATTTTACTGGGATTATCATCGATGGCGGTCGGACTCGTCTTTTGGCTTGTGGCGCTCAGCCAGGCAGCTTTAAGCGTGGTGTTCGTTCTTGGCAGCATGCAATACATCCTTATCCTGATCGCCTCGCGTATTTTTTTAGCTGAAAGAATCGATGGCAGACGTTTTCTCGGCACACTCCTCATCGCGATCGGGATCGCTTTGGTGGCCTTGACCGGTTCGGCGTAAAAAATACTTGGAATTTTTCTATAATCGGATATTCTCATTACTAAATATGAACGCATTTTTTAAGAAACCACAGATCATAATCTTGAGATTGTCGAGACAAGCCATTGTTTTTTCGGCCCTTTTTCTATGCCTTATGCCCGCTGGACATGCCGCAGAAAAAAACCAGGATCCCTACGCCCCGGTTTATACGGAACCTCTTTCCGCGAAACCCCTTAAGGGCCCCCTCTCCCGTTTGATCGAACTTCCTTTCAAACTGATCAAGTGGCCCATGGACCAAGGGATCATCTATACCGAAAACCACCGGCTCGATAAAAAGGCCAAATGGATTTATGAACGCGCGGTAGAGAAGGGGGTCAAACCCCTCTGGGGCGGCTCCGAGACCTCTCTTATACCTTTTTATGGGGTCGAACTGAATTTTATGGCTCTTGCAAAGCAAAAAGAAAAACACCCCGATCTTTTTGCGACCACCACGATCCTTCACGCCCCGACGTCATTTTTTCTGGTCGGGTCCGAGATTGGCGCGGATATGATCGGCGGCAGCGGATTTCATGCCAGCGGTTTTTTTCAATATGACGTACAGGAAAAAGAGCCCTTTTACGGGTTCGGGCCGAAAAGCAGCCTGGGAGACAGTACCTCTTTCAGGATGAAAACGACCCAGGTGGGCGCCGTTGCGGGCCTCAGTTTTTCTCCGACCCTCGATCTGTCCTCCGTTTTTTCCTATAAGAACGTGAACATTTTTAATCGCGCGCACGACGGTAAAGGAGATATAAGGACGATCTTTGCAGGACAGAATATCCCGGGCCTAAATGGAGAAGATCTTCTCAATTACGAGCTGGTTTTCAATCGTGACACGCGGGATAGTGAAGATCAAGCCACGAAAGGAAGCTGTCAGCGGCTCTCTTTCAAGTTCACGGACGGCGCGGGAAATTCACAGGCGCGCTTTTTCACCTATCTCCTGGATGCCGCAAAATATTTCCAGCTCGCCTCTCCGAGACGCATCCTCGTGACACGTTTTTTTACGGAATATAATCAAGAGATCGATCATGGGAACGTTCCCTTTTTTGAGATGGTCAAACTAGGCGGTTCCGGAACTTTTCCGTCGCGAAGCCAGACCTCACGGGCCTTTGTTTACAACCGTTTCTACGGCGAGGGCGCCATGCTTCTGAACCTGGAATACCGTTACGCCGTGATGCAATACAAAGACTTCAAGCTGAACACCGCCCTTTTTCTGGATGAAGGGCAGATCTTCAGCGATTTCGGTAAAATGCGTTTCAAATATTTCCGGGAATCTTACGGGGTCGGTTTTTATCTCAGCTATGCCAAGGCCACGCTTTTAGCTTTCTCGGTCGCCCATGGCAACGAGGGTACACAATTCTACCTCGATAACAAAATAGCGTTTTGATGCGGGAAACAACATGAAACGAAAAACGAACAACAAAAAGATCTGGTTTGGAACGATGTTCGCGATCCTCGGAGTTTGCATTCTCGGTCTTATGGGAACGGCCGTGGCCGGGGAAACGGTGAAATTTAAAGAAAGCGAATCTTCGTTTTACAGCGATCTTTTCGACCAGAACATTTACAACGAAGGCGTCAATCAGCTGGATCTGGGACGCTGGGGGAGGAAGCTTTTCGGGAAAAAGCTTGCTTCGAAGGACGTGAATATCTTTGATGAAGTGCCGGATTCCGGGTTCTTCCAAAATCGCCAGGGCCGCGAGAGGCTTTCCGCGGAAGCTCTTGAAACAGGATATCAAGAAACCCAGGGGCCCGATCTGAGCAAGCCTTTGCACGTCACCGCGGCGGAACAGCGCGGAATCTATCCGCGATTCTGGGCCAAGGACGCGCGCGGGGATGACTATCTTCTGGAATTCGATCCTCAGGGGAATATGGAGCTTGTGACAGGAGCCGAGATCGTTGCCAGCCGGTTTTATTACGCTTTGGGCTATACCGTGCCCCAGCTCACGATCCTTTTGATCAAGCCTGATCAGTTCCAGGTGGTTCCCGAAGCCACTACCTGGGAGGAAACAGGATTTAAAAAGGCGCTCAGTCAAAAACGGTTTGAAGAATACTTAATGGTATTGCCCCAGAACGAAAAAGGTCTTTACCGGGCCTCGGCGTGCAAGATCATGAAGGAGAACTACCACGGGACTTTCAGCTTCGAATCCCGCCGGAAAGACAATCCCGCGGACCTGGTGAACCATCGCGATCGCCGGGAGATACGGACGCTGGGGATCTTTGCCTCCTGGCTTAACCATTATAATCTCCGAGAAAGTGACACCCTAGACATAGCTGTCGAGGAAAACGGCCAGACCGTGCTCAAGCATTATCTCACTGATTTCAATGGGGCTCTGGGTTCGATGCAGGAAGGGCCCAAGGTGCCCATGCTTGGCTACGAATACACGATCGATTACGGAGAGACCCTCAAGTCGATCCTGGCGTTCGGATTTCGCGAGAAACCTTGGCAGAAAAAATGGCGCTTGGCAGGCGCAAAGATCTCCGGATCCCCGGCCGTAGGTTATTTTACGAACGACCTTTTTGATCCGGCGCGATACAAGACGGAATTTCCCTGCGAAGCGTTCCGGCTCGTGACCCGCGCCGACGGATTCTGGGCCGCAAAGCTTCTGATGAGTTTTTCCGACGAGGATATCCGGGCGATGGTCAAGGCCGGGCAATATAGCGATGCGAAAGACGCGGACACTATTGCCGGGACCCTGATCGAGCGGCGTGACAGGATCGCCCGTTTCTGGCTTTCTCGCGCCAATCCTCTGGATGGATTTTCGTTCTCCGGCGGAAAATTGTTTTTCAAGGATCTGGCGGTTGAGCGCGGATTTGCTTCCAAAGAAGGAACGGTTTATCACATGGAAGTGATCCATGACGGCCGAAAAGAAAAAATCACGCAATTTGAAACGAAGGAACCTGTCCTAGATATTCAGCCGGAATGGATCCCCGCGAAGGGTGAAGCCAAGATCCTTCTTCGCGTAGGGCGCGCCTCTGCCGAAAAATTAAGTCCCGCCGTTACAGTGCTCCTGAATGCCGACGGCATCCAGGGGATTTGCCACGAAGATTAGACCTACTTCAATACCTTGGAGGGCTTGGGTTGCTCCAGGGGAAGCGTGAAGGAAAAAATACTGCCTTTCGTGTATTCCGATTCCATTTCGATCTTGCCATGGTGCCGCTCTACGATCCTCTTGGAAATGGCAAGTCCCAACCCCGTGCCGCCCGGAGCGACAAGCTTTGCGGATTCGAGCTGTCCGAATTTTCTAAAAAGCTTCGGAATGTCCTTTTTCTGAATGCCGACCCCCGTATCTTTGACCGAAACCCGCACCCCTTGGGAGCTCGCCGAAGATGTGATTGTGACCTCGCCCTTGGGAGTGAACTTGATGGCGTTTTGTAAGAAATTCGTGAGAACCTGAACGATCTTGTCATGATCGAACTCGACTTCCGGAAGGTCTTTTTGAAGGGCCAGATTTAGGACAAGGTTTTTATTCTCTACCAGGGGACGCATGGAGGCCCCCACATCCTCGATCAGTCGGTTCAAGTTTTCCTTTTTCATGTGGAATTCAATCACACCGGCTTCAAGTTTATGGAATGCAAGCACATCATTAACAAGGCGCACCAATCGGTCGACGCAACGCTTGGAGATGCTCAAGACTTCTTTTTGCTCAGGAGTGATCTCCCCAGTAAGACCTTCAAGCACGATACTCAAACCTTCTTTCACCGAATGGATCGGCGTGCGGAGCTCATGGGATACCATCTGGATCAGCTCGGCCTTGATCTCCAGAGATTCTTGATATTTGTGCTCTGTCACGTCCCTTGCGAAACAGTAAAAACCGTTAAAATGCTGCTCCTTGTCCACGTTCTTGACCAGGACGACATATTGGTGAAAGATAGAACCGTCTTTGCGGAGGGCCTTGACCTCTACTTCCGCCTTGCCCGTTTCCTTCATTTCTTCAAAAGCCAGCTGGGCTTTATCTGCGTCCTCGGGACAGATCGTGGCCGTACGATTCAGGCCCACCATTTCTTCCTGGGCATATCGCATCATGGCGGCATAGGACTTGTTGACAAATAAATATTTTTTGTCGGGCCCCAAGCGGGCAATACCGTCGAGGGCGTTCTCCATGGCCAGAGAAAGCTCCCGCAGCTGCTGCTCACTTTGGATCCTTTCCGTAATATCCTCCGAGATGCCAAGGAGGTAGGCGGGTTTTCCGTCCGGGCCCAGGATAGGGATCTTTTTGGTATGCAGAATACGAGAGCCTTTTTTTTGCGTGAGGATAGGCTCCTCGGGAATTTCTAAAAGAATTCCCTCGCGTAGAACGACCCGGTCTTTTTCGTTAAAAAAATCAGCCTGGTCTTTGGGAAAAAACGAGTGGTCGTTTTTTCCCAAAAGATCCTCACGCCTGTAGCCGATAAGGTCTTCTCCGGCGCGGTTGAAACGGACAAACCGCAGTTCTTCCGCGTCCTTGATAAAGAGCATGTCCGGGATGTTATCAATAACAGAGTCCAAAAAAGCGTTCGTTTGCCGCAGCTCTTTTTCGATCCGGGCGCGTTCATCAATTTGCTCACGCAGTTCCTTATTGGCGAGTTCCAGTTGACAGGCCTTGTGCTCAAGTTCCGTGGTCCTTTCGGAAACTTTGACCTCTAAGGCCTCGTTCATATTTTTCAATTGGTGCAAATAGCCCCCGAGATTTTTGAGCGTCGGCAAGAACACCAGTGTGCCGATCAGACCAAGGCATAAAAAACTCAGAATGAAAAGGGCCTGGCCGAGGTGCTTAAGCCGAATGATCTTAGCCTCTGTTTCGCTTCGGGAATTTTTGATCGCAGCGCGTAGTGAGGTAAGGAGGTGCGTGCCTTTTTCCTGAAAGGTTAGAAGCTGAAGGTTCTCCGGGCGAACCTTGATCGGGGAGCCCATAAGGAATTTTTTTAAAGCTGAAAAATATTCTTCCACTTCGGAATTCAAGGGGGCGGGAGGAGACATATAAATTCTACGGATCATAGGGATCAGAGCGAGCGGCAGCTGTATTTTTCCCGAAATGATGTCATTGGAAGTTGTGTTGAAGACAAGCAAAGACCGGAGTTCTTCGTGGACATTTTCCCGGAGGGCCTTACGCTCAAGGACATCGATCGATTGGGCGTACGCGATGGAGAGGAAGGTCGTCTTCTGAACCAGGCCGTATTGCCCTTCCATGAAACCGAGGATCTTCGAGTTGTTTTCGGCGTGACGGACCTGATTGTTTATGATAAAGAAGTTCCCGACTAAAAGGCAGACAACAAAGATGAGGGAGAACAAGAATTTAAGGTTCGTGGAAAGGAGGACCGGGTCTCGCCAGGGCTCAATGGGTTTTCCGCCCAGAGCCACTTTTTCGGCACGGTTCATGCGGGCATCCCAAGATAATAGCCCTGACCGTATTTGACCCCGATCTCTTTGAGGCGATCGAAGTCTTTCTTGGTTTCAATGCCCTCGGCGATCACTTCGGCTCCAAGGTCTTCGGCGACCTTGAGGACACGCCGCAGGGATCGTTCGACATGAGGGTCTTGGGCGATCCCGCGGACATATTTTTTATCCAACTTGATCACATCCGGCTCGAGAAGAATGAGGCTTTCCAGGCACGTGTTGCCAAACCCTACGTCATCAATGGCGATCGAAATGCCGCGGCGTTTTAATTCCTCTACTGGGACGATCAGGTGCGAGGGATCTCCGAGGATCTGCTGCTCACTGATCTCAAGGCAGTAACTCTTGGCAGGGCAATGTTCAGCTAGCCTTTCGACGAGCTCATCTATGGCAGCGTCAATGATCGTGACGGGAAAAAGATTAATGTGCCGGTGCATCTCGGACGGGAGCCCGGTTGCGGCGGAGACACAGGAACGAAAGCAGTGGTGGTCCACCAGGGGCAGGATGTTGTTTTCCATGGCAATGCGGAAGAAATCATCCGGCATGTGAATGCCGCCATTCTTAAAACGGGAAAGGAATTCATAGCCAACGAGAGATTGGTCCGTGAGGCGCAAAATGGGCTGCTTGAGCGAGAAAAAGTCGTGGCCCTGTCGCAGCAGTTCCGTCATGTGCCCGGGAGCCTGGCTCTGGATATATTCTTCCGCCTCGAGAGAAGGCGGGTACGAGACCCTGTTTTTCCCCTCGCGCTTACTCTGTCTCAGAAAGGGGTCTGAAATGGCGAGGAGGTCGTCGACGGAAGCCGTATGGGCCGGCACTTTTGTGAGGCCGAAACTTGCAGTGATCCGGAGGGATTCTTTCTCAGAGACAACGAGCTTGGTGTCTGAAATGATGGACCGGAGCCGTTCGGCAAGATGAAGTCCTTCCCCGAAAGGCGTTTTTGGAAGCAACAGTATAAATTCATCTCCGCCGATCCTTGCCACGTGGTCCGAGCTACGCACGGAATCCCGGATTTTTTGGGAGATCTCTTTGAGAAGAACATCCCCCACGGGATGGCCCAAGGAATCATTGATCTTTTTGAAATCATCGATATCAAGAAAAAGGACCATAAGCTTTCCGCCCTCGCGGGAAAGGATCTGGAGT
The DNA here is from genome assembly GCA_043808175.1 of Candidatus Omnitrophota bacterium. Taxonomy (GTDB): domain Bacteria; phylum Omnitrophota; class Omnitrophia; order Omnitrophales; family Aquincolibacteriaceae; genus Aquincolibacterium. The sequence continues at coordinate 17,662 of JAZDFE010000031.1, read as the reverse complement.
TCCCGCCTGAGGGCTTGCTGGAGACCCCGGCGGTTATAAAGCTCAGTGAGGGGGTCCAAAAGGGACATGGTCTCAAGACGCAGATTCGATTCCCGTAATCGTTCGGTGACAGACGCCAGCTTTTCCCTGATGCGGTGGCGGTCCACGGCGTGATGGATGACGCGGAGGAGAAGTCTGGAATTGATCTCGCCCTTGACCAGATAATCTTCCGCCCCTTTGCGCACGGCATCGATGGCAAGATCATCATTGTCCAAGCCGCTCATGATTACAACGGGCGTGTGTCGGGCTTGCGAGTAAAGCGTAGTGAATGTCTGGATGCCCGAGGAGTCCGGGAGCATCAGGTCCAGGAGGATCAAATCCCAGTCTTTTCCGGTCAACGCTTCCAGGGCCTGTTGCAAAGTAGGAAGGCAGGTGATTTCAAGGCGCGGGCTCTTTTCTTTACCGAGGCGGATCCTCAAGATATCGGCAAATTCCTGGTCGTCTTCAACGAGGAGGACCTTCAAACCGGGCCGCGCGAGCTTTTCCTGGTCCATCTCCAAGACCTCTTTCCGAACCGGGATCCCCTCTCCCGGGACTTTTCCGTTTTTGACGCCTAAGAATCCGGAAGAATTTTTTTGATCACCTCAAGAAGGTCGCTGAATTCATAAGGTTTTGTCAAATAAGCGTCGGCGCCGATGACTTTACCAAGAATTTTATCGACCATCGAATCTTTACCCGTCAACATGATGATGGGGATCTTTACGAGTTTTTCATCGAAACTTTCGCGAAGCGTTTTGCAGACCTCTTCGCCGGGAAGTTGGGGGATCATAAGATCCAGGATGATAAGGTCAGGGATGGTCTCGGTTGCTTCTTTGAGGCCGGTCATGCCGTCGAAGGCCGCGGAAACTTTAAATCCAAGGTTTTCTAGACGCATGCTCAGGAACTTGCTGGCGCTATACTCGTCTTCGATGACAAGGACTCTTTTTTTCTTGAGAGGAATTTTTTCCACGGGAGTGACTTTTTCTATCGGCGCTTCCATTTTAAAGTGCGGAACCTTTGTTCTCATAGCAAAACCCCTTCCAAAAACGCGGGTGAGCAAGCCTCAGGTCAATTTCTCTAGAAGGTACCCCAATAAGCGAATAGCGGACTTTCTTAACTTCTAACAGAAGTATATCTGGCGAATAGGAAAAAAGCAAATCGGAATGTTTTATCAAAGTGTTTCTTGTTCTAGAAAATACTATAAAGCTATATCTTGTTTCATTGTTCGAACCATTGCAGTTCGGGCCCCGTTTATCCATGCGGAATTTATGATGAACCCGCACTTCCAAACTATGATTACGACATGAATCAATTTTAGAATCGAGCAAATGTTTTTAAGGCCACGGAAAAAAAAGAGAAGAAGCATTGCCCGGGATGCTGGAGCCCTTGCGAGGCTTATCCCGCGATCCTGGGCAGCTTTTTGTCCCGACGGTAACGGATAAATAGGCTGAGTTATCGGGCATTAACATTTTAATAGGGCTCTCTCTTGGGATTGAGCCGAGAAAAGCCATCCTTACGAACCAGAACTGACGATTTGCCTCCCTCCCCACACCACATCTCTACCGAAAGTAACTATGCTTCAGAAGGTGGCGATCCGGTAAAAATAAAACCTAATGGGCGGTTCTCGGCCTGTTTCTTCACCCATACCACTGCCGGTCCAGACTTCGATATTGAATTGCTTCGGCAATATGCTCGGCGGAGATTTCGTCGGCGTCGACGAAATCCGCGATAGTGCGGCTAATTTTAAGTATCCGAACAAAGATTTGCTCTATACAACCTACGAATATCCTGAGTTTGTTCCGACCGTAACAATCAGATGGGCAGAGTTGGCCGGTGTTACTGGCTAGGCGGAACTTTGGATCAGACAACTCACCTGGGTATGGGAAATACGTTCACTCCTAGGCAGGGCATTGTTATACAGTTCTGCGACCTTCCGGATGCTGTAACCTTCTGATCGCAGGGTTTCAATCCGCTTTAAATCGTATTCTTTCCTCGACCGGCCACCCCGATAAAAGATTTTTAGACCTTTTGTTCTGGATCCCCGCTTTGATTTTGTCGCTGAGCTGCTTGGAGTATACGTTGGCGAAGTAGCTGAACAAGGGACGAACGACACGCCAGACCATCTCATTCTCGGAATCGATGCTTTCCTTCAGCGAGACGAACCGGCACTTGTAGTCATAAACAATACGAGATCCGTGTTTTTGTTTTGACTCGTCGCTTGTTTGGATTTAACCTGTTTGCGGCGTACGATAAGTTGTTTTAGGAGGATCCAATATGCATGATCGTTCCCTCGCAGCCTTTCGCCCGTACGGACCGGATCATTTGGCGGTTCTGGCACTCCTCCTTGCGGGCGCTTTGCTCCTTATACGAAACACAACCTGGATTCGCCGGATAAATGACGATTGCCCGGTGCGTTACGCGTTAGCCGCGGCACTCTTGATCAATGGCGCAGCTTCCTGGATCTGCGCGCTCCATCAAGGCTTCGTGCTGGTCCCCCTGCATTTTTGTGATTTTGCCCTCCTCTTCGTGGTATGGGCGCTTCTTTTCGGAGGGCCCCGTTACGTGAAGGAACTGGCCTTTTTTTGGGGATTGGCGGGAAGCTCGCAGGCCGTTTTTACGCCCGATCTTTATCAGAGATTTCCGGACTGTTCCTGGATAGTTTTCTTTTTTGGCCACGGCGGGGTCATCTTGAGCGCGATCTACCTGGCAGCGAGGGGATCTTTGGAGCTCAGCGGAGCATCCGTCTGGCGGGCATGGCTGGGGCTCAGTCCATACGCCGCTTTTGCCGGACTTGTCAATTGGGGTTTCGGGACTAATTTCGGCTACCTTGCCAGGAAACCGGGACATCCCAGCGTCCTGGACTATCTGGGGCCGTGGCCCTTTTATATTTTAGGGTGCGGAGTGATTGCCGCGGGACTTTTTTCCCTTTGCTATGTTTTTTGGCTTCTTACGGAGCAGATGGCGGATAACGATGTCGTTCGGGGATCCCGCGCATCGAAAAAAGACCGGCCAATATAAAAACAGCAAGAACGCTTACCGCGATCCGGTACCGTAGAACGCCCGCCGGTTCCAAAAACCAGACAATCAATCCCCACACAAGAGGTCCTGCCAAAGCCGCAAACCGACCCGTCAGGACATTAAAACCGAAAAAAGTGGCGGGCTCTTCGTTCGGAATAAGGGTAAGAAGCAGGGGCCGGGAAGAAGTCCAGAGCCCGCCCAAGCCGGCCCCGATCAAACAGCCCGCAAGCCACAGGCCCATCTGTCCGGGGCTCATGGCCGCAAGCAACAATGCGATGAGCCATATCCAGAGTACCCATCGGAAAACGATCCGCGGTCCCCATCGGTCAACAAACCGGCCCTGAAGGTAGGCGGTGATAAGGGCCACTGTCGTGGCGACGATAAAAAAGATATTCAGTTTCGCCTGCGTGAAGCCGCCGACCTCAGCGGAGTAAACCCCCATGAAGAGGATTACGGTATTGACCGCATTCTGAACAAGGAACATTGTGACCAGATACGGGAAAACCCCGGGATTTTTACGGACCGCTTTCAAGCTTTGACGCCACAAAGAGCCCTTCCATTCCGGGGAGGCCGTCTTTTTTTCACGCACCCACAGAAAACACGGCAAAGAAAAGAGAAGGAACAGAACGGCCGTGGGAACAAACGCGTGGTGCCGCAGCACCTGGCCGCCGGCATGGACAAAGGGGCTTACCATCGCAATACCCGCGATCGAACCCGCATAACCCAGGGCGACTCCGAACCCGGAAACCTTTCCGTATTCGGGCGGCGTCGCGATGGAAGGAAGGAGGCTATCATAAAAGACAAGGGCCAGTTGGTACCCCGCATTCGCGAAAAAAAAGAGGATCAAACCCCAGTCAAGACGATCGAGAACCCCGATCATCGCGGTCGTGATGACGCAGGCCAAGGTGGAAAGGATCAAGAAAAGACGGCGCCAGGATCTAAGATCGGCCAGCCGCCCCAGCAACGGTGCAAAGATAATGACCGCCGCCATGGAAGCGGAGTAGACGATGCCGTAGTGAATATCCTTCCCGCCGTGCTCCTTGGTCAGCCAAAGAGCAAAATAGAGGGAAACGATATTCATCGAAAAGATCGTGTTGGCAAAATCGTAAAGCGCCCAAGAAACGACCTGCAGAGGGTTCTTAAGGATGCCGGATCTCATAGGACCAATCTTGCGATTTCCTGTTCAAGGCGCTTCGCGATCGCGGGATGGGATTCTCCGGAAAAAAAGATCGGCTTCCCGAAACGTACCGTGACCTCGCCGCGGCGGGGAAAGTTCCGCTGTACCGGCAAGATCTCAAAAAGACCTTTGATCCCGACAGGCACGACCAGTACGTTGAGGACAGAGGCCATCATGCCGATGCCCGGTTTGAAAGGCTCCATCCGTCCGGTGCGGGTCCGGGCGCCTTCCGGGAATAAAAGGATATTGTATCCGCGGTCCAACAGCCAGCCCGTATGTTCCATGCTTTTTTTAATGCCTTTTTCGGGGTCGAAAAGATAGCTGTTAAATCCGGCCGAGGCGAAATAGAATTCAAAGCCCTTCCACAAACGGAGCCACGGTTTTGAGGCCGGCGCGTCAAAAAATCCACGCCATGTTGCCGGCGCTATTTTTTCCAAGATCCGTCGGGGCAGGGCGAGGAAGATCGACGGGGCGTCAAAATAACTCGCATGATTAGCGATAAAGATCACAGGGCAGGGAAGGTCGCGGAGATTTTCCAGCCCCTCGACCTTCAGCCGGCAAAAGTAACGGAATATCGGGAAAATAAAAAAGTCCTGAAGCGGCTTCCGGAGTGTCCGGACCCACGGATGCATCGGCCAGCGGGGGATCTCCTTTTCTTGCGTGGCATGCGCTTTGGTACGGATCAGGGTTTCGATCTCCGCGACCCGTGTGCCGGCGAGCAACGCGGAATCGTCGACATCCAAATGGAACTCCTCTTCGATCATGGCCGCGAGTTCGACGCGATCAAGCGATGATAACCCCAGGTCATCCCCCAGGCAGGCCTCCGGGCGGATCTCTTCCGGCTTCATTTTAGCCAGCCGGGCCAGAAAAAGGTAAAGCGAACCCGTCTTTTTTTCTTTTCCTTTCTCTGCCGTTGCCGGTGCCCGGGTTTCTTGAAGAATCCGGAGAACTTCGTTTTTCTTGACCTTCATCGTCGCGGTGCGAGGGAAGTCTTCGCCGGGCCAGAGGCTGAAACTCTGGATCTTCTGATAATCCGCAAGGTGAGCGTTCGCCCGGTCAATGACCGTTTTCAGGTCTAGGGAAGGGTCCTCAAGAATAAGGGCCGCGTGGATATTTTCCCGCCCTTCCTTGGGGACTCCCAGGACGCAGCAGTCCTTGACCCCCTTTACGGCCTGCAGGACGGCTTCAAGATCATCCGGGTAAACATTAAGCCCTTCCGAGGTCACGAGCACATCTTTCTTCCTTCCCCGGAAATAAAGGAAGCCGTCCCGGTCGAACTCGCCGAGGTCGCCCGTTTTAAACCAATCCCCTTCAAAAACCTCGCCGGTTTTTTCGGGGCCCCGGTAGTAACCGGAAAAAATGCTTTTTCCGCGCACCTGGATCTCTTTATCCGGGCCCAGCCTGACCTCGACCCCCGGAAGGACCTTCCCGATCGAACCGGACCGGTGTGCGGCCGGCTGGTTGCAACTGATGACCGGGGAAGTTTCTGACAGGCCGTATCCTTGCAGAAGAGGAACGCCCACCCGCTCCCAGAACCGTTCCAGTTCCGGTTCAAGGGTCGCTCCTCCAACGATGAAGTATTTGAATTTTCCAAACTTGCGCGCAAGGGCCGGGAAAAGAAGCCGCCTGACCTTCATAGGGAAACGGTTCGCAAGATGAAGAAGAAAATAAAAAATATTTTCTTTTCCCTGCCGTTTGGCCTCCCTTAAAATGCCGCCCTGCATCAGTCCCAAAAGGCGCGGGACAATGGCGGCCGTCATGATCTCATCGTCTTGAAGGGACCCGAAAATGGAACCGGCATTCAGGACCTTCAGGTAGGTGATGGAGGCACCGTGCGCAAAAGGAAGCCACAGTCCCGCCGTTTGTTCGAAGATATGGCTCAGCGGAAGAACGGAAAGCCACTTGTTGTTTTTCCGGAATTCGGGGGCTAATATGCGGAGCGATTCGACGTTTGAGAAAATATTTTCATGGGTCAGCACGACGCCTTTGGGTTCGCCGGTCGTGCCGGAAGTAAAAAGGATCTCGGCTATATCAGAAGGCTTTACTTCGGCGCCTGATGTCGGTCCGGGCGGCAGCCGTTCGGCTTCTTTTCTTAGGGATTCAAAATCGATCCAGTGCTCGGTGACAAGGTTGGCGCTTTTGGTGCGGTCGCAGACAAGGAGCGCGGCTTCAGTGAACCGGAACACTTTCTCGGTGAAGGCAAGAGTTCCCCGGATGTCCAAAGGAACAGAGATCACTCCTCTGATGAGGCATCCGAGGAAAACGCCCACCCACTCTGGCGAATTGGCCCCCCACAGGATCAGGCGGTCGCCTTTTTTGAGGCCGCGCTGTTCAAGATAATTGGAAATACGGCAGGCGAGGTCATAAAGTTCGCGGTAACTCAACCGCAAGGTGCGAAAGCCGGTTTTGTAGAAAAGCGCCGACCGGTCCCCGCGCGCCGGGAACGATTCAAGATAGGAGATCAGTGTTTGGCCGCTCATTCTTTGTTTTCTCCTCTCGTATTATACTGACAGGAGCGTTTTGAAGCCCTTGTTTTTTGCGGGATTTCAAGACATAACTACGCTTACTGTTTATCCGGATTTCGTGTTTAAACGGCCTCGGTTGGCTTCATGCTGCGAAATCAAGCTCGAAACGATAGCGATCCTATCGTCTTTCCGTTTTACCATACATGTAAGCAGCGCAAGAAAATTTTGAGAAGTTATTTCATTGTTTAGTGAAAAGTAAAACAAAATGGTGACAGGGGTTAACTCCACCACTGTCGGTCCAGGCTCCGGTATTGGATCGCTTCGGCTATATGCTCGCTTTGGATTTGCTCGCTACCCGCCAGATCGCTAATCGTGCGAGAAAGTTTTAGGACCTTGTAATAGGCCCTCGCCGATAGATGCAGCTCCTTCATCGCCATTTCGATGAGTTTGCGGCCCTGGAGGTCGGGCGTGGCGAATTCCTTGATGTCTTTAGGCGACATTTGGGAATTTGTTTTATAAGGGCGGAGGCGATAACGCGATCTTTGGATCTTCCGGCATTCGCAAACCCGTTCCCGGATTGTTGCCGAGCTTTCTGCAAACTCCTGGCTCGTAAGGGTCTGGAATGACAATGCCGGTACTTCGATGTGAATATCGATCCTGTCGAGCACAGGCCCCGAGATCTTGGACTGATATTTATGGATCTGCCCAAGGGAGCACCGGCACGTCTTCCGCGTATCGCCCAAGTACCCGCACGGGCAGGGGTTCATGGCTGCGGCGAGCAGGAAGTTAGCCGGAAAAGTAACCTGGCCTTTGGCACGTGAGATCGTGATGCAGCCATCCTCAAGCGGACCGCGAAGAGTCTCCAGCGCGTCACGGCGGAATTCCGGGAGCTCGTCCAGGAAAAGAACGCCGCCGTGCGAAAGAGACATCTCTCCGGGCCTGGGGGAAGTTCCGCCTCCCGCCAAGGCAATGGCGGAAGCTGTGTAGTGGGGCGAGCGAAAAGGCCTCTCGGAAACGAGGCAGTTTCCCTGCGGGATCAGGCCTGCCACGCTGTGGATCTTCGTGATTTCCAGAGCTTCCTCGAAGTCCATGGGAGGGAGGAGGCTCGGGATGCGCTTGGCGAGCATGGTCTTTCCGCTTCCGGGCGGACCCATGAAAAGTATTTTATGACTCCCGGCCACGGCGATCTCCAGAGCTCGTTTAGCCGCCTGCTGGCCACGGATCTCAGAAAAATCAGGCAAGTTCTGAGAGGAGGCACTGTTCTTATAAGGAATGTTTCTGAGCGGCTTGATCTCTCGCTCGCCGAGCAGGAAATCAACAGTCTCTTTGAGACTTTTGACAGGATAGACCGTCGCGGCTTTAGCTAGGGCCGCCTCTTCCCCGTTTTCGGCCGGGAGAACGAACGAGGAATTCTTAAGTCCCGCAGTGATGGAGATGACGCCTCTCATGGGACGCAGGGTTCCGTCGAGAGCTAATTCCCCCAGGAAAATATGGCCGGCAAGCTTTTCGGGGGGAATGATGCCGTGACAGGCCAGGATCCCCATGGCGATGGGGAAATCGAATGCGGCGCCTTCTTTCTTGATATCCGCAGGCGCGAGACTGATCGTGATCTTATCCGGCGGGATGTGAAAGCCGCTGTTCTTGAGCGCAGTACGGACTCTTTCCCGGGCCTCTTTGATGCTTGTATCCGGGAGCCCCACCAAGATCAGTTGAGGAAGGCCGCTCGTGATATCGATTTCGATATCCACAGGAAAAGCATGAATGCCCAAGGCGAAGGCGCTTTTAATGCGTATCATAAGAACGTGAACTCCTTTTTCGTTTCAAGCACCGTTCTCCATATGATTTTATGGGTTAACGGTGCTAGCCCCAATTCCCAGCTATTTTCTTAATTGGAAATTGGGGCAACAAACAAACTTGCTTTTTAAATGGGCTAAACTTATAATGACTCGCTCTTTGGACGGTGCAATGATTTGAAATACTGTATAATCATATTTATTATAATTATATAGCATAAACAAGAAAGGCGTCAACTCTTTTCCCGTCTTTCCCAAGGAGCCTATGATCATAATCCCGACCCCCCCATTTCACAGCGAAAAAGCCTTTGTCGCGGTTTTTTTGAGCTGGTTCGTAGCTCAGGCTCTTAAAGTGATCTTGGGTGGGGCGAGCAAAAAAAAATTCGACGTTCGTTGGCTTTTTGATACGGGAGGGATGCCGAGCGCGCATTCGGCGACCGTGGCAAGCCTTGCGACGGTGGTGGGGCTTTACTATGGTTTTAAGAGCATTCCATTCCTAATGGGGTTGATACTGTGCCTTATCACGATGTTCGATGCCGCGGGAGTTCGCCGGCATCTGGGATGGCAAGGCAAGATCCTCAATGAGATCGTGGATGAATTTTATTTAAAAGGCGCTGTCCCCGAAAAACGTCTCAAGGAACTTCTTGGCCATACGCCGGTCGAAGTGATCGCAGGAGCTTTCTTAGGGATCGGGATTGCCATTCTCTTTTGCGAATAAAGGGGGTAGTCGTGAAAAAAAACAGCTTTTTGATTATTCTAGTCCTGGCGACGTTTTTTATGCCGGCCATAACTTTTGCGACTGAAGCTGATGTTAAAAACGCAACGGACAGGACGCCCGCCACGCTGAAAATGTCTTCCCAAACCGCGCCTGCGAAGGAGCTTCCAAAAACTGACCAAGATGCTTTAAAAAAAGATACTCCCATTACGAATGAAATCAAAACCACTCCGATCGCCACTGTTTCCAATACCAAAAAGGGAAGCGGCGTGGCTTCCGACATAAAAGCGGAGACTTCCGCTTCGAAAGCCTCCACTGAGGTTCTCGCGGGGAAAGTTGCTGAAGCTCCGGTAAAAAAGGAAACCTCTTCGGCATTGAACCCGGCAGAGATGCAGCAACGCTGGAAGGCGCTGTTTTCTAAAGAAATGACCCCCGATAGCATCGCCTATACGGTGAAATCCGGCGACAGTCTTTATATGATTGCGAAGAAAAATCATACGACTGTAGATTTCATTAAAAAGATTAATGATCTCAAGAGCGATAACATCTACCCCAAAATGAAGCTCAGGATCCATACGGCGCCCTTTTTAATCCGGATAGATAAATCCAAGAATGTGCTGGTTCTTTATTCGAATGATGAGGCGGTGAAAAAATATTCCGTTGCGACAGGCAAAAAGAACTGCACACCCGTGGGTGAGTTCAAGATCACAGACAAATTGGTTCACCCGACCTGGTTCAAGACAGGAGCTATCCTTCCTCCGGGAAGCCCGGAAAACGCCCTCGGGACGCGCTGGCTGGGCTTTGATAAGCCGGCCTATGGGATCCACGGAACAATCGAGCCCAAGAGTATCGGCACCCAGGTTTCCGAGGGATGTATCCGCATGCTCAACGAAGATGTCGAGGAACTTTATAGCATTGTGCCAATCGGCACAAAGGTCATCATCCAGGATTAGTCCCAATTCTTATCAATCGAAGCGAAGCGGTCCCAATACCGATTCAATCGCAGCGGAGTGGAGATTGGGGCCGTCCAAGTCACCATTAAAAAGAAAATAAAGACTTGGGCGGAAAGTAGAGCAATCCTGACTACCATCAGTTAAGAGAAGATAAAAGTCAGGATAGTTCCGGAAGGAACCATTATGATGTCTCACAAAACAAAGAAAAGAAAAGTCGGCCACAAGAAGGCGTTCGGACCCATCGGGGTCAAAGAAAAGATCAAGCTCGGCACGCGCGATATTTTTGATGCCTGTCTTTCCTTTGAGCGGCCCGTCGTTGAGATGGAAAGAAAGATTAACGAACTTCGTAAGATCAGTCACGATGGCATCGACCTTTCCGTCGAGATCAAAAGCGCGGAAAAAAAACTTGAAAAGGCCATTCAAGACATCTTCAATCATCTGACACCCTGGCAACGCGTGCAGGTTGCGCGCCACCCCCTTCGACCGTACACACTGGATTACGTGAACTATTTGACCTCTGATTTTCTCGAGATCCACGGGGACCGGCGTTTCAGTGACGACCGGGCCATTGTGACAGGGATCGCAAAATGGGAGGGCAGGGAGCCGGTCTGTATCATCGGACATCAAAAAGGACGTGATACCAAAGAAAATCTGATGCGCAGTTTCGGAAGCGCCCATCCCGAAGGCTACCGAAAAGCGATGCGCGTTATGGAGCTTGCCGAGAAGCACAATATTCCGATCCTGTGTTTTATTGATACTCCGGGCGCTTATCCGGGCATCGGAGCCGAAGAGCGCGGCCAGGCCGAGGCAATCGCTCACAATCTCAGGGCAATGGGTGAGCTCAAGGTCCCCATTATCTGCATCGTGATCGGTGAAGGCGGTAGCGGCGGCGCCTTGGGAATCGGTGTCGGGAACAGAATTTTTGTGATGGAGAACGCTTATTACTCCGTCATTTCTCCAGAAGGTTGCGCTGCGATCCTATGGAAAGAACCGACGCGGGCGCCGGACGCTGCGACCGCTTTGAAGTTGACCGGTCCGGACCTGCTCGGACTTGGCGTGATCGATGGAGTGATTCCAGAACCGCTTGGCGGCGCTCACCGTGATTTCAACATGGCGGCAGAAAATCTTCGTAAAACGGTCAACGAAACATTGGAAGAGTTGAAAAAGATTCCACGAAAAGATCTACCAGAAATGCGTTATCAGAAATTCCGCAAGATGGGCATCTTTAGCGAAAAATAGATTCTAATCGAAGGTCCTTCCCCGTCGACGGTGTGCTCGCGCCATTCTTTGGAATTGATTTTTCAGGCTTATCAATCGCTCCAGGATCCTTTTTTCCGGTATCACTTTCTTCAAAGTGTTTTCCGGAACGTCCAGTAAAGCGACCTCATGAACACGATCAACGTGTTCCGGGAAGCGATGCGCGAGCTCATAGGTCGAAACACCCTGCCGGTATTTTAAGTCGAACAATTTCTCATAAAGTGTCATCGTTTTCTCCCCCGACCTTCACAGTGTTACAAAACCTTTTGCCTGGGTTATCGGCATTTCCTCATATTTTCTAAAAAATAATGCCATGATCTATCTATATATAGCATCCTGACGCGAATAAGGCCCCATTAGTTGTGGATTATTAAAAATCTTTTATTTTTAAGTTGACGCAATGGAACGAGTTATATATTGTAAAGTATAAAATGTAAATTACATTTTATAAACTATGAGACGAATCATGATAGTGATCTTAGCAGGGTTTTTGGCAGGATGCACGACAGGGCCGCGCTCCTTCCTGGTTTCAGGCGATCGTGAAGAAGTACTTTCGCAAGCCGAAAAATTTTACAACAGTCATGAATACTACAATGCCCGCCGCGCCGTCCAGCAAGTGCTTGCCGAAGATCCTCAAAATCCACAGGCCACGAAACTTATGGCAAACATTCTCGACAAAGAGATCGAGCGTCAGAAAGAACATCTTTTACCACAGGCTATCGAAGAAATGAATGCAGACGATAGGCAGGATCAGATCAAGACCTGGCTCGAGCGGAGCCGCGCCCTTTTTAATGCAAACCAGTACGATCTGGCGCTTTTTGCCGCGGAAAAGGTTTTTCTTTACGATGCAAACGATAACGCCGCCTCTGAGCTGATCGATCAGATCAAGGCGAAAGCCCTCAAGGAAGGCAAAGCCGACACGCTCTTCATCCATAAGATGTACAAAAATGAAATTGCGGATCGTCTGGAACAATACCGCACACAGGCGGAGGATCTCGCGGCCCAGGGGCAACTGGGACAGGCCCAGTTCACGGCTGAGAAGATCCTCATGCTTGAGCCTGAGGATCCCAAAGCTTTATCCATCCTGCAGAAAATCCTTTCGCGAAAGGATGGGGCAAGGAGCGAAGCGCTATGAAACGCGAAAAACTTTACAAAATTGGGGAAGTGATGCAGTACACGAGTCTTTCTAGACAGACGCTTCATAATTATACGGTCGCAGGACTTATTCATGAGGCCCGGCGGACCATTTCGGGGCACCGGCTTTATGATGAATCAGCGTTTGATCGTTTGGAGCAGATCAAGATCCTGCAAGGTAAGAATTATACATTAAGTCAAATCAAAAAGATTCTCGAACAGCAGGAGAGCCCAAAATGAAAGGTTCTTTAGTAATGCGAGACAAAAAGGAGACCCCCCATGCATGAAGATGAGGTCAAGATGTGGAAGAAGTTCAAAAGAACCAAAAGCCTTTCTTTGCGCGAAGATATCGTAAAAAAATATCTTTATCTGGTGAAATACGTAGCCGGGCGCGTGGCGATCGGGTTGCCCCCGAACGTTGAGTTTAACGATCTTGTCAGCTATGGCATTCTCGGGCTTTTTGATGCCATCAATAAATACGACGTTTCCCAGGGGAACAAATTCGAGACCTATGCGGTTTCCCGTATTCGCGGTTCGATCATGGATGAGCTCCGCAAGCTCGACTGGGCGCCACGGCTTTTGCGCAAGCGCGCCAGAGAGATCGACCGTAAATGTAAAGAACTCGAAGAAAAGAACGGGCGCCTGGCCACGGATGATGAAGTGGCCAAGGCCTTGAAGATCTCAACGGATGATCTGAACTCGATCTACAGCGATCTCAACTCCACAACCTTTTTGTCGCTCGATGAAGTATGGCAAAACGATGATGGCAATAAACCCATCTCGCGGCTCCAAACCATTGAGGATTCCCTAATCACGGACCAGTTCAGCTTCGTTCACCAGAGCGAGGTCAAGGAGCTGTTGGCCGAGGCGATCGACCAGCTTCCCGAAAAAGAAAAGCTTGTGATCGTGCTTTACTATTACGAGAACCTGACGCTACGTGAGATTGGCGAAATTTTGGATGTTTCCGAATCCAGGGTTTGCCAAATCCACACCAAGGTTGTGATCCGATTGCGCGGACATCTCATGCGTCGCGCCGGGCATTTGACCCTGGAAGCCTAAGAAAAGGCAAAGAGCAATCAAGAAAAATTCATAGCACCGGCTATAAACGCATTAAGTTTTGTCACGCTGCGTCGATACAGAGAGAGCCACAGCGAAGGAAGCCGTGTAACTGTTTTGTCCCAAGGCGGCCGCCAGTGGCTTAAAGGCAGGAAGAATGCAAAGCGTGGCAGAAAAAAGATCTAAATTCAGGGTCCAAGCTCCAAGCGAGAAAACAAACGCCCAAAAAGATCGCGAGGAGGTCCGGAAGTATCTTCGTCTCATCCCCACCGAAGCGGAGCCCAGTCTGGGGCGCGTCCGCGAGATCAAAGAAGAGATTAAAAAAGGAACCTACCTGACGCGCGAGATCATCGAGGAGGCTGCTATGCAGCTCGCCATTAGGTTGCTCAGGAAAGAAAAAGACTGACGCCGCGCCGATTTAGCGAGATCCTCCGATCAGGATAACACAGCAAATGTAGGTCAACAGAACCTAGTTCGTGGCCGTTGAAGAGGATCGTTGTTTGAGACCCGTAAGCTCGATCCACTTTTTAATTGCCGGAAGTTCCATGAACTTCTTCCACACGATCTCGCCGTTCAAATAATTCTCCAACATCAGCAGCGTGATTCCTTGGTCGATGCCGAGGTATTCATTGGCCCACCATTGTTTGTCGAGATTGAAGGCGTCCTTGAACCCGAAATTTCCATAGAGTTCTTTTTGATAATTATCATAGAAAAATCGCGCGGCTTTGGTTGAAAATTCTGGAGTAAAAACGATCGAGGAAAGTGCAGCGTAAGGAGCGATGGTGCCGTCCTGAAGGCCGCCGCCCGGTTTCCCGCCGTAAGCCCTGTAACCGCCCGGGCCAAGGGAAGCGGAAAGACCCCATGAAGATTCGGCATAACCTTTGTATTGCCCCAAAAAGCTCATGGAATACTCTCGGTTTGCCAAAATTGCTTCGCGCGAATTCTCAAAAAAATTAATCCCGCGATCATCCAACTTCCGGAAATCGATGTAAGCATGTGAAAATTGATAGGTGAAGAGAGAGCCGGTCGAGGTGTAAATGATCTTGTGACCATTGTAATCTCCCTCGGGACGCAGCCACCGCTCCCAGGCGGCGGGCGGTACCGGGAAGGTGGGGGAACCGATAGCGAGGGCCATAAGGAGCATGAGTTCATTATAAGAATCCCAATAGTAGGAAAGGAATTTGCCTTCGGGCGTCCACCCCATACAAATAAAGTCGGAACCATTCATCATCCATTTCCAATTGACGCGTTCATAGATCTCGCGGGCGAGCTTTTCGATCTCAGTGCCGGGATAATAACGGGCCGCCAGAAGAGCGCCCGCTACGGCAAGGGCGGTATCGATCGAAGAGGCCTCCGAGCCCCAGACCCGCTTTCCGGTCCTGGCGTCGAGGAAATGATAAAAAATCCCTTTCTGATGCGCAGCTTTTCGGTGGAGCGTTTGAAGGGTCGTGAGGATCCGTGCGTAGGCATAATCCTGAGCAATCCAACCGTGGGAGCCCCCGATCGCGTAAGCAGCGAGGGCAAATCCAGTGGTCGCCACGGAAGAAGGTGAGCCCGGGCGGGAAGAATCCTTGGTGAGCCCCGTGATTTTATCCGAAAAACGCGTGAAATATTGGAAGGTATCTTTTTCGATCTTATTCAAAAGAACCCGGTCTTCGGGAGAGGTTTCAAAAGCCGGGAGGGGAATGGGAGAAAGAGAAAAAGCGAGAGAGAGCGCGAGCAAAAAACAAATGAGGCGTTTAAGCATTAGCGCTAGTTTGGACGGTCGAGAGTTTTTCTTTGATCTTCGCGACAGCTTGGGGCGCGTCCTTTTCTTGGGCTAAAGTTTTGAGGTTGGAGAGCAAATGATCCGTTTTCTCCATCGCCTCGTTGAATTCCTGCGCGACAGGATGGCCTTCATCCAATTTTCTTAGGACGACACGGGATCGATAATCGCCCTTTTCAACCTCATTAAAAGCTTTGCTGAACCTGAAAAGAGGCCCCGCGACCTTGTGTGAAATAAAAATCGTACCCCAAGCAAGAAAGAAAAGAAGCAGCAAAAACTTCCAAAGCAGCGACCGGTTCGTTTCGTCAAGGATCCCTTTGAAGATCTCGCGCTGACGCTGGCTCAGCTTTTCGGTCTGCATAAAAAAAGACAAAGAAGAAAAATTCTGGGAAGGAACGGGGTGGCGGGCCTGGTCATATTCGACCATTCGGGAAGCGGTCACAAGATCGTTGAGCGTTTGTTCATTGGAAAAAGTGTCGAGGACTTTGCTCCAGATCCCAAAATAGAGGCCGGCAAGAGCGACGAAATTGATCAAAAGGAGAGGGACAATGACCGCGAGCATAAAACGGAGCTGAAGAGGTTTGTTGATAAAAAAATGCTTCCGTCGATTTTGGCTCATAGATTTTTCCCTCGGTGTTAATACTATTGAAAAGGAAATCATCTGTCAAAATGTTATTCCTTGTATATAATACGCCGAAACTCGGGTGAAGGATGGGAGAAGGCGATAGCGCAAAGGCAAAACTCCCTCCTTTATCCACTATCCATTTAACGAAAGCGAAGCGCTATGTGCGGCATTATCGGTTACGTTGGCTATCAGAATACGGTGCCGGTCCTGATCAAAGGACTTGAACGGCTTGAGTATCGGGGTTATGACTCAGCCGGGATCGCCTGCGTGGATCAACAAAAGGGCGGTTTATCCATCATCAAGGAAAAAGGCAAGCTGGGGGTCCTCAAAGAGAAGCTCGGGGATTTCACAATTGAGGCCCATATCGGGATCGGCCATACACGCTGGGCGACCCACGGCGAACCTTCCCGCGCAAACGCCCATCCCCATGTGGATGCCACGGGGAAGATCGCTTTGGTCCATAATGGGATCATAGAGAACTATGCCGCGATCAAGAGTGCGCTTCAGAAAAAAAAGGTGCGTTTTTTATCCCAAACTGACACCGAAGTCGGCGTTAATCTCATCGGTTCCTATTACCAAAAATCCTCCAAGCTTTTTGATGCCGTCAAACGGGCTGTCGGTGAATTGCACGGATTTTTTGCTTTTGTTCTTTTTTCCAAAAACGACCCGGACACCCTGATCGCGTATAAAAGATCCAATCCTCTTGTGATCGGACTGGGGCAGGGAGAAAATTTCGTCGCAAGCGATGTGACGGCGCTTCTCCCCTACACGCGACAAGTCATCTATCTTGAAGACGAAGACTTGGCCGTGATCACCGCCAAAGGGATCTCCATTTATTCTTTGAAGACCAAGTCTTGGATCAAACGTCACCCGACAACTGTCCACTGGGACATATCGCAAGCCCAAAAGCAGGGATTCCCGCATTTCATGCTTAAAGAGATGTATGAACAACCTGAGGTTTTGAGGAACATTCTTACCAAACGGATTCAAAAAAACGGTGAGATCTTTTTCGATACCCTGGATAGAAAATTCCAAAAACGTCTCCGGGAGATCGAAAAGGTTTCCATGATCAGTTGTGGTACAGCCTATCACGCGGGCTTGGTGGGAAGCATCGCGATGGAACAGTACGCGCGGATCCCTTGTCAAACCGAGGTTTCGAGCGAATTCCGCTATGGAAAGCCGATCCTTGACTCCAAAGATCTTGTGGTATTGATCACGCAGTCCGGTGAAACCGCGGACACGTTAGCGGCTCTGCGTGAAGCGAAAGCTCAAGGCGCGGCGACGCTGGCTATTGTGAACGTGGTCGGGAGTACGATTGCGCGCGAAGCGGATGCGGTCATCTACACGCATGCCGGCCCGGAGATAGGCGTGGCTTCAACCAAGGCCTATATCGCTCAACTCGCAACGCTTTTTTTGCTGGATTTTTATATAGCCAAGATTCATAAAACGATCTCTGCGGTGGATCTTAAGGTCTTACTCCGGGAATTCAAAAAAATGCCCAAGCATTGCGCCAAGGTTTTGAAAGAGGTTAAAAGGTTTGAGCATTGCGCTCAGAAGCATTACACCCGCCGTAATTTCCTTTATCTTGGGCGAGGGTGCAATTATCCGACCGCGCTCGAAGGCGCTTTAAAGCTTAAGGAGATCTCTTATGCGCATGCCCATGGGTATGCGGCGGGAGAAATGAAG
>JAZDFE010000030.1:0-60875 GCA_043808175.1 Candidatus Omnitrophota bacterium | reverse complement strand
TCCGACGGCGGCGTTCCGCTTTTCGACCGCGAAAAATGCATTCACTGCGCCGCTTGCCTCTGGAATTGCGCCTACGCGCGCGAAGAGGGTCGTGATCTCACCAACGTCGATTTCCGGGCCGGTTCCGGCGGGTTACATTCCAATATCAACTAGCGGTTTATTGTTTCGCGGAAGTGCTTGATAAAACAAAGGAGATGACCATGGACCTTCATGAATATTTTGAAAAAACAAAAGGCACCGGCGTACTTGCAACGGCGGACAACTCCGGTAAAGTGGACGCGGCGCTCTACGCGCGGCCTCACATGCTTCAGGACGGGACGCTTGCTTTCATCATGGCGGACCGTTTGACGCATCACAATCTTCAGTCCAATCCTCAGGCAGCTTATCTTTTTATCGAAACCCAGGGGATGTATCAAGGGAAGAGGCTCTTTTTGAAGAAAGTCTCGGAAGAGAAGAATTCCGAGCGCATCAAGACGATGCGCCACAGCTGTCTTTGTAATGAAGAAAAGGAATCGGACGGCAAGGACCGTTATCTTGTCATTTTCAAAATCGAAAAAGAGCTCCCTCTGGTCGGTCCTTGAGCCGTCACCCGCGGGCTTCATTCCAAGTTCCGCTGATCTTTAAAGCATGAAAAAAGCCGCTTTACTTTTCGCGTTTCTATTCGCATCGGGTTGCATCCACGCCTCACGCCCCAAAGACGTTGTTTTTCAAAACGCACCCATCAATGCTCTCTTGGCGGGATGCTACAGAGGCACGATGAGTGTCCATGATCTCGGGAAGCACGGCGATTTCGGCGTCGGAACTCTCGATACGCTCAACGGAGAAATGATCGTTCTGGGCCATGTCTTTTATCAGATAAAATCGGACGGAAAAGCGCATCTCCTGAAAGGGAGGGATACGAGCCCGTTTGCGACCGTGACATTCTTCAAAGCCGAACAGGAGCTATCTCCGGGGCGGGCGATGGGATACAAAGAATTGACGGGATTCCTTGATGAAAATCTTCCGTCAGAAAATCTGATCTATGCGATCAAGATCGCGGGGAGATTCCCTTCGCTCAAGGTTCGCAGCGCATCTCGTCAAAATAAGCCCTTTCCGGTCCTGACCGAAGCTATCAAGGAGCAGAAGGTTTTTGAACTTAAGGATCAGGAAGGGACGCTTGTGGGATTCAGGTTCCCGCCTTATGTAGAGGGGATCAATGTTCCGGGGTATCATTTCCATTTCTTAAACAAAGAAAGGACCTTGGGCGGCCATGTGCTTGATCTGCAAGTGGAAGGACCCCACATTCAGATCGGCAGGAGCCATCAATTTTCGATGGAACTTCCGGAGAGCGAAGAATTTCTAAGATCTCATTTTGAGGCTGATACCAAGGAAGCTATCCAAAAAATCGAAAAATAGCGCGTTTCAATCCCCGGCCTGTTTTTCCGCTAGCCGAAACAGGACACCGTCATTATAATGTCCGACCTCTATGAACTTTTTACCCATAAGGGAAAAAATATGACCACAGTCTTTAATATCGTAGTCTGCGGGAGTCTTGTGCCGGACCCGCTTCAAACGCTGGAGCCGATCCAGGGGGCGACCGGACCCGCTCTTAAGAATGAAATGATGCTGCCCTCGGTGCTTGACCCGTGGGCCGGGCACTCGCTCTTTGAGGCCGCTCATCTCGCAAAACAGAATCCGGGAAGCAAGGTGACGCTTGTAAGCCTTGGGCCCAAAGCAAAACTCCAACAACTCATGATGATCATCGCCCAAAAGGTTCCGTTCGAACTCGTGTGTCTTGATGGTTCCGCGAGCGGTTTTGTGGATTCCAGAGAGGTCGCGGCGGCGCTTGCCGGAGCGATCGAGAAAATCCCAGGGCTTGATAAGACGAAACTCCTCGTGTTCGGCGGCTGTTCCTCCGCTTCGCGTGACGCGGGAACCACGATGCAGATGATCGCGGAGCAGCTCGAGATCAGTGATGTGTTTCTGGCGGCTGACGAGCTTAAAGTCCAGCCGGATGGCTCCTTCAAGATCCTTGAACGTATCGAAGGCGGGCAGTATCAGGTTTCTACATGCGCCGGGGCTCCGGCCGTGATCGGATGGGCGACCGGGAATCTCCCGGAGCCGCCGAATAATCCGCAGGTGGGGATGACGAATATGCGCACCATCATGCCGGCCCTCCAGAAAGCGCAGGCGGCCGCGCTCAAGACCGATGCCATCAAGTTCGCAAGCGTGGAGCTTCCCAAGCAGCAGCGCCAAACGCGTATTGTTAAGGATACTCCGATCGAAGAAATCGCCAAAGAAATCGTAACCTGGATAAAAAGCTAGTCCCATGGAAAAAATACTTTTTTTAGCTCATACGGATACAAACGGCCTTCTCCCGAAGGTCGCACTCGAAACACTAAGCGCGGCGCTTGAGATCCAAAAAGGTCTCGCAGGTTCAACGCTTACGGTCGGCCTTGTCGGGGAAAATGTCCAGGCGGTCGCGGATTCGATCGCTGTGTGCGGTGCCGCGAAAATGCTCGGCGTAAGCGGCACCGATTTCGGAGTTTCGCGTTATGCGACGGATGTGAAAGCTGCGGAAGCCATCGGGATCGCTTCGGGGGCAACGATCATCATTGCTCCGGCGACTTCCCGTTTTTCAAGAGCGCTACCCGGTGTCGCGTTCCGTTTAAAGGCTATGATCGACACGCATGTGAGCGGGATTCAATTAGCCAAGGGCGTTTTGCAGATCCAACGCTGGTATTATCGTCAGCGTATGATAGCGACTTTGACGAGGGCGGCGCGGCCATGGATCCTTGCCGTGGATTCCGGAGTGTTTCCGATCTGGCAGGGGGCCAAAGGTGCGGCGAAAGTGGAAGCGATCGCGGTGGCGGTGACCGATAAGGAAAGGCGCACAAAAGTGACGGGTATTGAAGCGCCTTTCGCAGACGCACAGACCATTCGTCCGGATGCCAAGGTGTTGCTTGTCGCGGGCGCCGGATGGACCAAGAAACAGGCGGATGGTCAGATTCATGCCAAGGAAGCCGAAAAAAACATTCTCGATTTCTTGAAGTACGCCAAGGCGTCGCTCGGGAGCAGCAAATCGCTCGTGGATCAGGGGTCGGAGGGGGAAGCGGTGCTTTCTTTTATGAGTCATCTCAACCAGGTCGGGCAGACCGGCTCCACGCCGCGTCATCCGAAAGGTCTTTCCGCCTGCTGTCACGGAGAAGAACCGCACGTGGTCGGCTGGCGTTTTATCAACGAACGCCGCGCAATCAATACGGACGCCAATTGCGGCTGGGCCCAGGGGAAGGCCGATGTGCTTTATGTGGCTGATGCCTTCGCTGTCATGGCTAAGGTGAACGAGCTTCTTGCCAAAGGCTGATTTTCTGCTAGCGGCTGTTCTCTGAGGCGGAAAACAATTTTTCTCTTTTTTGCCAATAAGTTTGTGTTAAAATACCGCCTCAATTTTAGAATTTCCTCTCAAGAGATTTCATATTCCTATGTTGAAATGTGAAGTAGTTGAAACAGACATTCTGATCGTGGGCGGCGGTGTCGCGGGCCTCGCAACCGCCATCCATCTCGCGGATCTCGCAGCCGCCTTTGCCCCCAAAGAAGAGGGCGCCAAGCTTCCCTGGAACATTCTGGTCCTTGAAAAGGGAAGTTCGATCGGGAGCCACACGCTTTCCGGCGCCGTGATCGATCCGTCTACGCTCAAGGAGCTCCTCCCCGGAGTCGACCCCAAGGATTTTCCATTCGAATCTCCCGTCAAAAAAGAAGGTGTTTATTTTTTAACCCCGAAACTCGCTTTAAAAGCTCCTTTCACACCTCCTTTTATGGGGAATCATGGGAATTTCGTGGTCTCTCTCGGGAAAATGACACGGTGGCTGGCCGAGATCGCGGAAAAAAAAGGCGTGCAAGTCTATCCGGGGTTCAGCGTCTCCGAAATGCTCTATGAAGACGGCCGTGTCATCGGGGCGAAAACGATCGATACCGGTGTGGATAAGCACGGGTATCCGATGGATAATTTCCAGGCGGGTAACGAGATCCGCGCCAAGATCACGATCCTGGCCGAAGGGCCTCGCGGCAGTCTGACCAAAGCGCTCTACCGCCAATTGAAGTTGGGCGAGAACGCCAACCCGCAGGTTTATTCCACGGGCGTCAAAGAGCTTTGGGACCTTCCGGAAGGGACCTTTGAGGCCGGACGGATCATGCACACGCTTGGCTATCCTTTTGAGTTCGACCATTTTGGCGGCGGTTTTATTTATGGTTTGAACGGGCGTCAGGTCGTGGTCGGGATCGCGGCAGGGCTGGATCATACGGATCCCACGTTCGATTCCCACGCGGTGCTTCAGGTCTATAAAAAACATCCTTTCATCGCGAAGATCCTCAAAAAGGGGAAGCTTCTGCGCTACGGTGCTAAGACGATCCCGGAGGGCGGCCTTTATTCGCTTCCCAAGCTTTATCATGACGGGGTCATGATCGTCGGGGATTCCGCCGGATTTCTCAGCATGCCAAGCCTGAAGGGCGTTCATCTCGCGATCGAGTCCGGGATGCTAGCCGCAAAGTCCTCATTCGAAGCTTTAAAGAAAAATGATTTTTCGGCAAAACAACTTAGCTTTTACGAAGAACTTTTCAAGAAAAGCGCCACGCGCAAAACCCTGTCTCGCACGCGTAATTTCCGAGCGGGGTTCGAGCATGGCATGATCCTGGGGGCATTCCATTTCGCGACGCAGATCCTGACCGGCGGACGCGGCGTCACGCTGTCAGGGAAGATGAAGACGCACGAGGACGCGGCCTGTTACAAGAAACTTTCGGATGTTAAAAAAACATTCTGCAAGAAGTTCGCGAAAGAGCTCATTTTTGACAAACAGCTTACGTTCGACAAAGTGACTGACGTTTTTTTCTCCGGTTCCAAGCACGACGAAGAGCAGCCGTGCCATCTTCATGTGCTGGATTTCGAACTTTGCCGGAACGTTTGTATCCCAAAATACGGCGGGCCGTGCCAAAATTTTTGCCCGGCGGAGGTTTATGAGATCGTGACGGATCCGAAGACCGGGAAAAAAGATCTTCATCTTCATCCGGCCAATTGCGTGCATTGCAAGACCTGCGACATCAAAGATCCGTTCGGGAACATTGAATGGGCCGTGCCCTACGGGGGCGACGGTCCCGAATACGAGAATCTATAATATGGGACTGAAAGTCATTACCATTATGAAACAAGTACCGCTCCCGACCGAGATGCGGATGGGCGCCGATGGGCTGATGGACCGCACCAAGGCAAAATCTTCGATCAATGCGGACTGCACGTTCGGCCTGGAGCAAGGGCTCCAGATCAAAAAGTATGTTCCGGATGCAGAATTGATCGTAGTTTCGATGGGGCCGATGAGTTTTGAACAATCGCTTAAAAAAGCCCTGGCCATGGGGTATGACCGCGCGATACTTCTCTCGGACAGGAAACTTGGGGGGTCGGATACGTTCGCTACTGGTTACGCGATCGCCTCGCTTCTCAAAAAACTCGAATTTTCCAAGGAGAGTAAAGATCCTTTCATCATTTTCTCCGGACGCCAGACGACCGACGGGGATACAGCGCATGTGCCTTCTCAGACGGCCGAGAATCTCGGTATTCCCCAAGCGACTTTCGTAGAAAAGGTGGAGTTCAAGGGAGACCATCTGAAGGTCCGACGCATCATCGAAGGGGGGTTCCAGGTCCTCAAGGTTCCTATCCCGTGTCTCATTTCTATCGCCCCGACCGCGACTCCGGCACGCCGGCCCTCCCTCAAGGGAGCCATTCGCGCGAAGAACACTAAGACAGAGGTCTGGACGCTTGATCAAACCGGAGCGGATGCCAGCGTGGTCGGTCTGAGCGGCTCACCGACGCTTGTGTCGAAGGTCGTGGATATTCAAAAAGACAGGCCGCCGGTCAATATGATCTCCGGTCATGAACCCAAAGACCTCGCGGAGGCTCTTGTAGCCGAGATCGAAAAGCTCAAGGATACGATCGGTGGAGGTCATGGACAAGACGCCGGGGCCGGAGATGAAAAAAGCGCGGTTGGAGAAAAGGCCAAAGCGGATGTGGATTTCCCGAGAGTGGATTTCCGCAACGGTGCGCGGGGCATTCTAACCTGGATCGAAATGCACGGACAAACACCGGCGCGCTCTTCCCTTGAGATCCTGAATCCCGCAAGGAAGCTGGCGGATCAACTCCAGACCCAGGTGACCGCGGTTATGACCGGATACAACATCAAGGGCGTGGCCTCCGAGATCATCGCGCAGGGTGCTGACGAAGTTGTGGTGGTGGACGATCCGCGTCTTAAGGAATACAGAATCCTGCCGGTAGCGGCTGTTATCGCACAGTGGATTGAGCATCAACGGCCTGAAATAGCGCTTTTTGGAGTAACGACTTCGGGCCGTGAACTTGCACCGAGGCTCGCGAGCCGTGTGAAGGCCGGCGTGACGGCGGATTGCACAAGCCTGAAGGTCGGGGAATATGTGCACCGTATCAAAAAAGCGATCATGTATCCATGCCTTGAGTCCATCCGTCCGACTTACGGCGAAAGTAAGCTTGCGACGATCATCGGGTTCTGGTGTCCGCAGATGGCGACCGCTCGTGCCGGGACTTTCAAAATATTGCCAAAAGACACAAGTCGGAAAGGGACCGTTCGCGAATTTACCCCCACTTTCAAGGACAGTGATTTTACGGTGGAGGTGATCGAAGTCAAACGCGAGGCGGGAGGCGGCGATAACCTTTTTGTGGCAGATATCATTATTTCCGGGGGCCGGCCGGCCGGCGAGCACGACGATTTCAAACTGATCCAGGAACTCGCGAAGGCCCTGCAAGATCAGGGCATTAACGCGGATTGGGGCGCGAGCCGTCATGCGGTAGACAACGGTTACGCTCCCTATGCGCGTCAGGTCGGACAAACCGGAAAGACCGTTCGTCCGAAGATCTATATTGCCGTCGCGATCTCCGGGGCGATCCAGCATCTTGCGGGAATGAAAGAATCCGGCAGGATCATCGCCATCAACCAGGATCCGCAGGCCGCGATCTTCCGCCATGCGGATTTTGGCATAGTCCGTGATTACCAGGAAGTGCTTCCCGAACTTATCGCCAAGGTGAAAACCGGTTTTACATTCGGGCTTACACCGAGCAAATAAATCTGCAGCGCTCCGGTTTTTTAACTTAAGAGAGACTCTTGACGCAGCCTGGGCTTACAATTAAACTTCTCAAGGAATGGTCGATAATCAGGAACGTCATAAAAAATAACAAAGGGGGACATTATGTTCAAGAAGATTATCAGTATGACGGTGGCCGTGGCCGTGTTCATGGCTGTAAGCGGCGTGGCTTGTGCCGAAGAAAAAAATGCAGACAAGAGCCTGACCCACGGTGCGGCATCGTTGGTGCTGCCGGGTTGGGGACAATACCTGAACAACGAAATGGACACCAAGAGCGGCAAGCTCAAGACCGGTGCCATGATCGTTCTCGAGATCGGGGGCATCGTGACCACGATCCTTCTTGGGACGCTTATCGGTTATCCCGTAATCTGGGTGGGTATCGGAATCCTGATGTTCAACCACATCTGGAGCGCTTCGGACGCTTATTTTAAGGTCCCGGTAGGTCCTGAAGTGGCGATGAAGGGCGAAAAGCTCGAGCGTTAATTCTTTGGGATCCGTTCTTTCTTTTAAAAAAGGCAGGCCGTGGGAACTTTGCGGCCTGCTTTTTTTATGCCTTTTTTTTTCTGGATTTTCCCTCTCTTCCTCGAAGTCCGAAGGCCGCTCGTTTCCGTTGCCGGGAAATTTTGAAGAAGTCTGGAATGCCACGCTCGCGACGCTGGAGGCCGAGAAGATCCCGCTCGCCACGGTCGACAAGGCCCGGGGCTATATCCAATCCGCAACATTTCCCTTATATAAAAAAGAATATAAAGAATGGGCCAAAGCCCCGACCTTGTCCTCAAGCGGGTTTTGCGCGCTTGAGATCGGTATCGTGGAAAAAGATTCGACCATGACGGTTGTTGGGATCAAGGCCTATTTCAAGAGAAAAAAGGGACTTTCTTCGAAGGGGTTCCGGGCGCGCGACGGGTCCCGGGGAGTATTCGAGGGGTTTTTGGGCAGGGATATCAATGAGCGGCTTGTGGCAAAAAAATTTCCAGCCATCAAAAGCGTGATCCTGGGTTGCGATCTTCACTATGATGACAAGACGGCGCATTATTTCATTGCAGGAGCCGATCCTTCAACGCTCGCCTATGAGGAGGGACTTCGTAATGGGGATGTTCTCCTGAAGATCTCAGGTCAGGAAGTAACGCCCGGGAATCTTTTCGGGTTCTTTTTGAATATCCCCGGCGAATCCCTCAAGAAATTCATGATCCTCCGAAAGGAAGGGGAGCTGGAACTGCCTGTCAGAATTTTCTTCCTGAATTCCGATGCGCCGCATCTTGGATTCCGTGTTGAGCGTGATCCTAAAACCCTCCGATTTAAGATCTCAGATGTACGCGCCGGTTCTCCTGCGGAGCGGGAAGGATTTTTACCGGGAGATATCCTGCTCAAACAGAACAACTTCCTGCTCGACAGATGGGAGAACTATTACCGTGCGATCCTGGCCCAAAAAGATGGAGAAATACAAATGTTCCAGATCGAGCGGCGCGGTAAATTCCTTGAAAAGAAAATAACACCCCCCGGGACTCAAGTCCACGCATGAAAGATCCCCGTCTCGCTCTATTGTATTCCGTGATCGCGCCAGGTCTCGGTCAGATTTATCTCGGGGAGCGCGCCAAAGGGTGGACGCTTTTATGTATGGGGGCCGGGGTGGTGGTGAGTCTGATCGTGAGCCACACCGCGGTGTCCTGCTTTTTGATGGGGGGAATCTATCTGGCGGTGATGATCCCTGCGGCTTTGGACGCTTTTCGGACTGCTTCAGGCCGTCCGCGGACTTTTGCAGGAGATACTATTCCTTACGTGATCGTTATGCTCCTCATGGTCGGTCCCTTTGCCATCCCTCTCCTATGGCAGAGCCGGAAGTTTTCACCCCTAGCGAAGACTGTCTGGACCATCGTCGTCATCGGGATTGCGCTCTTATCGATCGCGGCCATGACGTTCGCGGCTTCATTCCTGGAACGGCTCATGAAGTCAGTTCAAGCGATGTAGGAAGTTTGCCCAAGGTTCGGAGATTCCGACACCGCAGTGCTTTTAATTTTAAGGGGGTTTACATGCCGTCCCAATCTTGCTTGAATGGGTGAGTGGGTTGGGACTTGAAAAGAAACGTCTTTTCCGAAAGACTCCATGTTAAAATACAAAAAATGATTTGGGAGGCTTTGTGAATTCTAGAAAAATCGTTCCACTTTTTTTGTCATCTTTTTTACTCATGGGGCCGGGATGCTACGCCGAGGACCCTCAGGCATCGTATGTGCCATCCGTTTCAACGCCCGTCGGGGCCCCGGCTACGGGCCAGTGGTCCGAGGGTTGGTATCAGGGTGCTTCCGGGTACGATCAGGCGGTCGAAGAATACAAGCGGACCAATAAACCGATGGTCGTTTATATGAGCGTCGGTTGGTGCCCATATTGTCGTAAGTTCGAAAAAGGGGTGTTGTCGTCACCCCTTGTCAGGGATATGTTGAAGGACAAGATCAAGGTCAATATCAATCCTGAATCCGAGAAGCGCGAGGATGATATCGCGTTTCAATACAGGATTCGCGGATTTCCGTCTTTTTTCCTTCACCCGCCCCAGCCTGGCGAAGTCGTACAATTTTCGACCGGTGTTACACCCGAAATGTTCGTCGAGTTTTTCAAACAAGTCCTCGGGTAGAGCATTCCCATGGAATTGATGACTTCCATCGAGAATGTCTACCGCATCGCGATTCCCCAGAGATAAAATGAACGCACCACAAGGGATCCCGCGAGCGCTTTCCATCGCCGGTTCCGATCCTTCGGGCGGGGCGGGCATTCAGGCCGATCTCAAGACCTTCCATCAGCATAAGGTCTATGGGATGGCGGTAATCACGCTTCTCACAGCTCAGAACACACGCGGTATCCAGGCTGTTTACGTCATGAAACCCACCCAGGTGATCCGACAACTCGAAGCCGTACTTGCGGACATCCCGCCTCAAGCGGCCAAGACAGGAGCACTGGGGGATGAAAAGGTTCTCCGGGCGGTCGCAAGGGCGGCCAGGAAATTCCGGTTCCCTCTCGTGGTGGATCCGGTCATGGTGAGCAAGCACGGTGTGCCGCTTTTCAGGCGAAGCGCCGTTCATGCTTTTATCAAAGAACTAATGCCTTTCGCCGCTTTGGTCACGCCCAACCTTGATGAAGCCGGAGTTTTGAGCGGGATCAAGGTTCGTGATCCGAAGTCCATGGAAAAAGCCGCGCGAATTATCGCCGGGTTCGGTCCTCAAGCAGTGCTTGTCAAGGGCGGCCATCTTCAAGGGGAAGCCATGGATCTTTTGTGGCAACAAGGTCTGGTCCACATATTCAAAGCTCCTCGGATCAGGACGCGGCATACGCATGGGACCGGCTGCACGTATTCCGCTGCCATTACCGCCGAGCTTGCCAAGGGAAAGGACCTTTTTTCTGCGATCACGACCGCCAAAAAGTTCATCACGCGCGCCATCCGCACAAGTCCCGACCTCGGGCATGGCATGGGCCCCGTGAATCATTTTGCGTAGCGTGTTTCTCGCATTGGGATTGCTAATCGTTTGAAGTGAGATGCAACAAAAGATTATTTCTCAAAGATTCCGCGTTCGGATATAATCCACCCCTCAACAAAAATGGGGGACAAAAATGATTTGCTGTTTAGATCTGGAAGGTGTATTGATCCCGGAGATATGGATCAATGTGGCGAAGAAGACCGGCATCAAAGCGCTCGCGATCACCACGCGCGATGAACCTGACTACGATAAGCTCATGCGCTACCGGCTTGCGATCCTAAAACGTGAAGGGATCAAGCTTTGCGATATCCAAGCTGTGATCAAGCGTATGAATCCGCTCCCGGGAGCGAAAGAATTCCTGCGAAAACTTCAAGAAAAGTATCAGGTCATCATTCTTTCCGACACTTATTACGAGTTCGCCGGACCGATGATGAAAAAGCTGGGATACCCGACCCTTTTTTGCAATTGGCTTTCGACGGACGCAAGAGGTTTTATTGCGAATTACTATTTACGCCAAAAAAATGGCAAGAAAGAAGCTGTCCGAGGGATCCAAAGCCTCGGATTTAGGGTCGCCGCCGCGGGGGATTCCTATAATGACATCGCCATGCTCCGGACCGCCGACCATGGGATACTTTTTCGTCCCCCTGAGAAAATCGTTCGCCAATTTCCGAGATTTCCGGTCACGAACACCTACAGCGAACTCCTTTCGGCTTTCCAGAAAACCGTCTGAACCTACTTTAGGTTCGCCCGAATCTTTGCAGCAATCACGGCGAGTTCTTCCTGCGGCATGGCTTTTGCGCGCGCGAAATTGAGCTCGGTAAGATTTTCAATGATCGGGATCAGATGGATGTGGGCATGGGGGACTTCCAGTCCTGCGACCATCACGCCGACCTTCTTGCAGGGGATGGTCTTGCCGAGGGCCTTGGCGACCTTTTTAGCGAAGACGACGAGCCCCTTCAAAAGTTCATCCTCAATATCAAAGATGTAATCGATCTCCTGCTTCGGAATAACGAGCGTGTGGCCTGGATTTACGGGGCGGATATCAAGGAATGCGAGATATTCGTTGTTTTCGAGAATCTTGTGGGCGGGGATCTCTCCCGCGAGGATCTTGGTGAAAACGGTAGGCATAGCTGTCTCCTTTTTTAGAATGAAGGGGGCAAGCGGCCACCCTTTCTACGTCCGGTGCGTGATATGCAAATCTGATATTTTACAACGGATATAAAACGTTGTCGGTGGAACAGGGCTTATTTTAATCTTGCCGGAGAAAGAAGGGTATCATTTTTTCTCGGAAGTGCGGTACAATATCCCGCGAAGAACTTTTTAAAAATAAGGGGGTTCCAGATGGCAGACGAAAATAAGAATACTGTTTTGGGCGTGACGGAGAATCTCGAAGGGCTTCTTTGTTATGCGCTGGGATGGGTGACGGGGCTTGTTTTTCTGCTGCTTGAGCAGAAGAACGCTTTCGTGCGTTTTCACGCAATGCAGTCGCTTGTGACGTTCCTCGGACTTTTCATCATCACCTTAGTGGTCGGGTTTATTCCGGTCCTGGGGTTTCTTGCCAATCTGCTTCTTTGGCCCTTGAGCGTCGTGCTCTGGATCATTCTGATGGTGAAGGCCTATAAAGGCGAGCGTTACAAATTGCCCGTGGTCGGTGATTTCGTCGAACAGCAACTCGGAAAATAATCCTGAAAACAGGATAATGGATGGAGGATGGAGCAGTTCAGCGCCATCCTCCGCCCTCTATCCTCCTTCCTTCTTTTCTTATGACCGCCTTCCAATGTCAGCGTTGCAGCGCCTGTTGCAGGCAATCCGGGTTTGTCTATCTCAAAGAAGAAGATACCGAGCGCCTTGCCGCGTGTCTCGAGATGGACATTTACCAATTCACGGGAACGTATTGTCTTCTCATGGACCGGAAACAACTCGCGCTCAAAAAAAATCCGGATGAAACGTGCCTTTTTCTTGGGGCCAGCGGTTGTACCGTCTATGCAGCGAGACCCGCACCGTGCCGCGATTTTCCCTTGAGCTGGAAAACAGAAAGAAGTCAAAATTACTGCGAAGGGATGAAAAAGGTCTAGCGTTGCGTTATTATGAATCCTAAGGGTCCGCAGAGTGCCCCTAACCAAAGGAGGGCGGTATACTAAACGGCCGCGTTGGGGCCCACCGGCAAAGCGTTTTGCGCGGGCGTCGGGGGCACCGGGGGGAGTGTGACAATGAATCGGGACCCTTTTCCGGGCTCGCTTTCGACCCAGATCTTTCCGCCGTGCATCTCCACTAATTGTTTACTGATAGCGAGTCCCAGTCCTGTTCCCTTCTGGCCGCCCTCATCAGGTGTGCGCCCTGTCACCTCATAAGGCTGGAAGATAGCCGTCTGATCTTTCAAGGCAATTCCGGGCCCCGAATCTTCGACCGTGATCCTCGCTCCGCCATCGATCTCTTTTTCCAAGGCAATAGAGACAAAGCCTTGCTGGGTGAATTTGAGAGAGTTCGAGAGGAGATTGTAGAGTACCTGCCTGATCTTGAGTTCGTCCGCCGTGATCCTGAAGCTGGCCGGGGTTTTTTTAAATCCGAGGGTCAAACCTTTCATGAGAGCTTCTTCATTAAAAACTTCAAGCGCTGTATGGATGATCTTAACGAGCTCGATCTCATGGAGTTCCAGGCGCATCTTTTTGGACTCGATCTTTGAAAGATCAAGAACATCATTGATGAGCTCGCGAAGATGCTTGGCGCTTCGCTCGACGCGGGAAAGGAAATCCTTTTGTTTTTCCGTGAGGGTTTCGGTCGGGCCTTCAAGTAAGAGCTGGGAAAAGCCCAAGATCGAGTTCAGCGGCGCGCGGATCTCGTGGCTCATGCGGGCGAAATAATCGGTTTGTATGTGATAGGCGTACTTGACCTGATCGCTCGTTTTCCGGAGTTCCCGAAGAAGTTCCTCGAGACGGTCGTCCTTGTTCACGAGAGCTGAAGACAGGGATCTTATAAAGATCGCGATCAAGTAGAAGAAAGCGATATGCCGGAAGATGATGGCGGTTTCTTGGACCGGACTCAGGCCGGGTCCGAACGAGACGGTATTGGGGATAATATGAAAACGTCCGAGAACGATCAGCCCCGCATAAAGGGCCGAGGCAAGCGTGGCCATTTGCATGGTCAGGACGGTCGGTAGATTCAGCGCGCAGTAGACGATGGAGATGAAAAAACAGGAAGTGTAAATGAAAAGATCCACGTTTCCCAAAAGGTGCAGGGCGGCGGTTTCTGCCAAAAAGTCGATAATGACCGAAGCGATCAAAGCTTCGGTCCCCGATTGGGCATCGCGAAAAAAAACCTTATAAGGGCGGTTCGCGAAAAGCTCGACCGCGATCACGAGATAAAGCGACCAAATGTTTTCGACCGTGAAATTTCCCCATTTGCAGGTTAAGACATAAAGGGGAATGAGGAAAAGAATGGCGAGGATGCGGAGTTGATAAAGGTGATAGGCTTTTTTGTAAATCTCTCCTGCCGGGGTCTTTTCCGTGATCCTCATGCTGCCGTGCCCTCAGAAGTTTACGTGTCCCTTCAAGCGAGAATGCTCTTATGATATCCGAGTCCGTTATAAAAAGAAAACCTATTTTTCCCTCAAGAATAAGAGGACTATTGCAGTGCCCTTGCCAGACTGTTAAAATAAACTGTTATTTTAAAGGATACACGACATAAAAGGAGTCTCATGGACACGAATGCTTTCTTGAAATCCTGCCTTGAAAAGGTCATTGAACAAAAAGGACAGGATGTTTTTTTAAAGGCGGGTGCGTCTCCCCATATGCGTCTTGGCGGGCAGGTGGTATCGTTACACTTGAAGGCACCTTCTGCAGCAGAGATCCGTGAGCTTGTTGATGAGCTTCTGGATCTTTCACAGAAGGAAATCCTAAAAAAAAATAAAAGCGTAGATTTTGGCTTCTCCTTTCACGAAAAGAACTGCCGTTTTCGGGCCAATGCATTCTTCCAGCAGGGGGATATCTCCCTGGTGTTCCGGTTGCTCTGGCGAGGCATTCCGAGCTTCGAAGAACTCGGGTTGCCGCCAGTCCTGAAAAGGGTTGCACTCGAAAAATCCGGCATTATTTTGATCGGTGGCACGGTTTCTTCCGGGAAGACCACCACAGCGTCGGCCATGATCCGGACCATGAACGAAAGTGTCCAGAAACATATTCTCACGATCGAAGATCCCATTGAATATATGCACGAAGACGAAAAGTGTCTCATTCAGCAGCGCGAGATCGGGCGAGATGCGGAAAGTTTTAGTTCGGCCCTGAAATACATAGTGCGTCAGTCCCCCGACGTGATCGTCATCGGTGAGATGCGAGACGCGGAATCCTTCAGCTTCGCACTTTCCGCGGCCGAGGTGGGGAGACTTATCATCTCCACCGTTCACGCCCAATCCGCGACTCAGGTTTTTGATCGCGTTTTAGGATTCTTCCCGCCTCAGGAGAGAGAAGCGACCTTACGTTATTTTGCGGCCAACATGTCCTGCATTGTGGTCCAGAAACTTTTAGGGGCTAAGGACGGGAAAACGCTCGTGCCTGCTGCCGAGGTGCTTCTGGGGAATTATACGATCAAGCAGCTGATCCTCGAAAAAAAAATCGACAAGATCCCGCAAGCGATCCGCAATGCCCGTGAAGAAGGCATGCAAACGATGGACCAGTCGCTTCTGGAGCTTTGGAAGGTCGGGCGGATCAGCCCAGAGAGCGCGATCGCCGCGAGTCCATCGCCGGAAGATCTCCGATCTCTAATGAAAGGCATCCAGATCGGTCAAGACACAAAGATCCTCGGAGATTAGGAGAGGGTCGATTCTCCGGGTTGCTTTGTCCGCCGGAAGGGCTGGAAAAGAAAGAATATTTCGAAAGGTCAGACGTATTTTTCGCGGTAGATCTTGATCAGTGCAAAAAAGATTGAAAGTACCGCCGGCGCCAGAAAGATCCCCATCAGGCCGTAAAATTTCATGCCCCCCATGATCCCGAAGAAAAGAAGGAAATAGGGGAGTTTGGTTCTCTCTCCGATGATCGCTGGTTTCATGAAATTATCAATGAGGCTGATCCCGAAAAAACCCACCACGAAAAGAACGATCGCCTTGCCGTAGAGCTGCGTGATTAAAAGATAAACTGCGATCGGGAACCACACGCTTGCCGCGCCAAGGATCGGGATGAGCGAGGTCAGGAAGATCAGGAATGTGAAAAAAAGCGGGAGCGGGATCCCCAAAGCCGTGAAAATGATGCCCGCCACGGCTGCCTGCGTGACGCTTGTCAGGAGCTGTCCCCGGATGACCGCGACAAACGTTTCATGGATCTGCTTGAAAAGAGCCCTTTTGGTCTCTTTCTCGAACGGCGCGATCTCATAAATAAAATTGTAAATCTTTTCCCCATGTTTGAAAAAGATGAAGGTTAGGAAGGACATGAAGAAAACATTCAAGATGACAAAGAAGATGTTCTTGGTAAAAGTCCCAGCCTGAGTCGCGGCGAGGTTTCCGAGAGTCTTGGTGGTTCCGAGGGACCACGAAGACAGGCTGTCTTTGAGTGTTTGCGACGCGAAGATGTGGGCCTGGATATTCTGGAACCAGGGAAGCCCCCGGACCTGTTCGACCAGTTGTTCCAGCTTCCCATCGCGGACATAATTGTAAGCCCACTGAGAAAATTCGATGATCTGCGTGGTCATGTTGATGATAATGAAGACGAGGGGGGGAATGACCACGAGGAATACCGCGACGGTCATGAGGAGCGCGATGGAATTGTTCCGTTTAGGAAACCATTTGCGCAGTTTTTCGTAGAGAGGATAAAATGCAAACGCGAGGATCGCCGCCCAGAAAATAGCCGTGAAGAACGGCGCGAAGATGTTAAAGACCTCGTAAACAATAAAGCCCAGGATAGCAATGAAGAAAAAAGAGATGAATTGTTCGCGTTTCATGGCTTTAGTCCCAATTCTTATCAATTTCAGAGAATCTGAAATTGGGGCAATCCTTGTCCCAACCCAATAAAAAACTTAAAGGTGGTTGAAACTATACTGATTGACCTTCATTTTGAACAAAAATCAGCATGTCGACCATTTAAGAAAAAAACCTTAGACAAGGATAGTCTAGCGGATTCCTTTGTTTTGGCAAGCGGAACAAAGACCAGGGCAGCGGGAAGTGGCCGGAGAACAATGAAAAAACGGAATGGGAAAAACCATTTTTGCGCCATCCGCCACCCGATAAACGAATTTATTTTTTAAGCAAATAGTTCCGGACGTAATCGAGGATACCTTCACGAGTGGTGTAGCGGCAGCGGAAGCCCGTCATTGTTTCATGGTGGCTCATATCCGCCTGCGTGAAATTCTGATAAAAAACGTAGGGATTGTCGAAGTAATCGGGCTTGTGATTTGTCCCAAGCGCTTCATTGAGCGCGTTCACGATCTCATTAAAGGAAGTTGCCTGACCGGTGCCGAGGTTCATGACGGTGGACGCCCTGGCTTTTTGCGCCATAAGCGTGGCTGCAACGACATCTTTGACATAGATATGATCGCGTTTCTGTTCACCCCATTTAAAAATACGGGGGCGATGGCCCTCCATCATTTTGAGCGCGAGCTGGTAGATCATGCTGGCGGCATGTTCTTTGTAACATTCCCGGGGGCCGAAGACGTTGAAGAACCGCAGTCCGATCACCTTGACCTTGTCATAATAGAAGGGAGCAAGCTGATCCATGATCCATTTGGAGTAGCCATAGATATTGTTAGGATGACCCGCGTCAGATTCTTTGATGGGCCGGTCGATCGAGCCGTAGGTTGCGGCGGAGGAGGCGTAGACCACGGCGGCTTTCTTCTCGACGGCAAGATCGAGGACATTACGAAAGCCTTCGACATTATCAAACATCATCTTTTGCTCATCGAGGATAGTCGTGTCCGTGATGGCGGCCATATGGTAAATTATGTCAAGCTTTTTGCCCTTGGCCCAGCTCATCCAGGTTTTGCCCGAACAGTCGTAAGCCAAGAGGTCGCCCTTAAAGCCGAGGAGGTTCTTAAAACAGGAACTGCGGAAGTCCTCCAGAACCGTGATGCGGGCTTCAGGAAGGCGAGATTGGAGTTCCAGAGCGATGTTCGAGCCGATAAAACCGGAACCGCCCGTCACAAGGATATTCTTCATAGGTGCGTTATCATAGCCAAAATCCACGAAAGTTCAAATCTTTAATGCCGATAACAAAAGAAGGTATCCGACGATGAAAAATCTCAAAACCTTCTTGGCCTTCTTGCTGATCTCTGACGTGTTACTTGTGTCTTTTCCTGTTTATGCCGGAACGGGTGAGAACATTGCCTACGCCACGCGTGGAGTCGGCAAGATCGTGGGGGGCGTGTTCGCTATTCCGAAGGCCATGTTTCAGGATTCCGGGCGCGTGATGTTCCCATTCGGGCTCGTGACCGGAGCGATACGCGGGACTGTTCAGACCTTAGCGGGGGTGGTGGGCGGGGTGGTGGATGTCGCCCGCGGTGGCGCTCCCTACGCCAAGTATGCGGCTCTGGCGCTCTAATTTTTCCTCAAAGATCTTCTGATTTCCACTTCTGTTGAGTGCGACTTGCGTTGATGGACAAATCCTGCTCCCTCAGTTATCATGCTTTCAAGCATTGAGCGAACCTTCCGGAGGTCCCGAACAATAGCTCCTATGGATGAAAAAGATCGTCTTCTTTTGACCTATCTCCATAACGGGCTTTCTTTGACTTTGCGGCCCTTCGATGTTTTGTCCGCGAAGATCGATGCAGACAGCGCGGAACTTCTGGTTCGTATCCAGCGTCTTAAACAGGAAGGGATTTTCGCGGGGATCAAGGCCATCCTGAACCCGCGCACATTCCATTATCAAAGCGCCTGGGTTGCGGTAAAGGTCGGGCCGGAGCGTCAAGCTCTCGGCGAAGCTGTGCCGAGGGATGGGTCTTCGACGCAACTCAGCTCTGGAGAACTCGAATCCTGCGCGGAGGTTTTTGGTCGGCATCCGGGCGTGGTCTATGGTTGTGAGCGTGAACACGAGTTCAATCTCTGGTTTTTTATCGCGGCTCCGGCGGGTCATGATCTGGAGTTGCATGTCAAATGTCTTGAAAAACTTGCGGGCATTCAGAAGGCCTTATTCTTGCCCGTGCGCAAGGTGTTCAAGGGATCCGATCTTTTGAGCTCTTTGGATGCGGGAACATTTCCGGCCATGGATGAGCACTTTAAGAGGCGGCGCGCCGCAGGATTTCCACATTTGACGGCGCGGACCGGACAAGAGCATCAAGCTCCCGCCGGGGTCGCACGGAAGGATGGGCCGTCCGCGAAAGAGATTGAGATGATCCGGCAATTGCAAGAGCCCTTTCCGCTTACGGACGCACCTTACCGGAAGATTGCCGCAGATCTCGGGATTTCGGAGAATCAAGCGCTAGAGTGGGTAAAGGCGCTGGCGAAAAAAGGATACCTTAAACGGATCGGAAGTTTTCCAAGATCCGAGGTGTTTCTTTCGGGTGCGAAGACTTTAGTGGTTTGGCAGATTCCGGAAGAAAAGCTCGAACGGATAGGATCCGAGATCGCGGGATTCAGCGAAGTGCTTTATGCGGACCGGCGGCCGGTCTTTACGGAGTTTCCGTACTCACTTTATACGATGGTTCGGGTCAGCACTTCAACAGAGGTTGAGGTTTTGGCGCGGCGTATGCAAGATCGTATCGGGAAGTGGCCTTACCGAGCGTTAATGACGACCCGCGAACTCAAAAAAAATCCGATGAAGTATTTTCCCAAAGAACTGGGTGGGTGGTGGCACGAGAGCCGCCATGTTGTCGAGACGGCATTTCACTGAATGTTGCGAAAGGTATTACTTGAGGAAAACATGTCATTTCGAGACGAATGGATAGCTAAACGGGAAAAAGATGCGAACCGTTCCCAGATGCGCTACGCCCGCCAGGGGATCGTGACGGAAGAAATGAACCACGTGGCGGTCGAGGAAAGGCTTTCACCGGAATTTGTCCGGGAAGAGGTGGCAGCCGGACGGCTTGTGATTTGTGCGAACGTAAATCACCGGGACCTGCGGCCGGTGGGGATCGGAATAAGCGTTCGCTGCAAGATCAACGCGAACCTCGGGAATTCCGCGTTGGGTTCGGACATTCAGACGGAAGTGGAGAAGGTAAAGCTCGCGGTCAAATTCGGGGCAGATACCGTGATGGATCTTTCGACTGGAAAACAACTAGATGAAACACGTGAAGCGATCCTCCGTGCGACCACAGTGCCAGTGGGAACCGTGCCGATCTATGAGGCGCTCGAACGGGTGAATGGGAAACTGGAGGCGTTGACGCCGGAGGTCATGTTCGAGGTGATCGAGCATCAAGCCCGGCAGGGCGTGGATTTTATGACGATCCACGCGGGAGTGCTGTTGGAACATCTGCCTCTCATCGAGAACCGTGTGACGGGCGTGGTGAGCCGTGGCGGCGCGATCCTCGCGCGTTGGTGCAAGGCTCATCAAAAACAGAATTTTCTTTTTACGCACTTCGACCGATTGCTTGAGATCTGTAAAAAATACGACGTGACGATCAGTCTCGGGGACGGGATGCGGCCGGGATGTCTCGCCGATGCGAACGACGCGGCACAGTTCGCGGAACTGGATGCGCTCGGGGCTTTGACCTTACGGGCCTGGGAACAGGACGTGCAGGTGATCGTGGAAGGTCCGGGGCACGTGCCGATGGACCAGATTCCCATGAACATTGAACGTCAGATCAGAATTTGCCACGGCGCGCCTTTTTATGTCTTGGGTCCGCTCGTGACGGACATTGCGCCGGGGTATGACCACCTTACCTCCGCGATCGGCGCGGCGATCGCCGCTCAAGCGGGCGCGGCCATGCTTTGTTACGTGACACCGTGCGAACATCTGAGGCTTCCGAATCTCGATGATGTGAAGCAGGGCGTGATCGCCTATAAGATCGCAGCACACGCTGCGGACATTGCGCGTCACCGGCCGGGCGCCCGGGAGAGGGATGATGCGCTTGCGAAGGCTCGATTTGATTTCGATTGGGAAAAGCAATACGCCCTGTCGCTTGATCCGGAGAATGCGAAGAAAATGCATGATGAAGGCCTTCCGGAAGGTGAAGCGCGGCACGGGGAATATTGTTCGATGTGCGGGGAAGGATTCTGTGCCATGAATCTTTCGCAGTGTTTGACGGGAACAGGAGAAAAAAAGCAGGCTTTGAAGAAAAAATGAAAAAGCAAAATGCGATCCAAAGAAAAAAAACAAAAGCCGTCAAGGTCGGCAATCTTATCCTCGGTGACGGCCAGCCGATCCGCATTCAGTCCATGACCAAGGTCCCGACGCGTAACGTGCAGGCAACGCTTGAGCAGATCGATCGCTTGGTCGAGTCCGGCTGCGAGATCGTGCGTGTTGCCTGTCCCGGCGAAGAGGACGTCAAGGCGCTCGGGAAGATCAAGTCCAGGGTCAAGATCCCTCTCGTCGCGGATATCCATTTTAATTATCGATTTGCTTTAATGGCGATCGACGAAGGTGTCGACAAATTACGTCTGAATCCCGGCAACATCGGGGACAAGGACCGCGTGGCCGAGGTTGTGGAAAAAGCGAAGCGATGCCACATTCCGATCCGCATCGGGGTGAACTCCGGGTCGCTTGAGAAAGATCTGATGGAAAAATACGGACCCACCCCCGAAGCCTTGGTCGAAAGTGCGCGTCGTCATGTGGCGATCCTGGAAGCGATGGATTTTTATGATACCGTGATCTCGCTTAAAACCACGGATGTGCCGACCTTGATCGCAGCGTATCGCCTGGCGAGCCAGAAGTTCAATTATCCTTTACACCTTGGCGTTACCGAGGCCGGGACGCTCATCCGCGGCAGCATTTATAACGCGATCGGGATCGGGACGCTTCTCCAGGAAGGGCTCGGGGATACGATCCGCGTGTCGCTTACTGCGGATCCTGTTGAAGAAGTCAAAGTCGCAAAGATGATCCTTGAATCTTTAGACCTTCGTCAAGGGGTGCGGGTGATCTCGTGTCCGACTTGCGGGCGCACCGAGATCGATACCGCCAAACTCGCTCAGGAAGTGGAAGCGCGCGCGATGAAGCTCGCAGGCCCCCTTACGATTGCCGTGATGGGATGCGCGGTGAACGGCCCCGGCGAAGCGCAAAGGGCGGATTTCGCGATCACGGGTGGCCAGAAAAGGGGCATGATCTACGTGGAGGGCAGGCAGGAGCGCGTGGTCGATGAGGATAAGCTCGTCGACGAACTTTTCAAAGAAATTGAAAAGCGTAAACCGCGAAGCGCAAAGCGCAAAGCTTAAAAATTTCCCATGGACGGGTCTTCAAGTCCCCTCAAGGATGTCTTCCAAAAAGTCCAGAATCAGGAGAGGCTTTCCTTCGAAGATGGCGTGCAGCTTTTTAAGAGCACGGACATTCTTGCGATCGGCCGGATGGCGCATCAGGTTCGCGAACGGATGCATGGACGGCATGCCTTTTATGCCCGGAATCTCCACCTCAATCCCACAAACATTTGCTCGACCCGTTGCGAATTCTGCGCCTTTTCTCGTGATGCGGATGCGCCTGGCGCCTACACGCTGACAATTGATGAAATCGAACAAAAAGTCCGGGACGCGGTCGATCGCTGGCGGATCAACGAAGTCCATATCGTGGGCGGTCATAATCCCGCGCTTCAGCTCGACTATTATCTGGAGATGGTGCGGCGGATACGACGGATAGCGGAAGAAATTTTTATTAAGGCGTTCAGTGCTCCCGAGATAGATTTTATGGCCAAGCAGTCGGGGCTTTCCTGGGCCGAAGTCCTGCGCTGCTTAAAAGAGGCCGGGTTAAACGGCATGCCGGGCGGGGGGGCCGAGATCTTTGATCCCGGGGTGCGGGCTGAAATTTGTCCCCAAAAAATATCAGGAGAAGAGTGGATTGAGATCCACCGGATCGCGCATAAGGCGGGGATCAAGACCAACGCCACGATGCTTTACGGACACATAGAAACCGACGAGCAGCGCGTGTCCCATCTTCTGAAGTTGCGTCGGCTCCAGGATGAAACCCGAGGATTTTACGCATTGGTGCCGCTTGCCTATCATCCGGAGAATAACGCGCTCCGAGAGGTTGAACGGGCAAGTGGTTTTTTAGACCTAAAAGTGCTTTCCATTTCGAGACTTCTTCTTGATAATATCCCTCACATCAAGGTCCACGGGTCGGCAACGGACTTGAAGTTCGTTCAAGTCGCGCTTTCGTTCGGCGCGGATGATGTGGGCGGAACGAATTTTCATGAGAAAGTCATGCATGAGGCGGGAAGTCATGCTCCCGAGGGATTAAGTTCCGACGATCTTATCCGATGTATCGCGGGGGCAGGGTTTGAGCCTTGTTTGGTGGATAGTTCTTATTCACTCCGCTAGAGATTCGCGGGTGATATTTTGGAAGATGAGTTCGCAATAGGGGTCAGAAAGATCATTAAAGAAATTTTCAACACAGACGGAAGTGCTTCGAGCGCTTCTTGTCTCTAACGGGGTGAACATGTCGGATAAAGTGATCTTAACACAGCAAGGTTATGACAAGCTTTACGAAGAATTGAACTTTCTTAAGACCAAGAAACGTCGCGAGGTCGCGAACCAGCTTGAAAAGGCCCGGGCGCACGGCGATCTCAGCGAGAATGCCGATTGGGAGACCGCCAAGGAAGCCAAGCACCAGCTGGAGATCCGAATCGGTCAGTTAGAGGCTCGTCTCGCGAATGCGCGCATTCTTGATAAAGGAGATATCGCCCAGGACAAAGCCTATTTGAGCGCCAAGGTAAAAGTGAAGAATCTCGACAGCGGCGATATTTTTGATTATACGCTCGTCTCTCAGGATGAAGCGAATTTTGACGAGGGGAAGATCTCGGTGACCTCGCCGATCGGCCGCGGCATACTGGGAAAAGCTTTGAACGAAGAAGCCGTCATTCAAGTTCCGGCAGGGAAGATCAAACTCAAAATCATGGAGATCCTCTATGAATAACCTTCTTTCTTTTTGGCTCGCTCCCGTTACCGCGCTTTTCCACCCGCGTGTTTTTCATGATGCCACAAAGAGGTCCGCGTGGAAGGGAGTGCTTTATGTTTTTTATCTTTCGGTGATCGCCGGCGTATTGACCGTGTTTTTGATGCTTGGGAGGGTGTTGCCCGTTGTGAATGAGTTTGTTTCCTGGACTCAGAAGACTATGCCGGTCGTGATCTGGACACCCGGGGGAATTTCTCTGGAGAATGGTCAGACGACAGCCCTTTTGGTTCATCCTCAATACGGTCCGATCGTTGCTTTCGATATGACCAAAACATCCGTGACTGAAGCGGACCTGAACAAGGCTCCCTTGCTTGTGACCTCGACAAAAGTTTTTATGAAACGGGCGCCGGGGCAGATCGAAGAACGGGATATTACCAAGGCGGGGATCCAGACAAAGGAACAACTGCCGCCCAAGATCCGGATCACCGGTGAAATCGTGGGAGGTCTCTTTAAAGTGATCAAAAATACTCTATTTTTGATCATTCCGCCTGTCATGATCGTCCTGTTCTTCTTTCTCATTCTGATCACGGATCTTCTCTATTCGCTTGTCGGGCTTTTGTTCAACATGATGAGGAAGCAAAAACTTCGTTACGGATCTATTTTTTCTCTAGTGTGCTTTGCTACGACCGTGTCTTTCACTCTGACATGGTTTCAAATCATGACGCCGCTTCGGAGGCTGCCATTGCCGTTCGGGGTGATGATCCTGATTAATTTAGTTTATATGTTCGTCGCATTCAAAATAACGGATGTCCAAGACGCCAAGGCGTAAGCTTAGTACCGTTCCCTATTTGATTTTATGGGTTTAACGGTACAGCACATAAAGCAAATTGAAATTGCACTATCCGCAATTTCAATCTCGAAGCTATGCTAAAGGCAGGATTCACTCGAGAGGGAGGCGGGAAGTTTTTTTTCGCGTTTTGTTTCAAAATAGGAAATAAGCGAGCCGCTTCCCACGATCAGAAAAATGCCGGCCGCGGTGATCCAGGTGATGGCATCCCCCCATAGCAGCCATCCATACGCGAACGAGAGCACCGGATGAAGGTAAGAGAATGGCGTGACCAGGTAGGCGGGTGCGCGTCTCAGAGCGGTGGTCATCCAGACCTGCCCGTAGAAAGAAAAGATCACCACCCCGGCGATTAGTCCCCAGGATGCAGGGTCTGGCCACTTCCATCCTTTCAGGAAAAAAAGCGAACCCACGGTCGAGATCAGCGTGAAATAAAAAACCACGGTGTAGGGTGACTCTCGTTGTCGGATCGTTCGGATCGACAGATAAGCGAATGCGGCGAAGACCGAGGAAAATAGCGCTAGCCATACTGCCGGGCTCCACGCCGCGCCGGAACGCGTATTCAGCAGGATCACTCCGGTGAAAGACAAAACGATCAGAAAGCAAAGAGAGAGGCTCGGGCGCTCCTTCAAGAAAAAGACCGAGAAGATCACCGTAAAAATGGGCGCCGTATAATTGAGCATGATTGCAAGCCCGAGATCAAGTTTGGCGATGGTGTAAAAGTGAAGGATCAGAGCGCCGAAGCCACAGATGCCGCGGGACGTCAGTTTGAGCCGTTCTTCACCCCAGAGCGATACCTTTTTGCGCCAAATAAAGGGGAGCACTATCAGCATGCCGAAAAAACTCCGGAAAAAAACGATTTGGAACGGAGAGAGTGACACACTCGCATATTTGACGCAAAGCGCCATGATGGAAAAACAAATCGCGCTTTGAGACATCAATTGAATGCCGGAGAGATAAAGTCTGGAGCGTTTCATGGGAGCAGGGGTCGTGGATCGAGGATGGCGAATGGTGTCAAGTTTTTCGTCATCCGCTTTCCGTCATCCTCCATCCGGCTGTTAAGGTTTTAAAATAATTTTTCCAAAGTTCTCCCGGGAAGCCATGCGATTTAAGGCTTGGCGCGCTTCCCGTAATGGAAATATCTGGTCAATCACAGGCCGCAAACGACCGTCTTGAATACGTCGGA
Organism: Candidatus Omnitrophota bacterium; assembly: GCA_043808175.1. Lineage (GTDB taxonomy): Bacteria > Omnitrophota > Omnitrophia > Omnitrophales > Aquincolibacteriaceae > Aquincolibacterium. The sequence continues at coordinate 35,306 of JAZDFE010000030.1, read as the reverse complement.
CGATGCGCTGAAGCTCAGGAATGCCGCCCATGTAAGCACCTATGACAGAAAGCTGGCGCGTGAAAAGATAACGCAGATCAAAACTGACGGTGCGGCCGGTTGTGGCGCCGCAGGTGACGATTCGCCCTTTTTTCTTGAGGCACAATACGCTTTGGGCGAATGTATGGCCTCCGATGTGTTCGAAAAGAACGTCGACGCCCTCACTGTGAGTCAGGCGCATGACCTCGGTCTGGAAATCTTTCAGCTTATAATTGATGACAACGTCCGCCCCGAGCGCTTTGGCCCGCTTGACTTTTTCTTCACTTCCTACTGTGGTGATCACCCGGGCTCCCAGGAGCTTTGCGATCTGGATCCCAGCGCTGCCGATCCCGCTTCCGCCGGCCTGAATGAGCACCGTCTCTTTTTTCTGGAGAGCGGCCCGCGTTACGAGGATATGCCACGCCGTTAGAAATACAAGCGGCACCGCAGCCCAGGATTCCATTCCAAGATTGCCGGTGACAGGGATGATGTTTCGCGCGGGGATCTTGACATATTCCGCGTACCCGCCGCTGTTCTGAAATCCGACGATCTCATAATGGGCGCAAAGGCTGTCCCAGCCGGATTTGCAGTAAGCACATTTGCCGCAGGAAATGCCGGGCGCGACGATCACGGGTTTATGGAGCGGGATACCATGAGCCTTTTTGCCTTTTTCAACGACTTCGCCCGCGATATCGCAACCGAGAATATGCGGCATGCTGATCTTGATGCCGGGCATGCCCGCAAGCGTCCAAAGATCCAAATGGTTCAGCGCGCAAGCCTTGACCTTGACCAGGACATCCTTTTTTCCGAGTTCCGGGATGGGCACGTAAGCTTCCTCAAGTTCCGCTGTCGTGCCATGCTTTCTGAAAACAACGGCTTTCATCTTTGCCATAAAAATTCTCCCTATTTGCGAAGTATACTTGAAAAATAAGTGGAGGACAATGCGGATGACATTGAGTCCCGATCCTCGTCAATTTCCATCGCGTGAAAATTGGGGCTGCCCTGGCCACCATTTAGAAAAAAATAAAAGCCAAGGCTGTCCCGACCACCCTTAAGGAGAAGAAAATAAAAGTCAGGATAGATTTCAACGCTAAAGCTTGTATGTAGTATATTGTTACTCATGAAAGAGACATTTGCGGCCAAAAAGAGACGCGTGCGTGCGATTTTCCTCCGGTTGCGCAAAGTCTATCCGGATATCCGGTGTGCCCTTTATTTCCGGACACCGTGGGAGCTCTTGGTGGCGACGGTTCTTTCCGCGCAGTGTACCGATAAACTTGTGAACCGGATTACGCCGGTTCTTTTTAAAAGATATCCAAACATACGCGCCTTTGCAGCCGCGGACTCTAGGGCGGTTGAGAAAACGGTTCGGAGCACGGGCTTTTATAGGAATAAGACCAAGAACATTCTCGGTGCCGCGAAAGTGGTTCTTGAAAGATTTGGAGGGAAAGTCCCGGCCCACATGGAAGATCTTATCACGATCCCGGGAGTAGGCCGGAAAACGGCTAATGTCATTTTGGGGAACGCGTTCGGGATCCCCGGAATCTCGGTAGATACGCACATGATCCGCATCAACCGTTTGCTGCGGGCGACGTGCCACTCAGATCCCATGAAGATCGAATTTGACTTGATGAGATTAGTGCCGGTAAGGAATTGGACGCTCTATTCGCATCTTATCATCCATCATGGCCGCGTGCGCTGTTTTGCCCGGCGGCCGGATTGTTGGCATTGTGAAATCCAGGATTTGTGTCCCTCAGCGTATAAAGCAGCCCCCAGAAGGACTGGAAATAGGCTTTAAGTTTACGGGGAAGGATTCCGAAACCTACTAGAGGAGCTTTGGAACAGAACCTAAAAAGAAGCATGGCGCCTAAGTCTTGTTTTATTTTTATCAATGGCGACTTGAACTGTCCCAATACCTATCAATTTCAACGGAGTTGAAATTGGGGCTGTCCAAACTACCATTTTGGAAAAAAATGCAAAGTTTGGACTGTCCCAGTTTCTAATTCATTTTTTCATTAAGGAGGAATCATGACACCCCAGAAGATCCTGATCGTGGATGATGAACCTGTGGTGGTGACGCTCTTGAAAGTCCGTGTCGCATCGCGCGGATTTCTTGTCGAGATCGCAACGGACGGCCTAAGCGGTCTTGACAAAGCAAAGATGTGGCAGCCCGATCTTATTTTGTTGGATATTGCCATGCCTGGGATGGACGGGTATGAAACTTGTCGTCGCCTCAAGGCGATGAAAGAGACCGCGCATATTCCCGTAGTGTTTTTTACTGCCGTGCAAGAAATGAAGCTGGATATTTTGGCCCGAGAGGCCGGCGCTGAGCGAGTGGTCCAGAAACCGTTCGTGGATCAGGTGTTCAAGGCTATCTCGGAGATCCTCGGCCCAAAATAGTTCCTCGGATTTGCGAAGATTGCCAGTGTGTGGACAGAACCCTGTGTTCGGTGTATATTACGGCTCCGTTGCGGCGAGCTTGCCGCCGTCACCTTCCAGAAAGTGAGGCTAGCCCCGTTAGGGATTGCAGGAATGGGGCTGTTTTTTGTGGGTTAATTTTAAGTTCGAAAAAATCCGATATTTTAAAAACTTTTTCTATCTCTGACAGGGTGAATCCATGAGCAAAGAAAAGACTCTTACCGATGCCAATTTTCAGGCTGAGGTGCTTCAATCCGAACAACCCGTTCTGGTCGATTTTTGGGCCGAGTGGTGCGGACCTTGCCGGATGCTCGGTCCCGTGATCGAAAAGATCGCGGCGGCCAATGCCGGTCGTGTTGCGATCGGAAAAATGAACGTGGATGAGAATCCGAATACGCCCCAGAAATATGGGATCCAGGGTATCCCGACGGTCATCTTCTTCAAGGACGGAGAAGTCGCGAAACAGCTTGTGGGCTATCAGGCCCAGGATAAGATCCAAAAAGCCATTGACGAACTTTTTCCGAAGTAACCGTTCCATCGTCCCCCCTTCTCTCAGGTGTCCCGGATCGGAGTCGTTACTCCCCGTATGAAAGAGCGCCCTTTTGGAAAAACAGGTTTGCGTGTTTCCGAAGTCGGCTTCGGTTGCTGGGCCATAGGAGGTCATGCCTACGGTCCGGTTCGTGATAAAGATTCTCTCGAAGCCTTAGCGGCTGCATGGGATTCTGGGGTTAATTTCTTTGATACGGCCGACGTCTACGGAGAAGGGCACAGCGAAGAACTTCTCGGGAAATTCCTGAAAGACAGGTCCCGCGACCGCTTGATCCTGGCCACCAAGTGCGGTTGGGATTTTTATCCGCCTTCGCAAAAGCGCGGATTTTTTCTGCGGGGATCGCCCGAAAAACTCAATCATGTCGGGCATAGGAAAAATTTTGATACCGGTCACATCCACTTCGCTTGCGAACAAAGCCTCAAACGTCTCGGCACGGATGTAGTCGACCTTTTTCAGCTTCATAATCCCTCTCTGGAGTTGATCCAAAAGGGGGATTTGGTAGGCGTTCTGGAGGGGTTGAAGAAAGAAGGGAAGATCCGCTTTATCGGGATCTCGGTCCATACGGAGGCTGAGGCCTGGGCGGCGCTCAAGGACCCGCGAGTCCAAGCAATCCAGATCATCTTTAATCTATTGGACCAGCGCATGGCTGAAAAGATCTTTCCTGAAGCGGAGAAAAAGGGCACCGCAGTGATCGTCCGGGAGGCCCTTGCTTCGGGACTTTTGAGCGGGAAATATACACCGGAGCATGAATTCCCCAAGGACGATCATCGCTGCCGGTGGGCCCCTGAAAAGCGGGAAGCTGATTGGCAAAAGATCCGGCTTATTCAGCAAATGCTTGGGTCCGGGACCCCATCTCTGTCGAAAGCGGCGTTAGAATTTGCCCTCGCGTTCGGGGCAGTTTCGACGGTGATCGCTGGAGCGAAAACCAGAACACAGGCGCTTGAGAATGTAGAGGCATCTTTGAAACCGGCGCTAAGCCGGGAGGACGTTGTGCGGCTGAAAGAACTTTACGCCCGGGAGGAAATTTTCCGGAAAGAATTGATCCCTCGATGAAAAAACTAAGGCCTCTTTTCTTTGTTTTGATCATGCTGGCTATTCTCGGGATGCTGCATGCCCGGCTCCTGGGCATGGTCGCCGAGCCTTTTTTGGAGAAAATAATGACCCGGCTCTTTGACATGCCGGTCCATATCGCGGGCATGCGCATTTCCCCTTTTTTTGCGCATATCAGTGTTAAAAAACTCGAGATCCTCAACCCTCCGGGGTTCAAAAGGCGCGACCATTTCACGGCTAAAGGCATTGATTGCACTCTGGACCTTCGGGTGCTCAAGAACAAGTTTATCCGGATCCGTAAGGCCCATTTCAAAGAAGTTGTTTTCGCCATTGAAAGCTACATGACTCCTCAGGGGTCGCGGACCAATGTCAAACACTGGTATCACAACATGGGGCTTGATAAGGAAAGTCCACCGATCCCGCCGCGCGCGATGCCTCATCCGGACAATGTCGGCGAAGACTCCTGGCGTGTCCGGATCGACCGTTTGGAACTCGAGAAAGGAGCCCTCATTTTTGATGACAGGCGCGAACCCGAAGAGCAGCGGTGGATTTTTGAGCATATCAAGGGGCACTGGGACGGTTTTGATTTTCTTTCGGATTATGTCAGCCCGACCTTTACGGAGACGATCCAGGTGGAGGCAACATTCGGGGTGAATCCTCCAGCCCGTTTCCAAGGCGGGGGGAAGTGCCAATTTGCGGATGGGGACAATTTTGATGTGGACGTTCAGATCACCGGCGGTTCCATGGCGGAATATGAGTTTCTTCTTTCCGGGATCCTCGGTGAAGTGCAAAGCGGGACCTTTGATCTCAAGTCGCATTTGTTGTGTGTGGAAGGGGATCTCAAGTCGGAGCATTTACTGACTCTCAAGTCTATGACATTTGCGGCGCCGACCGCCGCCCAGAGGCTTCTCCAATATCCGTTCGATGCGGTCCGCCTTCTTTTGGAGGATCAGAAAACTGTGGAATTGGATATTAAGGTCGATGGCTACATCGAGGATCCCAAGTTCCGCGTTTTCAGCGCTTTCACAAAAGCATTCCAAAAGGCTTTGATCTCTAAGGCCAAGGCGGGCATCGCCGGGACCGTAAAGATGGCCGCGAGCGCGCCGGGACAGATGACGTACAGATTGACCAAACTGGGTTCGATCCTGACCCAACCTTTTACGACCCAAAACAGGACAGATGCCGGATCCAACGGAGAAAAAAAGGATGCCTGAAACTAAGGTAGGGCATGTCGCGATCATCGGAAGACCGAACGTCGGGAAATCCACCCTGCTCAATTATTTGGTGGGAGAGAAATTGGCCGGGACTTCCGCCAAGCCACAGACGACGCGCGATGTGGTCCGCGGGATCATGACCGTTCCTGACGGCGCGGTGGTCCAAAGCCCCTATCGCGGGCAGATCGTTTTTCTCGACACGCCGGGTGTCCATCAACCTAAAGATGCTTTGGGAGAGGGCATGGTGCGTGACGTCCATCAGTCGCTTTCGGACGCGGACCTTCTTTACTGGATGGTTTATCCCAAGGCCATGGGGGATGCGGAACGTGCGATCTTGAAATGGGTCCAGGATGTTTCCATCCCCGTATTTCTTTTGGTCAATCAGATCGACCGTTTCCCCAAGGACGATCTCTTGTTAGCTCTGGATTCTTTTCAAAAAGCTTACGCCTTCAAAGAACTCATTCCCATTAGCGCCAAGACCGGAGAGAACGTCAAAGTCTTGATCCAACAGACGTTGAAATACCTGCCTTTTGGGGAGTTCATTTATCCCGAAGATCAGCTTTCCGACCAGAATGTCCGCTTCCACGTGCAGGAAATGATACGTGAAAAGCTTTATCACTTCCTGGGCGAGGAACTTCCCTACGACGGAGCGGTGCGTATCGATGATTTCAAGGAAGAAGAAAAAATAACCCGCATTCACGCTACGATCGTGATCGAGAGGGATTCCCAGAAAGCGATCGTGATCGGCAAAGGCGGTGAGAAGATCAAACAGATCGGCATGGCCGCGCGTTTCGACATTGAGCGGTTCCTCGGCAAAAAAATATTTCTGGAGCTTTGGTGCAAGGTGATCCCTGGTTGGAAAAGCCATCCTGACTTTCTTCGCGAATCACAGCAGCACTGATCTTCATCAATTGAAAAGTTTAAGGTGATCAGTGCTGCCCTTCCCCCAGCGACGTGAATAAAATCCAGGGAAGACAAACGGAAAAATGAGACGATGCAAACAGGCTTGATTCACGACGAAATTTTAAGGCGGCGGACGTTCGCGATTATTTCACATCCGGATGCCGGCAAAACGACACTCACGGAAAAATTCCTTCTGTATGGCGGGGCTGTCCAGCTGGCCGGTTCCGTAACTGCCCGGAAGCAGGAGCGGGAGACGGCCTCGGATTGGATGGAAATGGAGAAGAAGCGTGGGATCTCGATCAGTTCTACGCTCCTTCAGTTCGATTACGGTCCGTGGAGGATCAATCTTCTCGATACACCGGGCCATAAAGATTTTTCGGAAGATACCTACCGGGTGCTGATGGCGGTCGATGCGGTCGTGATGGTGATCGATTCCGGAAAGGGTATTGAAAGTCAGACCCGCAAGCTTTTTGAGATATGCCGCCACCGCGGGATCCCGATCTTTACCTTCATGAACAAGCTGGATCGTCCGGGTCTGGCCCCCCTCGCGTTGATCGACGAACTGGAAAATGTTCTTGGGATTCATGCCTATCCGGTCAACTGGCCTCTGGGAAGCGGCCGGGAATTCAGGGGAGTTTATGACCGGCTTCAAAAGGAAGTGCACATTTTTCAGAAAGTTCCGGGGGGCGCCTACAAAGCCCCGGTGTCGATGCATGGATTTTCAGACCCCGCGGTAAAAGAGATCATAGACGAACAATCCTATGGCCAAGCCTCGGAGGAATTGGAGCTTTTGGACACGGCTCATGTAGGCTTTTTTCCGGAGTCGGTGCTTCAGGGAAAGACAACGCCTGTTTTTTTCGGGAGTGCCGCGAACAACTTTGGCGTACAACTTTTGCTCGACGGCTTTATCAAGTATTCCACGGGACCGGTGGAGAGACGTGCGGGAGACCGTTCTATTCCCGTCATCTCAACAGATTTTTCCGGTTTTATCTTTAAGATCCAGACCAACATGAATCCGTTGCATCGTGATCGGATCGCTTTTTTGCGCATTTGTTCGGGCAAGTTTTCCCGTGATATGAACGTTTATCACACGAGGACAGGAAAGAGCGTAAGGCTTGCGGGATCGCACACTCTTTTAGGACAGAGCCGCGAAACCGTCAATGAGGCGTTTCCCGGGGACATCGTCGGCTTTGCCGTTAAATCGGATTTCCGCGTGGGGGATACCGTAAGCGAAGATCCCTCGATCGCGTTCAATGCTATCCCGCGGTTTGCTCCCGAATGTTTTGCCTCGATCCACAATCCTTCACCGGCGAAATACAAGCCTTTTCGAAAAGGCCTGGAGCATTTGCTTGCCGAAGATATTGTGCAGGTTTTCAGCTGGATCAAGCCGTCCAATCCCAACATCGCGCTTCTGGGAGCCGTGGGTCCTTTGCAATATGAAGTGCTGCAGTACCGGTTGAAGGAAGAATATGGTGCGGAGTCGCAGCTTGAAATGTTGCCGTGGAAGATCCTGAGATGGGCTGAGAGCGCGCTCAACGATGCGGATCTTGGGGAGGTGCTTTCCTACGGCGTCGCCTTGGCCCGGGATGAACAGAGACGCCGGGTGCTTCTTTTCTTAAGCGAATGGCTTCTCAGGAATTTCCAGGAAAAAAATCCGCACATTGTCCTTCGGGATTCTCCGCACTGAACTTCCTATAAATTTTCACGGGTTGTTCAATGCGGCACTCGCTTGCAATGAATTTTTATGAGAACCAGTGCCGGCGTAAAGAATTCCGGCACTCTAGAGCGAGGCGAAATGGGGGAGGCCTTTGCCGAGAAGCGGCAGGGCGTATTCCACGAAGGCCGGCGTGACCATCCCTTTTTTCTTGTCAAAAAATCCCGCAAAGAGGTCGCGCTCATGATTCGGGATCTTTTCGAGCGGTACCGGCTTGTAAGCCATAGCGTAATTCTTTCCTGGTTTTCTTTCAAATCCCACCATGACCCGGGTCATTCCCCGGAGGGCCCACTTGACCGCGTGAACGCCCGCCTGATAGGCTTCTTTTTGATCGGTCTCTGAGACGTAAGCCATCGACATGCGCTGGATTGTTCCGGGCTTGTCGAAACGGGCGCGGACCCCCAGATTTTTTTCGAGGATCGTGGCAAGACGCGCCGCCGTGCCTTCGACATATTTGTGACCAAACGGGTCTGACGTGACCCCCTCGATTTTGTGGCCGATGCGGTTTCCCTGATAGTCGCGGATCGTTTCCGAAATAACGATAATGCAATAACCCACCGATTGCAGAATGGCCTCGGTCCTTTTAATAAACGACGTCTCGTCGAACGGGACTTCGGGAATGAGCAGGAGATGGGGAGCATCCTCCGGTGCTTTTTTCAAGAGGGCCGAGGCCGCGACGATCCAGCCGGAATTTCTTCCCATAAGCTCGATGATCTTCACAGGATCGACATTTTTCATGGCTTGGGTGTCCAGCGCCGCCTCCTGCGTCGTGACGGCCGCGAAGCGCGCGACAGAACCGTACCCCGGGCAGTGGTCAGTCTCAACCAAGTCGTTATCAATGGTCTTCGGGATATGGATAACCCGGATCTCATAATGATCTTTTTCTGCGGCTCTTGCGATCTGGAGGCTAGTGTTTGCCGTATCATTCCCTCCGATCAGGAATACATAGCGGATATGATGTCTCCGGAGGCTCGCAACGATCTTCCGGTCATCTCCGGGTTTGAGTTTGTAACGGGAAGAACCCAGCGCGGCGGAAGGGGATTGGGCGATTCGGAGAATCAATTTTGATGGCTTTGCCTTGAGATCCACAAAAGAACCATTCAGAATGCCTTCGATGCCATTCCGCGACCCGAGGATCCCCGTGATCACGCGGCAGGTCCGTGCCGCTTCCACGACGCCCGCGAGACTTTGATTAATGACCGCCGTGCATCCGCCGGATTGCCCGACAACGGCTTTGCCCTGGCATCTATTTTTTTTAAACAGAAGATTGCCAGGACTAGTCCAATTAACATTTAAATCTTTTAATGGAGAATTGGGCTTGCCTTTTAGTATAATTTTTTTCATAGAACGAATCCGGTTTGTTGAGGGAGCTATCCCCTTTTTCGAATTTGCGGTAGTATAGCCCGAACGAAAAATGAAGACCAGTACCGTTCTCTATTTAATTTTAAGGGTTAACGGTCCCAATACCAATCAGTCTCAGCGAAGCTGAGATTGGGGCCGCCCAAATTACCATTTCAGAAAAGAATATAAAATTTGGGCGGTACGGCACTACGAATCCCTAAAATCAATAGTAACGCAGTGCCAGTAAAACTCCCTGAAAGAGAAACTATGAAGCCGGTGAGCATCCAAAAAGCAAAGGCCAGGATCTGGCGTGCGAAGCTCGTACGCCCGTTCAGTACGGCCAAGGGCCAGCACGACCTGCTCGAGAATGTCCTTTTTTTGATAGAACTCTCAGACGGGGTCCGCGGGTCCGGCGAGGCAGCGGTCGCGACGCACATCACCGGGGAGACCGTCCATGAAACGCTCAAAAATCTGAAAGAAGCGGCTCGTTCAATCGCCGGTCTGGGTCTCGAGGCATTTTCGGAGATCGCGGAAGAATTTAAAATGAAGTGGGCGAAGAACAAGTGCGCGCTGGCGGCGCTGGAAATGGCGCTTCTGGACGCGGCGACACGCGAAAAGAAGATCCCGCTTTGGAAAGCTTTCGGGCCTCGGCCGCGCGCGCTCAAAACCAACATGACCGTGGTGCTTGGCGATGTCACCGAAGCCGAAACCGCAACGCGTGAGATCCTGCGGCGTGGGATACGTTCTTTCAAAGTGAAGATCGGCCGGGATTTCGACCGGGACCTCAAACGCGTCGCGGCGGTGGTCCGGATCACCGGAAAATGTCCGGTCTATCTTGACGCGAATCAGGGGTTTACGGCCGCACAGACGCTCAAATTTTTAAAAGAATTAGAAAGGCTAAAAATAAAACCCGCGCTTGTCGAACAGCCGGTACCAAAAGAGGATTGGGAAGGGCTCGCGAAAGTAACGCGTGAAGGCAAAACGCTTGTTTGCGCTGATGAAAGCATCTCGTCACTTCAGGACGCCAAGCGTCTCATCAAGACAAAAGCTGCCGGTGCGATCAACGTCAAATTCATGAAGACAGGCGTTCTGGAGGCATACGAGATCGCGTGTCTTGCGAAACGGAACGGGATCAAGCTGATGATCGGGACGATGATGGAAACGCCGCTGGCGGTCACCGCGGCCGCGCATCTTGCGGCAGGGCTCGGCGGTTTTGATTTCGTGGACTTAGACGCACCTTTTTTTATGGCGAAGAACGTGACGCAGGGCAATTTTGTGACACGCTCCGGCGTTTATGACCTCCGGAAAGTCAGGGCCGGTATCGGCGTCGCGCCGCTCCTCCCATGATTCAAAATTCTCCAGGTATTTTTTGCGTTCTGGCGCTGATCGTTCTGAGCATCGTTTTCTTTTCCGAAGATCCGCGAACCCGTAAATTTTTCAAGTTCCCGCCGCCGCTTTTCTGGATCTATTTTGTTCCCATGATGGTTTCCGGGTCCGGGATCCTTCCCGGGCAACACGCGATCTATTCGAAGATCACGAGCACGGTTCTTCCCGCGGGATTGATCCTTCTTTTGATCTCGACGGATATCAAAGCCATCTTGAAACTCGGCCGGCCTGCGCTTCTCATGATGTTCACCGGGAGCGCTGGGATCATGATCGGCACGCCGTTCGTGGTGATGCTTTTTAAACCGTGGCTTCCGGCGGACGCGTGGTCAGGGTTCGGGGCGCTTTCGGCTTCCTGGATCGGCGGGAGCGCCAATATGATCGCGGTCAAGGAGGCGATCCACACGCCGGACGCTATCTTTTTTCCGATGATCGTGGTGGATACGGTCGTTGCCTATTCCTGGATGGGGCTCTTGATCCTGCTCGAAGGTTTTCAAAAAGCTTATGACAAGTGGAACCGTTCCGACCTTCGCTTCGTCGAGGAACTGGCCCGAAAGACCACTTTGGCGGACTCGAGCACAAAAAAAGTAAGCTTCCAGTTTCTTCCTCTCACTCTTGCCGTAGCATTCGGCGGAGCGTGGATTTCGAGTAGGTTGGCAGATTTCTTGGGGAACGGATCTTTTGCATGGACGATCATTCTCGCCACGACCTTCGGCATTTTGCTTTCATTGACGTCGCTTCGGAAGCTCGAGTTCTGTGGCGCTTCGCGGATAGGGTATCTTTTCCTGTTTCTCGTGCTTACATCGATCGGTGCAAGAGCAAGTTTGTCAGGGATCCTGTCCGCGCCGCTTCTGGTCGTGGCTGGCGTTGTCCTGGTTCTCATCCATGGGGCATTTCTTCTGATCGTGTCCCGCGTTGCCCGTATCCCGCTTTGTCTTGCCGCGACCGCGAGCCAGGCTAATATCGGGGGGCCGGCCTCGGCGCCGATCGTGGCTGCGGCTTATGAACCCGCACTCGCACCTGTCGGGCTTCTCCTCGGCATTCTTGGGAACGTGATGGGGACGTATTTGGGTCTCATTACGAGCCAGCTGTGTAAATGGGTCGCTTTACTCGGATGACGGAAGGAGGATGGCAGAGGGCGAAAAGCCAAGCTCCATCCTCCATCCATTTTTATAAGAGGTATGTTAAAATACCCAGCCTATGAAAAATAAAAACCCAAAGATCAGAGCCGTGATTTTCGATCTCGGCAATGTGCTTGTGAATTATGATGTCGAAAAAGCTGCAAAGCGATTTTCGGCCGCCTCGGGTCTTTCCACCCGGCAGATTTGGAAGCGTTTCTTTCTTTCCAGGTTCGAGCAGGCCTATACGCGCGGCGAGATCTCGACCCGCGAATTCCACCGGATCGCTTGCAGAACCCTCGGTGTCTCCCTACCTCTAGCGACCTTTCGCCATTATTGGAACGACATCTTCTGGGAGAACCCGGGGATGGACAAACTCCTTGCGCGGATCAAGAAACACTATCCGCTTTATCTGATCTCGAACACCAACGCGCTCCACTTCACTCATCTCAAGAAGCATTTCAAACTCCTCCGTCATTTCGACCGGAAATTTCCGTCGCATGAGGTGGGTGCGCGCAAACCCTGCCTCACGATCTACCGGCGCGTCCTGAGGAAGGTCGGCCTCAGGCCCGAAGAGACCGTTTTTATCGATGACATGAAGAGTTTTATCAAAGGCGCCCGGAAGGCCGGCATGCACGCCATCCATTTTAAGGGCTGTTCCGCCCTCCTCAAGACCCTTCGTAAACTCGGTATCAAGTTCTAAAGGGACAAGGGAATGGCCAATTTTTTTAAAACCACATTCCTTTTAGCGCTCCTGACGCTTTTGGTGGTTTTTTTTGGGTTTGCCTTAGGCGGCGAGCGCGGCATGGCGCCCGCGTTCTGTCTTGCCTGTGTGATGAATTTTGGCGCTTATTGGTTTAGTGACAAGATCGTGCTTGCGATGTATCGGGCACAACCCCTGACCGAGGATGAAGCCCCCGAGGTTTTTGAGATCCTGAGGGAGCTTTCGGCAAAAGCCGGCGTTCCCATGCCGCGGCTTTACATGCTTCCGTCGGCTTCAGCGAACGCCTTTGCCACGGGCCGCGACCCCAAGCATGCGGCGATCGCGGTCACACACGGTATCGTTGGACTTCTTAACAAGGAAGAACTTTCCGGTGTGTTGGGGCATGAGCTGTCGCATATCCTGAATTACGATATCTTGTTGTCCTCGATTGCGGCGACGTTGGCCGGCGCGCTCAGCATGATCGCTTCCATGTTCCGCTGGTCATTTTTCTGGGGCGGGGAGCGTGACGAGCGGGACAACGGCCATCCGCTGGCGCTGATCTTAGCATCGATCGTGATGCCTTTGGTCGCGATGCTCATCCAGCTCACGATCTCACGCTCCAGGGAATACGGGGCGGATCTTGGCGGGGCCAAGCTTTGCGGAGAACCTCTTTATCTCGCAAGTGCGCTTCGAAAGATCGATGCCGCTTCCAGACGACTTCCACTCCGCGACGCCGAACCCGCGACTGCCCATCTTTTCATCGCGAATCCGCTTTCGGGCAAAGGGTGGTCCGCTCTTTTCAGCACGCATCCCCCCATGGAAGATCGCATGGCCCGTCTTGAGGTCATGAGCCGGCCACCTGAGAGGTTGGAGCCCCTGGTTTGAAAGCATTGACGATGGAGGAAGCAGCGGTTAAAATACGGCCTCTTTCAAAACCAACACCCATAAGGAGAATCACAGAATGGCTTATGTTATTACAGAGAAATGTCACGGCGAACGCTACGGCCTTTGCGCCGGTGTCTGTCCCACCGAAGCGATTTATCCCGGAACATACAAAGGCAAGGATTTCATGGTGATCGATCCGTTGACCTGTATTTCATGCGGTGCTTGCGCGGCGGAATGTCCGGTAGGCTCGATCGTCGAGTCCGAGGATATGGATCCGACTTATGCCAAGATCAATGCAGAACTTTCAGTCCAGTTCAAGTCGAACCCCAAAGCGACGCCCCGTTCGAAAGATGAACCCCCGAAAAAGCCGGGGAATAAGCTGAAATAAAAAAACCGTTCAAAGTCCTTTTGAGTCTTCCTCAGTTTGCCCCCGCTGCTTCACTTCAAAAAGTGAAGCCGTGGGGGCAAGCTTTGTCTTTGTAGGCAACACAGCCATAAGGAAATCAAGATGCCATTTACTGCCGGCTGCAACAAGGACCCCATCCTTTTTGAAAAGATTCTGAAACAATATGCCGCAGGGCTTGCCCTGGAGAATACCGCGGCCCAGGTCGTGACGCGCGGTTTGTCGCTTGTCGGGGTCGGCCTCCTTTCCATTTTGGATCATTTCATTTTCCGGACCGTTCATCTCAAAGAGAGAACGGGCGAATTTCTTGAGATGGGGTACGAGAGAGACCCCACCGTCAAGGTTCTTGAGCACAAAGGGCATAGCGTGGAAGTTTTTCGAAAAGGATGCGCTCCGGCGATCCTGGTCGAGCATCCTCATGAGAAGACCGGGCTGGATTGGGTCGCGCATTTCGGGGATAAAAAGCCTTATGCCATGGCACTTCGTGTGGATGACATTGAAGAGGCGGCCTTCCATCTGGAGAAACAGTCTGTGGGATTTTTAAGACCCCCGGCCGGGAAACCCGGAGAAACTCTTCGCGAGATCGCCGCGTTGCCTGAAGTAAAAGACGGCAAGAACGCTCACCATCTTATCCTGGTGGAACGCCACGCGGGCGATCAGCGTTTCTACGCGCCTGATTTTTGGATCCACCCATAAAAAAGGATCTTATGATCATCGGACTCACAGGCAAGAACGGATCGGGGAAAGGGGAAGCGGCGAATTTCCTCAAAGACAGGGGCTTTCATTACTATTCGCTTTCCGACGCACTCCGGGAAGAGGCCAGGCAACGCGGCCTGGAGATCGCGCGCGATGCGCTCGTCGCGCTCGGCAATGAATTGCGCGAAAAGGAAGGGCCGGGTTGTCTTGCCGAACGGATCTTTGCGAAGCTGGATCCCGAGAAGAATTATGTGATCGATTCTATCCGCCATCCCTCCGAAGTCCAAGTCTTTCGCCGGCGGAGTGATTTCACCCTCGTTCGCATCCATGCTCCGGAAAGGCTTCGTTTCGAACGTCTCAAGCAGCGTGGCCGGGAGAACGATCCCCGGGTATGGGAGGACTTTCAGGCGCTTGAGGCCAAGGAAGCAAAAAGCTCGAGCAAAACCGACCAACAGCTTGATCAAACAATCGCTTTGGCGGATCTCCAGGTCGATAACAACGGGCCGCTCAGGGAGATGCATGAAAAGGTGAAGTCGATCTTTCTCGATCTTGCGCAAAAGGCTCCGAGGCCGGGTTGGGACGAGTATTTCATGAATATTGCCAAGGTCGTGGCCATGCGTGCCAACTGCATGAAACGGAAGATCGCCGCCGTGATCGTGAAGGACAAGCGTATCATCTCGACTGGTTACAACGGAACGCCCCGGGGGATCAAGAATTGCAGCGACGGCGGTTGTCCCCGATGTAATGCGATCGACGCCTCCGGGAAAGATCTCGGAGAATGCCTCTGCTCGCACGGCGAAGAGAATGCGATCGTGCAGGCGGCCTACCACGGCGTGAGCCTCAAAGGCGCCACGCTTTACACGACTTTTTCTCCCTGCCTGATGTGCGCCAAGATGATCATCAATTCCGGGATCAACGAAGTCGTCTACCAGGGGAATTATCCCTTCCTGGAAACCTCTCTTAAGCTGCTCGAGCAGGCCGGTGTGACGGTCCGCAAGATCACTTTTTCCTGACTGGGGTCTTCATGACCGCAGAAGGTAAAACCTTCCATAAAAGTCCCGAACTCAAAGGGATCGTCCAACGCCAACTTGACCGAAGTTATCACAGCCCGCTCATTGATAAAATCCGTGTTTCCGGATTTTCTTTGAAGGTAGGACGCCTCGAGATCTATCTCGCGAAGGAATTCGGTTTTTGTTACGGAGTCGAACGCGCCGTGGAATATGCCTACGAGACCCGCGCGCGTTTTCCGGACCGGCGCATTTTTCTGACCAATGAGATCATTCATAATCCGCGTGTGAACGCGGAACTTCAGGGAATGGGCGTAAAGATCCTCACCGGCGAGGCCTCGCGTTCCGAGATCACCGAAAAGGACGTGGTGATCATGCCGGCCTTCGGGGTGCCGGTCGAAGCACTGAGGGAATTTCAGAAGAAACGCTGCGTGATCGTGGACACGACCTGCGGGTCCGTAATGAGTGTGTGGCGTCGCGTGGAATCCTACAGCCGGGATGGTTTCACTTCTGTGATCCACGGTAAATATGACCATGAAGAAACGCGCGCGACTTGCTCCCGGGCTTCCAAATATCTGGTAGTGAAGGACAGGCGACAGGCGGAGCAGGTTTGTCAATATATTGAGGGGAAGGGAGAGCGGAGAGCGTTCCTCGAAAAATTCAAGGACGCCTGTTCGGAGAGTTTCGATCCGGACAAAGACCTCGGAAAGATAGGGTTTGCGAACCAAACGACCATGCTGTCGCGCGAATCGATCGAGATCTCTGAAATGTTGCGCAAAGCCCTCCGGGTCCGTTATGGCGACGGCGAACTTCAGGACCGATTCCGTCATTTCGACACGATCTGCTCCGCGACCCAGGACCGGCAGGACGCGATCCGCGAGCTTGGCGAGAAAAAAATGGATGTGATCCTCGTGATCGGCGGTTACCGGTCAAGCAATACCGGTCACCTGGTGGAGATCGCCTCCGAATTCTGTCCTGCGTTCCACGTCGAGGACGCAACTTCGCTCATCTCACCGGAAAAGATCCGGCACAAGAAGACCGGGGCCCGGGACATCCTTGAGACTTCGGGCTGGCTTCCTCCGAGGAAGATCAAGGTGGGCATTACGGCCGGGGCGTCCACGCCGAACCTTGTGGTCGAAGAAGTCATTCAGCGCCTTATCGACATTTCCGGAGTCCAATGACATTCGAAGAATTAGTTCACAAGCGGAGGAGTGTCAGGTGTTATGCGGACCGTCCGGTCGCCAAGGAGGATATCCTCAAATGCCTTGAAGCGGCGCGCCTTGCGCCCTCGGGATGCAATTCTCAACCGTGGCATTTTATCGTGATCGACGAACCAAAGCTCCGGAAGCGTGTGGCAACGCGGATCTTTTCCGGGATCTATTCCACGAACAAGTTCGCCATGGAAGCGCCGGCGCTTGTCGCCGTCGTTTCGGAAAAAGAAAAGTTTCTGGCGTCGTTCGGAGGTCAGATCCGGGATACAAGTTATTGCCTTGTGGATGTCGGGATTGCCTGCGAGCATTTGGTCCTGCAAGCTCAGGAACTTGGGATCGGAAGCTGTTGGATCGGCTGGTTCGACGAAAAGGCTTTGAAAGAAGAGCTCCAGGTCTCCAAAGATAAAAAGATCGATATTGTGATCGCTCTTGGGTTTTCTGCGGACGATAAGATCGTTCCCAAAACGCGGAAGGCTTTAGCGGAGATCAGTTCGTTTAACGAGTACGCTTAGCCGGACAGAGTGCGTTTTTAAAAGGAGGAAATTGTGAAAGAAAAAATGGTTTTTGGGTTGGCGGCTCTTTTTCTTGTCGCTTTAACGGGAACGCCGGCATTGTATGCCGAGTCGGATGTTACGGAGGTCTTTAGCCAGGATGATGACGGCGGATCAGATCCTTCGGCTTTTGAAGGCGATACGGACTCCATGCCCGGCGAAAGGGCTCCCGAAAATCTGCCGATGGATGATTCGCCCGTTGATGCCGGAATGGGCATCAGGTAGAAAGGGAAAAGGGACTTTTAAGCACGGCCGGACACTTCTCCGGTTTCGGTGTTCACACGCAAGATAGTTCCTGCTTCCGCGTAAAGGGGCGCTTGGACTTCGAGGCCTGTTTCAAGCTTTGCTTTTTTCAGCGAACGCCCGGAAGCGGAGATCCCTTTGACGACGGGATCGGTTTCCGTGATGGCGAGCTCGACATAGACCGGAAGCTCCAACGAAACCACCGTGCCCCTTAACTTTAAAGCCAGCACTTCCTGATTCTCCTTAAGATAAAGTTTTTGTTCGCCGAGTTTTTCCGCGGTGAGCACAAATTCCTCATAAGCTACATTATCCATAAAATAATAATCTGAGCCGGTGATGTACTGAAAGACTGCCGGAACTTTTTCCACGTCGGGGACTTCAAATTTCTCGCTTGTCTTAAAAGTCTTGTCCAGCACCGCGCCGTTCAGGAGATTGCGCACCTTGGCCTTGACCATGGTCGAAGCCCCGCGCGCGGAAGGCGTTGCAAATTTGACGTCGAGCACAAAATACGGCTGGCCGTCCACTTCAATATAAAGTTTTTTTTCCAGTTCACTAGCCGAGATCTCGGACATCAAGGACCCTTTCAGGAGATGAGAGCGTTTCCTGTGAATGAGACAGCATTCTATACGATACCCCGGCAATGGGAAAGGTCTTCCGGAGAATTGGACTTGTCTCCGGAAATCGTCCATAATGACCACGTCTTATTATTCCCATAACTGTTCTCGAGGGATTCAAGCTATGTATAAAGTCGCAAAGATGATCTATTTTAATTATGGGCATCGGCTTTTGGGCGGACATGACAAATGTTCACATCTTCACGGCCACAGCGCGCGCGTGGAGATCGAAATGGCGAGATCAAAGCTCAACCCCAAGGGGATGGTCGTGGATTTTTTTGATATCAAGCGGACGATCGGGGAGTGGATCGAACGGCATCTCGATCACAAAATGATCCTCTGGACGAAAGACCCTCTCGCGAAGCTCCTCAAAAAAGCCGGCGAGCCCGTGGTGCTCGTGGACGAGAACCCGACCGCGGAAATGCTCGCCTGGCGGATCTTTCAAGAAGCCCGCCGCATGAAACTTCCTGTCTCCAAGGTGACGCTCTGGGAGAATCAGGATAGTTGTGCGGTTTACCATGAATAAAAAAACATGGCGCAGACACTATTAATAGGTCCTGCCGGTTGCGGGAAGACCCATAGACTTCTGGATTCTTTCGGAGAGGCGCTTTCGAGTGCGGTCGATCCTCTTGCTGCCGATCTTTTCTTCGTCGTTCCTTCCGCGGAACACACCGAACGCGTAATCTCGCTTTTGATCCAGCGGGGCCTCAAAGGATTTTTCCACAAACGCGTGACCACGCTCTCCCGGCTTGCGGGGGACGTTTTCCGCGTAACCGATGTTCCCGTGGCTTCCAGTCTGACCCGCACGATGATTGTCCGGGACCTTGTCCGCGAGAATGCATGGGATTATTTCGAGGGAGTGTGCGAGCAACCGGGTTTTCCGGGACTGATGGTGCAGTTCATGACCGAGCTCAAAGAGTCCTGCGTTCCTCCGGAAATTTTTCGCGAACGCATGAACGCGCTCAAGGGTTTCGAACCGACCTATGCCGCGAAGTACGAAGCGCTCGCCGATTTCTATGAGCAATACGAGGCGCGCCTCGAAAAGCAAGGGCTTCGGGACAGCCAGGATGCTCTCCGCATCTTCCGGGAGAGGAAAAAGAAGGCGGATCTTCCGGGTATGCAATTCAAAGGGATCTGGATTGACGGATTTTTTGATTTTTCGAATTTACAATTGGAATATCTCCGGGAGCTTTCCGCCATTACGGAGGACATCACGATCACTCTTACGGAAGAAGATAGCAATGAGAAAGAAGATGCTTTTGAGGCCGTGAGCCGGACAGAGCAGGACCTCGAGAAGCTCGGGTTCAAAGCGCAGACGATGAAACCTCATTCCTGGCGCACCGGGAAATCGCCGCTTCTTTTCCTTCAAAAAAATATTTTTTCTCAAAAATCTGCAGGACCAGTACCGGAACCGGGGCAGGATATCGTTATGCTTGACGCCATCGGGACCGAGGGCGAGATCGAATTGATCGCCCGCCAGATCCACAAGCTCTACGCGACCGGGGATTACCGCTACAGCGATTTTGCGGTCCTGTTCCGTCAAATCCGGCATTATGCGCCGGTCATCGCTTCGGTCTTTTTGCGTTACGGGATCCCTGCCGAGATCCATGAACGCGACCGTTTGAAATTCTCATCCTGGATCGCCGCGGTCGCGTCGCTTCTTTCGGTTTTCCGTAATGCCTGGAAGCGGGAGGATGTTTTCGCTTTCCTGAAATCCGGCTACACGCGTCGTTTTGGAAAAGATATCGCAAAAGACAAAGAGTGGCTCGCGGAGTTCGAACAGCGGTCATTCCGGGAAGGCGTGGCGCTTACGCGCGAGGCCTGGCTTGGGGACTGGAAATGCGGAGAGCCCGGAAGCCTCTCCGGGTTCAATCAAAAAAAGACCGAAACGCTTAAAGCTCTCATGGAGCTCGAGGACCGGTTCCGGATGGCGAAGACCGCGGAAGATCATATCCGGATCTTGAAACGCGCGGCGTACGATACTTTCGGGATCCTGGAGATCAGCGATCGCTACACGCCGTTCACGCGCCGGGACGCAGCCTGTGTCAAAAGGTTCGAGGCTCTTCTGGATGAGATGCGGGGCTATTTCCTGAAAAGCAGGGTTTCGGAGATCTCTTTCGAAAGTTTTGCCGATCATTTTCTCGGCCTCGTCGAATTGGACGTTTATTCGCTCCACGAGCGCGACAAGAACCGCGTGCAGGTCTATGACGTCTCGCTCGCCCGGCAGAAAGAATACAGGGTCGTGTTCGTGGCGGGCCTCCTGGAAAAAGTTTTTCCCATGCAGATCCGCGAAGATCCGTTACTTTCAGACTGGGAACGGAAATTGATGAATGGCGGCATGGAACATCCTCTCGCGGAGTGTTTGCCCCGTCAGAATATCGAGAGGTTTTTTTTCTATGTCGCCATCACGCGCGCGAAGGAGAAGCTCTTTTTAAGCTACCCGCATCTTGATTTTGAGGGAAAAGAATCCCTGCCATCATTCTATCTTGAAGAAGTAAAAGAGCTTTTTGGGGGGCAGGTGCCCGTGATACGTCAGGACCTTTCGAGGCCTTTTCCCGAGGTCGATGAGGCGATCACGCATCGTGAGTTGGAGGCTTCGGTGGTCGGCGCTCTTCGTGACGCAAGGGGGCAGGAGGCCGGTCTTCGCAAGGCTTTAGCTCAACTTTCGGGAGATCCTCAAAGCCGCGAACGTCTTCTTTCTGCCGTGAGACCCATCGAGGCGAAGATCCTGGATGAGAAGATCCTCAAAGGAGGATATTTCGAGATCTCGGAAACGAGCCCTACGCGGCTTGAGACTTATGCCAAATGTCCTTTTCGTTATTTTTCCGACAAGATCCTCAAGTTGAAAGATACAGGCGAGGATATCCGCGCGATGCAAAAAGGAAGCATTCTGCATCACGTTCTCCAGCAGTATTTTGATCCCTGCGGGAAAAAAGATCCGAAAGAGAAGCTCGAGGAATTCGTCCGGCGTGAGATAGAAGAAGGCTTCAAGCGGCATCCGATGCTGTGGACGGAACCCTACGAGGAAGCTCTCGATCGCCGCGAACTCTTCGAGATGCTCGTGGATTTTATAAGTTATGAAGCGGAGCGGCTGGAAAATGCGTCTTTCAAGCCGTGCCACGTGGAATATTCCTTTGGTGACTTCGGAGAAAATGACCACTCGGCTCTCGAGATCGAAGGCGAAGGCAAGTCCAATTCTCCATCAGAAAATTCGAAAGTTAATCGGACTAGTCCTGGCAACCTTCGGACAGAAGAAAATAGATGCCAGGGCAAGAAGATCAAGTTGCGGGGGCGGGTGGATCGGATCGATACGGATGACGGAAAGAAGTTCGCGGTCGTGATCGACTACAAACGTTCCGCGAGATTCAAGGCCGCGAGCCTCGAACTCGGGACCGCGCTCCAGTTGCCGCTTTATCTTTTAGCCGCAAAAAAGCACCTGGGCCTCACGCCTCTCGGCGCCGAGATCTATTCCATTCGTGATCACAAACGGAGTGGGTTTTACAGTGAAGGGGGCGCCCAGTTATTTGAAAAAGAATTTTCCTCCCGGTCGCAGCTTCCGGATGAAGTGTTCCAAAAGACTTTGGACCGGGCAGTGGCGTTCGTCCAAAAGTTCACAAAGGAGATCTTGTCATCCGAGATCCCGGTGCGGCCCCGGGATTGTGAAAGCTTCTGCCCTTACGACACCGTATGCCGTATTGAAAAATGGAAGTTACCGATCATTCTTGAGAAGATCCGCCAAGAGGATGAAAAAGCAGGACTGACAGAGAAACAAGAGTTGGGAGAATAGACGGAACGCTTTTGGGAGAAAGAGAACGTTAGATCCGCAGTTGCTTTTCTGCGTCCACCACGTCCCGGTCGATCATAGTTCTCGCGCGCCTTGCCTTCGCCTTGAGGCCTTCGGAGGCGTGCGGTGCATTGGCGATCTCCCGCAAGAGTTGGATCACCATCCGTATGTAACGCACTAGGCTTCCCTCGTCTTCCGAGGTCAGCTGACAGATCTTTTCGAAATCCTTACCTTGCGTCCATGCCTCGATGGGGCGAGCGAGATGAAAATAGGGAGGCTTGGTGTGGGGCGTGACGCGGAAATTGGATTCCCATTTGAAGACCATCCGGTGATAATGCTGGGTCATTTTCAGTAATTCGCCATGGTCCTTGCCGAGCCGCGGGGCCTCGTCGTTCTTTCTCGGCTCAAAGATCAATCCCGCCAAAAAGACGTTCAATTTCGCCTCGTCCAACTGCTCCAACGCGCCATCGGTGTACATTTCCGTAAGAAGCAGCTCAAAACCGAAGATCGAGGCCGCGAATTCCCCTTTGACCGTGAGCATACCCTGAGTTTCTGTCGTCCCCTGGTCGGTGATGTAGCCCATCTCCTGCAGGAGCGCGAGCTTGTTCTTCAGAAGATCGAACCCTTCGTCGCGTTTCCGTTTGGAGGACTGGAAAAAATGGAAGGAGCGAGGATAGATCTCGAGAAGTTTGTGCCCGAGCGTTCTGTAAAGATTCAGGAGCGTTGCGTACGTGGCGTTCAACTGACTGCGCACAGGCTCCGGTTTCCCGTAAAGAATGCGTTCCACTTCGGGAAAGGGGATGTCGTTCGGATGAATGCGGCAGTAAACGAAACCTTCCGGGTCCATGCCGCGCCGTCCCGCGCGTCCGGCCATTTGAAAAAAATCGCGTGTGGTGAGCGGTTTGAACCCCGTGCCGTAGAATTTTTCAAGCTCGTCGAAGACCACGGTGCGCGCCGGCATGTTGATCCCCAGCGCGAAGGTTTCAGTGGTGAAGATGAGCTTGATCAGGCGGCTCGTGAAAAGTCTTTCGACGACCTCTTTGAGCGTCGGAAGCATGCCCGCGTGATGGTAGGCAATACCTTGTTCGATGAGCGGGCGGATCTCTTCGGCGGTCTTATCACCGGCCAGGTCGTAGCGCGCCAGGAGTTCGTCATAAAGCGTCCGGACTTCGCGACGTTCTGCCTCCCTCAAAAGATCAAAGTGCGCGACTTCCCAGGCAAGCATGGCTGTGCGTTTCCGTCCGAACGCAAAATAGATGGCGGGGAGTTGATCCCCATTGATGAGATGCTTCAGGATGTCATTGAGGCGATTCGGTCGCGCGCGGGGAGATTGGAACCCGCGGCGCCTTTCCCGCATGGAAAGCTGCCAATTGTCGCGCTGAAGATAGCCTTCTTTTCTAAGCGATTTTGTGTTCGTAAGGATCTTGCCTTGACATTGGAACAGAAAATGGAGCGGAACGGGGCGATGCGTCTCTTCGATCACGGCGATGGGACGTTGGTGGATCTGACGGATCCAGTCCGCGAGTTCCTGGACGTTCGGGATCGTGGCGCTCAGAGCAAGGATGCGGATCTCCGGGGGCGTGAAAAGGAGAGCTTCTTCCCAGACCGTGCCGCGTTGGGCGTCATCCAGATAATGGACCTCGTCAAAAATAACCCAGCCGATCTTTTGGATGCGTTCCGCGTTCTCGAAAAGGGAATTCCGGTAGATCTCGGTCGTCATGATGAGGAGCGGCGCTCCCGGGTTGATGGAAACGTCTCCGGTGAGGATACCGACCGTCTCTTTGCCAAAATGTTCCTGGAAATCCCGGAATTTCTGATTACTCAGGGCCTTGATCGGGGCGGTGTAAATGACTTGCTCGCCGCGTGAGAGAGCTTTTTCGACGGCTTTTTCGGCGATGAGCGTTTTGCCTGAGCCCGTGGGTGCGGAGACAAGAAGGGAATGTTCTTTTTCGATCCATTCGATGGCTTGGAGCTGGAACGGGTCCAATTGAAATGACATGCCCTAGCCTCCATTTTTTTTTGATAGAAGGTTGCCAGGGCTAGTCCCATTAACCTTTGAATTTTCTGATGGAGAATTGGACATGACGGTAGTATAACCTGAAAACCGGAGAACGGGAAACGGGCAACGATAAACGCTTGCGTTCTCCATTTCTCGAGATTTGCAATTTGCTTTTTCACATTGCTAAAGGTACACTACCGCGAGCCGAAAATTAAAGAAGGCCGCTGGCTCCGTTTTCCCATGGAGGAAAGTCCACGGGTTTTGGGGCCGAAAAACGAAAGGAAGATGATGTTCTTAAGATTTTCTCTGAAGTCTCTTGCCCTTCTCATATTCTTTCTGCTTGTGTTCCGCCCAAGTTCCTTTGCCGAGGATATCACCAACGAAACGCAGAACTTGCGCGCTGAGACGTATCGTGCCAAGCAGGCCTCCCGCGTTGCGGAAAAGTCAAAGGAAAAGGCAGCGGACGATAAATATAAGACCGGGGTCACGTACGAAGATATCCTTAAGGATCCGGACAATATCGAACTGAACGCCCGCTATGCTCAGGAGCAGATCGCCCGCGGGGAGCTTTTAAGCGCGGCCGCTACTCTGGAACGCATCCTGATGGTCAATCCCAATCTCGCGGACGTCCGGCTTCTTTATGCCGTGGTCCTATACCGCTTGGACAGTCTGAATGAGGCCGGGAAAGAATTAGAGTCTTTGAAAGCTGTGACGCTTCCGCCCGCGATCCGAGAGCAGGTGACCACTTACGAAAAGAAGATCAAACAAAGGAAACGCCGGACCCATATTGGATTGCGTCAAAGCAACGGTTGGGGCTATGACACGAATCGCAATGCCGCGCCCTCCTCGAAGATCCAGCTCGTAAATAATGTGGCACAGGACCTCCTCGGGTCGAACAACCGGCGCGCGGACACGAATTTTTTGAATATCTCGAGCCTCGACATCTCGCATGATCTCGGGTTCCAGGCGGGGCATTCGGTGTTCGGGAATTTCACGTATTATCTCCAGGAACAGACGAACGTGAATTCGCTGGATCTCGGCTCCTTCCAGTACGAGCTCGGCGGGACCTACAAAAGCAAGTTTTGCGATATCACCCCTTCGTTCGTCGCGAGCGATATTTTTCTTTCCAGCGAGAATTTCCTAAGGACGCAGGGAGGGAACTTTCTTTTTGAGCGTGACCTGACCAAAAAACTCAGGGGGTTCTATAATTTCAGGATCGAGCGCCAGGATTACATGAACGTCTCGGAGAATACGAATTCCGTTGAAAACAAGGGGCCCGAGTTCAGTCATGTTTGGGGCGCCAGCTACGTGATCATCCCGACCATGAAGTGGACGTCCAGCTTCGGGTATTCGGATAAAAAAGCCAAACAAGACTATAATGCCTACCAGCGCCTGAGCCTGAATAATACGCATACGTGGATCTTGCCCCGGGGCCAGTTCGTGATCAACTCCTTCAATGTGAACTTTGACAGTTACGAGACACCGGAATTCTCCGTTGCAAGTATTATCCGGTATGACAGGTCCCTGCGGTATCGCGTGACCTACGGAGCGCCTCTTAACACGATCTTTTTCGGCAAGGTCCTCCCCAAGCCCCTGAAGGATATTGTTTTTACAGGTTCCTACGAATTTTACCGCGCCCTCTCTAATATCACCAATTACAGCTACACCAACAACAAGTTCCAGCTATTGCTCACCAAGCGCTTTGAGTTTTAGCGTCTCCAGTTGGTAGGCCCAATTTTCCAAAGGTACCCATGTCTCTAAGAGTCATGAGACTAACATAGAAGAGCTAATTTAATTCAAGAGATCAATAATGCTATAAATTGCTATGGAAAGTTTATTGCCGTAATGCAAACGGCCGTGTACATTTCTTCTATGAAGAGGTATGTGGAAATAAGCTTGATATCTCATAGAAAGAATGCCCTTTTGACAAAGATCCTCACGTCACTTTTCATTTCCATCTTTATTTTTTCCAATGCCGCGGTTTTTGCTCAGATGCCGATTGCGGCTCCCGGAGTGGTGTCTTCCCTAGAGGGTCTTTCCAGGATCGGCGTTGTGGCGGCGATCCAGGGTAAGGTCGAAGTGATGACCCCCGGCGCGGCCGGGCGCGTCGTCCAGAGCGGCGAGGAGATCTTTATCGGCGACGAGGTGAAGACCGACGCAGCGGGTCATCTTCAGATCCTGCTTTTGGATGAGACCGTATTCACGATCGGGCCTAATAGCGCCATCACCATCGATAAGTTCATTTATGAACCCGGGACCCATGTGGGGAAAGTCGAGGCCAGTATCACCAAAGGGGTTTTCCGGTATGTCTCGGGAAAGATCGCGGCCAATAAACCCGAAAATGTTTCGATCAAGCTGCCGACAGCGACGATCGGGATCCGAGGAACGATTGTGGCGGGCGAGGTCTCCGCGACCCGTTCGATGGCGATGCTTTTGGGCCCCGGCTCCAAAAATGAAACGGGTGCGACCATCGGAAGTTTTGTTATGAGCGGTACCGGCGGGAATTCCGGCCAGCAGGAGCATGTCAATCGCACCGGGTTTGGCGTGAGCGTCGATCAGGCCGGAGGTCTTTCGGGCGTGTTCATGGTCCCGGAGGTCCAGGTCCAGCATTTGGGCGAATCGCTTTTGCCTGCGCAGGGACGAGGTCCGGTTCCTGCCGGGGGCGAGAATGCTCAAGGCGCGCCGCCTACCGGGAGAGTTGAGGATCAAGGTCCTTCCGGGGCGCAGCCACCGGTCAGTCCGGCATCGGGGACCATGCCTGGAGCGCCTGCAACAAGCTCAGGTCCGGCGTCCCCCGGTCCGATTAAGGCGCCGATGATGACCACGAGTGTTTTTGGCGCGGGTTTCAACGCAGGACAAGCATCCGGTGCGCAAACGTTTGCGGGTTTTCAAATGACGAATCAGGTCAATATGATGGGGATTTTCCAGAACGGTCTGATGCAAGATACCACGATGGCCGCCCAGGACGCCGCGCAAAAAACCACGAATCAGACTACTCACCAAACTGTCAGAGATACCTTGAATAGTGATATGCTCGCCCGTGTCGCGCCGGTTGTGACTTATCAACACGTGGGCGGGAATTTTAATTTTGGGGATTTGCAAGGCACTTTAAGCGCACTCATCAAGGTTGATTTTGGCTCCAATATGGTGATAGGTTCCCAGTCTCATATTGAGATCCATGTTCCCGACGGAATATCATTGGGGACGCCGCTTAATGACAGTTGTCTATTGAGCGACCAACCTTTTAACAGTAGCAACCCCTCCCTTCCCGCGACTTTTCAGTGGACAGGTGGGCAAATAACACAACAGGGCCTTCCCACTTTTGACAGTACGGGCGTCTTCAATCAAGTTACGGTCCAGTTTCAAGATGTGCTAAAGACGGCGACCGATGGATCCACCCAAGTAGATATAGCTGCGCAGGCGAAGGTCACTGTCGATTATACAAGATCGGCGGAAACCGGGACGGGCGAGGTCATCGCTCCTCAGATCTAATAGAACGGTACCGGGTGTACTAGTTCACTCATTCGATAATCCTTTGGAGCTTGTCAAAAGAGATTTCGCAATTCAATCCGCCATATTTTCTAAGTTGGTCGTATTCAAAAAGGTAGTTGTCGAGATTTAAGATCAAACCCGCCATAGAATCAAGTCGATTTGGATAAAAATTCACTTTTGAGAACCTTCCCCAAAGTTTCTATCGTGCCGTTACTTTGCAAGTGATGAGGATGTTTACTTATTGGAATGCGGGAGATACACTGAAAGGAACCCTTTGAGAGCCGGGATGGTAAAGCGGGTGGAGGATTGAGATGGGTCAAGCTGTCGGTTTTATGCGGATTATGTGTGTCAGGGGCGGGTCCCCACGAAGAGATAATGGAGGAAGAGCTTCTGCAGGGTTAGGAGCTAACCCCTCCCCGTGGGATGCCGTCCTGTTTTTCACGGTTTTCTCCAAGCAGCATCATGTGTGAACAAGAGCAAAAAACATGATAGTGAGATTTCATTACACAGCCAAAGATAAGAACGGAAAACCCGCCGCCGGGACCGTGGAGGCGGAAGATCAGGAAAAAGCCCTGAATGAAATCCAGGAGTTGAGGCGGCAAGGATTCACGGATATTTGCATTGAAAGCGCCGGGGTGATCGAAAAAACCATCGCGGATGTTTTGACGCATAAAAAGTGTCCTTTTTGCGCTGAAGAGATACAGGAAGAGGCCGTGCTGTGCCGTTTCTGCAGGATGGATTTGCGGACAAATAAACCACTGCAAACGGAGAACTTGGCTCAGTTAGTTACCCCGAAAGAAGTTAAAGCCCCTAGCGGCGTAACGGAGAGTGTTAAGATAGGCTTTGAAATATTTATCGTGCTTCCTTTTGTGCTTATCCTTGTGATCGTCGGAGTGCTAATCTTCTCGGGCGGACTCATGCCCTTGCTCGAAGGTATTTCTTCTCTCTGCCGCGATATTATTAAAAGTCTGGCAGACGACTGGTTTTTTTCGATTCCGGCACTTATTTTAACTTCCATTTTTCTTTCACGATTTGTAGAAAACAAAAGAAAGTATTTTTTTGTTCTTACACTCGCCATGTTGGTTGTTCTGGGGATATTCTGTTATGTGTGGTTAGGATAAACAATGACCCCACTATCCAAACGGTCATGGTGTCCAAGCGCATAGACCGTGTGATTTTTTATAGCGATATGGGAAAATCCGTTCTTTGCCAGCGGCAGTAAAAAAGCAAGGTCAAGAATTCAAGCCGCCGGATGATGATGTCGGGTTCTGGAAGATGATGAGACGATTTAAGAGAAAGAAGAAATAGGAGGAGGCCATTGAAGAAGTCAGCATTTTTTCTCTCGGCTATCTTTTTCAACTTAGTTTGTGGCCCGCTCTGTCACGGCCAAGATTCCCCCCAAGACGTCTCAGCTAAAGCCGATCAAATCCTTAATCTTTGGTGCGAATCTAAAATGGCGGGCAATACTTCCTTTGACCTCGATGCTGCGGTAAAAAATGCTATCAACGGGAAGCAAGTGAAAAGCTTCACGAATTGGGATCTACTGATCCGGAAGGTGCGAACCATCCAAAATGATACAAAACAACCCGCATCGATAAAACTTTGGGCTCTTTTGACTCTCAATGAGGTGAAGTGGCGATTGTCTAATTATTTGATAAAACTAGCGTCCCAAGAATTGGAGGACACTATCAAAATAAACAAGGCGAAACAGACGGCGGTGCGCATAGAACATTGGAACGAGTTTAAATCGGTCTATCAAACTCTCGCTTGTGCGAAGGCCGTCCTCGACAATAACCAAGAGCTCTTTGATGCAAACGTGGACCGTGAAGATTTTGAGAAGTTGAAACAAAGCATGATCAGGCAGGTCGATGTATTTGAGGCCGTTGTTAAAACTTCTTCTGATATCGTCCAGGCATGGGATCTGATCCGAGAAGATAATGAGGAACAGAAACGGACAAAAAAGAATTATGAGAAAGCTTTGAAAAAGCAGCAACTGGTAAGTCGGAGGGTTCAAATCTATCGAAGAAATAAGCGGGTGGAGCTTCTCGAAAAATATGGTTTAAGTGAATGGGCTCCTAATGCAGGACAGAGCTTGGATCAATACGCAAAACGCCTAATAAAAAAGGATGCGGAATTTGAAGAAAAGCATTCTTAGAATCAATGAGAATACAGAACAAGCGTCCCGTGTTACCCAGCACCGTTTTTTGTATCCCTCCGAGGAAGTTGCGATATAATAGCGCCGTCTGACAGGTTCAAACCTTCGAGGGATAACCCTAGTGAAAAAATTCTCAGTTTTCTTTCTCGCATTGTTTCTCGCATTTTCAGTGCCTACGATCCCCGTTGTTCCCGCTCAAATGTCTGTGCCTACGTCTGCTCCCGTGTCCGCTCCCGCGTCTGTTTCTCCCGTGCCGGTGACTGTGATTCCTCCTGCCATTGACCGGGTCGGTGTTGTTGCCGCGGCCGGGGGGAAAGTAGAGCTTACGACCTTCGGTCAGGCGGGGCGCATCGCGCAGAGCGGGCAGCCGATCTTTATGGGAGACGAGGTGAAGACCGACGCCGCAGGACATCTCCAGATCCTTCTTTTGGACGAGACTGTTTTTACGATCGGACCGAACAGCACTATCACCATTGATAAATTTGTTTATGATCCGAAAAGCCATAACGGCGAGATCAAAGCGAGCATCACGCAAGGCGTTTTCCGCTATGTTTCGGGCAAGATCGCGGCCAAAAATCCGGACAGCGTGAAAGTAAAACTTCCTACGGCGTCCCTCGGATTCCGAGGCACGATCGTCGGCGGATCCGTGGGCGCAAACGGCCAGGGACTTACGGCTCTTCTGGGTCCCGGGAAAAATAATGACGCCGGGGCACGGAACGGAAGTTTCACGGTCGACGGAACGGGAGGGGATCACCAGGATGTGAATCGCACGGGATTTGGCGTCGAGGTCGGCGCGGACGGCGGGGTCTCGGATGTGTTCCAGCTTTCCGATGCGCAGATCAACGGCCTGACTCAGGGGCTTGGCGGTGGCCAAGGCGGTGGTGGGGGCCAGCAGGGCGGCGGCGGAGACAGCGGCGGCGGTCTCGGAGGCAACACGGACATGGGCGCTCTGTCGGGAGAGGACAAAGCCGTCACCGGCAATAATGTCGCGCTCGTAAGCGGGCTTGATAATGTCAGCAACAGTATGAACGATGTCAGCATTCTGGGGGCTCAGAATGCGGCAAATGACATCGGCAGCACTATGCCCAATGGCACCACGACGTATGAGCAATTACAAGCTACATCAGGATCCGGCCATTACGCCAATAGCGGGACATATTCTGGCGGAGGTTCTCTGTTCGTTCAGGGCAATATTGTTTTTGGTCCTAGTGGATCCATCGGTAGCGGGAATTCCTATATTTCCATCTCTCAAAGCACCCGCTTTGATAGTACTTCTATTGCCGGCGGTGGCGGGACTTCCTTTGCCGGGCGAAGTGGACCCACGACAGATCTTTCTTGGCACGAAACCTCCTCGGGTGGGAATTTTGATTTTACGGTCGCATTATCAAATAACGGTGGAGTGGTCGCCCAGAATGCGGTGGTGAACGTAACTTACACTAATACTGGCGGCAGTACTTACCCGACTTCAGGCAGTGGAACAGTCTCAGCAACGCTTAGTCCCGGCCTGGTCTGATCAAGAGAAAAAAGTCGCGGCTGTTTTGTTCTAAGGGGACAGTTCCTTCAAGATCTTAGAGGGACTGTCCCCCTTCAATATAAGGAAAATCCTATGAAAAAAAATTTCTGGATAACAATAGTGACTCTTGCCGCTCTCACAGTGTGGACATTGGGCAGCGTGTTTGCCGGAGCGGAAACACCGATGCGGGCGGGCGTCGCGGCAGCGGTGAAAGGCGAGGTCAAGGCCACGACGCCTCCGGGAAAGGCCGCTCATCCGCTCAAGAGCGGGGATCAAGTATTCATGGGTGACAAGATCGAAACGGGAGCGGACGGGCAGCTTCAGATCCTCCTTCTGGACCAGACGGTCTTCACGCTCGGTCCTTCAAGCGGGATCGCGGTGGACGAGTTCATGTATGATCCCGCCAATGATAACGGCAAGGTGAAGGCGAGCATGTTGAAAGGGATCTTCAGGGTTGTGTCCGGCAAGGTGGCGCATAAAAAACCGGAGAACATGTCGGTCGATCTTCCTGCCGGGTCCATCGGTTTTCGCGGCACGAATGTGGCCGGGATCATTGACGGGCAGAGATCCATGATCGTCCTGCTCGGTCCCGTGGGCGCGGGGCGTATTTATGTCACCAATATCGTGAATGGAGAGGTTGTGGGAGTCGATATCGACCAGGCCGGAAATGCCACGATTGTGGAAGGAGCAAATAGCGCCCCTGCGGCTGTATTCCAGGTCTCGGAAGCGGACCTTAACCGGATCGCCGGAGCTCTGAGCCAGCAAGCCACCGGCGCCGGAACCGATACCACCGGAGTCGATACAAACGCCGCCCCTTTGCCAAAGGGACAAGTGGATGCGCAGGAGCTGATGGATCTTCTCAATAACGTGGATGCCTTGAATCAAACAAGCACGCTCGGAGCCCAGAATGCGGCGCAGGAATCCGCAAAGGACGATACGCATAAAACCAGTTCCCAGGATCAGGGTAGCTACTCTTAGACGGTCAGTAAATGATTTTTAGAAGTTCAATAGAAAAGGGCAGACATTCAATGGCGGCGTTTGGTGACACCGTTTCAAGCTAAAATTTTTTACGAGGAAGCGAAAATTCTAACTATGAAAAAACTCATTTGGATCTCAGCAGTTGTTCTTTTCGTGGTTTCGGCCGGCCGGCATGGGAATTTATTTGCTGAAACGACGGGACCGGTTCAGGCGGGAGTTGCGGCATCCGTGAAAGGCGAGGTCAAGACGACGACGCCTCCGGAAAAAGCCGCGCATTTTCTGAAGGACGGGGATCCGATCTTTATGGGGGACAAGATTGAGACGGGAGCGGAGGGACAACTTCAGATCCAGCTCCTTGACCAGACTTTTTTTACGCTGGGGCCGTTGAGCTCGATCATAGTCGATGAATTTATCTACGACCCCAGGAATGCCGGGGCCAAGGCCAGCGTGGTGAAAGGGATTCTCCGGGCTGTGTCCGGAAAGGTGGCGCAGAAAAACCCTGAGGACACACCGAACAGGAGCGGTCCGGATACGGTGAAGGGCGATCCGGGGGCTTCTTCGCCGGAAGTTCAGGACGATGCTCCGGCGCTGGCGGAACTCGGCAATGCTATCGATGCGGCAGATACCCCCGCAACCCGCGGCAACAAATCTTCCGAAGGCCAAAAGCAGCAAACGTAGGATCCATGGTTTTTGATGTAAAAAAGGGGCGGGCACTTTTTAAAAAAGCGCTTGTCCTTTTTTATTTTGAACCGGCGGTGGTGACGCCATCCCAGTTAAGGACCGGGGGATTGATCTTGTAGGAAAGAATGCGCGAGACGTAAAGCTCGTAAAGCACGCCAAGGTCGATGCCGGGCAGAGTGTTGTGGCGGCAATTCTCGAGAGTTTTTTCTGCTTCATCCCATTGCCGGTTCCGGTAAGCTGCGAGCATCTTTTCAAAATGCCCGCGCACTTCTCTGAAAAGCGGCTGGCTTTCCAACCCGGTGTCTCCCAAAAGAGCGAAGATCTTGACGGGTTTCGTCTTTCCTTTGACACGGATGAGATCGATCTCAAGTGTGGCGAATCCCGGCGCTGCGACGACGGTGTTTTGGCCCACAACGGCCGTGACGCCATAATTTTTTGAAAGCCCCTCGATCCGTGAAGCCAGATTCACTTCATCGCCGAGGGCCGTGTAATCAAAGCGTTGCTCGGAGCCCATGTTGCCGACGCAGGCATTCCCGGTATTGATGCCGATCCCGACGCGGACATTCTCAAAGCCCAGCGTGGCTCGGAGGAATTCCTGCATTACAAGGGCCGATTGGCACGCGTGGAGCGCGTGGTCCTCATCTTCGAACGGGGCGTTCCAGAAAGCCATGATGCAATCGCCCATATATTTGTCGATCGTGCCGCCGCGTTGAAGAATGATATCGGTCATCGGCGTGAGAAAACTGTTCATGAACTGAGTGAGCTCCTCCGGTGTGAAATTTTCGGCGATCCCCGTAAAATTGCGGATATCCATGAAGAGGAACGTCATGGGACGTATCTCTCCGCCGAGCTTGAGCTGTCCGGGGTTCTTGGCAAGTCTTTCAACGAGCGCGGGAGAAAGGTACCGGCCGAAGGCGCCGCGGATCTGACCGCGCTCCCGTTCGGTGCTGAGAAAATTGAGGAACGATGACGCCAAATAGATCCCAAAGACGGCGAATGACGGGAAAACCGGGTCGATCAAGAAATGCCAGCGGACGAACGCATACCAACAAACCCCGAACGCCGAGGCGATGGCTAAAAAAGCGATGACGGCGCAGCGTATGGCGCCGGCCTTGGGCAGGATCAAAATAAGCAGGATCCCCAGCAAGGTCAGATAGGTGAACTCGAGTCCTGCGGCCCAATCCGGCCGTTCTAGAAAATCCCCGAGGAACATTTGCTCCACGATCTGGGCATGGACCTCAACGCCGGAGGCGCGGGGGTTGAGGGGCGTGGCCCGGAGGTCCTTCATGGCCATCGCGCTTGCGCCGATGAAAAGGACCTTTTCTCGCATCTCTTTCAGGAGGTTGTCATCCGAAAGGACCTTCCAGGCAGGGATGAAACGTTCTCTTTTGTATCCGGTGTCATAAAGCCAGATCCTGCCCATGGCATCAGTGGGGATTTCCAGCAGGCCCGTTTTAATGCTCACGAGGCCTGTCTTTTCCCCGAAGGAAGTTTCACCCGTCGCGCCGGCAAGTGTGATCTTATAAGCCGAAGCGCCCTGGAAGATGCGCATGGTTTCGAGGATGAGGGCCGGATAAAGGACGTTGTTGAGGCGGAAAATCGACGGGACGCGTCTGACAATATTATCCCATTCTGTGCCCATATTAAAACAGCCATTCCCTTTCGCGGCTTTTTCCAAAATGAGAAGATTGACAACTGCCCCCTTGAAGACGGGCCCAATATGATCGACGGCCCGGTCCTTGCTCGTGCCGTGCTCCAAGAACCCTGTTTTTAACTCGGGTAATTTTGAGTGAGGCTCGTTCGTGAGGCCGAAGGCGAGGACCACGGGAGCTTTGGCGATGGCCTTCGCGAATATCGTGTCATGGTCCGGGATCATTTCAAGCTGGGCGCGCAGGAATTCGCTGGTCGCGCCTTCCGTCCAGAGCGGGAGCATATTCTGCGGGGAAGTGCGGTCGGATTCCGGAAAGACCCCGTCAAAAGAGATCACAGTAGCGCCGCCCGCGGCGAGGCGCGAGACAAGTTTTGCCAGGATCGTTCGCGGCCAGGGCCATTGCCCGATCTTCTCGAGGCTCTCGTCATCGATATCGATGATGCGTACCGGCGTCTCTTGAAAAACGCGCGGTTTGATCATTTGAAAAATATCAAAGACCTTGGCCCGGAACGATTCGATCTGGGATGGAAAACTGTACTGGAGCGCGAGCACACCGAAGAGGATCAATGCGGGAATGAGATAAGAAAGTATTTTTCGCATGGGGGATTATAGGAAGAATCGGCGCCGTCGACAAACCTTTTTATGGCATGACACGCATCCATTTTATCTTCGGGTGCTTGCCAAGAGAAGGCTTAAGGTTTGAGCCTCGTCACCACTCAGGAATCCCCGGCGTGGATTCCCTCGTTCGCCCTCCAGTCCTTGTCTTGCATTCATTCCCAGAATGGTGACAAGGACTGCCATGATTACCTTTGATTTTTAATTAATGAGAATCATGACTGTCCTCGCTCCTTTGCTCCGCAAAGTCCCTGCCCGCTCGTCCTTCTATCCTTGTCTTTCATTCTTTTCCTGAATGGTTGACAAGGATTGCCCCAATTTCAGATCCTCTGAAATTGATAGGTATTGGGACTAGCATGCCTCGTCTCAACCCTTCGCCTTCTCTAAGAACGGAGGCGGAAAGTGTGGTGAGCCACGCT
>JAZDFE010000029.1:0-6006 GCA_043808175.1 Candidatus Omnitrophota bacterium | reverse complement strand
GCCCACGGGGCCCTTTGGAACAAAGTGATGGCCGGCGCGTATGGCCATGCCGGATGCTTCAGTTTTTATCCGACCAAGAACTTGGGCGGTATCGGCGACGGAGGCATGGTCACCGCCTCCGATGAAAAGATCCTGAAGCGCGTCATCCAATATCGCAATCTCGGGAAGGGCATTGACGATCCGTTCGTCCACGATGAGATCGGTTGGACAAGCCGCCTGGACAGCCTCCAGGCCGCGTTCCTCAGCATCAAGCTAAAATTCCTGGACGAACTGAACCGGGAACGTCGCGCGGTCGCCGAGATGTATCACAAAAAACTCGCGCAAACCCCGCTCGGTCTTCCGCGGGAAGCCGCCGGAGCCTACCATGTTTATCACCTCTATGTGGTCCGCGTGCCGGAGGGAAAAAGGAACGCTCTCAAAGAACATCTTGCCGCCCAAGGCATACCGACCATGATCCATTATGCGACCCCGGTCCATGCCCAGCCCATCATGAAAAAGTACAAGACCCGCAAAGTGAAGCTGCCGGTCACGGAGAGGCTCTCGGAAGAAGTCCTGACCCTGCCGCTTTTCCCGGGCATGACCGAACCGGAAGTGGACGCCGTGGCCGACGCCATTCGACGTTTCTTCGGGGAGAAATCATGAGAAACCCGCACCGCAAAGTCGTCTTTATCGACCGGGATGGCGTCATCAATGTGGATCTTTGGAAGTATGTAGAGCACTGGAAGGAATTCCGTTTTGAAAAAGGCGCGCTGGAGGGGCTTAAGGCCCTAAGCGAAAAAGGATTCGATATTTTTATTATTTCGAACCAGGCCGGCGTGGGAGACGGGATCTTCAGCGAGGCGGCCATGTGGCAAGTGCATGAAAAAATGGTCGCGGCCATGGCCAAGCGCGATATCAAGATCCGCGGAACGCGCTACTGCATTCACGCCAAAAAAGCAAAATGTGATTGCCGCAAACCCAAGACCCGGCTCCTTGAAAAAGCCGTTGCAAATCTCAATTTTGACAAAGAAAAAACCTATTTCGTCGGCGATAAATTAAGTGATCTTGAAGCCGGTAAGAATTTCGGTATCCGGACGATCCTGGTGCGGACCGGATATGGCCGGAAGACGGAAAAACAACTGACGAAAAAGCTTCAACCCGACCATATCGTTAACGATCTCCGCGACGCCGTTCCGATCATCCTGAAGGCGGTTGCATAAGATTAAAGAAAGTTGCATGATGTTACGGGATGCTGCAACGGCTCGTGTCAGCCGTTGTAATCAGGGTAACCCGCCGTAACCTGAGAGAACCTTATGAAGATCGATATCATTCACGCGACCGCCGGGGAAGGGCATCGCAAGATCGCCATGGCGGTCCAGGAGAGCCTGGCGCGTTATGGCCGTCTGGAGAAGAAAGGCCTGAGCGACCTTCAAGTCCGTTTGCTCAACTGTCTTGATTTCGCCGACGCCACTTTTCAAAAATCCTACGCTCCGTTCTATTACTGGTCCGTCCGGCACGTCCCGAACCTTTGGGGCGGGTTTTATGAGGCGTTAGATCACGCTTGGGTCTATCAACTTATCCGGCCATTGCGTTTGCTCATGAATACTTTCCATGCGAAGCGTTTGCTGGAGGATATCATCAAAAACCAGCCCGATGTGATCGTCTCAACTCATTTCCTTCCTCCCGAGATCCTGGGCCGCGCCAAGCAAAAGGGACTGATCCGGTCGAAAATGATCACCGTGGTTACGGATTTTTATCCGCACACATTCTGGATCAATCCCGGGACCGATCACTACTGGGTCATGGCCGATGAGACCAAACAGGACCTGGCCCGGCGCGGCGTTCCGGAGGGGATCATCACCGCCGGCGGCATTCCCATTCTTCCTGCTTTTCAACCTACGGGGAAAAAACTCGAGATCCTGAAGCAATACGGTCTTGAAAATGACCGGTTCACCATGCTTCTCACGAGCGGCAGCTTCGGCCTCGGGCCCCAGGAGGCGATCCTGGAAGAACTCAAGGCCTTCAAGGACAAGGTCCAATGTTTCGTGGTCTGCGCCAACAACAAAGAACTTAAGGCGATCCTGGACGCCAAGGTCTATCCTTATCCGGTGAAGATCTTCGGCTTCGTCGATTTTATGCCCGACCTCATGGAAGCGAGCGATCTCATGGTGGCGAAATCCGGAGGCTCCACGACCTCCGAGGCCCTGACCAAGGGCGTGATCATGGTCGTCATGGCGCCGATCCCCGGACAGGAAACCCGGAATGTGAAGCTCCTGAAGCTACGCGACGCGGCGTATTTCTTGAACGATCCTCACGAGATCTACGCCATCGTCAAAGGCATCCTGGACGATCCTTCTTCCTTACAGAAAAAGCGGGACGCCGTAAGGCTTCTGGCAAAGCCCAACGCCTCGGAAGATCTCGTCAAAATGATCCTCGGCGGGAAATAGTTCCTATGCCGGAGAACGAGCCCCTTTTATTCCTGAAGGCCCTGAAAGAAGACGGCATTGAACATGTGCATGTATCCCCGGGATCTTCTCATTCCGTCATTCTGAGCCGCGAAGCTGCGAAGAATCTCGAGCGGGATCCTTCGCCCTCTACGGGGCTCAGGACGACCGAGAGAGGGGCTGTTCCGCAGTCTGTAGCGGGGAGCCAGTTTTCCGAAAGCGAAATCCAGACGCTTCGGGACACGGTCCTGAAATGCAAACTTTGCGCTGAGCTTGCGAAAACCCGCAAGAAGGTCGTTTTTGGTTCCGGCGATCTTCGGGCCAAGCTTGTCTTTGTGGGCGAAGCCCCGGGCGCCGACGAGGACGAGCAGGGCCTTCCTTTCGTCGGCCGCGCCGGCCAGCTCCTGACCAAGATCATCGAAGCCATGGGGATGACTCGCGATCAGGTCTTCATTTGCAACGTCCTTAAATGCCGGCCCCCGAACAATCGTCCGCCGGCGCCCGGGGAAGTCGCCAACTGCCGCCCCTTTCTCAAACGCCAGATCGAATTGATCCGTCCGAAGGTGATCGTGGCCCTTGGCAATCACGCGGTCAAAGCGCTTCTCCAAACCGAAAGGGGTATCTCAGGACTGCGCGGCACGTTCCAGGAATACGAAGGCATTCCCGTGATGTGCACCTATCACCCGGCGTATCTTCTGCGAAGCCCGGGTGAGAAACGCAAGGTCTGGGAGGATATGAAGAAGGTCATCCAGCTCCTTGAGAGGTCTTCGGAGTGAAAGCTTCCTCCAAAAACGTCATTCTGAGCCCCACCGGGGCGAAGAATCTTAAGCGAGATCCTTCGGCTATGCCTCAGGATGACGAAACAATATCCGTTCTCGTCGCGCAAGTGGCGGTTCCGCTTCCGATCCCCACGATCTTCAGCTACGGAGTCCCGGAACACCTTCTCCTGAAGGCCGTGCCGGGCGTTCGCGTGACCGTTCCGTTCCGCAACACCGAGATCACGGGATACCTGGTCGGCACTGGCGAAAGCGAGTGCGGTGCCGAAAGTCCCAAAAAGCTCAAAGCTATTCTCGCGATCCTCGACGACCAGCCCGTCCTTTCTTCCGACATGCTCCAACTCACGAAATGGGTGGGGGAGTATTACGGTTCCAGTTGGGGAGAAGCGATCGAGAACGCGCTTCCGCGCTGGGTGAAATACGGAAAAAAAACCGAGAAATACATTGAAAAAGCCAAGCAGGGAAATGCCGCGCCGGTCCATCCGCCGCAGGATTACGCTCTTTCCCCGGAACAGGAAAAAGCGTTCCGGATCATCGACAAGGCTTTGACCGTAAAGCATTCCAAACCCATGCTGATCTACGGCGTTACGGGGAGCGGCAAAAGCGAACTCTATATCCGCGCGATCCGCGAAACCTTGAAACAAAACCGCGCGGCGATCTGTCTCGTACCCGAGATCGCGCTCACTGAACAGCTCCGGCGATTTTTTTCCGGACATTTCGGGGATAATCTCGAGATCCTTCACAGCAAAATGACCGATGGGGAGCGTTTTCTCACTTGGAAACGCATTGAAATGGGAACGTGCAATGTCGTGCTCGGACCGAGGTCCGCGGTGTTCGCCCCCATCCCCAACCTGGGCCTCATTATTATGGACGAGGAGCACGAGGGCTCGTACAAGCAGGAGACCGTGCCTCGCTATCACGCCCGAGAAGTGGCCGCTTGGCGCGCTCAACATGAGGGCGCACTTTTTTTGATGGGCACCGCCACGCCCTCTCTGGAAAGTATGGCGCTCGCGGAGCAGGGGAAGATCGACCGCGTCGATCTTACGGAGAGGATCGATCAGAAGGCCATGCCCAAAGTCGAAGTGATCGATCTCAAGCGCTACGAAGGGGACAAACGTCCGAGCCTGCTTTTCTCGCCGCCCCTGATGCGCGAGATCGGGACCAATCTCAAGAACGGGGAAGGGACCATGCTCCTTCTCAATCGCCGGGGGTTTTCCACCTCGATCCGTTGCCCCAAGTGCGGCAAGGTCGAAGAATGCAAGCTATGCCAGGTCTCGCTTACCTTCCATCAGGAAAAGAACCTTCTGCTCTGCCACTATTGTAATTATCAGAAAAAGGTTCCGGGCGTTTGCGGCGAATGCAAGGCCCCCATGCTCCGTTTCATGGGATTCGGGACTGAGAAGGTCGAAAGTGAGATCGCCCGATTTTTCCCAAGCGCCCGTATCGCGCGAATGGATGCGGATACCACCCGGGGAAAAGATTCCCATGAGAGGATCCTGGAAAAATTCCGGGAGCAAAAGATCGACATCCTGATCGGAACGCAGATGATCGCCAAAGGGTTCGATTTCCCGCATGTGACCCTGGTCGGCGTGGTGCTCGCGGATGTGGGGCTCCGGCTTCCGGATTTCCGGTCCAGCGAGCGGACGTTCCAGCTTCTCACGCAATTCGCGGGCCGCGCGGGCCGCGGAATAAAGCCGGGCCGTGTGATGATCCAGACCTGGATGCCGGAGCACCCGAGCATCCGGTTTGCCAAGGAACATGATTTCCTGAACTTCTACGCCCATGAGAAGCAGTGCCGGGAAGAATTCCATTATCCTCCGTACCGGTCGCTTGTGAACATCATCATCCGCTCGCACGATGAGAAGAAGGCGTATTTGTTCGCGAGGGAAATTCGAGATGCTCTTAAAAAGGAATTTTTGGGCCATGAGCCAAGTACCACGGGCCACGAAAGAAATTCGGGACACGGTCCCAATACCAATCAATCGCAGCAAAGCGACGATTGGGGCCGTCCAAACTACCATTTTGGAAAAGAAATTAAAAGTTTGGACGGGACACGGGACACGGGACATGAGGCATGGAGCGTGGAGCGTGGTGCGTGTCCCGAGATCATCGGCCCCGCGCCGCTTCCGTTCTATAAATTGCGCGGGCATTTCCGGTGGCATGTCATGCTTAAGATCCCCAAGGACCTTCTGCTTTCGTCCACGATCTATTCGCTTCTCATGAATCTCAAAAAACCTTCCGCCGTGGCCTTCCAACTCGATGTGGACCCTTTGAATATCTTATGAACCCACAAACGGCCACTTCAGCTTTGAAAAAGATAGCCTCGGTGCTTTTGGGTGTGATTTTATCGCTTGTCCTGCTTGAGGCGGGTCTGCGGCTAGGCGGGTTTATTCTGTCCTCAATGCAGGGGTCTGAGAATTTACAATCCATAAAACAAAAAGGCGCTTACCGCATTCTCTGTTTGGGGGAGTCGACCACTCAAGGACAATACCCTAAGCCTCTTGAGCAAATCTTAAACCAGCGCAATATTGGGGTGCATTTTAGCGTCATAGATAAAGGCAAGTCGGGCACGAATACTCTTTTCATATTAAGTCGGGTCGAAGCTTATTTGGACGAGTATCATCCCGATATGGTCGTTGCGATGATGGGGAGCAATGATCAGGGTATCAAATATTATGAAGATATCCCGGAGTCTGGCACATGGCTATTTAGGCATTGCCGGGTCTATCGATTCGGCAGGATGCTCTTCATGCATATTTTAAAGAAGATCAAACACAAGGACATCTATGGATTAAACGGATCGGATC
>JAZDFE010000028.1:0-102905 GCA_043808175.1 Candidatus Omnitrophota bacterium | reverse complement strand
TTTGAGGGCACAATTTTCGCTAAAACCCCTCAAAACCCGAGAAAAGTTGGCAAGATTCAGGCAACAGCCAGAAATGGCGTTTGGTATCAAGAAAATGACAACGTCGTAAGTACATATAATAGAGTGTGTTGCAATTAACATAGGGGTGTAGCTCAGGGGCTAGAGCGCTTGCTGTGGGAGCAAGAAGTCGGAGGTTCAATTCCTCTCACCCCGATTTTTTTATTAAATAAAAGAAACGGGAAAATCGGGACCTGGCCTGCGGGTCCAATTCTCCATTAAAAATTTCAAGGTTAATTGGGCCCGTCCTGCCAACCATTTATGAAATGAAATACAAGGCAGGGCAGGGCCAGGCCCCTTCGCGTTGAGAGGAATTGAAAGGAGCACCTGCAGTGAAACATAACTTAAGGTTATGTTTCAAGGTGCGGGTGGCCTACCCCAAAGGGGAGCCAATTCCTCTCACCCCGACCATTTTTTTGCGATTATACAGTAAACCCAAGGTTTTCTTTTGAAAAGAGTCAAATAATGGTCAGCGCTTGAAGTCCCGCCAACGGCGGGACGGAGTGGTGCGATTGGCATGTTCGGTTCAACACTTGCGCTTCTGCGCAAGTGCGATGTCGGCACTCCTCAAAGTAAGTCGTGTTCGGCATCGATCGGGACCTGGGGTTGTATTAAGTTTTTTCGGTGGAAGCCGATACCTTCCCTCGCGGTGGCTCTGCTAAAAAAAATGGAAATATCGGTTGCATCATTAAATTTTTTTTAGTAGAGTAAATCGAGAACGGAATCTTGAGGGATTCAAAAGTTTCACGTTCTAACCAACAGGAGGAAAATCAATGAAGAAGATCATGAGTCTTGTGGTGGTGCTCTCCATGCTTCTCGCCCCGATAGCTTTTGCGGCGAGTCCGTGGACCGAAGAGAAAACATACGGCGAAAAAGCCGTCGGCAAATTGGGGTATGGCTTGACCAACACGGTTCTAGGTTGGACCAAGCTTTTCTCCACTCCTAACGAATATTCCAACGAAGGCAAGAATGTGTGGTCCGGCGTCGGCCAAGGGTTGATGGATACCGTTGTAACGACGGTTCTTGGTGCCGTTCAATTGGTCACCTTCCTGATCCCTGCGGATATTCCCATTCCGAGCGATGTGAATCTCGGCGGCAAGTAATCGTTTGTATTTTGTATTCGAAAAAGAGGGGGTTTCGCGACCCCCTCTTTTTTTTTGACTCGACCTGGAATTTTGTTTTTCGGATCTCTCACAATGTGCCAAAGGCGCTGATCATGCCAAGACGTCAATGGATCATTTATCTTGCCTCCCGGTCTTCTCGAAGACAGGAACTCCTCAAGGATCTCAAAGTCCCTTTTAAGGTTGTTACGAGCACTTACCGGGAGCGGTGGTGCCGGAAAACCGCTCCCGAAGCCCTTTGCGTACGCCACGCGATCGGAAAAGTTCGCAAGGCCGCGATTCCGAGTGGGGGGCGATTCGTTCTGGGAGGGGACACGATCGTTTGGCATGGCGGCCGCGGTCTCGGAAAACCGCGAAGCCGTGCCGAGGCTTTGCGTATATTGCGCGGACTTGCGGGAAGAAAACATGCCGTTTATACCGGCCTTGCGATCTGGGACCGGAGAACAAGATGCGTACTCACCGGATGTTCCAGGACTGATGTGTGGATGAAACCGGTCAAAGAGGCGTGGCTTCAGAAGTATGTGGATACCATCCACCCCTTTGATAAGGCCGGAGCTTATGCGATCCAGGGCCGGTTTAAGATCGTGCGGAAGATCCGAGGTTCCTATTCGAATGTGGTGGGTCTTCCAAAAGAGCTGCTTCGAAAAATGCTCAAAGAAATAGGGCGAAGTTCCGATGTTCCTAAAGAGCGGAGGGTATTGCACTTCGAGGGTGGATAAGTGAAACGAACGGTCCGGATCCTCATATTGCTGGCGTGGGGTGTCCTTCAGGCAATAGGACTTTGCAGAGCCGCTAATCCGCAACGCGACTCGGAAC
Source organism: Candidatus Omnitrophota bacterium (assembly GCA_043808175.1). GTDB lineage: Bacteria > Omnitrophota > Omnitrophia > Omnitrophales > Aquincolibacteriaceae > Aquincolibacterium. The sequence continues at coordinate 100,911 of JAZDFE010000028.1, read as the reverse complement.
CCGAGGATTATCAGCTTCTTCGCGAGATCATCAGTACGGAGTTTTCCGGCCAGGTCCCGCACGAGTGGGGCGAGTCGGTCTCGGGAGTCAAAACACACCTCAAGACCGAGGACAAGGTCGTGGCACTCGGCGTAGATACCTGCGACTTGATGAGCGAGGGCCAAGACGCAAAGCTGATCAAATTCCTGGCGGCTGAGAACGTTCCCGCGACTTTATTCATTTGCGGGGATTGGGTCGATAAGAACACCGCAACTCTTAAAAAACTTGCCGTCAATCCTCTTTTTGAGATCGCGAATCAGGGCGTATCGCGTAAGGCATGCTCCGTGAACGGCAAGAGCGCAAACGGAATGCCCGGTACGGGTAACGTCGGAGAGCTTTTTGCGGAGATCGAGCAGAATGCAAGAAAGATCGAAGCCGTTACCGGGGTCCTTCCGCAGTACTACCACGCCGGATCCGGTTATTATGACGAAGTGGCGGTGCGCATTGTCAGGGCGCTTGGGTATGAGGCCCTCGGTTCTTCCAGTCGGAGGCCGCAGGATCAGGACCTCGATAAAAAAAAGGTCCTGGACATGCTTGCAAACCCAGTCGCGGGCGCTATTGCGATCCTTGGGGGCATTTCGCTTCAGAGTTCCTTCGTGGATAGTGTGATCGAAGCGGTGCGTAAACTCCGGTCCAAAGGTTACAAGTTCGTCAAAGTCTCCGATTATCCGTTGGAATGAAAAAGACCGCCACACTCTCAGGCAAATATTCCGTGATCGAAGTTGCCTTATGCGGTAAGGGCTTTTGTGCCAAGGAAAAAGCGTCAGCCCGGGAATTCCTGTTAAGCTGCCGGATTCCGGAACAAAATCTTGTTTCTTCCGATTACAAAGGCGCGTTCCGCATTAGCTGTTACACCCATTCCGCCAAAAAAGTGCGAGAGATCCGGAAGAAATACAAGGTTTGGGATGGGCTTGGTTGCTGTCCCTTTGTTCTCAAGGTCAAGAAGCTCGGCCGGCACGACTGGTTCGACAAATGGAAGCGGGATTATCATCTAAAGCCTCTTGGCGCAAAGTTCATGATCGTGCCGGTTTGGGAGAGGGACAAATTCAAGCCCGGCCTGCGAAGACGAAACCCACAAGGTTTCGCGAGCGTGCCGGGATCACAAAATCCCGGCGGCCGGCGTGTCCCGATCTATCTGGAGCCCGGGAGTGCGTTCGGGTCCGGATATCATGAGACTACACGTCTTATGACACGCCTTCTGGAATCGCTTGCGGGAAAGATAGGGAGCTTTCTGGATATCGGGTGCGGGACCGGGATCCTGTCGGTCGTGGCCTCGAAATTGGGTGCCGGGAAGATCACCGGATATGATAACGACAAACCCTCAGCCTTTGTCGCGCAAGAGAATTTCCGGCAAAACCAATGTGAGAACGGGACATTTTTTTGTGCCCAGCTCAAGAGATCGAAAGTCTCCGGATATTTTGACACCGTCGGCGCGAATCTGCTTTCCAAAACCCTCTTGGATCATCGCGGGAGGATCATCGCCAGGGTTCGCCCGGGAGGCCATCTCCTCGTGTCAGGGATCGCCATTCAGAACTTTCCAGAGTTCAGGCGCGGATTTTTCGGCGCCCCGTTAAGGTGCTTGAAGATCCTTCACGGGCACCGCTGGGCCGCCGTTCTTTATCAGAAAAATAAAAAAAGTTAGCCGCCAAGGGAACATCCTATTCAGAAGGGCAGCAATCCCAGTGCGATGAGGCACGCTCGTGAGACGGAACGGGCACGGTGGCGGACAGGTATCGTCCCTCGACACCGGCTGTTCACTCGCTCCCGCGGCGAGTGCCAGCCTGCGCTCTCGTTGATGGGATCCGCTCTCGAAAGGACGGAACCAAGCTCCCATCAACTCCGAGAGCTGTCCCGCAACGATCCCTGTCCGCCGAGTGAGGTCGGTCCCAATACCTATCAATTTCCACAAAGTGGAAATTGGGGCCGTCCTTGTCGCCCTCTAAGAAATAAAAGACAAGGACGGACGTGCGAGCGAAGATCGCCTCGCTGGGCGATCTGAGTGCTGACGAAGCGTACTGGGATTGTGCCCGAAATGAAAGTTTGAAGCATTAATCGACGCAATTAAATTAATGCCTGTCCCCTTAAAACGTGTTTTGCTACAATAACGCGTCTCTAAACCAGAGGAACTCATGGAAACGATCCAGACAGACATTGCGGTGATCGGCGCGGGGGCCGGCGGCTACACGGCCGCGTTCTACGCCGCTGCCCTCGGGAAAAAAGTCATCCTGATCGAACAGGAAAAGCGCCTCGGCGGTGTGTGCCTGAACCGCGGTTGCATTCCATCTAAAGCCCTTCTTCATATCGCCAAACTTATCTATGAGGCCGCGGAGAGCGGGAAACGCGGGGTTGCATTCACGAAGCCCGTCATCCATCTCGATCAATTACGCGCCTGGAAAGAGTCTGTTCTTGAAAAACTCGGGACGGGGATCGCGAACCTTGCTAGCCGGCGAAGCGTTCAGGTGATCACGGGTCGGGCGGTCTTTGATGGACCCACGGTTTTGAGCGTCGAGACTCCGGAAGGTCCCAAGAAGATCCAATTCGGCAAAGCCATTATTGCCGCCGGCTCACGAGCCGCGCTGCCGGCCATGTTCGATATCAAGGACGCCCGGGTCATGACCTCGACCGAGGCTCTGGCGCTTCGGGATATTCCGAAAAAACTTCTCGTGGTAGGCGGCGGGTACATCGGCATGGAACTTGGCACCGTTTATGCCGCGCTTGGCAGTGAAGTGACGGTCGCAGAGGCACTCAGTGGGATCCTGCTCGGGGCGGACGCAGATCTTGTGCAGCTTGTCCAGGAACGCGCCTCAAAGATTTTTAAAGAGATCCGGGTGAATGTCAAAGTCACCCAGCTGAAACCTCTCCCGGAGGGGATCGAAGTCCGGATGACAACCGGCGGCGAAGAAAAACGGGAAATTTATGACCGCGTGCTTGTCTCGGTCGGCAGGACGCCGAACGGTCAGGATCTGGGTCTTGAGAAGACAAAGGTTCAGGTGGATCCGAAAGGTTTCATTCAAGTCGACGTGCGGCAGCGAACCGCGGAGCTGGATATTTACGCCATCGGTGATGTCACCGGGGGAATGATGTTAGCGCACAAGGCATCGAAAGATGCGAAAGTGGCTGTGGACGTGATCGTTGGGGAAGTGGCCTTGGGGAAGGGGTTCCTGATCCCGGCGGTTGTTTTTACGGATCCGGAACTTGCCTGGTGCGGACTGACCGAGGCCGAAGCGAAGGAAAAAAATATTCCCGTACAGATCGTAAAATTCCCGTGGTCCGCTTCCGGCAGGGCACTTACGCTGGAACGGACGGACGGCACGACAAAACTTCTTGTGGATCCGCAAACTGAAAAGATCCTGGGAGTCGGTATTTGCGGCGTCGGGGCCGGGGAGCTTATCAGCGAAGGCCTTCTGGCCGTCGAGACAGGGCTCAGGGCCAGAGATTTAGCCCGGATTGTTCACCCGCATCCGACCCTCTCCGAGACCCTTATGGAATGTGCCGAGATGTTCTACGGTCACGCCACCCACGGCTACTCCCGGAAGCGTGGTTAAGAGCCTGCCCTTGTTAAGGGATGCATCCCCGGGATTCGGGCATTTATTTTTCAGAAGATCGGAAAAGGCGTAAGAATACCGTGAGAAAAAACATAAGCAAAGTCATCATCGGGGTAGTCTTTTCGGCGGCAATTTTGGTGCCGGCGCAACTCTTGGCAGAGGGCCGCACGCAGAGAGTGTCCGGGAATATTGTCGATGTGGTGAATTCAACCATCTATCCCGGTACGCTTGTTCTCGACGGCGGGAAGATTCGGGAGATCCTCCCGGAAGACAAACAATATGACACCTTTATCATTCCCGGCTTGGTGGACGCGCATGTGCACATTGAAAGCTCGATGCTCGTTCCTTCGGAATTTGCCAGGCTCGCGGTGGTCCACGGCACTGTTGCGACGGTCTCAGATCCGCACGAGATCGCGAATGTCCTGGGGTTGCCCGGAGTCGAATACATGCTCGAGGATGCCGGGAAAGTTCCTTTTAAATTCAATTTCGGAGCTTCTTCCTGCGTTCCCGCCACATCGTTTGAAACCGCTGGGGCCCGCTTGGGTTCTGCTGAAATAGACAAACTCCTGGCGCACAGGGATATCAAGTATCTGAGCGAAATGATGAATTATCCCGGAGTGATCCATCAAGATCCCGAGGTAATGGCGAAGCTTGCCGTAGCCAAGCAACACAAAAAACCTATCGACGGCCATGCCCCTGGACTTCTGGGGGAAGATCTCAAAACTTATGCCTCAGCCGGGATCACTTCGGATCATGAGTCGTATCAATATGAGGAAGGACTCCAGGAAACAGGATTGGGGATGAAGGTCCTGATCCGCGAAGGCTCCGCCGCCAAGGATTTTGACGTCCTGCATCCTTTGATAGGAAAATTCCCAGGATCTTGCATGTTCTGCAGCGACGACAAGCATCCGGATGACCTTGTGAGCGGGCATATCGATCAGCTGGTGAAAAGATCACTTGCGCTGGGTTACGATAAAATGGACGTATTGAGATGTGCCACCTACAACCCGGTCAGACATTACGGGCTCGAGGTGGGCTTGCTGCAAAAAGGGGACTACGCAGATTTCGTGGTAATCGACAACTTTCAGGATTTCCGGGTGTTGGAGACCTGGATCAACGGCCGGCTTGTTGCCAAGAACGGCAAAAGCCTGATGGAAAGACAACCGGCAAAGATGGAAAATAATTTTTCTGCTCATAAAAAAAAGGCCGCTAATTTCAGGGTCAAGAACAAGGGGGGACCTATTAGGATCATCGAGGCGATCGAGGGGATGTTGGTCACCCGGAGTTCCGAAATTCTTCCAAAGGTTTCAGAGGGTTTTGTGGTCTCTGATCCCGAGCGCGACATTTTAAAGATCACGGTTGTGAACCGGTATCAAGACGCTCCTCCCGCCGTGGCGTTCATAAAAAATTTTGGTCTTAAGAAGGGCGCGTTCGCGTCTTCCGTTGCCCATGATTCTCATAATGTTGTGGCCGTGGGAGTGTCGGATGAGGATATCGCCGCGGCCGTGAATCTTGTGATCCGTCACCGGGGCGGGCTTGCCATCGTTCACGATGGCCGCGAAGAGATCCTGGAACTTCCGGTTGCGGGTCTTATGTCCGCGGAAGACGGTTACCGGGTGGCTCAAAAATATTCTGAGATGACCGTTACTGCGAAGAAGCTCGGCTCTCAACTGAGGGCCCCCTACATGACGCTTTCATTCATGGCGTTACTCGTTATTCCGGAATTAAAATTGAGCGATCGTGGGCTTTTTGACGGCAAGAATTTCAAGTTCATCGATCTTTTTACGGAGAATAAAAACGGGTCCCATTAAAAGTCGATCGCGTAAACAGGTGCTGAAGGTTAGAACGGAGGTGTTTTATGAAACGTTGGCCGATGTGGGTTGCACTTTTGTACGCGGTCACTCTTATTGCTTTGACCATTCCGGCGATGAGTTTGACTTTCATAGTCCATGCAAACGAAAAAATCGATAGGTGGGCGCTTTTCGCGACGTGGCAATATTGGATGTGGATCGTCATCCTGATGCTGAACCAGTGGGCGCTTTTGTCACTTCCGGTCGATCTTGTGAACAAACGGCCGGCAGGGAAGCGGTCGCTTGCCTTCCAGATCACCGCGTCTGCCCTGTCCATGGGCTTTTTGATCACGGGACTGGCGGTCGGCATAAGCGAGGTTTTGAAAGGCGCGGACTCACTTAATTATATCAACTGGGTATTTTTCGGAGTCTTGGGGGTCTCGTGGATTTTTTGGGCCCGCGTTTTCGCGACCTGGAGCCGGAAACTTGAAACCGGGGACCTCGTCAAACGGACCTGCCGCGCGCTTTTCAAAGGCAGCGTTCTTCAACTTCTGGTGGTGGTGCCCTGCCACATCTATGTTCGGAGCAAGGACTATTGCTGCGCGGGGTTCGGGACCGCGGTCGGGCTCGCGTGCGGCCTGGCCGTGATGCTTGTTTCTTTCGGACCCGGGGTTTTCTTTTTATATGCCGAGCAGTGGAAAAAAACAAAGAGCGAGGAACGGCGCTAGGGCTTGGAAAACAGCAGATAATATTTGTAAGTGAAACAATATTCCGTGTGTTCTTTAACCGGCAGGCAAGCGGTCAAGACCTAAGGGGTGAAAAATGAAATATCGTCTCGTGCTTTACGGAACAAGCAAATGGCTGCGGCGGGAAGAGGTCGTTTGTTATTTGACCGAAAAGGCTTCTTTGGATATGGGTGGAATCAAAAAAAATGCTCGGATCCGGTCTTTTCTTTATGTGGATGGTCTCGAAGAGGCCAAGGCCTCAGAGATGCTCGTGTTCTTGAAAGACCGGCAGATCGATGCGGAGATGGAGCCCATGGAGATCGAGGAGTCCCGGAAGGGGTGGTTCCTTGAGGAAGTACGGAAATGGGTGAAACGCGGGTTCATTTTTCCGTTCACTTTCCGGGCACTTCTTGAAAATTACGGGCTGCAATCGGAACTTCCGGCTTTTCCCGGAGCGCAAAAAAAAGATCCGCAGTCGCTTGTACGCGCTATTTTGGTGATCGGGGCCGTTCTGGTGGGTCTGGGGATCATTCTCTTTATTGCGGCCAATTGGCAAAAATTCCCGGATCCCGTAAAGATCCTTGGTTCAACGGCGAACGCGTTGGCGTTTTTGTTTTTGGGGTACTATTTCCGTTTCGTCAGAACAGGATATAAAAAATATGCGGCGCCGGCCCTCCTCATTTCGCTTTTCGGCATTGGGGGAACGATCTGTCTTATCGGGCAGATCTATCATGTCCAGGCCCATTCCCACGGGCTCATGCTCTTGTGGGGCGCTCTGGCGCTGCCGGTCGCGTTCGGGCTCGGATTTTATCCCGCTTTTTTCTTTGCGAGCGGTTTATGGTTCTTGGGCGAGCTTTTTTATCAGGGCACGTATCATGCTCCGTCGTGGTGGTATCCCTGCTTGCTGTTGGGATTTTTGATCCCGTACAGCCTGATCAATAAACAAACCAGCCTCTTTCGTACCCAGCTGTGCTTTCTCATGGCCATGGCCGCGGGGACTGTTTTTTCGGAAAATTTTATTTTTGCCAATATTTGGCTGACAGCGATCCTGGCACTTCTGGCCGTCAAACGTGAAAAGCTTTACGATTATCTTGCCATGGCGGCGTGGGGTATCTGGCATATTGTTTTTCTTCAGAAATTTGAACGTTTTCCCGATCTCTTTTATCTCCTTCCGTTAGGATATTTTTTCTGGAAGGGGATCCGGGAGAAAGACAACAACCTGATCATCGTGAACAGTTTTAATGCTATTTTCTGGCTGTACACCTTTTTCTGGCAATTGAGAAAAAGTTTTTCCCTGGCGTCTCCCGGCGGACCGGAGATCCTTTTAAGTTTACTCAGTCTGGGGATCTTATATTGCGGGATCGGACTCCGCTTGCGCGGGAGGGCGGTCTGGGAGTCTCTGTTCCAGTTTTTTTGTTACGGGGGGATCCTTTTGGCTTCTTTGGTAGTGGTTATTTTCTCTTTCCGTTTTTATGACACCTTGGGAAGTTTTTTTCGTTCGCCGCTTTACCTGTTCGTGGTAGCGGCTGAGGTGTATGGGGGATGCCGTTTTGCAGTTCCTGTTCTGATGGGGGACATCAAAAAGGACGCGGGACGGTACGGTGAATTGGTCGTGCTGGGGCTTGTGGTCCTGGCCTTGACCGTTACGATGCTGGCAAAGCCTTCCCGGATGATCCATGTGGTGCTTTTTAATCTGATCGTTTTTACCCAGGGCCTTGTTTTTATGGTCAAGGGACAGAGGGAGCAGAGGATCGCTTTCTACAATTGGGGCATGGCGATCTTCGTGGGATTGATCTTCTCCCGTTATTTTGATACGTTCCTGGCGTATCTGCCGCGTTCCTATTTTTTTATCGGAGGGGGGCTTTTTCTGATCGCGTGGGCTGTTTTCATCGACCGGAAGAAAAGATTTTTTTCAAAATCCAAGGAGGTGGTGTCATGATCACCCGGCCTTTGATCGGAGTTTTACTTACGGCCCTTGTTTGGGCAGGTACCGTCGGAGCTATGTGGGTGCATGAGGAGTACCTTGCCACACATGGACGGGAGATTCTTCTTCCAACCCTTCCGGTGGACCCTCGCGATTTGTTCCGCGGGGATTATGTGGTGCTTCGTTATGAGATCTCACGTCACAAGGCGCCTTTCTACAAGAAATTGAATCTAGAGAATGGCCAACCGGTCTATGTATCTCTGAAATTGGACGGACAGAACTGGGCGATCGATGAGATCGCTCTTAAAAAGCCTGAGCGAGGTCTCTTTCTTCAAGGAAGGATCAGCGAAGTTCAAAAAGAAAAGCACCAAGAGACCTATGGGATCCAGTATGGTATTGAAAGTTATTTTGTTCCCGAGGGGGAAGGGAAAAAGTTGGAGTCGTTGCGAGAGCAAAAAAAATTGAGTGCCGCGATCAATGTGGCTCCCGACGGCCAGGCCAAGATCAAACGGCTTGTCGTGAAGTGAAAGGCAAAACAGTTCCCTGCGTGGGAAAGCCCGATCTGTGAGTTCGTATTCGATCTATTATAGGAAATCCTGTGTTGCCGGCCGGGTCCGGTTCCTGGGACGATGGAAAACGTTAAAAGGAGTGATATGAAAATATTCGGAAAAGAAAAAACATCATCAAAATCCAATGCCAAAGGGACGGGGCCGGAACTTTCGGAGATCGTTGTGCTTATGGCGAAGATCGTCGAGAGGCTTGATGCCTTGGAAAAGAAAACGGATCTAGTGATCAGCCAGACGTCGGCCAGGTCTTTCGGGGGGCAGGAGCGTCCGAGGCCAGTCTCTCAGCCCTCGGTCCCATCCCAGCCTTTCCGGAAGCCCGGTGCGTCCGGGCGTTCGAACGAACTGAAACCAGCCCGGGGCCGCAGTGAAAAGATCTTATACAAAGCGGTGTGCGCGGATTGTCATAAAGATTGTGAAATTCCCTTCAAACCTACCGGAGAACGTCCGGTCTATTGCAAGGAGTGCTTTTCGAAACGCAAGGCCGGCAATCCCTCCAAGACGGATGAAGGGAATAGACAAGAACCGCTTCCCGAAGCCCCGGCCCCGTTGCATTCTTCCCAGCGGCAGGTGGTCGTTACAAAAAAAGGAGTGGGAAAAGTGACCGTTTCAGAAGTTGTCCGTCCTTCCGTGCGTGATATTTCTCAGAAAGAGAAAAACCGCACGCCGGAAAAAAAGTTGAAAGGATCATGAAATTAAAATAGTGCCGTTTTGTGTCATCTTGTGAAAAAACATGAATTCTAAAACCAATTCAAGCTATACCTATGTGGATAGCGAAGAAAGTCTCGCCCGGCTCACCGAAGAGCTTCTGACGACCTCACGCGTAGGACTGGATACAGAGGCCGACAGTTTGCATCACTATTTCGAAAAGGTCTGTTTGATCCAATTAAGTTTTTCGGGGTCGAACTATGTCGTCGATCCTCTCGCCGGTTTTTCACTCACGGAATTTTTAGAAGTGTTATCCCGGAAAGAGTTGATCATTCAGGGAGCGGACTATGACCTTCGCATGCTGAAAAAATCATTTGAGTTCCGCCCGAAAGCGCCCGTTTTTGACACCATGCTGGCGGCCCAGGTGTTGGGACATGAAAAGATCGGTCTTGCGGCATTGGCCGAGAGGTTTTGCGGGGTTGCGCTTTCGAAAACAGGACAAAAATCCGATTGGGCGAGGCGGCCTTTGTCCGCTAAGCAGCTTGACTATGCCTCGGACGATACAAAATATTTGGAAACGATCGCCGATGCTCTGATCCGGAGTCTTCGGGAGTCGGGGCGTGCGGATTGGCACCGGGAATGCTGCGAGCGCGTGGTTGAGACCTCCGGGTTTGAGGGGCAAAATGACGCGAAAGAGGCATGGCGCATCAAGGGGTCATTTGGGTTGGCCCCGAAGGAGCTTGTCTTTGTGCGGGAGCTTTGGAAATGGCGGGATGAGGAAGCCCGTCGAAGAGATCGCCCGCCTTTTATGATCCTGCTCAATGAAGACCTGATCGGGCTTGCCCGCTGGCGGGCGCAAAGTCCGCATGAGCCACTTCACCCGGGGCCGAAATTCATGAAAAGGATCACCGGGGATAATCTCGCGCGCTTGGAAGGCGCGATCCGGTTTGCGGAGAATCTTCCTTTGTCGGAATGGCCCGTCGCTCCGGAAAGGATCCGATCGAGGGAGAGACAGCCTTCTCAGGAGAAAGTGGAGGCTTTGCTTGCCGCATGCAAGACGATAGCGGGGGAGTTCAAGATTGAACCTTGTTTCCTGGCTTCCCGCGCTACCCTAACAGCCGTGGCCCGGCACGAACCTCGCTCGATCGAGAAAGTTATGGAGGTGAGTGGCATGATGCGTTGGCAGGCCGGGCTGATGATGCCCGCGATCCAGAATGTGCTGGGGAATTCTTAGCGCGCACGGCCCAAACAAAAACTTGGGAAAAAACAGTAATTTGGTATAATACGCCCCTCTTTTTAGAAGCGGTTTCGGACCGGAAATGTAGAGCGATTTTGTCTTTTTATAATCACCCGGTTTCAAGAACGCAAAAAAATTTTGAAAAGTTTTTAAACCCTTTAAAAATAGGAAGGATGAAATGCCCGCTGCTTTTAAAACCCTTCGATCCTCCAGTACTATCCCGGCCCGCGGAGTCTTGACGGCCCTTCTCCTGAGCTTCACGATCACGACCTGTGTTTGGGCGGCTTCGACGTTCAATTTGCTGGACGCGCGTGAGCGGGGAACGACGGTCACCGGCGCTGCCAAAGGCACGCTAACCCCGACCTTCGATGAGGCGATCAAAAAGGACGTCCTGGAATTCGATTACTCGATCCCTCAAGGCGCTACGGTTACCGCCTGGACCAGGGATTTTCCCGAAGGTCTCACATCTTTGGCGGTCAATAAGGCCAAGATCAGCGTCAAGACATTCGTTGCCGTTCAGGTGGACGAAGTCTCCGTAACCATGGAATTTCGTGGAGTTCAAGGGGTTCAGCTAATCCCTCTTCGCCTTAAGAACGGTTGGAATTCCACCGAGGAAACACTCGATTGGGTCAAGACTGGCGCTTTGAAAGAGGTCTCTTTTGTGGTCAGCTCGAAAGGTGCCGCCCCGGTTGTTAAAGGAACCTTGTCCCTTTCTTTGGAGTTCGTCCAACAAGTGGCGGTTGTCAAACCCGTGACGCCTCCCGCTGTCATGCCTGCCGTGGCAAAAACCGCGTCAAGCGTTATCACAAAAACAGTGGCTGCTGGTGTTGTGAAAACCCGCACGACGTTTGCTCCCCGGGCAGCCGCAACACCTGCGGCAGTTTCCGTGACCAAAATTCCCGTCGCCAAAAAGGCAGCGCCAGCCGTGAGTCCCGCCAAAATTTTTGTACCACCCGTCCGGTCCTCGTTCGGTCTTCTGGATGCCGGGGACAAGGGAGTGTCTCATAGCGGGTCCGCCAAAGGCGATATGACGTCTTCTTTTGATGAGGAATCGAAGAAAGATATTTATGACTTGGGATATACATTGCCGGAGGGATCTTCGATCACCGTCTGGACGAAAAATTTTCCCGCCAGCCTGACCGACGCACAAATGAACACGATCGAGTTTGGTCTCAGGGCGCTTGAGGCGTCGCAACTCACACGGCTCTCGATCACGGCGGAGGTGGTCGGAGCGGTAAATACGCAGAGGATCCCGCTCAGTTTGAAGCCGGGATGGAATGCCATCCGGGAATCAGTTCATTGGAAGGAGATCGGCGAGCTGAAGGAAGTGAACTTTATTATCAGCCCCAAAGGGCGCGCGGATTCCGTCAAAGGCACCTTGTATCTCGGGTTCGATTTCTGCAAAACGACTTTTTTAAAGCAATACCTTGTGGCTATAAAATTCGGATCGGTCCTGATCCTTGCGTTCCTCCTGGCGCTTTTGGCTGCTTTTTTTGGCAGGCTCTTGGGTCAAAATTGTGATGCAGCACAGTCCCGTTCGGCAAGCTGTCAAGGCCCGGATATTGTTTCCCCGAAAGAAGTCTCGATCCTCTCAAGACTTAAAAAAGATCTTCTCTACGGAGCGATCACGGTATTGATCGTGGGAACGGCGATAAGGATTTATTCGTTGGGGACCTTGGAAGTTTTGAGCTCGGGTTCCATGGCGGCCATTCTTGTCGTGGGAACCTTGGGGGCCTTGATCGCAGAATGTTTAAAACACCAATTCACCGGGAAACATCTGACGCCGCCCGAGGTATTCCAGAATGTTCTGGTGGCAGGGCTTCTCGCGGCATCTTCAAGCCGCCTGGAACTCTTGCAGGCTCCCACGATGTGGAGCCATCTCCTCATGATCAATAAACTCACGGCGACGGTCGCCTTCTTGATCTACCAGATCTTCAACGCCCATGAATTCGCTTCTTCCGGAAAAAATCTGAAGGTTGTTCCCGGAGCGTTGATCATCGGGACGCCCTTCATGGTCGGGTGGCTGCTTTTACTTGAAAACGTGACTCTCTTGCAGACCCTGACCTACAGCGCCACGTTGGGGCTTTTGGCCGCGTGGCCCGCGCTTCTCGAGGACATAGGCCGGCTTCTGGTCGTTTTCGTCTTCAATGAACTTCTTGCTGTCGGGATCGGATACGTGACGAAAGGGAGACTGCTCCGGACGGTCAAGGCGCATTTTTTCCTTCTGCTGGTTTCTTTAGGGGTCGTGGTAGCTCCCTCCATTGCGAATCTGGGATCGCTCTCTTGGGTGGCCCGATCGCCGGAAATATTGAGGGCCCTTATTTCCGTTCTCGCCACCTTGCTTTCCTTTGGCGGATTGTGGGGAGAAATTTATCTCATCACAGGGATCCTGTTGGATGGTGGCAAGCGCATTGCGCCTTCATCGGAAAACATTTTTAAGAATGTCACGACCGGCATGAAAAAAGGCATGGCCTACAGCGGTATCTTGATGGCGATCCTCTACGCGCTTTCAATGATCTTTGCGGCCCCAGCGGCGCAAAAGATCATGGCCTCCTTTCCTTACGTGATCGGAATCCTTCTGGGGGCTTTGGTGTTCCCGTTCGTGAAAACCATTATCGAGACCTTCGACGGCAGTTTGCCATTTTTCGAGCGGGTACGCTACAGCTATCGCAGCAAGACACTTTACGCGCGGGGAGCGGTGGCCGGGTTTGGACTCGCTTATATGATCGCCCAAGGGTACATCGAAAAATCGATGCCCGACAGGGTTCTCTTCGGTCTCCTGATCGGTCTTTTGGCTTCGGGTGGCATGAGTTTTTTGAGGGATGTGTACTATGCCTCACGGGGCTGCGGGAAGGTCCAGTCTTGGCGGCTTTACTTTATCGATTCACTTCTTGGCGTTTTTCTCGGAAGTGCCGTCGCTTTTTATCTGGACACTCAACAGGTTGCGGTTATTCTTTATAAGTTCAAGCTCTATGTTACCGCGCATTTTTCTGCGGCGCAATATGCGGCGTATCCCGCTTTTAACTCCCTGGGCGAGATGTCCACTACGACCTATCCCTATTTGAATTCCTTGGGGCATTATGTCCAGCCAGTCTTGATCAGCAAATGGGGGCAAATGGACCTGGGGTATTGTCCGGGCGGCGTCAAATTGCTTTTCACCGAGTCATTGGATGGCGTGATCAAATGGTCGGTGGCCACGTGGCTCTTCGCCGTGAACAAAGTGTTCATGCAGGCGTTCTTTGATAAAGATAAGACGCCGATCAAGTTCTTCTTTTCGAAAGCGGGTCTGTCCCAGTTAAGCGAGCTGATGGTCCATGTGTTGCGGTGGGGTCTCTGGATGTCACCCATTATCTACACGTTCCTGCGGATGATGCCCAACCCGACCTGGTACAACCAGGACGGCGCGATCCGGACACTCTTTGCCATTTACAACGACATGACGATGTCGTCTTCCGCATTCGTAGCGTGGGGTATGAAGATGTTTGTCTGGATCCTGGCGTTCGATTTCTTCCGGATCCTGATCTGGATGGATCACATGGGACTGCGTGTCGCGACGCTCGTGAACTTGAGCTTTCTCGGCATGGACAAACTGGATGAGAAAGTCTCGAAATTCATCGGCAAGGCGGCGGCGCAGCGGTATATCCCGGAGGGGGTGAAGAGGTTCGCGACATGGGCCCCGCTCTTGATCCCTTTTTATATTCCGCGCGGCGAGCAGTGGGACGAAGTATGGAGTTCGGCGGAGAAGATCCAGAATGCCGCGAGAGGGAAGGGGCTGATCCCATACTTACAGTCTCTCTCGATGCCGCAGATGCTGGTCCTGGTAGCCTTGTGCATTCTGGTTTGTACGGGATTTTCATTCGTGATCCGTTTACTGCGTCGCCGATCTCGCGCACGCTCGATCCAAAGTTGCGAAGTGGCGAACCGTGAGTATAAAGTGGTGGCCAAGCAGAACGGGGAGATCTACAGCGAACTCCTCAGCAAAGAATGTGATATCAGCCGCCGTTCCTATGATCAGATCGATCCTTGCGGTCGCGTTCTCTATCTCGTAGACACGGCGGCGGGCCCGGACGGCAAACCCCAGGCTTGGCCGGTCGCAGGAAATTTCCCGACCGAACAGTTCGAGGCGTCCCATGTCGAGCGTTGTGAAGATGTTCTGAAACTCACCAACACAAGTCATGGAGTGAAAACCACGATCGAGATCAGTCTTCCGGACATGGAAAGTACGGCGGAGCTTTGGAAGATTACGATTGAGAATCTGACCGAAAGGTCACGCCAGTTGAAGGTCGTTCCGTACCTCGAATGGGTCTTGAACGGCGGCTTGCATGACCGTTTTCATACGCAGTACGCCCGCTTGTATCCGGAAATGGAGTACGTAGCCGGAGCCAACGCGATCCTGTCATGGCAGAAGAGCACAAAATCCATGGGGCTCCTAGCCTCGGATGTCGCACCGGAAGGTTTTCATACCGGGCGGGTGGATTTCATCGGCCGCGGTCAGAGCCTTTGGGCTCCCCGCAGTCTTGAGACGCTGGATTTTCTGCCCGCCAAGGACACGGCGGCCTACCCGACGTTTGATCCGATCGGCAGTTTGATGGTGAATGCGCTTGTGGCGCCCAAGGCGACCGCAACGGTGCGTCTCATGATCGGTTACTCCAAGGATAAGAAGGTGGCTCTTGAGATGATCGCGAAATATCTCAAACCGAACCCGGCCCAGGGCACCGCGTTTCCGTCAAGAAAACATCGCGCGCTTTTGATCGGCCATGGAGAGATCCCGCCCGGAACGCCGCAGCCCTACTACGAATATTTGGACAACGGGAACAAGCTGAAGGTGTTGACGCCTTACACGCCGCGTCCTTTCGACCACGCCATGTCGAATGCGCTCCATTCGACGATGGTGACGAACCGGGGACTTCACACGTCGTGCAATGGTAATTCCCAGCAGAACCGTCTGACGCCGGACTGGCCGGACACGGTGACGAAAGAAACACCGACGGAAGCGATCTACCTTTATGATCCGGACCGTGATGAGTGGTATTCGCCGACGTATCAACCCCTGAATGACAATAACGCCAAGCACGAATCGGAGTTCAGCGTGGATGGGACGGCGATCTTCCGTATGAAAGATGGAAGTCTTTCATCCCAGCTGACCGTCTATGTGCCGCCCGCGGACCCGCTCGGGGTGTATTTATTAACCCTGAAAAACGATGAGGACAAGCCGCGGCGCATGCGGATCGCGCCTTATTTTCAGATGGTGTTGTCCTTTCAGCCGGAGAGATCGGGGCCGCTTGAGGTGCGCCACGACAAGTCTTCGGACGCGCTCTACTTTTCGAATTGCCGCAATATCTTCCGTTCCGGATGGGCGTTCGCTTCGATGTCGATCCCCGCGGATTGCGTGGAGACGAAGCGCGGCCGGTTCTTCGGATCGCATCGCGGCGTCAAGCGTCCGTTCATGGTGGAGAACGCCATGTCCGATGCGACGCAGCTAAGCGATTCTGGGCAGATCGCGGGTTTTGTGGGAACGATCGAGATTCCGGCTCGCGGCGAATGCACGGTTGCGATCGTGCTCGGCCAGGCGGAAGATCATAAAAGCGCCGTCGCGTTGGTGCAGAAATACAAGAACCTTGAGATCGTTCGCAAGGAACTGGAGGGTACGCGTCAGTGGTGGCTCGGGCTCATGGGAACGGTCAAGGTCGAAACCAACCAGCCGGAGTTCGACCGGTATCAGAACTGGCTTAAGTATCAGGCCTTGGCCGAGCGCATTTGGGCCCGGCGGGGATTCTATCAGACGAGCGGCGCCTTCGGTTTTCGCGACCAGCTCCAGGATACCGTAAATCTGATTTGGGTGGATCCGGCCTTGGCACGCAAGCAGATCCTTTTGCACGCGTCCCAGCAATTCGTGGAAGGCGACGTGACCCACTGGTTCTTTACGTTGACCGACGGGCGCGCGGCGTTCTCATGCCGTTCCCACGCTTCCGACAATCCGCTTTGGTTGGCCTGGGGCACGGCGGAGTATGTCCGGGCGACAGGGGACCATACGATCCTGGATGAAATGGCCGCCTACCTTGTCTCCGAGTTCCCGTTCGCGCCTTTGCCGAAAAATAAGCAGGGGTGGGGGCATTTGTATCACCGGACGACCCGGGCGGACACGCTTTACAAGCATTGCATGAAGTCGATCGATCTGGTGATCAAACAGCGCACGGGCAAGAATGGTCTGCCGCTCATGGGGGTCGGTGACTGGAATGACGGATTGGACGAGATCGGGAGCGAAGGCCACGGCGAGAGCGTGTGGCTCGGCTTCTTTCTCTATTACATCCTGAAGGAGATGGTCGATATCATCGGTCAAAAAGAAGGCGATGCTAAAAAAGCGTATTACGCGCAAAAAATGGAAGCTCTGAAAATGGCTCTTGAAAAGACGTGGCGGGGCGACCGGTATTTGCGCGCCTTTCATGATGATGGGACCGAGATCGGCGTCAAAGGCAGCGGGGTGTGGGAGATCGACGCCCTGACCGCGGCCTGGTCGGTAATGTCCGGTATTAATTTCGAGCGCGGATTGACGATCTTCAACACGGCCTTGCAGGTTCTCGAGAAGGATAACGCGATCCTGCTCGGGTGGCCGGCCTTGCGCGAAGATACGAAGCCTTATCTCGGCCGCAGCAGCAAATATCCGGAAGGCGTCAGAGAGAACGGCATGTATTGCCACGGCGTTCAGTGGCTCGTGAGAGCGGCGCGTCTCTTGGCGGAAGAATTCGAAAAACGCGGCGACTCGGTAAATGCGGCGAAATACCGCGAGACCGCGTACCGGTTGTGGCTCAAAGTCTCGCCGATCGCGCACATGCACGAGATTGAGATCTACGGCGGCCAGCCGAACAAGCAGTCGGCGGACATTTTGACCACCTTTGAGTTGGGCCGGATGATCTGGCACGGATACACCGGCGCCGCCGGATGGATGCTCCGGCAGGCGATGGAAGGCGTGGTCGGGGCCTTAGTGGTAAAAAACCAACTTGTGCTTCCGAATGATCTCGATAAACCACGTGGCGCGCTTAAAGTGATCCGGGTGTCCCGGGACGTGTCCAAGAGCCCGATCAGTCCCAATTCTTATCAATTTCATCAAAAATGAAATTGGGGCAGCCCTTGCCAGCTTTGGGGAAATGAAAGAAAGGCAAGGGCAGGCCGGCTTTCGTTGGTTGAGGTTGGCAGTAGACGGGTACCGTCAGTTCAGAGGTTATGATCACTCATGACTCCGTAGCTCTGATGGATAAGCACCAGCTTTCTCAGCTTAAAGGTGTTTGCTTCGAAAGTCCTTCCTCGAGTTACGCATCGATTTGGCAAGCTGAAGGAAGTGAATCTTCGTGAGAACCTTTTCTGGACAAGGGGTTCGTTGGCGTTGGAAAAAATACTGAAAAACAGATATCAATGGGCGATAGTATGCGCGCTTTTTTTGACCGCTTGCGGGGTCAAATTGTATTACGTGGCGCAGCAACATTATTACGTATTCTTTTCCGATGATCTGCCGGGAAGCTATAATCTCGCGGAGACACAAGGCATCCATCAAGTCTTTCGACGAATTTTCGCCTGCTGTGACTACACCCTGGGCTCTGTGAGACCTTTTTTTACTACGGTGCTTTATTTTCTCACGTTCAAATGGTTCGGGTATCAGCCGCAGGTGGCGTGGATCATGGGGATCCTCGTCGGTAGTCTGCTGGTACCCCTTTACTTTTGGGCGATCACCGCAATGATCAGCGTTGAGGTGGCGCTGGCTTCTTCTTTGATCCTTGTGTGGATGAGTAACTACATCTGGCAAAGCATCACGCTGACCTCGATCCTTTGCGGGGTTCTTTTCATTGTGGGGGCATTGTTGGCCGCGGCCCGGTATTACCGAGGAAGGGGCGTAGGGTATCTTTATTTAGCGGGGTGTTTGATAAGCCTGAGTGTTTTTTGCAGGTATGAGAATGCGATCCTCGTGCCGGCCTTTGTGGGTTATGAGTACCTGTTCGACAAAGAAAGGAAGTTTTTCCCCAAGCTTGTATACGGACTGCTCTGCGCCGGCAGCAGCCTTTTTATTCTTTACTGTAATTATCATGTTTTTGGAGATCCCTTCCACATGATACAGCTACAGATCACCGCAGCTTCTCTGAGCCATAACACCATGCCCATCTCATTGGCGAAAGCGTTTAGGATCGTGTGGGAATTGCAGTTGAAATTGCTAAACCCCTGGTTGTGGGGAGCGGCGGTGGCAGGTATGATCGGGATGGTCGTGCGGTACCGATGGAGGGCGCTATGGCTGTTTTCCGGGGTGCTGTCTTTACCGCTGTATCTGATTTATAAAATTAAAACGGGAACTCTTGATCATTACGAGGATTATTTTTTTCTATGGGCGCTGATCGCGTTGCCAGTGGGTCTGGAGTGTGTGGGGGCCCTTTTTACAGGATTAGGACGCCGAAAGAGCTACGGCGTGATGGCTCTAGGCGTGGTCGCTTTGTGTGCTATCCATTCATTTCATCGATCTTCGGAGTGGGATACAATCCGATGGAATTATTCAGATAAAATAATCCGGCTCGTCGATGTTTTGAAGGGTATTCCGGCCACTGCGGTTTTATACATTGATGACGATTTGAATCGCGCTGATCCGGATCCGTTTTATGTCCAACAGGTGCTGTTCTATTTGGAGCGAAATCCATGGAAGTATCTGTACTTTTCTGGAAAAACGGAACCGATGGAGACAGAATATTATCTCCTGACAACGGCGGACAAGGCAGGTCAATTACCGCAGGGAAGAGGGGTCAAGGTGCGGGACTATCGAGAGTGTGGCTACGATGGTGTCGTGTTGTACCGCTTTAGCTGAGCTCAAGAGGAAACTAGTTGATGTTCTGTTTAGCTTCAAAAAGCAGGTCTTTTTCCCTTAGGTTGTCTGTAGCGTGATTGAGGAGCCTCATAGCATCGAAAGTCATTTAGGACAGCGTTAAGAAAAACTGGTAGTATTACTCTCCGCTCTCGTGATTTAAGGCGTACGCTTGCTTCGCATTTGGCATGATATGGGTCGATTTGAACGCTATAAGGAATGCAAGAACGCAACGATAGAACTGATCAATACTTAACTAACCATGACCCCGTAGCTCAGTTGGATAGAGCATCAGCCTTCTAAGCTGAGGGTCGCGCGTTCGAATCGCGCCGGGGTCGCATTTTTTTGAAGTTCACAATTTAAGCAGGTTAAAGCCCCAGAGGGTTAGCTCCTTTGGGGCTTTTTTTGTGCTCTTAACGAGCGGGACGGTGAGAGTGAAAATGAAGGTACTTGCGCCGAAGGAAAAGCCACTTGATTTGATCTATGACCTTTTTTGAGTAATGGGTCTTAAATTCAGACATATTGTTTGTCTTAACTTGTTTAATTACATATAGTTACGAAATATTATAAATATAATATATCCATGTTGACAAAATAATGCCCATAAGCTACTTTTTAGATATAAGGAGATACAGCGTATTGCAAAATATAGCTTTAGCGATTAAATAAGTACATTTAATAAAAATATAAATTCGAAAATTGCAGCTGTTTTTTTCGACATATTTCGATGCTGGTAACTCTTGACTTTCGAAGGAATTAGAAATGCTTTTTGGATTTTTAGAGGAGCGATATGAAAACTAAAAAGAAAATAATGACTCGGGCGGTCAGTTTACTGACAATGGGATTTTTTCTTGTTTCCCAGGTCGCGTTCGCAAATCCCGGTGCCGGGATCGAGATCGCGGTCAGCCGGGAATTGCCCAGTTTTCTCAGGATCGATATCCCCTCAGAACTCGCAACGCTTGACGGATTGTATGAAGCGCCTCCGCGGCAAGACCCTAAACTCATTCTCCACATTCAGAATGCGCACGCCAATTACGGAGCGCAGCAAAAGATTAAAGAGCTTCTGCAGTACTTAGAGAGGCATTACGCGATGAAAACGATCTTCGTGGAAGGCGCTTCGGAAGATCTTAATCCCGATTATCTCAAGATGTTCCCGGACCGGGAGCGGAACCTGAAGCTTGCGGAATTTTTGGCGAAACAAGGGGAACTCACGGGCGCGGAGTTGTATTTAATGGAACAAGACAGCGCAACGGAAGGAAAACAGGCGTTGAGCACACCGAAGGCGCATGGGATCGAAGATGCGGGACTTTACCGCGAGAACTACGAAGCGCTCAAAAAAGTCTTTGGCGCGGAAGTGACGGTGAAGCGTTATCTGAACGGTTTCGAGGGGCGGCTCTCGTCGCTGGCTTCCAAGGTTTTCTCGAAGGACCTGCTGAAGCTTCTCGGGGAATGGAAAAAATTTGAAGCGGGGCATCGGGAGTTCATGCCTTATGTGAAAGGCCTCGCAGCCGAGTCGAAGCGAGTGCTCGGCATCGACCTCGAAAGCCTGCTTTCTCAGATCGAGTGGCCGCAGATCACACGGCTTCTAGTGCTCCAGACAATGGAAAAAGAACTGGATATGCAAAAGGGCCTGGCGGAACGGGACCAACTGATCAAATTCCTCAAAGAAAAACGGGTCTCGGCGAACCTCATTACAGCGATCGAGAATTTCCGGGACCAGCAGGTGACCGTGCTGCAAGGGACTCGGGGCGGCGCGGCGGCACCGGTCGAGCCGCGCGACCTGATGGAGCAACTCGTCACCGAGGCAGGGCCTAAAGGTTTTTATTTTTACAATTATCCGCATTTCAGTCTTTATGCCGGTTATCTCATCCTCAAAAGCGAAATGGACCCGAAAGGGCTTTTTGGCGAGATCAGGGTCCTGTTCACGCGGATCCTGGATCAGCTGGCCGTAAGCCAGCGCGAGAAAAAATTGCTGGAGCTGTACCGGAGCGAAGAATTGGTCCGTAAGCTCCTTAACCTCGAATTGACCCGTAAGGACTGGCAGGAGGTCCTCGCAAAAAAAGACCTACTCGCGATGGATCCACTCGTCGCGGAACTTAAGGAGATTGGAACGGCGGTAAGTCAGGAGTCCGGCTTGCCACTTTCCAATTTCGAGACAAAGCCGGTCAATCCCAAATTCCGTGGAGAAGTGGTAGGGGTTCAGACGGCGGCCTACGGGTTCTACGAGGCGGCTCGGAAGCGCGAAGACGTTTTCTACGAAAAGATCGATTCGGTGATGCGGAAAGAGTCGCTCAACAAAGCGGTGCTCATTACCGGCGGTTTCCACACGGACGGGATCACGGAACTCCTAAGGGAACATGAAATAAGCTACGGCACCCTCACCCCGCGCCTCAGCGAAAAATCAAACGAAAACCTATATCGCAACGTGATGTTACAAAACAAACCCAGTCTTTTTGAACTATCGTACTTGGAGACTACGTCGCCATTGATGCCCCTGACAGTGCAAGTGGCACAGATCGGGAAAACTGCCATGGCAGGCCGTCTTAAGTCCGAATTACGGGCTATTGGCGCTGTCGGGCAGGCTGGCAGTGTGGAGGATGCCGTTCAAATATTTAACAAGTCTGAAATGGCAGTCCGTGCGGAAATCCGGATCGAAAAAACGGGACAAAATTTTTACAAGGTTGTTTCAACGAAAATCCAAACACAGGTATCTGCATTCGACATTGGGAAAATTCTTGCGACACCTTTTCAGATCCGGGACGTCGTTGGAACCATGGCGGGTACAGCCTTACCAACTACAAATCCTGCGGCAGTGGTTTTCGCGATGCGATTAGCAGGTCAGCTTGGACAAGTTGGGGAAACAACGCAGAACGCGATTAAGGCAGGCGAAGTCAAAGCACCAGAGGCGGCTAAGGCCGAAAGTGACGTTCGGGATCTTGTATCTGTAGGTGCGGCAAATGCGGGAGTCCCTACGGCTGAATTTGCCGCCACGGTTGCCCAGGCGATGGGAGCGTTTTTCTCAACCCGCTCTGCCACCTCCGAGGTGGCAAAACCGGTGCGCTCCGAGGTGCGTCAAACAAGAACCATCTCTTTTGATGCGAAAGGTGGTGTCATTAGCAAAATCGACCCATGGAAAAAGGAAGGGCAGGACATCATCGATTATCAAAGACAAATTTTGGCGGCCTTGGGCATCATGAACCCTAAGAAGGATCTCTTTCATCGCCGGACATTTGGAGATACGTATCATGGAAAAGTGGACGGTCAAGAAGTGGCGATCAAGATGGTGGGAGGACTTATCGGGACCCTGGATCCGGGAAAATCCTCGGAAAATATTTCTGACGAAGCGGCCGTTTTGCGGATAACCCAAGGAATGAAAGGCATCCCGAAATTGTATGGGGAGATCCAGACGAATGACAGGAAAGCCGTTGCCGTGGTCCGTGAATGGTTCCCTGATCTTCCGCTTGATAAAGTTGCCAATCGATTAAGCCATGAAGAGTTAAAGGATGTCGCCGATCAGATCGAAAAAATGATCCGTGATATCATGGGAAAAAAGCCGCAGTTGCTCTTTTGGGATGAAAATCCAAGCAATTACATTATTCGGGAAGTTGGCTTTGAAAATGGAAAAAGGATCTTCGAAGTTGTAGGCATCATTGATTGCATTTTTACGACCGATCAAAACAGGATCACGAAAGAGGAATCTGAGGCAGCGATCCTAGCTCTGAAAAAAGCGATATTGAAATTGCAAGCGGCCGCAACGGTACCAGGTACCGAAGGACCAGCCGTACTACCTCCTGCCGCAAAACCCGAAGTTCCAACCGAAGCGACGGAAGTTCTTGGAAAACAGCGCTCGGAAATGCGGGCAGGCGAGCCGCCGTCTGTTTTGCCCTCCACGGACGTTCCCGAGCCGGGTACCGTCGCGCTCGATATGGGAAAGGCGGATGTTTGGAAGATGTCTGGAAGCCCCGAAGCCGTTGCGGTGAAGCAAAAGCTTCTCGGCGCTTTCCATCATGTGACTTTCGAGGAATTCCGTTTCAGCCTGCGTGAGCTTGCAGGTCGTATCAACGAGGAAATCGAAAAAGACGGCCGCCCCTACGCGGCCCTTTGGGACTACAAGCCACATTCATCGCGACGCTGGACCTATTCGCTGCTTCAAACCTTGTTAAGCAGGCCTGCCGCTGCGGCGAACTATTTCCAGGGACGGGCTGAACCCATGACCCAGTCGCTCAAAAATATGGCCGACCAGGGGATCGGTACGTTTTTAATCGTCGACGATGCGGCGTATAGCGGTGAGCAGCTCAACAACACGATTAAATCGGTTGCGGATTATTACCGGAAGTGGGGGCTTCTCCAGCCGAAAGTGATCGTAGCCGTTCCATACATGACCAGCCGTGTCCAGGAAATGCTCACCGGTATCGACGGAGCTCAGGTCACGACGATTTCTATCCGTCCGATGCCGTCTCTATCCGAAATACTCACTCCCGAGGAAATCAATATTCTTCGGCAATCTGAAGGAGGGGAGCGTTTTTTCTATACCGGCGCGACGGCCACGGTTTTTGATCATCGGATCGCGGATGACCATTCTTTTGCCGGGGAGCTGGTGCCGCTGCTAGATATCCGTAATTACCGAAAACCCTACGGCGATGCATTCACCGGCTACTACCAGCGTGAACAAAGAGAGTTCGATGCTTACTTCGCGCCCATGTCCGGTGCGTCGGCGCGGTCAGCGGAACAAGGACCCGAAGCCCGCTCCGAAGTTAGGGGAGTGGCGGGGAGTGAGGACGGAGGTATTTCCCGGATCCGGGAAATCATAGAAACCAGGATGCAGCTTCATCCAAGGCCCAAGGTTGAGTGGGAAACTGTTGGTTCGAAAAGAAAACCTCAGCAGGCAGCGGATCAAATAAGTGTTTCGACCGTGGCCTGGGTGGCAAGCCGTATTCAGGAAATTGCTGAACGTTTTGACTTGGGAATTGATACTGCTGCCGGCGGTCTTGTCATGAATGAACAAGGAGATTTCGGGCAAAGTGAGGGGCTGGCCGCTTGGGTGGTTGTGCCGAGCGCCGTTCTTTCTTCTCAAACACTGGCGGGTATTTTTCGAGACAAGGTCAGACCCGGCGGGATCTTGGTGGTGGCTTATCCGCAGGGTGAAGTTCCGACAATCTCAGGCAGTGTCAGGGGCTCTCCAGAAGAACAAGCCGAGACCGGGATCGAATCCTTCAGCGCCGGGAAGCTGGAAGATCGCGACATCCATTACGTCATCATCCGGAAATCCAGTGCTGCTTTTACCAAAGCTGCTGAGGGCAAGCGCTCCGAAGGAAGGGAAGGCGAGCAACTCTTAGCCCGCTCCGAAGCGCGGGCAGGCGAGCAACCGTCGGCGTTTCCCAAAGCGGCCGATTTAGAGGTTTTGAAAAGAGTTCCCGAGTACGCTTGGTACGTCAATGACAGGACTACGAATGAAAAATGGTATTTGAAAGTGGATGACCCGCGTGAAATGGAGAAAGAAGTAAGAGGATACCGTTTGGCAGCGCTTGTAGGCGTGAATACCCCACGTTGGACCGAGACTTCCGTAGAAGATCTATCGATGCCCGAAAAATTTTTACGTTATTGGAGTGCCCAGATTATGGGCTTAGGCTACGACATCGATCAGCTGGGTTTTATAAATGCCATTTTATCCCGTGATGCGAAAGAACTAACTTTGCCGGAATTGGTCGAGTCGCGCACCTCGGGTATTGAAAGGATCCTAGCGTTCTTGGCGCTTACCGGAGCTACGGATTTCAAGCTGGATCACAATGTTGGCATGTCCAGGATCGACGGACGCCGCTACTATGCCCTTTTTGATCTGACCAATGCCACCGAGATCCAGCCGATCGGTACACCGTTCTCATTCGATGGTCCCTTGGTGTTGGATGCGTTGAGTGAAATGAGTCCTGAGTTCCTGGTTCAAGCCGTACGCGATGTGGCTTCGATC
Source organism: Candidatus Omnitrophota bacterium (assembly GCA_043808175.1). GTDB lineage: Bacteria > Omnitrophota > Omnitrophia > Omnitrophales > Aquincolibacteriaceae > Aquincolibacterium. Next base: position 75,639 of record JAZDFE010000028.1, on the reverse strand, counting down.
GACCCCCAGGATCTTCAGAGGTTCCTCGGTGGGACGTCGGAAGACATTCTGAGCTTGATACGGATACGGCAAGAGGCTCTTGGGGCAACGGTCCGGCAGGCTTTGAGTGTAATCAAAGAACAAAATGCGGACCGCCTGGACGCAGGAAGATCCGCGCGGATCGATGCATTGATCAATGCTCTGGCAGAGCCTCGTGCGAATGCCGGATCGATGATAGCGCCAAAGCCGAAGAACAACAGCCTCCCTCCACCCGCTCCGAAGTGCGAGTGCGAATAAGAATTCCCCAATCCGAGCTTGAGCGCATCAAACTAACATTTGCTATTGGCACACTATCGTTGGTGTTGCTGAGTGGAGGAGCGGTCTATTACGTGTTCCACAATGCATCGCCGGTGGTCGAGCCCGGAACGAGTACGGCCGTCGCACCGGTGAGAGTGCTTACCCCATTTGATCTTGAAGCGCTGCAGGGTAATTTGACGGCGATCGATACGGAGAATATACAAAACGAACAGATGCAGCGTATTATCCGTCACTATCTGGACACCATAGTTTTCTTAAGGGATTCCGAGGCCACTCTTTATCCCAACGCCAGCGAAAAAGAACGTGCAGAGCGCATCCAGCATTTGGCCTTCGCCGCGATCTATCTAACCTATCTCGAAAATCCGACGTTCGAACCTTATCAAAAGAAAAAAGGTCCCGCGGCAGGTCCCTTCCAGATCGAGGCTCAATCAGCGGTCGATGTTTTCCGTGAGGCGATGCTAGCACCCGAAGACAGTTCCGTAAGGCAGCTCATAGAAAAAAATTGGACTCCCGGCGTGGACGCTTTTTACAAGGCGCTTCGGGCGGCAACATACAACAATTTGAATACAAAGGAAATGAGAACCATCCGGGAAAGTATCGCCTTGGACCCGACTTTGCAGCATCTCCTGTGGCGGCTATTCATTTACATTCGTATGGAGCCTACGGCCCAGGATGTTGCAGGCCGGCCCGGGGAGAAGGACGGGTGGCCGCGGTTCCACGGAAAATACAATACGCCTTATCTGGGAGATACCGCAAAGCCCAGGAACGAGGGGGAGGAAGCCAACCTTCATTTCGGACTTGCGACCTACTTGAAAGCAATTGCTGTTAAAACGTTCGCAGCACAGTTGGTGGAACAAACCATGGGGGAAGCCTTGAGCGAAAGTTACCGGCAACATACGGTAACGCTGTTCAAGAACCTCACGGTGGATCTCTATCAAGTAGAAAACGTTAATGCGCCTCTTACCAATGCGCTTCGCAGGATCCGGGACGCCGAGGCCTTAGCGGACAAAATTAAAGGGGAAAAGCTCGAGGAAAAACTCAAAGAAAAAATACCCTTAAACGAACGTGATCGCAAAAGGTTTCAAGGGGAGAGAAAACGCCTCAGTATTAACTTGAAGAATTTAACTGACCTGGAACGAAAATATCTCGGCGATGCCAGACGGAAGCTCGAAAAATTGAACGCATATTCCCCCAAAGGGTACACAACGGCCGAATGGGAAATTATCAAGCGAGAGGCGGCTGGGGCCGTTCGCGATGCGGAAGATGCCGTAGAACGTTTGACCCCGGAGCTCGCCCAGTACGCACGGCAATTGGACCCTATCTTAAAGGCTGCTCCTAAAACCGTAAAACCAAGTCCGCAAAAAGCAAAAATCGGAAAACAACGTTCCGAAATGAGGAACTTTTTACTTGGGAATCCTGGCTTGTCTCTTGGGGATGTGGCGGTACACATGGCCCTCCCACGTTCCGAGGTGCGGACGGGGGTGATGACGCAGGGGGTGACCGGTAGTTGGAGGGATTTTTGGAAAACAAAAACTGAAGGAACGGAACAACTTTTGGATTATTTGCGGGAACATCCCGAGGTGGCTCATCTTGAAAAATTCCTTTTCATTACCGGAGATCTCGATAAGGCCGGCGCCCAAAATTTAGCGCTCGGCGGTAAAGCGATCGTAGGGGTTCTAAGTCTGTTGAAATCGGTTGACCATCTTTTTCCACCCAATGAATCACCTTTCTTTAAATTGAGGGAAGAATGGTTCAAGCTTTTGGAAAAATATAAAGCAAAAGTGTTTCGTGGTTCCGGCGGGGATGAATTCATGATCCTGGCAAACGAAAAGTTCGGTCAGGAAGAACTGAAGAGCGTCATTCGAGAATTCACTTTAGCGTTTCGGGAACGTTATGCGGTTCTGGTGGTGGATGAAACTAAAACTCTCAGCGTGTCTGAAACGTTGCGTTTGAAGGAAGATCCCCTTGTACTTAGCGCGGCGCATTATGCGGGCGGTACCTATATTCTTGTCGACAGGCAGAAACTGAGCGGGGAAGGGGCATGGAGCGGATTTTTGCAAAAGATCCATACGGAACTGGGATTGGAAGGCGATCAGCTTTCTGGGGTCCAATTCGAAACCCCTGAGCGGGGATTTTTCAGCGTTTCTATCGGCGCAGTCCCCGCCGGTAAGACGTTAAAGTATTTACAAGATGTGATGAAGAACGTGAAGGATGAGGACGGAGGGGATTATTGGACTTTCATGAAAGACGGCGTAGAAACTTTAAGGCCTAACCGCATGGGATTATTTGCTTTGTGGTCGATGCGCCTGGCCAATGACGCGCTTTCGGAAGCAAAGAATAAGGGAAGGAATCAGGCTGCTGTCGGGCTCTTTGTTAAAACTGCGGTGACACCGGCAAAGGTCGAAAAAGAAGCGAAAAAGATCGAGGAACGGAAATTCCGCTCTGAGAAAAATGATCCGGAGATCGTGGATACGCTCACAGGCTTTTTGACGGAAACGGCCGGGCAGGCAGCGGTTCGGGAAAAAGAGGCCGCAATCGACGGTATGAGCCATCTCACGGTCCAGGGCTACACGGAGGGGAAGACGGTAGAGAGGGCGTTCCATGAATTTCAAAGCGAGATCGGCTACGATAGAGGGGATGAGACCATCACGGCTGTTTCCGGGATCGCACGCGAACTTTTTGGGATCAAAGACGGAGAGACGGTCCAGGAGATGCTTGGAAAGGGAACGATCCTTTTCCGGGTGGCTCCGGACGGAATGGTGGCAGCGTTTCATCAAGATGCCCAAAGAAACCGTGGTCCGCCTACAGTTGAAACACTAGACAGTTTGGCGTTGGAATTAAAGGGGCGTCTTAGCGAGATCCCCGGAGTTCCTAAAACGACGTCTCCCCGGCTTCTACTGATCAATGTCCAAAAAGAACACCTCACCCCTCTTTTTAAGATCAACAGTATCATGAGCATGACAGCGTGGCTTTCGGAAGTGGTAAAGGCAGTTTCCCCGGAAGATCTCGAAAAAGCCATGGACGTGGAACGGGGAAAATACAGTCAGATCCTCACATTCAAACCTGCCAAAGCAGAAGCGCTTCTTTCTCTTTACCACAAGGCTCAGCGCGAAAAAGCCAGACAAGCCTTGGAGGAATTAGGCGGCCGTCGCGTGCCTTATTCTGTGCTTATCGCAGGCCGCTCCGAAATGCGGGAGGAATCGCCGCTGATGAGCTTTGAGAACGCGATCAAAGATCTTCAGGCCAAAGATCCGGAACTTTACGAGCATTCAGTGCGGGTGCGGGATCTCAGCCTTTTGATCGCGAAGCAGATGGGATTGAGTCCGGCGGATGCTACGATCCTGTCTGATGCCGCGATGTTTCACGATCTCGGAAAGATCGTAGTACCGGATAGCATTCTTCAAAAACCCAGAGCGTTGGAGTTTTCTGAGAAAACCGTGATGGATCTTCACCCCCAGACGGGTGCTGCGTTGGTTCCGACGGGAGTTCCGTACCGGGAGATCGTGCAGAAGATCGTTGAAATGCACCACGCAGAAAATCATGTCAATCGTCTGACGAGCATTGTGACCGTGGCAGATTACTTTGACGCTCGGACCTCGGAGCGTCCTTATCATGCTCCGTCGACCCCACAGGAAGTCATCGCGGCGTTGCGTCAAGATCCTGCGAAGTTCGACCCCAAAGTTGTCAATGCGCTTGAAGAAATAGTAAGCCCCGGCGAAGGGGAACCACGTTCCGAAATGCGGGGGGAACTTTTTAGGGATGTTTCGAGCGAAGACAGGCCATTTTTAGAAGAGATCCAGAACTATCAAATAACGGGGGAGGATGCCGCGCGATACGGGCTTCAGTATGAGGAAGGGAGGGATGATGACGCGCCCACGCCACTGCACTCTTTTTCCATTGTTCGGATGGACAGTCCAGGGGAGGAGGAGCGTGTCGGTGAAATCCAGATCTCACCGTCAGGTGATCACTACGGCATCCCTCCTGTTTTTAATCTTCACTGGATCGGTCTGGACGTTGGGGATCGCGGGAACCACTTTACGGAGGAGTTCTTGAAAAAAATGGCGGAGGGCACCGTCATGACCATCACCGACATCATTAACCCAATGACATTGGTGGTCATGGTGGAAAGGGCTTTTGAAGAATTGGATCGGAGAGGGGGAGAGGCAGGGCAGGAGGTTCTTGGGAAGTATCGTGCTTTTCGAGAGCGACTCCCCGTTCTCCGGAAGAAAGCCGAAACAAGTGCAAATATTCCAACTTCAGGAATCTTGTCGTTTTTTTCGGAATACCGAAGTGAAAAATTCTTGCCATTCCTTTTAGATTATCAAAAATTGCAACAAGTAGCCAGCGAGTCGGAGGAGAAAAAAACGGAGTTGTCCTCCCTTAGGGAACTTTTTAAAGGAACTGTATTCGACCGTGCCAATGAGCAGGGCGGATTTGTGACCGAGTTTGTTTATATTAAAGAAGAAATGGGTTATGACCCGGACAAAAGCAATTTGGTTCTGAATGTAATGGCTACAAAAAAGAAACCGGCCGCGGCAGTGCCAGAAACAAGTGAAGGAGAGCGCCGCTCCGAAGCAAGGGAAGAACTTAGTTCGGAGGCGTCCGGCAATGTTATCGAAAATACGAAGCTTGCGATCAAGCAAGTTCAGGAATTTCGTCGTACGGTTCACGAGCAAAAAGATTTGGAATCAAAACTAAAGACAGTAATCCCCCATTTAGTTGTTGGCGGGAAGTTATTCGGACAACCGGAGGGCGGATGGCTTGATGTGACTCGAGGGGTTGGCCCGATAAAGCGGCATATGGCTCAACCGGCGGCTCACGTGCAATGGGCGCTTGCCTGGGCGGCACGTTTAGAGCTTTTTTATATTATTTATGACGAAGGAATTGTTGAAGCTGAAAAAGCTCGCCGTATCGAATTGGCTAGAAAAGTTGCCGGTTCGTTAGAAAACCCACGGATGTATGTTTTTGAGGTCGATCAAATGGCCGATGGAAAATATGTTTATTGGGAAGAGCGGTATCGCATAATGAGCATGCAGGAACTGGAAAATATTTCGAAGACAGGGATCATGACGGGCACGGCCGTGCAAACCAATTATCGTGCCACAGGCAAGTTCCCTGCAAGTTGGGAAGAGCGAATCGAGGCTTCTCAGTTCTCGGAGCAAATAGGCGAACTCGGGCCGATGCTGATTTTCCGTGTTCCATCCATTCTCCAACAGGAGCAAGCGGGCGGCATGTCCGCCTCTGGCCCTGGTTTTCCCTATACGGGGGCGGAACTATTGAGTGATGACTACTTTGAAATGATAAGAGGCCAGGATCCCAGAAGAGCAGAAATAATGGAGCGTTTGCAAAACAACTACGGTCTTTTTATTCTGGATGCTCGTTATATTCGCGTCGAAGAAAGCAAAAAGCTTAACAGGAGAAGGGCAGATCAGACGTTGGCGCATCATATTTCGGATGAGGATGCGAATCAAATCGACCGTTATCTTGACGCAATTTTAGAATATCAGTCCCGGCAGTCTAGTGAAGAAATGCCGCCTGCTGAGTCTGGGACAGGCATGACGACCCCGATCAGATCAGAAACCCGCGCTGAGGCGAGGGAATCTGTGGGATCGACTCAAGCCCGTGCTAAGACGCAGATAACAGAAGCGGAAAAGGATGTGGCGGCGGTGATCAGGGAAGGGTTGAAGAATGGTGAAAGAGTGACCCTGGAGGGGACTTCCTTTGTTGCGCTCCACAAGATCGCAAACGACATAGGCGTCGGGGTAGATGATCTATCGCCCGAAATGCAGGTCACGTTGATTCTGACGCGTGGCCTTGTGCCGCTTGCGACGGAGGAGAGTGTGGAAGCGGCCGTCCACATTTTAGCGCAGATCGCAACACTGGTGGATAATGCCGATCTTTCCAGGAAATTGCAAAAAGCGGTGCCGAACAGTACGGTGCCGATGAGTGATGCGGGCGGCAAGCCGGCGCGACTCCTTGAAAGCGGGTTTGCGGATGTGCCGAGCGCAAGACAATTTCTCAGAGAGCTTTTTGTCGCTTATCTGTTAAATCCCAATGCAGAGTTTAAAGTGCTCGCGTTGGGCGGTGCTGTGAGTGCGGATCAGCTTTCGGATTTGATCCGTGCGATCGCCGTGGAATTCAAGAAGCCTGGGTTTGCATCCAAGATGATCAAAAATGTCATGGTGAGCAATATGAGCTCTCCGAAAGCTCAAAGGGAAAGGGAAGTTAGGAAGTTCCTAAACGGCTATGTTGTTTCTGGCACTGATGCGGCTTTTGATCTGCTCGGTTTTGAGTTCGATGGAGTGAATGCACTGCGTCTTTGGGAGGATAAAGATTTCGCCAGCGATCCGAGGGTATGGAGCGCTGTCGTGAAGGCAGCGCAAAGCATCAATCAAAGAGGGCTAGTAAATAGTGACGCAAATATTGCGTTGCTGAAACAGGTCGCGGAATCCGGACAAAAACCAGGATTTTTTGTTATAGGAAAGCGCATCGTAATCAATGCGGAGAGTCTCAGCGCTCTCAAGAATATTTCAGCTCTCTATGTAGCGTTCCGGCAGATCTTGAAAGCCGCGTAAGGTTGTTTTCTCGCTAATCCACAGGGCTGATAAAAATCTTCCAATTCAATAGAGAAAAACCTTACAATGCCTCTCCTTTTTATCTTTCGGTAAATCCATGGAGTCCGTTCAATGAAAGAGATCAGAGTTGGGATCGTGTCCTTGGGATGTTCCAAGACGCTTGTGGACAGCGAGGTCATCCTGGGCAAGGTCCGTGGCGCCCGTTATTCGATCACGCAGGATATCGGAAAAAGCGATGTGGTATTGCTTAATACCTGCGGGTTCATCCGGGACGCCAAGCAGGAGTCGATCGACGCGCTTCTGAAATTGCTCGAGCTGAAGAAAGAAAAGAAACTGCTCGGGGTGGTCGTGGTGGGATGTTTGGTCCAGCGCTATGCGGAGGAACTCCAGAAAGAATTTCCCGAGGTCGACGCCTTTCTCGGTTCCGGGGACTATATGCGGATCGCCGAAGTCCTGAAGAAGGTCACGGGCGGACAGAAATTTGTCAGTGTTCACAAGGCCGGTTACCTTGCCGGGGCCGATGAAGCGCGCGTCTCTCTGACGCCCCCCCATTCCCGCTATCTTAAGATCTCGGAAGGCTGCGATCATGCGTGCTCTTTTTGCGTGATCCCCAAGCTTCGAGGATGTTACCGTTCCCGTCGCATCGCGGACCTTGTCCGGGAAGCGAAGCAATTGGCCGACGAGGGAGCCAAGGAGCTCGTCGTGATCGGTCAGGACATCACGAGATTCGGATGGGATTATGCCGGCAAGTCACTCTTGCCTCAACTTCTGGAAGTCTTGGAGACGGTGCGGGGCGTCAAGTGGGTGCGTCTTCTTTACACCTATCCTTCAACGTTGACAGATGAGATCATCCGGGCCGTCGCAAAGTCAAAACAGGTCTGCCGCTACATAGACTTACCGCTCCAGCATATTAGTGATAAAATACTCAAAGCCATGCGGCGGGGGAGTACGAAGAAGCAGATCGTGGAGCTGATCGGGAAATTACGGGCCATGATCCCCGGGGGGGTGATCCGGACGAGTTTTATCGTGGGATTCCCGGGCGAGACGGAAGAGGATTTTGAAGGGCTTCTGGCGTTCATGCGCGAAACGAAATTCGAGCGTCTCGGGATCTTCCGGTATTCCCAGGAAGAGGGTTCCGCAGCCGCGGAGTTCTCCGGGCAGGTTCCCGAAAAGATCAAAGAGGAACGCTATCACCGGGCTATGCTGCAGCAACAGGAGATCGCGCGGGAAGTGAACCGCCGTTATCTTGGCAAAGAGCTCCGGGTGCTGGTCGAAACGCAGAATAAGAAAGACCCGGGTATGTGGACCGGGCGTTCCTTCATGGACGCGCCGGAAGTGGATGGCAGTGTTCTTATCCGAACGACAAAAGAAATAACGGCCGGAAAATTTTATACCGTCAAGATCACGGATACGCAAGACTATGACCTCGTGGGCGAAATATAAATACTCTCTCCTGAATCCGAACGTGCTGAGCATCGCGCGCGGTCTGATCGGGCTTTCTCTGCCATTCCTGATCCTGCGGCCGAGCCCGGCAGGGCATCTTTGGGCCTTTGTTTTGTTCATCGTGGGCGCGATCACCGATTATTTCGACGGCTGGATCGCCCGTCAGTATAAACTCGAATCCGACTTTGGCAGGTGGATCGATCCCTTTAATGACAAGATCCTGATCCTGGCGCCGATGGTTGCTTTTGCGGCCCTCCATTTTTATTCGATCTGGTGGGTAGTCCCGATCTTTTTCCGTGAGATCCTGGTGAGATTCTGCCGGACTGGATGGCTTCTTGAAGGGAAGTCCTTGGGGGCCGAGATGATGGGCAAACTGAAATTCGGTTTTCAGACGGTCACGGTGTGGATCGCCTTTGCCTATTTACTTCTGAATCCCTATCCTGCTCTCGATGCAGTGACGGGTATTCTTTATTATCTTATTCCGGTTCTTCTGATCACGACGGTCGCACTGACGCTTGTCTCGGGCGGCATGTTCCTCTGGAACCAACGGGCTCATTTTGGATCCGAAGCGTTCAATAGGTTCGTTCTCGCGGCGGGGGTGGGGCTCTTCCCAAAAGCCCCCGGGACGTGGGGAAGTTTGCTCGGTGTTTTTCTGGTTTTCCTGACCCGGTGGAGCAACGGGCTTTACGGAGCGGTTTTTGTGTTCTTTGTCGTGTGGGGCGCTTTGGCTTACGAACGGATCACGGACCCGGACCCGGACCCACAATATATTGTGATCGACGAAGTCTGCGGTATTTTCGTAACGTTCATGCTAATCCCGATGACCTGGTCTTCCGTGATCCTTGGGTTCGTATTGTTCCGGGTTTTTGACGTGTTCAAACCTTTCCCCGTGCGGTCGCTTGAGAATATCCCGCGTTTCTGGGGTATCATGGCCGACGATCTGGGTGCCGGGCTCTATGCTTGGATCATCCTGTTCGTGATCTTCAAATGAAGCCCACGGCTGCTATCCTCTCTGTCGGCAATGAAGTTTTGCGCGGGAGCGTGGTCAACACGAATGCCGCGTTCCTCGGCCGTGAGCTCTCCGGCCTGGGATTCGAGGTCATCTCTCACGGCGTCTGCCCGGATTCAATGGAAGCGATCCGCTTCCGGTTGGGCGAGGTGCTCCGTCGCGTGGATCTGGTCGTCATGATGGGAGGGCTCGGGCCGACGCCCGATGATGTGACCCGTGAAGGTATCGCCGCGCATTTCAAGGTCCCGCTTGTTTTTTCAGCCCGGCAGTACAGCCGCCTCCAAAAAGTCTATCAGCGTTACGGCAAACGCGTCCCTCCTCTTGTAAAGCGCGAAGCCTTTTATCCCGAGAACGCAAAACCCCTTGTCAACCGTTTTGGGATCGCGCTCGGATTCTCGATCGAGACCGGATCCAAGATCGTGATCGCGCTCCCCGGCGTTCCGTCGGAGCTTCAGAACATGTATTTTGACGTGGTCCTACCGTTCCTGAAAAAGAAATACGGGGACCTTTTTAAAGGCCGGAAGTTGATCGTGAAAATGGCCGGTATTTCGGAGCCGGATGTGATGAAAAGGCTCGGAAAAGATTTTTTTGACGATCCGTTCGATTTCGGGATCTATCCTTTGGCCGGTGAGATCACGATCCGCGTTCTTGCGGAGAAAACCGCTGTCCTCGGGCGGCTCAAAAAGAAGATCGCGACCCGCCTCAAGGACTGGATTTACGGCTGGGATGAAACGCCCCTTTCCGTCGTAATCGCAAAGATCCTGACAAGAAAAAAGCAAACACTTGCCGTTGCGGAAAGCTGCACGGGCGGGCTTTTGGCTTCACGCCTTACGGCCTGTCCCGGAGCCAGTGCTTATTTCCGCGGGGGAGTGGTCGTGTACCATGCGAATGTAAAAACGGATCTTGGCGTTTCGGGAAAGCTCATCAAGGAGTACGGAGAGGTTTCAACTCAGGTCGCTTCTCAGCTCGCGAGATCGGTCCGCATCCGTATGGGATCAAGTTTCGGGATCGGCATTACGGGAATTGCTGGGCCCGGCGGCGGAAGTTCCATAAAACCCGTCGGTCTTGTTTATATCGGTCTTGCATCACCCGACGGAACGGTCCGGACCTGGAAGCATGTTTTCTGGGGGGAGCGTCATCAGATCCAGGACAAGGCCGCGACGAAAGCGCTTGAATACCTATGGCGGAAGATCTGCTAAAACAGGCCGTGGCGCGGGTATTCCTCGCGATCCCTCTTTATGGGATCTTCCGTCAGGAAATAGAGAACCTCCTGGGCCCGCTTCGCCGCGAGATCTCCGGTGTCCGGTGGGTCGAGCCCCTTAAGGTTCATCTGACACTTCATTTCTTCGGCTCCGTTTCCACAAAAGAGATCGAACTAATCCGTCTTTTTTCAAAAAAAGTGGCATTTCTTTTTTCGCCACTTCATCTGAGCCTGGGCCGGGTCGGGGGATTCCCAAGTCTTGAAAGGCCGAATATTATTTGGCTTGAGGTCGAAGAGCATGCCGGCCAACTTCTCTCCTTGCAGAAGGCTATTCAAGGGGAGGTCCGGACGCTTGGTTTTGAGATCGAGGCAAGGCCATTCCAACCCCATGCGACGATCGGTCGTGTGAAGCGGAAAAGCAAAGATCTTAAGCCGCTCGTGACGAAGGTCCCGTTCGAATTACCGATCCCGGCAAAAACCGCAGATCATTTTGTTCTCTATCAAAGTCACTGTCTTCCGGAAGGCGTTCGTTATGAGATCCTTGAAACCTATCCGCTGTCAAAAAAAACGTAAACTTAAAACTTCACAGCTATGCCGGGTTTACACGGCATTGCGGAAGGCTTTTGGACATCAGAAGTGGTGGCCGGGGGATACCCCTTTTGAGGTCATCATCGGGGCGATCCTCACGCAGAATACCGCCTGGACGAATGTCGAAAAAGCCATTCTGAATCTCAAGAAGGCCAGAAAGCTTTCGTTCGAGGCCTTGCGCCGGGTTCCGTCAAAGAAGCTCGCGCAGTGGATCCGGCCGTCCGGATATTTCAATGTCAAGGCGGACCGGCTTAAGGCCTTCATGGATTTTCTGGACCGGGAATGCCGAGGCGATCTTTTAAAACTGAAACAGAAAACGATGCCCGTGCTCCGTGAAAAACTTCTCGCTGTCAAAGGGGTGGGGCCTGAGACCGCAGATTCTATCCTCCTCTACGCGCTGGGTAAGAGGTCCTTTGTGATCGACGCTTACACTAAAAGGATCTTTTCGAGGCATGGGTTGGCCAAAGACCATGAAACTTATGAACGATGGCGGGAGATCTTCATGCGGGCATTGCCGGAAAACCGGGACCTTTATAACGATTTCCACGCTCAGATCGTTCGAACGGGGAAGGATCATTGCCGGAAAGTTCCCCGTTGTGAGACATGTCCTCTTCAGCGGTTTTTCTGAAGCACGGGCGAAAGATATAAAATTCTTTACAACTTATGCCGTTACTTAAAGATAAGTGAATTGATCGAGAGGTAAAATGGAACCCAAGAAAAAGAGAAAGATCGGAGAGATCTTGATCGAGGATGGGCTTTTGTCCAAGGCTCAGCTCGAGGAAGCCCTTGCTTTTCAGAAGGAAAAAGGCGGCATGATCGGACAGATCCTCATTGAAAAAAAACTTGTGAACGAAGAGTCGCTGATCGGCGCTTTGGGCAGGCAGTTCAAAGTTCCTTATATCCCGCTTAAGAATTACGCGATCAATCCCGACATGGCCAATATGCTGACGGCGGATTTTTGCCATGAAAACATGGTCGTAGCGTTCGATTGCGACCACAAAAAAGTCTATGTCGCGGTGACAGATCCCATGAACGACGTGGCCGTTGAGAAGATCCGAACGATGACTGGGCGCATGCCCCAGGTGTTCCTTGCCCGGATCTCCGAGGTATTGAACGCCATCTTCTTTATTTATCACGAGGGCGCGACGGACAGGCCATCATGACAGAACCAAAGTCAAGTTCATCACCGGACCTGAAAGAAGCCCTTCTCCGGGCCGGGGTCGTAAGTTCCGCGGAACTCCAGCAGGCGGTCCAGGAACAGGCCCGAGGCCCGAAGAAACTTCATTTATTGGACATTCTTCTTCAGACCGGAAAGTGCGATGAGAAAAAACTCGTGACGGTTCTTTGCGAGGAATTCGGCCAGCGCCTTGCCAGTCCCAAAACAATCGTCATTGAAAAAGATGTCCTGAAGCTTGTTCCCCAGAAAATCGCCGAGGCCTATGGGTGTCTCCCGTTATCCCTGCTTGAAAATACTTTAACGGTCGCTACCGCAAATCCCATCAATATCAAGGTCCTCGACGAACTTAAATCCCTCACCGGAAAGCGTCTCAATGTTATGGTGGCGGAATATTCCCAGATCAAGGAGTGCATACAGAAATCCTATCGGGGAGAGACTGGGACCCCGCAAGAGCCCGCTTCTGATGAGGGCTCCGAAGACCTCGTGAGTCTTGCCAATCTGGTCGACAGCGAGGCGACCCTTATTAGGCCGCAGCAGGCCGCGGACCTCATGGAGCAGGCCAATCAGGCGCCGGTCGTAAAACTTGTCAACATGGTGCTCGTGGAAGGGGTGCGCCGCCGAGCGAGTGATATTTTCATTGAACCTTGGGAGGGTTATGTCCGGATCCGCATGCGTCTCGACGGCATCCTTGAGGAGCTCGTCAAGCCTCAAAAAAGTTTTGGAGCCGCTATCGTTTCGCGTATTAAGATCATGAGTCAGCTTAATATCTCGGAACACCGCGTTCCCCAAGACGGCCGTTTCAAGATCAAGACCCAGGGACGGGAAGTGGATATGCGCGTTTCCATCCTGCCGTCCAGCTTCGGCGAGAAGGTCTGCCTGCGCATTCTCGATACCGGGGCACAGTCCCATGATATTCAAAAACTCGGATTTACGGCGCCGGAGCAGGAGGTAATCCGGGCTTGTGCCAAGAAACCTCACGGGATGATCCTTGTGACAGGGCCGACCGGGAGCGGAAAAACGACCACGCTTTATTCAATCCTCAAATATTTGGATTCCCCGCAGGTCAATATCACGACGGTCGAGGATCCTGTAGAATACCAGATGGTTGGTATCAATCAGGTCAATGTTCGCGAATCCATCGGGTTGACATTTCCGAGCGCTCTTCGTTCGATCCTGCGTCAAGATCCGGACATCATCTTGATCGGGGAGATCCGCGACACGGAAACGCTCGATATCGCCATCAAGGCCGCACTGACGGGGCACCTCGTCCTGAGTACGCTTCACACCAATGACGCGGTGAGTTCGGTGACCCGCATGGCGAATCTGGGGCTCGAGCCGTTTTTGATCGCGTCGACCGTTCTGATGATCTCGGCCCAGCGTTTGGTGCGCAGGCTTTGTTCACGCTGTCGCGTTCAATATGATCTCGAGCCCAATATGTATAGTATCCTGGGTCTGAATCCGCAAAAAAAACTGCAATTCTGGAGAGCCAAGGGATGTTCACAATGCCGCCAGATGGGGTACCAGGGCCGGAGCGTGATCACCGAAATTCTTGAAATGAAACCGGATATTTTAGAGATGATCATGCAGGGTACTTCCGCGGATCTGATCAAGGAGAGGGCCCGGAAGCACGGGATGAACACACTTCGCGAAGCCGCAATCCAAAAGGCCCTCGCGGGCGAGACATCGCTCGACGAGGTTTTCCGCGTAACGATCGCGGATGTCGGGCCGAAGTCCCTTGGGAGAGGTCAATGATTGATCCGAAGATCGCCCGGGAGTGGATGAAAAAAATGGGGCTTGCCCCCGGAGCGTGCGACCGTGTGGAAATGGCCGCGCAGAGACTCAACGAAAGCATTCCCAAGATCATACTTGAAGAAAAGCTCCTGCCGGAAGAAGATGTCATGGATTTTTTGAGCGACCAGCTTGGAATTCCCATCCTCAACCTTCAGGGGATGCAGTTTGAGGATGAAGTGCTGAAGATGTTTCCCAGGAAATTCATCGAGCAGCATCACGTTTTCCCGGTGGGGCGCATCGGAAAGCTTATGACGGTGGCGACGAGCGATCCGTTCAAATTGGGGGTCCTCGATGAGATTAAACACATGACAGGATGCAGTGTCAACCTGGTGTTGGTGGCCCCCGCCCGGATCATCGCTGCCATCAGCGACCATTACGCGGAAACCAAAAACTTTGCCGAGTTTCTTGCCGGAAAAGACGCCTCCAACCTGGAGATAGAGGGATGGAGTGAAAAGGCCTCGCCGTCCGTCGTGCAGACCGGAACGGACAACGCGCCGGTTGTCAAGATGGTCAATTCCGTCCTCGAAAAAGCGCTCAAATCGCGCGCTTCCGACATCCATTTCGAGCCTTATGAAAAAGAATTCCGTATCCGGTACCGTGTCGACGGAGCTTTAAAAGAATCGTTCTCTCACTCGTTGGAGCTTTATCCGGCCCTCGTGGCGCGCATCAAGATCATTTCTGTGATCGACATCACTGAAAGACGTTTGCCTCAGGATGGACGGTTCCGACTATTACTCAAGGACCGTCAGATCGATTTCCGTGTTTCGGTGCTGCCGACCTATTTCGGCGAGAAGATAGTCCTGCGCGTTCTGGACCGGAGCGGTATCAAAGCCGGACTCGACAAGCTGGGTTTTACGGAGAAACCGACCCGCGCTCTCGCTGAAGCGATCAAGAAGCCTTACGGACTGATCCTGGTGACCGGGCCGACGGGCAGCGGAAAATCCACGACTCTTTATTCGATCATGAACTCCCTTAACACGATACAAAAAAATCTGATGACCGTGGAGGATCCTGTCGAATATCAGGTTGAAGGGATCACTCAGACGCAGGTGCAGCCGGAGATCGGGCTGACCTTTGCGAGCGGTCTTCGTGCGTTGCTTCGCCAAAGTCCGGATATAGTTTTAGTGGGGGAGATCCGTGATTCGGAAACGGCGGATATCGCCGTAAAGGCCGCTTTGACGGGCCATCTGGTGTTCAGCACGCTCCATACGAACAGCGCGGCCGGCGCGATGACACGCCTGATGGATATGGGAGTGGAGCCTTTTCTGATCGCTTCGTCGGTCGTATGCGTTGGCGCCCAGCGACTGCTTCGGAAGATCTGCCCGCATTGCAGGGCACCGGCCGTCATACCCGCGGAGGTTTTGCTCCGTTGCAAGCTTTCCAAGTCGGAATTGGACAGGATCGCTCCGTTCACGGGAAAGGGTTGTCCCAAGTGCAACATGACGGGATATTTCGGCAGGACCGGCGCCAGTGAAGTGCTGCTTGTGGACCCGGATATCCGGGAGCTTGTGATCCAGAAAAAATCGAGTAATGTTATTCATCAGCTTGCCGTTGAGAAAGGTATGGAAACGCTTTTCGAGAACGCTCTGGGACTCTTCAAGGCCGGCGTGACCACGCTTGAGGAAGTGCTTCGCGTTTCAAGTGAGGAATAAACCATGCCATTGTTCGAATATTGGGTCAAGGACAAGACGGGAAAAGATCTGAAGGGCTCTCAGGACGCCAAGGACGTGCAAGAGCTTGTCCACCAGCTGAAGACGCAGGGTTATCTTGTGGTGCGTGTGGAACAGGCCAAAAAGGGATCCGCCATTCTGAGTGTTCAGAAGGGGCCGGCCCCCAAGGCCCGGCAGGGAAAGTCCGGGAAGGTCAAGCTGGACGACCTCGTGATCTTTTCAAGGCAAATGGCCACGCTTGTCGCTGCCGGGATCCCCTTGATTCAGGCCCTTGACATTTTGGCCGATCAGATGGATAAAGAAAAATTCCGGCGGATCATCCTGCAGATGCATAGCGATGTGCAAACCGGAAAAAGTTTTTCCGAGGCTATGCAAGTACACCACAAGGTCTTTTCGATGCTTTTCATTCACATGGTCCGCGCGGGCGAGATGAGCGGGAAGCTACAGGATATCCTGGATCGTGTGGCCCATTATTTCGAAAAGTCCAACGCGCTTCAAAAAAAGGTCAAAGCGGCGCTCATGTATCCAATGGCCGTTTCGGCCATGGCCTTTGCGATCACGTTTTTTATGCTTGCTTTCGTGATCCCTCAATTCGCGACGATCTTCGAAGGCTTGGGGGCGAAGCTTCCCGCACCGACTCAGATCCTGATCGCCATCAGCAATTATCTCGCGGCAAACTGGTGGTGGATCTTTGTCATCCTGGGCGGGAGTATTTTTCTTTTCAAGAAATTCGTTAGCTCTCCGTTGGGCCGGCTGCCCTGGGATTCCTTCACGCTTCGAATGCCCATCTTTGGTCCGATCATTTTGAAAGTCGCGGTGAGCAAATTCGCGCGCACGCTTGCGACCCTTGTGAGCAGCGGTGTGGCGATTTTAGCGGCCTTAGAGATCGTTTCGAAGACTTCGGGCAATGCCCGCATCGAGAAAGTCATCACCGATCTTATGGGATCCGTGACGCGCGGGGAAAGCATTGCCTGGCCTCTCGATAAAAGCGGAGTATTTCCTTCTATGGTGGTTCGTATGATCGCGATCGGGGAGGAGACCGGGGAATTGGAAGAGATGCTCACAAAGATCGCGGACTTTTATGACGTCCAGGTGGACACCGCTGTTTCAGGCCTTACGTCCCTCATTGAACCGCTCATCATCGCTTTTCTGGGCATCGTGATCGGCGGCATTGTGATCGCTCTCTTTCTCCCCATTCTTACGCTTACTCAGGCGATCAAATAACGAAATACCCTTCTTTGCCGGAAAACCCTGTGGGAATCTGCCCTCGGAGCTCCTCTACGATGCTTTTTAAAGTTATGGGTTATAACTCGGATACCCAAAAAACTAGTTTAGTTATCTTAGCTCTTGTCGTATGATGTACAACAGTTTAGACTAGTAGTAGGCAGTGGCAAACATAGAAACGGGAGGAATAACATGTTTATCAAATTAAATAGGAAAGGCTTTACGCTCGTGGAGATCATGATCGTAGTCGCGATCATCGGGCTCTTGGCCGCTATTGCCATCCCCAATCTTCTACGGGCGCGTATCAATGCCAATGAAGGCGCCATTAAGTCGGATCTGAGGACATTCAGCGGAGCTAATGAAAGCTATCGCGCAGCGCAGAATCCTCCGACTTATGCGGCTGATATTCTCACACTGGTGACGCCGCCGGCGACGGGCCCTGCGTATCTTGATGCCTCGTGGGTTGAAGGCGGGGTTAAGCACGGGTTCACTCTGACGTACCTTACGGACGTCGCTCCTAGCAGCACATATTCCATGCTGGCGACACCGACGGCTGCTGCAGAGAACACCTACTGCATCGACCAAGCGGGTGTTGTTTATGGTCCGACGGTAGGCGTAGCGCCGACCGCTGCGGTTGGGGGTTGTGCGGGTGGTACGGCCATTGGTGGCTAAGCAATAAGGAAAAGAAAGAAGTGTTTTTGGGCCCACCCTGCTTTTTTAAAGCAGGGTGGGTTTTTTTTGGCTGTTTTCTTGGAGGTTTTCTGCTAATCTCTCTCACATGAATAATGGTCTCGACAAGCTGATTTTGCTGAAACAACAGTTCTCCAGTTTTTTGGAAGGCATTGCCTCCACGATCCTGTCGAAAAAAAGGACTGCTTCCAAGGTCACAGTGTGTGATCTTGGCCGCATGCGGACGGTGCTGCTTGAAGTTGAAAAGCGCCCGGGGCATCTTTTTGTCCACCATCTCGATATCATCAAGAACGCTTCTCAGGACCAGAAACCGTCCTTGATCCTGAAACCGTTCCTGGACGGAAAGAAGTTCCGGAAGGACGGGGTTCGCGTGGCCCTCAAGGGGCACGGGGTCGTGATCCGTTTCATCCCTTTTCCAAAAATGAAGGTGGATGATCTCCGCAGCGCCATGAAATATGAAGCCGAGCAGTATATCCCGTTCGAGCTGAACGATGTGGTGCTCGATTGCGCAGTGGTGGAGGAAGCCCTCGCGACCGATGACGGCGTCAAGATGGAAGTGATGCTGGTCGTGATCAAACGCCAGGAACTTGAGCCGACGCTTGAGATCTTCCGCAATCTGGAATGCCGCTTGTCGGTGGTGGACGTCGACATTCTTTCGGCGATGGCCGCTTTGGAATATTTTCATCCCGAAGATTTCTCCAGGCATAGCGGCATTTTGGACCTTGGTACCGAGATATCGACCCTCGGGATCGTCCGGGACGGAAAACCCCGCTTTGTCCGCGACATTTCTTACGGGGCCTACGACCTTTTCAAACGGTTCAAGACCCGTTCCAATCTTGCGGACGAAAAGATCGAAAAGATTTTTGAGAACAATGAAGCTCCGACGGCCGATGAAATGCAAGCGATCACGGAAAGTCTTGAAGGGTTGATCCGGGACCTGCGCGCTTCTTTTGACTACTACCATGATCAATCCGGGCAAGCAAAACCTATCGCAAGGCTTTTTCTGAGCGGTGTGGTGTCTCATCCCGCGGTTTTGAAGGCGTTGAGTGAAGGATTGCAACTCCCCGTGGTCAGTATGGACATCCTTCCGAAGATCAAATGGGACCCCGGCGTTGATACTGAACTTCTCAAGGCCAATGTGTCTCTGTTGCCCGTGGCGATGGGGCTGGGGCTTCGCGAAGAATGATCAAGATCAATCTCTTGCCTCCAGAGCTCTTGAAAGGGAAAGTGAACGCGACGCGCGTTCCGTACGTTCCGCTGGCCCTTCTGGCGGGCGTTCTTTTTCTTCTCATGACGTTTTTTTTCTACGGGGATTATCTCAAGGCGCGTTCCGCTTATAAAAACGTGTATACGGAATGGGCAAGGTTGAATCCCCTCATGGCACAGCTTAAGGCCCTGGAGAAGCAGGTCGCAATTGACATGAAGGGAGAAAAAGATTTTCTGGAAAAGAACGTGCTCAATAAAGAGCCCGTGACCCAGATGCTTTTCCTGGCAAGTTATTATCTGCCCCCCAGGGGATGGCTCACGGAACTCAAAGCGGAGCGGGAGGGCGATGGGTGCCGGGTGACCTTGAAGGGTGTGGTGTTGGCGTCTCGCGCGCAGACCGACATTGAGCAGATCGAAGAATATTTTCAGAAACTGAAGACAAAATTGCCGCCTCAAACAACGGTCGCGCTCACGACTTCCAAAGAAGCCAAAGAAAAGACAGGGGGGACCTTTTTTTCCGCCCAGCTTGAGTGGAGAGTGACCCCAAAGCCATGAAGCCGCTCAACTTGCTTTTCGCCGACGTTATAGCATTTCTGAAAAGTGTCGATAAAAAAGTCTGGGTGACCGTTCTTTCGTGCGGGACGGTTTCTTTGCTGTTGATCGTTTTTCTGGTCATTCCGGCGTGGATCGAGCGTCCTCTGCTCCGGCGTGATATTCAAAGCATGGAGATCCAGATCCGTCTGGTCAATGACCTGATCAAGAAACGGCCGGGCTGGGAAGAGGACCGGAAGGTGTTGGGTTCGCTCATTGAAAGTACCCGGGCGCGTGTTTTTACGGTCGAGAATATAGATACGCTATTGGGTTCCGCTTCAAAAATGGCGAGTGAGTCGCATGTGGACGTGTTGACATCGAAGCCCTTGACCGAGAAAACTGTTTTTGCGGCGCCCTATCACTTGATCTATCGGCCGCGCGGTTATGAATTCAAGGTCCAGGGCCGTTATCATGACCTCGGCAATTTGGTGAGCCGCATTGAAGGTCACGATAAACTTTTAAGAATACAAAGTCTTGGGATCGTGCCGGCGGAAAAAACGCCGGACCGGCATATCGCGACACTGAAACTTTGGGCGATCATAAAGGCTCCGCCGCAAGCAGCACCGCCCGCGAAGGCGAAGGCGAAAAATGTAGCCAAGGCGAAAAATGCTAAAAAATAAGACGATCAAAGCGTTTTCTTTGGTGATCGTGCTGCTGGCCTCGGCATCAGGGTCGTTTGCCGCTTCTGAGGTTCTCTACGATTCGGGTAACAGGCGGGATCCCTTCGTGCCGCTTGAAGGAGGAGAAGGCACTTCAGTGACCACGGCCTCATCCAGCATCAAACTGGAGGGCATTATCTATGATCCGGGCGGACATTCGATGGCCATTCTGAACGGAAAGTCCTATCAGAAGGGCGATGTCGTTGAGCACGCGACGGTCGTTAAGATATTGAAGGATCGTGTCGTCGTCTCTATAGACGGAGAGGAAAAGACGCTTTGGATAAGGGAAGAGGAAAAAACATAGGTTTTGTGATAAAATGGGAGCCTGTGAACTTCATGGAACGATCGTCTCATAAATTTATCCCGCCCTCGCAAAAGACCCAGGCTGTAAGACCGTGGGCCTCTGTTTTTTTTGCGTTTTTCTTGTGTTTTTCCGGCGTGACGGGTGTTGTTTTTGCCGCAGACCCAAATCCGGCCACCGTGGCGCAAAAGGTTTCCGTGCCCGACGCGACTCCGGCTCCTACAGCTCCTGGCACCCAAGCTGTTCCTGCTCCCGCCGCTGTCGCGGCACCCGGTCCTGCGGCGGAGGATGACACGATCAGTTTGGATTTCAAGGATGCGGAGATCGGGAGCGTGCTCCGCGTGCTGAGCATGAAGAGTAACGTCAATATCGTGACCGGCCCGGAAGTAAAAGGTCTCGTGACGGTCCGCCTGGACAACGTCCCCTGGGAAAAGGCGTTGGCTGTGATCTTAAGGACCTACAACTATGTTTTCGAGCGGGATGGGAATATTATCCGCGTGACATCCCGCGAAGAAATGAAGCTCGAGCCCGTTGAGACAAAAACCTTTATCCTGAATTATTCCAAGGCCAAGGAGATCCAGGCCTCGGTCATGGATATGCTGAGCGAGCGCGGTAAGATAAAGTCCTCGGAACGCTCCAACATGCTCGTCGTGACCGACATCCCCACGAACCTCTACCGCATCGGGGAAGTGATCAAAAAACTCGATAAAGTCACCGCCCAGGCTTTTGTGGATTCAAAGATCGTGAAGACAGATCTTTCGAATACGGAAAAACTTGGCATTAATTGGAATGTCACTGGCGAGTTAACGGGTTCTCAGCGTCCCACTACATTTCCATTTACTCAGACAGCCGATTCCGTTGGCCCTGTAATGAATCAATTTTTCCCCATTCAGAATACGGCCGGAAAGAACTCGAATGACCCGCGCACTTTCCCATATCCTGGTGTTGCGGTACCCGGAGGGAACACTTTTAATTACGGGACATTGGATTTTTCAAGTTTTACCGCGATGTTGAATTTCTTGGAGACTCGGACCAATACGAAGGTGGTATCGAATCCACGGGTGGTTGTTTTGAATAATCAGACGGCGACGATCCAGGTCGGTCAGGAGATTCCCATCCCAAGTTTTGAGAGGAATGAAACAACAGGGAGTATGGAAGTCACGGGTTTTGCTTACCGGAATACCGGTGTGGTGTTGAATGTGACACCGCATATTAATTCTGCGGATGAGATTTTGGTAGATCTGGCCCCTGAAGTGAGTGCTGTCGGAATCAATCAGACTTTTGGTACGGATCAGATACAGGCGCCTCGATTCGATACGACTAAAGCCAAAACGCAGGTCTTAATCCAAAGTGGGCAGACGATCGCCATAGGGGGTCTGTTGTCCGATCAAACGGGTATTAGGGAAGATAAAGTGCCTTTTTTGGGAGATATTCCGCTGGTGGGTAAATTATTTAGGTCGAAAAACCCATCTAATGACGCCAATCCAAGCACGCAGAAGGTTGAAACGCTCTTTTTTGTAACAGTTACTACGGTGGATTCGCAGGGACAGCCTGCGGGTGCCAAAGTTGACGGGAAGAAAGACCAGTCAAAAGACGATCAAGCCCAGCAGAAAACGGCTGCCACGGATGCCGCGCCGGGCGTGAAAGATTCTGAGAAGGTAGTACCTTCGGAAAACGCGAACAAGGACAAACCGGCCTGAGCTTAGGTCCGGTCGTTTAAGTTCTTTCAGGAAGGTTCTCGACAGGCCTTAAGGTTCGTGAAGGTTCCGCCTCGGAATAAGTTGACGCTTTTTCTTTCCACAAGCTTTGCGCCCGCCTAAGTTCCGCAGTTTTCACCGCGAATAAACACGCTCTCATTGAGAGCCTTAACAAAAAGCCGCGTCATTTTGAGCCTAATGCTTTCTTGCGAAAGCAAGAATCAGGCGAAGAATCTCGAAGCGAGATCCTTCGTCGTCTTTCAGCGACTCAGGATGACGGCTAAGCGATTTTTAAATTTAATCAAACGAAAGGATCAAGAAGGTCATGGAAAGACAAATTTTAATTTCACAGGATGCCAATGAAAAACAGGTCGCCATTCTCGAAGACGGCCGGTTGGAGGAGTTCTACATCGAGCGCGGGGACTCGAAGAAGCTTTTCGGGAATATCTACGAAGGGATCGTGAAGACCGTGATCCCGGGGATCGACGCCGCGTTCGTGGATATCGGGACAGGGAAAGACGGTTTTCTTTATGTCGGCGATGCGCTCCGTTCGCCGCTGGACCTCGATGCGGAATTTGACGATGGAGAAGAGAAAAAAACGGAAGGAACTGTTACCGAAGTGAAGCCCCCGGAAGGAGTCGTGATCGAAGGTAATGTCCAGGGACAGCCCCCTGTGTCGGGCCAAACTCAGGGTCAAACTCAAGGACAGGTACAAGGACAACCTCAAGGGCAAGGGCGAGGCCAGGGGCGGCATGGGGGACGGGACCGCGGGCGCGGAAGGCAGCAGCAAGGGGGACGCCAAGGCAGCCGGAATCAGCCGCCGCAACAGCATTATCAGCATCAGCGGCGTCCGAGGATCGAAGAGGTCCTGAAGGTCGGACAGAAGGTCATTGTGCAGGTCGTAAAAGAGCCGCTTGGGAACAAGGGGCCGCGTCTCACGACGCAATTTTCGATCCCGGCGCGTTATCTTGTGATGATGCCCGGCGAATCGAAGATCGGGATTTCGCGGCGCGTGGAGAGCCGTTCGGAACGCGAGCGCATCCGGGGCATTTTCAGAAGCCTGGAGATCCCGAAAGGCGTCGGGTTCATCGTGCGGACGAATGCCGAAGGAAAAAGCGACGCGGATTTCACGCGGGATATCCGTTATTTGATCCGGCTGTGGAAGAAGATCCACGGCATGATCTCGGCCAAGAAAGCGCCGGTCATGATCCATCAGGAGCTCGGCCTTGTGGAACGCGTGGTCCGTGATCACGTGAACGAAGAAACCGCCAAGATCGTGGTGGATCATCCCGAGATCTTCAAGAAGCTCAAGCGCTTCACTTCGGTCTATATGCCGGGGCAGGACCTGAATATCGAGTTTGCGAAGGAAAAGGGAAGTCTCTTTGAACGTCACGGGATCGAAAAAGAGATCGAGCGAACGTTCCAAAAAAATGTTTACCTTAAGTCGGGCGGTTATGTCGTGATCGAACAGACCGAGGGTCTTGTGGCGATCGACGTGAACACGGGGAAATTCACCGGTAACAACCGGGGTCTTGAGGAAACCGTGTATAAAAATAACATCGAGGCCGCGCAGGAGATCGCGCGCCAGCTCCGGCTCCGGGACATCGGCGGGATCATCGTGATCGATTTTATCGACATGGAACAGGGCCAGCATCGCCGCAATCTTTTTAATATTTTCAAAGAGGCGGTGAGCAAAGATCGCGCCAAGACCCATCTGGTGCAGGTTTCCGAGCTCGGGCTGATCCAGATGACGCGCCAGAGAATACGTCCGTCGCTTGAGAGCGCGGTCTACGACACCTGCCCGTATTGCGAGGGCAAGGGTAATATCAAGTCGACCGCGACCATGTCGATCCAGGTCATACGGGAATTGCGCAAGTCTCTGAAGGATTCCAGAGACCGCATCGTGAATGCGTACGTGCATCCGGATGTCGCGGAACGGTTGCTCCAGCAGGAAAAAAAGGCGCTGCAGTTCCTCGAGAAGAACACGGGGAGCCGCATTTCGATCTATTCCGAGCCGACCGCGCATCGCGAAGATATCAATATCACGTTCATTAAATAGTACAAATGCCCGATGGACATAAAATCATATGTTCCACGAACCACGCACCACGGGCCACGTGGTTCGTGGCGCGTGGGCCGTGGCACGAGTTGTGCAACCCCGCAATGACACCAAGGCAATAATAGTTTATAATCCGCCCATGAATGTCTCGCTGCTAGTCCTCATCACGGTTGCGGCATCTTTTTGCGGTTTTGCCGCGGTCCTCTGGATTTTCCAGCGTTTGTCCAAGCGGGCCACTGCCGACGATAAGACCTTCCAGCCTTTTCTTCAGCTCCAGCAAGAACTCCATAATCTCAATACGACTCTGCAGGACCAGATCCAAACACTCGCGCGCCAGATGAACGACCAGATGAAACAGAATTCCCAGTTCCTCCAGGAGAACCAGCAGAATTACCGCCAGATCATGGGAGATGTCCAGCACCGGCTCGGCGTCTTGCAGCATGCCACGCAGTCCATGATGGATATCGGGAAGGACATCTCGTCCCTCCATGACATTCTCCGCGCTCCGAAACTCCGCGGTGGGATGGGGGAGTTACTCCTCGCGGAACTTCTGCGTCAGATCCTCCCGGAAGATCATTTCTCGCTTCAGTACCGTTTCGCGAACGGTTCCCAGGTGGACGCCATTATCCGGCTCGGCGACGGATTGATCCCGGTGGACGCGAAGTTCCCGCTCGAGAATTTCAAACGTATCCTGGAGGCGGGGAGTGACGAAAAGCAGGCCGAAGCCCGCAAGGGGTTCTGGCGGGACGTCAAAAAACATATCGACGATATCGGGGCGAAGTACATCCTGCCGGAGGAAGGGACTTTTGAGTTCGCGCTTATGTATATTCCGTCCGAAAGCATTTATTATGAAACGATCATTAAAGATGATGCGCAGAACGAAAGTCTTTCGGCGTATGCCATGAGGCGCAAGGTGATCCCGGTTTCGCCGAACAGTTTTTATGTCTATCTCCAGTCCATCGTGCGCGGGCTTAAGGGCATGAGGATCGAGCGCTCGGCGCAGATCATCCTTGAAAATTTAGGTCAGCTGGAAGTGGATCTTGAACAATGCCTGGCGGATTTTGAAAAGATCGGCGGGCATTTGGCTCACGCCCGTACGGCGTACGAAAAAACGGAACAGCGGTTCCAGAAATTGAGGAACCGTCTGAATGTTCTGGAACAACATCAGGGGCAGGTCGTGGGGCCGACGCCCAAAGAGATCGCTTTAGAAAAGGATTCTCAAACCATTTCGCCATCCAGCGGAGGGACACCATGAAATTTTTAAAAAAGATCGGTAAGGCCATTTTCGGTTCGACCAAGTCCAAGAAGGCCGTAAAATCCAAGGGGAAAGTTTCTAAAAAGAAAACGGTCAAGCCCGGCAAGAAAAAAGCGGCCAAGCCTGCTAAGAAGAAAGTTTCAAAAAAAGCCGTGGCTAAAAAACAAACAAGGATGGTGAAAGTTGCTCTGGCGGCTCTGCCGACGGCGGAAGTCACACACTATTTTCCGCATGTGAATGCCGCGGTGCTCAAGATCAAGACCGGGGAGATCCGGATCGGGGATGAGCTTTTGTTTAAAGGTCATACTACGGATTTCAAGCAAAAGGTTGTTTCGATGCAGATCGATCACCAGCCGGTCATGATCGCAAAAAAGGGCGATGATTTTGGCGTTCAAGTAAAGTCCCGTGTCCGCGCCGGAGACCTGGTATTCAAAAAATGACGCATTAGCGTCATCCTGACCCTGTTGCTTTGTGAAGCAACGGGGGAAGGATCTGGTTTGATTCTTTGCCCTCTTTGGGGCTCAGAATGATGATTTTTTTCACCGAGTGAGGAAATCCATGGCCCAGCATTACCTTCGCACTTACAAACCCTTCGTGCTTGAGGAGGTCAAAAAAAATCTCCTGATCATCGGAGACCTTTCGGGAAATTGCGCTTCCTGCAACGAGCTTGGAATAAACGCCTACGATACCAAAGCCTGTCCGAAATGCGGGACGGTGTTCAAGTATATCGCGAGCCGGCGTCTTGAAACCCATCCCTCCGAGCGGTTCCAGCTGGCCAAGCGTCTCGGCGAGAAGCGGCCCGATCTCATGTTGATCGATTATCTGGATTATCAAAAAGCCGCGGGAGATAAAGCCGCCCGCGATTTTTTTAACGTCTAATACTGGTTTCCAATAAACTTTGTTGCATGACATCACGGAGCGACATGGACCCGGGCCCGATGGACCTCAGCGAGTCAAAAGGACGGCTGGCGCGCGCGATCGCGAAGACCCTTAAAGACAAAGGATTTACCGCGTATTTCGCGGGCGGTTGTGTCCGAGACCATTTAAGAGGTCAAAAGCCTCAGGATTTTGATATTGCCACGACCGCGACACCTGAAGAGGTCGAAAAAATCTTTCGCCGGACGATCCCCGTCGGCAAGCAATTCGGCGTGATGATCGTAGTCGAAGAAGAGATCCCCTTCGAGGTTGCGACGTTCCGTTGCGAAGGAGGATATCAGGACGGTCGCCATCCTACCCAGGTTTCATTTATCCAGCCCGAGGAAGACGCCAAACGCCGTGACTTTACGGTGAACGGCATGTTCTATGATCCCTTCGCGGAGAAGGTGATCGATTTCGTGGGGGGGGTGAAAGACCTGCCCCCCAAAGTGATACGCGCCATCGGCGATCCCGCGGCTCGCTTTGAAGAGGACAAACTGCGGCTTCTCCGGGCGATCCGCTTTGCCTCGACGCTTGGTTTTGAGATCGAGACGAAAACCTGGGAGGCGCTTCGCGGAAAAGCTTCCAAGATCCGCGAAGTGAGTCCCGAACGGGTCCGTGAAGGGCTTGTGAAGATCTTTACGCGGTCAGGCGCGGCGCGCGGCTTCACCTTGCTTTCTGAATCCGGACTTATGAAAGAAATACTGCCTGAAGTGGAAGCGATGCGCGGCGTGAAACAACCGGAGAATTTTCATCCCGAAGGCGATGTTTATGAACATACGCGGCTTCTTTTGGAGCACCTCCGGCCTCCGGTCTCGACCCTTCTTGCTTTCTCCGCGCTTTTTCATGATATCGGAAAGCCTAAGACGTCCGAGGTACGCAAGGGCCGTTTGACCTTTTACGAGCATTCCGGCGAGGGCGTGAAGATCACTCGCGAGATCATGCGACGGCTGCGTTTTTCAAACGAGGAGATCGAGGGGGTTTCGGAGTGCGTGGCCAATCATATGAAATTCATGGATGTGCAGAAAATGCGGGCCGGGAAACTCAAGCAATTCATCAGCCGTCCGTATTTTGAAGAAGAAATGGAGCTCCATCGTTTGGATTGCACCGCGAGCCACGGGATGCTGGACAATCTCGCGTTTCTCCGGGACAAGCTCAAGGAATATGAACATGAAGAATTAAAACCCAAGCCGCTCGTGAACGGTCATGATCTCATGGAGCTTGGCATGAAACCCGGACGGGCGATGAAGCCTGTTTTGGAGGAAGCTTTTGTTTTGCAGCTAGAAGGTCGTTTCAAAAACAGGGAAGATGCTCTAAAATGGTTAGAAAGCGCAGTCCGTAAATCGCAAACCCCGTAAGGAGGATCGAGCAATGAATCATTTCTTGAAATTGAATGCGGTGTTGTTGCTGGTGGTGATGCTTTCCGGGTGTGTGTCGCTCACTCAATCCGAGAAAAATGCGGTGTATGAGTTGAAATCCTACGGGGTCAATACCTGCAATGTGAAGATCAAGGATCCTGCCGTTGCCGCATGGCTGTGCTTATTGCCCTTTGCGGGATATGGGTATCTCGCTTATGGGTCCGACGAAAAATATCTCTGGAACATCATGTGGTTAACTTGGTTCTGGAGCATCCCGGCCGCCTATAGCGACGCCGTGGTATTGAATAAAAAAGAGCTGGTGCGTTACTACCAATATGCTCCCGTGGGTCAAGAAGAACTGAAGGCTCTCCGGAAAAAATACCGGACCGTGAAGCTGGGCTTAAACGAGATAGATTCTAACGACGGAAGAGTCAGGGTGTCGTGAACTCAAAAAAGCAATGGCTGTTTTTGCTCTTGCCGGGCCTCTGTCTTTTTTCTTCTGTTCTTCGCGCAGAGATCGTGACGGAGGTCGGAACGGACGGGACGTTGACGCTTGAGAGCGGCAAGCAGGTGGTCCTCGTCGGGGTTCAAATGGACGCGGAAGGGATCTCGGTCCTCCGGGTGCTTGCTCAAAAGCAGGATCTGCAGCTTCAATTGATCACTAATCCCGTGCCGGGGGCCAAGGAATTCGCCTACGCGTACCTCAAGGCGAAATACTTGAAATTTCCCGCAAAACTAGATGATATCCCCGATGAGCAGGAGGTCCTTATCAATGAATTCCTGGTGAAGGTCGGCGCCGCGAAAGTGGCCGAGACCCAGGACTTCGGCCAAAAAGACAAGTTCCTGAAAGTTCAGGAGGAAGCCAGGAAAAAAGGCGAGGGCGTATGGTCTTACGAGGTTTCCTGAAATTCCTGGGAGGTCTTCTTGCCGCGCTCTTGATCCTCGGAATCATCCTTGGGGGGGTCGGTTACTTTGCGATCCGTAACTTTGATCCCAATATGTTCCGGGCGGAATTCGAAAAGTATCTCACCCAGCAGACCGGTTTTCGTGTGGAGCTTGGCGATATCAAGTTCCAATGGAAGCTCCAGCCGCAGCTTCAGGTGGCCGGTCTCAAATTCTATCATCCCAAGACTCTCGAAAAGATCCTGCAAAGCGATCAGATCCGGATCGATGCCGATCTGACTTCGGCCCTACAGAAGCATTTCAGCATGTCTCAAGTCGTGATCCAGAGTCCCGAGATCTTTCTCAAGCGTAGCCGGGGAGGGGCCTGGAATTTTCAAGCGGCTAAAGAACCCGCTGCTTCTGCTCAGGCTGTTGCGCCCGCGCACCCTCAGGGGCGTCTTATTCCGACGGCCGAAGCTTCGGAAGGAACGGAAAGTATTTCGTTGAAGAATCTGGACCGTATTGCCCAAGGTTGGGAATTCAGGCTTGGGAAGATCCTCGTGCGGAATGCGACCATCCACTTCACGGATGAGACAATCGAGCCGGTCTATAAACTGAAGATCGAAAAGCTGGAGGCTGAGGTCTTGCAGAAAACTTCCGCTTCACTATTCCATTTTACGGCGGGGGGGTCTGTGTTTAACTCCTCCAAAAGAAACCTGGAAGCGCAGGGGGATCTGGACCTGGGGTTGCGGTCGCTGGTTTTTCTGCTGCGTTACGGTCCTGAAAAAGCGGTGTTCAAAGGTCGTCTCAAAATGGTCAACACCTTGCCACATTTTGAGGGAACTCTTGAGGTGCGTGACCTGGACATGGAATCAGTGATCCCGGCCGTTTATAAGAGCGGTGATTATGTGACCGGACGTCTTAGTGTCAAGGCGCAGCTTTCCTTCGAGGGAGCGAATCCCGCCATGCTCCAACGATCTCTTAAGGGACAGGGAACGATCGAGATCCTGGACGGGGCTCTCAAGAACCGGAATCTCATCAAGGAGGTTTTTGACCGTCTTTCCCCCGTGCTTGCGATCACGAATGCCCTTGGTGGGGAGCTTCCGCCGGAATTGAATGAAATGTTAAAGGAACGTGACACGCCGTTCCAGTCCTTGCAAGTGGTGTGTGGGGTAGAGACTGGGATTGTGCGGATCAGCGAATTCCGGCTGACACATTCCAACTATCAGTTGTCCGGCCGGGGGACCTATGGGATCCTGGACAAGCGTGTCGAAGGTTCCATGCAGTTGTTGTTATCTCAAGCCATCTCAGCCTATTTAATGAAAAAGATCCGCGAAATGGAATTGATCGCGGACCGGAACGGCCAAGTCATGATCCCGTTCAGTTACCGCGGTATTTTCCCGAACGCCGCGGTCCAGCCGGACCTAGGTTATATCGGTTCAAAGCTGTTGCAGAGCGGGGCGGATCAACTTTTAAGCAGCGGAGTGGAGCGGCTTCTGGGGGGCAAGAAAGCCGGGAAGATCGCAAGCCTCGGCGGTTCCACGCAATCGCAGGGGGCTCTTTCGGAGCAGGACCAAATGATCCAACAGGGCGTGAGCGCGCTTTCTAAAATCCTTGGGGGTAAGAAAAAATGAGAAAAATACTGATCACGGTCAGCGGTAAAGATAAGCCCGGTATCATCGCCAAGGTGAGCGGTCTTTTGTTTGCCCGGGGATGTAACCTTGAGGATATCAGCATGACCCTTTTGGAGGGGCAATTCGCCATGATGATGACTGCCTGCCTGCCATCGATGGTGTCCGGGGTCCGTGTGCTGCAAGGTTTGGAGCTCCTCAGAGGTATTCCCTGGTTCCTGGATTGTCATGTGACCGAGTTGAAGGGGAAGATCCCGCACGGGAAAAAACACGCGAAGGGCTCTCTTTCCTGCATGATCACCGCGTTCGGCAAGGACCGCACCGGGATCGTTTATGAAGTGAGCCGCGCGCTGGCGGGGTTGGGCGTCAACATTACGGATCTCGACAGCCGGATCCTGGGTAAGGGCGCCAAGACCACTTACGCGATGCTCTTGGAAGTAGATGTGCCGGATAAGGGAGTTCTGGCGAAGCTCAAAACTCTTTTAGCGAAGGTCGCGAGGAAGTTGAAGATCGAGATCCAGGTCAAACCCTTGGAACGTGTTTCCTTGTAATCTCCGATGAAACCCATTCTTCTCCGGACCTTTCCCGATCCGATCCTTAGAAAAAAAACACAAGCGGTTGCAGTGTTCGACCGTACACTCTTGAAGCTTGTGGCTACCTTGGTTCGTGTTATGAAAAGCCAGCCGTACGGGATCGGCATTGCCGCGCCACAGATCGGGGTTGCAAAGGCCGTCGCGATCGTAGATGTTTCGAAACGTGATCCGAAAACAAAACGTCTCGTTCTTATCAATCCCGTCATCCTTGAAAAAAAAAATCAGGAAATACGCAAAGAAGGTTGTATGAGTTTTCCGGATTACACAGCCTTTCTAAGACGTCACAAATGGGTCCGCTTTCGCTGGCAGAACGAACGCGGCGAATTCCACGAAAAGATCAGCACCGGGATCGAAGCGGTTTGCGTAGAACACGAGGTCGATCATCTAGAGGGCGTTCTTTTTATCGATCATGTGACTTGCCTCAAGACGGATCTTTTTCCTCGTCCATTTGGCAAATAGTAATGACGAGTGATCTAGCATCGGGTGTTGTGTTGGATTGTTGGAGCTACCTCTTACTGTGGGCCACAAAAAAGTGGGGCGTCGTAAAAGCCTTTAAGATTGAATTTTTGACGGATACTGTAATCAAGGCTCAAGAGGGACATTTATCTAAAAAAGATTCTTGGGGCAAAAACAAGCCCTATGCTATAATTTCCCGCTCAAAAACTATTGCAATCGAGATCGTGAACACCATTAAGAATAATCTGCGGGTCTTTCAGCGCCGGGTGCTGGACGGGATTGTCAGGCACTTTGCTCATAGTGCTCTTGAGGTCCGGGCAGAAAAGATCGTTCGGCTTTTTGAAAATCAGATCCCGCTGGGAAGCCGGATCTTGGATCTCGGAGGGGGTTGGGGTTTTTACGCCGGACCTCTCAAGACGAGAGGACATGAGCATCTGGTTCTGGATGTCGTAAACCCCGGTTACCAGAAGGCTCCGGTGGTGCTGTATGATGGCTCCAGGATCCCATTTCCGGATCAAAGTTTTGATGTGGCGATTCTCATAACCATGCTTCATCACGTGCCGGATCCGCAAGCACTTTTCAAAGAAGTGCGGCGGGTGACGCGCCAAAAGGTCGTGGTAGTCGAAGATCTTTATCATCATGGGGTCGGCCGGTTCTGGACCATTTGCCGTGACAGGCTCCTCAATATGGAGTTCATGACGCATCCACATCAGTTTCGTAAGGATGACGAGTGGCGGGAATTCTTTAGAGTGGCTGGTTTTGAAGTCAGTTCTTTTAAAAGTTTTCATACTTGGCTTTCGGGATTCCGAATTTTGAACGGGATCTATGTTTTGGAAGGAATAAGATCTTAACGCCTAAGACCTTATCCTAGTTGAGGAGGCTCATGACAGTGCTCTCGATCGAAAAGGTTCTTTGGATGAAAGAGGGAGAGGGGATTACGGCGTGCGGCCGTATTCCAGAAGACTCCGAATTTTTCAAAGATCATTTTCCTGGATTTCCGGTGTTACCCGGGGTGTTGGCGCTTGAGATGCTCAAGCAGACCGCGGAGCGGTATTTGGCATCGATCGCGAGCGGTGAGGGACAGCATTATTTTTTGAAGCAGATCCGCGCGACCCGATTCACGAAATATCTCAGGCCCGGGGACGAATGGGAAAGCCGGCTCATGCTCATGCAAAGCGAGGGCGAGGAAACGATCTGGGATGCGAAATTATTTTATCATGGTGACGTCGCCGTATCGGCCAAGTTAACGTTGGCCAAAGTGAAGAACCCGCAATCATCAGCATTGTCGTAGACAACTTAGGAAGGACGCTAGAATGATCATGGAGAAAGAGCTCTTTACGAAAGTCCAGCAAACACTTGCTGGCGCGCTGGGTGTGGATGAATCAGAGATCACGCCGGAGGCTTCCTTGAAGCGGGACCTTGGCGCGGAGTCCATCGATTTCATCGATATTGTTTTCCGCCTTGAAAAAGCCTTCGATCTCAAGATCCCGGCCGGGGATCTTTTCCCGAGCCATCTTTTAAATGATGAACGTTTCGTGAAGGAAGGTATGGTCACGGCGGAAGGGCTTGTGGAACTTCGTGTGAAGCTCCCTTATCTCGAACTCGAAGAATTCGCCAAAGATCCGCAGATCACAAAGCTGGCGGACTGCTTTACGGTGAAAATGCTCCTTCGTTATCTTAGTGACCGCTTGGGCAAGAGTTCCTGCTCCGATCAATGTTGCTCGTAAAACAAAAATCTTCCCGTCACTCAGGGCGAAATTCGTCCAACTGCCAGAAAACAATCGAGAGACGGTCTGCCACGCTGTGCGGCGTGGGTGTCGATCTGGTGTCCCGCGATCGTGTGAAGCGATTTCTTTCTCGCCATAAGGGTTATGTTCGCGAACGTTTTCTGAATTTTTCGGAACGCCGTTCCTTCAAGCGTCTTTCCCTGCAAGAATTCGCCGAACTTTTTACAGCCAAGGAGGCGTTCTTCAAGGCTTGCGGTGAAGCCTGGATGGGGCTCGAGGGGTTTCAGGGCATGCGGATGAAACGGTGCGGAGGAGATCACTTTGAGATGGAATGGCGGACCGGGCGTACCAAGAAGCTTTATCGCGGGGAAGGGCATTTTTTCCGGAGCGGGGACCTGGTGGGCGCGCAGGCCATGATCTGGAGATAACATGCGTTGGCTTCTTCTTGAGAAAGTCCATTCGATTCGTAAAGGAGAAAAAGCCGTTGCTTCCGCCAAAGTTCCCCGGACTCCCTATAGCTCGGAAGTTCTCTTCATCGAAATGATGGCGCAAACCGGCGGTCTCTTGGTCGGTGCGGAAAGCGATTACCAAAAAGATCTCATTTTCGCAAAGATCGAGAACGTGACCATCACAAACATTCCGAAGTTCGGCACCCCCCTTCAGATCGAGGCCTGGTCCGAAAGTCTCGGGGCCGAAGGCGGCTGGTTGGAGGCGACGATCACATGCGCCGAAGGATTGGTGGCGCGAGCGAAACTTTTGCTCGTGGCGGTGAGGGGTCTTTCCGCGGAGCAGACGAAGTCCATCACATTCCACGAGGCTTTCATGAAACATTTTAACGTTCGCGAGAAAATCATACGATCTTCATGAGTGAAAAACGCCGTGTCGTCATCACAGGTTTCGGGGTCATCACGCCGTGCGGGAACGGCTGGGAACCTTACTGGGATGCCGCACTTCACGGGTGTTCTGCGATCCGAAGCTCCGATCCTCTTAGGCTCCACTGTCCCTCTTTTAAATACGCCGGGATGTTGTCCGGATTTGAACCGAAAGAATTCATCGAGAACCGGAAATCCATCAAGCTGATGTCCCGCGAGATCCAGATGGCCGTTGCCGCAAGCCGCCTAGCACTTAAGGACGCCAAACTTTCCCTGGAAAACTATGATCCCACGCGCATCGGCGTGACGCTTGGGACCGGGATCATCAATAACGATCTCGATGAGATCGGGGTGGGCTTCCGGAACGGCCTGGATGAGAACGGACATTTCTCCATGACCAAGTTCGGACAAGACGGCATCCGCTCGCTTTTCCCACTCTGGTTCCTGAAATATCTTCCGAATATGCCGGCCTGTCATATCTCCGTTGCAAATCAGCTCCGGGGTCCGAACAATACCATCACGACGTCTTCGGCCGCGGGCACGCAAGCAATCGGGGAAGCGTACCGCGTGGTCGAGCGCGGGGATGCGGACATCATGCTTGCGGGCGGCACGGACTCCAAACTTAACGCAATGGGGATCTCGCGTTTCCAGCTTCTCGGTCTTCTTTCAACGCGAGAAGAACTACCCGAGAAAGTTTATTGTCCTTTTGACAAAAAACATGACGGGATCGTTCTGGGCGAAGGTGCGGGGATCTTGGTGCTGGAATCTCTCGAGAGTGCGAAAAAACGCGGGGCATCGGTCTATGCCGAGATTGCGGGGTATGGATCCTCCTCGGATTTTAATTATGATCCGCGCGATCCGGATGACTTCACGGGAAAGCGCGTGGCGATCCGCCGGGCCCTCGAAGACGCCGCACTTGAACCCTCGGATGTCGATGTCCTTGTGGCGAACGGGAGCGGCATCCCGCAGGAGGATGTCCAGGAGTCGCTCGCAGTCCATTCTTTCTATGCTTCCACTTTCAAAAAGCTTCACGTTACTACGATAAAGCCTGTGACCGGGAATCTGGTTTATGGAACCGGGAGCGTGGAGGCTGTGGTCGCGGCCATGACCACGAAAAAAGGACAGGTGCCTCCGGTCATTAATCTTGAGAGCCCGGATCCCGAATGTTCACTGCCGTTCGTCAAGGATAAAGCGAAATCTTGCCAAGTGAACGTGGCTGTTTTGAACACATTCGGATTGGGCGGCCAAAACGCGTCTCTGGTATTTAAAAAATGTTAAAACGCAGAGTGGTGGTTACTGGGATGGGCGCCGTCACGCCCCTTGGAAATTCGGTGCGTGATACCTGGCTTCGTCTGACACAAGGGAAGTCGGGGATCGGCCCCATCACGCTTTTCGATGCAAGCCGTTTTCCGACGCGCATTGCAGGTGAGGTCAAGGGATTCTCATTTGAAAAATGGCTTGAGCGCAATCCGCCGCTCAGCTGCGCGAGCCGGAGCACTTTCTTTGCGCTCCAGGCCGCCGCGGAGGCTTACAAGGGCGCCGGCCTAGAGCCGCTCGCCGTAAATCCGAACCGTTTCGGTATTTATTTTGGCGCGGGCGACAGCGGGATCGATTTTGATCCGTTCATTAAAACTTTGGTGGCGTCCTTTACGAAGGATGGCGTCGGGGGTACCGACGTTGTGGATAAAGGAAAATATCTTCAACTTGCGAATGAGAATATGAGCGCCTTGCGGGAGCTTGAAAACCAGCCGTTCATGACCGTGACACATCTGACACGTCTTTTTGATATTCGCGGACCGGTCTCAAATTGTTTGACGGCGTGCGCGGCATCGTCACAGGCGATCGGGGAAGCCTTTGAATGGATAAGGCGCGGTGATGCCGACATTATGATGGCCGGAGGTTCCCATTCCATGATCTATCCGATGGGGGTTGCCGGATTTGGTTTATTGACGACGCTTTCCACCCGCAACGAGGAACCCGAAAAAGCCTCGCGGCCGTTCGACAAAAAACGGGATGGGTTCGTGATTGGCGAAGGCGCGGGGGTGTTGATCCTGGAAGAGTTGAAGCACGCACGCAGGCGCAAGGCCTCGATCCACGGGGAAGTCGTGGGTTACGGCTCGACGGCGGACGCGTACCGTCTTACGGATATGGACCCGGAGGGTCGTGGCGCGGTGCGTGCTATGGAAATTGCTATGGAAAAAGCTTGCGTTGGGCCTCAAAATATTGATTATATCAATGCGCACGGAACTTCCACCGCAGTGAACGATTCGCTGGAGACCCTCGTCATCAAAAAAGTGATGAGGGATTATGCGCCGAAAGTTCCGATAAGCTCGACGAAATCCATGCTCGGGCACATGATCGCGGCGGCCGGCGGGGTCGAAGCGATTATTTGCTTAATGGCCATGCGTGATTCGGTGATCCCGCCGACGATCAATTATGAAGAACCGGATCCCGAGTGTGATCTGGACTATGTGCCGAACACAGCCCGGCGCTCGAATGTGAATATAGCACTCTCCAACTCGTTTGGGTTCGGGGGTCAGAACATTTGTTTAGCTTTGAGAAGATATGATGACTCATAACTTGATCTTTATGACCGGTGCGACCGGCGTGTTGGGGCAGGACCTTGTCAAGGAACTGCTTCGGACCACGAACGCCCAGATCGCGCTCCTGGCCCGCGCGAAAAACCGCGCCTCCCATTCGGAGAGGGTCAAAAAAATCCTTGCATCGATCGGCATTGATTCTCATCTAGGTTCTCGCGTCCATGTGATCGAGGGGGACGTGACCCATCACAAATTTGGGATCAAAAAAACGGAGCTTGAGTACCTGGAGCGCGAGTGCAAGGTTTTCTATCACATTGCGGCGCTTACGGCTTTGAACGGGACCGAAAAGGAATGCCAGCAGATCAATGTAGGAGGCACGGAACACGCGCTCGAGCTGGCCTGGGATCTCCGCAAAAAAGGAAAACTTGAGCGGTTTGTCTATTTCAGTACGGCGTTTGTGGCCGGGAGCGTCTGGGACCATTATTCAAAAGAGGATGAACTACCAGCCAAACCTGTGTTCGCGAACTACTACGAGTCGAGTAAATACAAGGCCGAGACCAAGGTGCGCGAGGCGATGGCAAAGGGTCTTCCAGTCACGATCATCCGTCCGAGTATTGTGGTAGGTCATTCGGAAACCGGCGCAGTCTCGGATTTCAATGTGATCTATCCTTTTATCAAGCTTTTCGCCCACGGAGTTCTTTCAAAGATCCCCACCCATCGTGAGAATACGTTCAATATCGTACCCATTGATTTTGTGATCCGGGCAACCTGCGCAATCATGAAGGATCCGCGGAGCATTAATAAGACTTTCCATGTGGTGGCGCCCAAGCCGCCTTCGATCGGCATGCTTCTGCGGGTGGGAGAAGAGGAATACTCGACCGTTCCTCCGATCGAGGTGATCGATCCTAAACATTTCATGAAAAGCAAGATGGGCGCGCAGGAGCAGATGGTTTTTGCGATGCTGGAGCCTTATCTGGGCTATCTGAACGGGCGTCTCACGTTTGATAACACCAATACTCGCGAGATCCTGCGCGACACTGGGATCCCGATGCCGAAGACCGATCACGCCTTTCTTAAGACACTGGTCCGTTATGCCGTTAAAGTCGGTTATCTAGCCATCTAAGAATAACATCATAATCAACCCCTAAGGAGAAATTTTGATGAAAAAAGCCATGATCTCAATATTGATTTTAACTGTCCTGGGTTTTTGGATTCCAAGCGCAGGTGCAGAGATCTCCCGGGATCTGGATCCGATGGTCTCTCCGGAGCCCCAGGCGACCGTGACAAGTGAAAGCCCCGTGAGTGCAATGGCGGCTGGTCAGACGAGTAACGCGGTGAATGAGGTCGGTACGACAAAAGAGAAGAAGAAAACGGAAGAAACGAAAAAGAAGAAAGCGAAAAAGAGTTCTGTGAAAAAGTCTTCCTCCAAGAAAAGTAGCAAGTTGAGTTCTGAGAAGTCCAAACCAAGCAAAAATAGTTCTAACTAAGAATCGTTTATTTCGGAGAGGCGTTATCTTGGATACAAACCCGAGGTAACGCTTTTTTTGTGTTAGCGCCAGTGGGTTTGGCGTTGGAAAAAGGCCATTTGAAAGGCGTCGAAGAGAATGGCCGTAAAGACCAGCGCTGCGAGCGGATGAAGCAGGGCATAACGCTTCCTGGCTCTGACGATCGCGTAGGCCGTGGCTGCGGTGGCGAAAATAATAGCAAGAATAAAGAGACAAAGAAGCAGAGAAAAGGAGAAAGACCAAGGCAGCGTGGCCAGTACTATAAAGGGGAAGAAAGAAAAAAAGAAAACACTCAGGCCGCATTTCAGGATTGGCAGCGGCTTTTGTTCAAATGCATGAAGATAGATCCTCCGCCAGCCCCGCCAGATCGCGCCAAAGGATTCATACATTCTTGTGCCGTAGATTTCCATTCCGAAAGCGCACATCCCGCGGGCTCCCGTTTCTTTCGTCTTTTGCATCAACGCAAAGTCTTCGAGAAAGGCTTCCTTCACATCCTCGTGTCCGCCGATCTTTCGATAATATTCCGCACGTATGAGCAAGTACTGTCCATTCCCGAAATAAACCTTGGATTTCGGATCATTGATCTTTCGGACGGGGAACCAAAGCCCCATATAGCCCATCGCGCAAGGTTGGATCACTTCTTCCCAAAAGCCATGGGCAAGGCAGCGAGGCAGGAGTGTCAAAAGGTCGAGCTTTCGTCCTTCCGCAAAGGAAAGGGCCGCGTTGAGGCTCCCGGGTTCGTGGCGAGTATCCGCGTCGGTGAAAAGAAGCCAGTCGCCTGCCGCATGTTCGATCCCGAGATGGAGGGCGAAATTCTTGCCTGTCCATCCCCCTGGGGTGGAGGGGGTGTTGAGGTATTTGAACTTTGCGCGTGAATTCCCTGAAGGATCTTCGGACCGGACCTCAACAGCCCCAAGTTTCTTAAGGACCGCTTCTGTCCTGTCCTCGGAACAGTTATTGATGACAAAAATCTCATCGTTCTCACGAAGTTGGGCGAGGAGAGGCTGGACGCAATCCGCGATATTCTTCTCTTCATTCTTGGCGGGAATGAGGATCGAAACTTTTCCTTGGCGGGGTGCAGGCCCCGCGAGCTTCAGGGTGGGCGCTTGTTTCAACTCGGATAACGATCGCCAGCTGCGATAGACCCAGCCTGCCAGAATGAAGAGGAGGAGAAATAACGTAGCATTCGCGATGATTTCCATAAGGAGTGGAATCATAGGCAAATGGAGAAGGAGGGTCAAGGTAAATAGAGGTTATCCGTCAATTGACCCCGCCTGAAAACTAACATATAATAACGCCTCAAATCGTCTTAAATCATTCTGCATCAAGGAATAAGGATAAGTCTAAATGAACATATCGGATTACGGGCAAAGATTTCTCCCCAAGGACTCTCTTGCGGAGATCCGGACGAATTTCCGGGAGGGCCGCAAGGTACGTGTGGCAGGACGCCTTATGACCCGTCGTGACATGGGAAAGAGCGTGTTCGCGGACCTGAAGGACGAAGGCGCACGCATGCAGATCTACGCCAAACAGGATATGCTCGGCGAAGAAAGCTATAAGTTCTTTACGGGGCTTTCGCTTGGGGACATCCTCGGGCTCGAGGGAGAACTCTTCAAATCCAAAACGGGGGAGCTCACGATCAAGATCGAGAAGTTCGAGCGGCTTTCCAAAATAGTTCGCACATTGCCTGAGAAATGGCACGGCCTGAAAGATGTGGAGACCCGCTACCGCCACCGTTATGTCGACCTGATCTCGAATGATGAAGTGCGAGAAACCTTTAAAACGCGCAGCCGCATTATTCGCGAGATCCGCGCGTTTCTTGACAAGAAGGATTTTATGGAAGTGGAAACACCCATGATGCAGCCCCTGGCCGGCGGCGCTCGGGCAAAGCCTTTTGTCACGCATCATCACACGCTCCACACCGATCTTTTTCTTCGTGTGGCGCCGGAGCTTTATCTCAAACGCCTTCTCGTGGGAGGTTTTGAAAAAGTCTATGAGATCAATCGCAATTTTCGCAATGAGGGTATCTCCGTCCGCCATAATCCCGAATTTACGATGATGGAGCTTTACCAGGCGTATGCGGATTACGAGGACATGATGGCTATCACGGAAGAACTGACGCATCACCTCGTGACGATGCTTTACGGCAAAGAAGAGATCCCGTACGGTGACAAGACCCTGAACTTTAAACGGCCCTGGAAGCGCGTTTCCTTTTATGGCGCGCTTGAAGCGGCGACAGGCATGGATTTCCGGAAGGCCAATGTCTGGGACGCGGCGAAGAAACTTCGCGTGGAAATTGCCGATAACATGGACGATATCGATATCTTAAACGAGATCTTCGGGGAGAAGGTCGAGAAGGATTTTTGGGACCCTGTTTTTGTGATCGATTACCCGACGGTCATGACGCCCTTGGCGAAGGCCAAGACTGAGGACCCGGAGCTGGTATACCGGTTTGAGCTTTTTGTCGCAAAGATGGAGATCGCAAATGCCTTTTCTGAACTGAACGATCCCGCGATCCAGCGTGAGCGTCTCATGGAACAAAAAGAGCTTATTGGAGAATCAAAAGAGGTCGATGAGGATTTTTTGATGGCATTGGAATACGGGATGCCGCCTGCCGGCGGGCTAGGGATCGGAATTGATCGACTGGTCATGCTTCTTACCAATCAGGCTTCCATCCGGGATGTGATCTTATTTCCTCAATTGAAGCCGGAAAAAAAAACGATCGAACAGGCCGAGGCGGAGTCTTAAGGAGCTCTTATGGGATTTGAAACTTTTATCGCAGGAAGACATCTGACACGGCGGCGCAAGACGGGTTTTATTTCACTCATCTCCATGATCTCGGTCGGCGGGGTGGCGATCGGGGTCATGGCCCTGATCGTTGTGCTTGCGGTGATGAGCGGCTTTGACCGTGAGTTGAAAAACAAGATCGTGGGCGTTCAGCCGCACTTGAGGATCGAAAAAGTGGATGGGATCGAGGATGCGGACCGTGACATTGCCGCGATCCGGAGACATAACATTCCCGGGCTTGTTTCCGCGTCAAGATTCGTCGAAGGACAGGCCATTCTCCGGAGCACCAAGAATGCGACCGGTGTTGTGGTCAAGGGGATTGATCCGGAGTCGGAAGATCTGAACATCTTTGAGAAGAACTTGGTATCCGGGACTTTGAATTTTAAAGATTCCGTGCAGATTGAGCGCAAGCGGTTCCTTTGGTTCTTTAAACACAAGATCGAGACGCGTTACGGCAGTGTTGTTATCGGGGAGAATTTAGCGGCATCGCTTGGCGCCCAAGTGGGGGATGTGATCTACATGATCACGCCGATCCCTGAACCCGAAAATCCGTTCGTCCCGCTTCCGATGCACGTACGAACCTGGCCGTTCCTGGTGCGTGGGATCTATCGCGTGGGGATGAACGATTTTGACACTTCACTCGCGCTTGTTGCTATCGATCAGGCTCAAAAGGTCTATCAGATGGGACACAAGGTATCCGGGATCAGCATGCGTTTTAAGAATGTGGACGATGCGGAAAAATGGAAGTGGGTGATCGCTGGGGATTTTTCAAATCAGTATTTTTTCCGTTCCTGGTATGATATGAACCAGAATTTTTTTCAGGCGCTTAAGGTCGAAAAGAGCGTGATGACGATCCTCCTGGCGCTCATTATCCTGGTGGCGGCGTTCAATATCATTTCGACCCTTACCATGGTCGTGATGGAAAAGACCAAAGACATCGGGATCCTCCGGGCGCTTGGGGCGACACGCATGAGCATTCGCAGGATCTTTGTCATGGAAGGATTCAGCATCGGATCTCTGGGGATCATTCTTGGGGCGGTGATGGGGCTTGCGCTTGCGTATAATCTGAATCCCGTGGCGGATTTCCTTAAAAAAACCACCGGGCTTGATGTGTTCCCGAGCGATATCTATCTTTTCGATCGCATTCCATCCGAGGTGCATATGCCAGACGTTTTGACCATCGTCGGTTTTGCGCTGATCGTGGCGGTGGTGGCGGGTTTTTATCCGGCACACCGGGCGGCGAATCTCAATCCGGTCGAGGCGCTCCGCTATGAGTGACATTGTAGAAGCCCCCTTGCTAAGCGCGTTCGATGTCCGTAAAGATTACGAGACACCGGTTGGGACACTGGAGATCTTGCGTTCGGTTCAATTGATCGTTCGCAAGGAGGAGATGGTTTTTATTACCGGAAAGTCGGGTTGCGGAAAATCGACCCTGCTGCACATTCTCGGCGGTTTGGACCGGGCGACTGACGGGAAGATCTTCTTTGAAGGCAAAGATATGGTCGAGATGTCGGAAAGGGAACTCGCGCGGTTGCGAAGTCATCAAGTCGGTTTTGTGTTCCAGTTCTATCACTTGCTGCCTGAATTGACCGTTTTTGAAAATGTGCTCTTGCCGACTCTGATCGCGGGAAAGCCCAACAAGCCGTGGGTCAAGGAAATTTTGAAGCGCGTGCGTCTTTGGAACCGCAGGACCCATTACCCCTCCGAGCTTTCGGGCGGTGAGCAGCAGCGTGTGGCAATCGCGCGGGCGCTTGTGAACCATCCGGCCGTGGTGCTTTGTGATGAACCTACCGGGAATCTGGATCCTGAGACCGCGGGCTCAGTGATGACGCTTCTGAACGAACTTAATCAACAGGAAGGTCAGGCATTTCTGGTCGTGACTCACGATGAGGAGATGGCATCAAGATATGCACGCTCCTATCGTTTGCAGGACGGAGTCCTGATTCCCGGGCAGTCGAAGGTTCCGGCCCCGGAAACGATCATTAACAATAAACCGGTTTTATAAAGGTAAGAACCCAGGAGAAGAAAATGGAACTTCAGATCTACATGGATGGCAAATGGTATCCCAAAAGCGAAGCGAAGATCTCGATCTTTGATCACGGACTTTTGTACGGCGATGGTGTCTTTGAAGGGATCCGCGCTTATAACGGACTGGTTTTTAAACTGGATGAACATTTGGAACGGCTTTGGGAATCGGCGCATACCCTGATGCTCACGATCCCCATGGACGTGAAGGCTATGAAAGCCGCGATCCTTTCAACGCTCAAGAAGAACGGGCTGATGGATGCTTATATCCGCGTGGTGGTGACGCGCGGCGTGGGGGATCTCGGGCTTTCACCCTGGCTTTGCAAAAAAGCCACGGTCTTCATCATTACGGACAAGATCGCGCTTTATCCCAAGATCCTTTATCAAAAGGGTCTGGGGATCATTACTGTGCCGACGGTGCGGAACCTTCCGGAGGCCGTGAATCCTTCGATCAAGAGCCTGAACTACCTCAACAATATCATGGCGAAGATCGAAGCCAAGAACGGCGGTTGCATGGAAGCGCTCATGCTCAATCATCAGGGCTATGTGACGGAGTGTACCGGCGACAACGTATTCATGGTCAAAAAAACAGGCAAGGGTCAGACGGTGAAAGATCATATCCTGCTCACGCCGCCCACTTATCTCGGAGCGCTCAGGGGTATCACACGCCAGGCTATCCTCGAGATCGCGGCAAGGATCAAGTTGCCTTTTGAGGAACGCATCATTACGAGGCATGATCTTTTTAATGCGGACGAGGTATTTCTGACCGGCACGGCGGCGGAGGTCATTCCGGTCGTGAAGATCGACGGGCGCGGGATCGGCGAGGGCAAGCCGGGGAAGATCACGAACATGCTTCTCAGGGATTTTCGGGAAATGACCCATAAAGACGGCGTGCGCTACACGCTTTGATCCTTCGCGAGTCCGGAGCCAGCCCATCATGATCTGCAATATTTGCGGCACAAAAGAAGCGACCATCCATCTGACCGAGATTGTCAACGGCCAGATGGCCGAGGTCCATATCTGCGAAGCGTGCGCCGAAGAAAAAGGCACGGAGTTTAAAACCTATTTCAATTTTGGAGATCTGCTGACCGGTATGCCGGGTCTTGAGCCGGTGCCCGGCGCTTCAGGCAAGAAAATACCGCTCGTTTGCAAAGACTGCGGTATGAATTACGAAGATTTCGCCAAGAACGGGCGTCTCGGCTGTGCGGGATGCTATGTCTCTTTTCAAAAACCGCTTGCGACCGTCATCAAACAAGTCCAGCGTTCGGGTTCTCATGTCGGTAAAAAACCATCCCGTATCCCGAAGGAAACGCGCAGCGTCCACGACCTGCGCCAGCTACAGGAAAAACTCCGCAAAAGCATTCAAGAAGAAGCGTTCGAGGAGGCGGCGCACTTGCGGGACGAGATTAAACAAG
Source organism: Candidatus Omnitrophota bacterium (assembly GCA_043808175.1). Classification (GTDB taxonomy): domain Bacteria; phylum Omnitrophota; class Omnitrophia; order Omnitrophales; family Aquincolibacteriaceae; genus Aquincolibacterium. Next base: position 31,500 of record JAZDFE010000028.1, on the reverse strand, counting down.
CTTTGGCCAAGTTCAAGAAAGCGAAGAGACCAAAAGATGAGTGAGATCGATCGTTTTATTGACCAGCCGGTGAATTGGCTCCGGGCTACAGGGCCTGAAAGTGACGTGGTGATCAGCTCGCGCCTGCGCATGGCGCGCAATCTCGCGAGTTATCCTTTTTTAAGCCGCCTTGCGGGCGAGCAGCGCATCGCGATCATTCAAGAAGTTGGAGAGGCGATTAAGAGATCTAATTTCCTTAAAAACGCTTATTTTATTTCTTCGACAGAACTTTCCGAACTCGATCGGCAATTTCTTCTGGAGCGCCATTTGGTCAGCCGGGAGCTTTTCTTGGAAGAGGGCAGGAGTGCGGTCGTGATCACGCCGGATGAAATGGTGAGTTTGATGATGATCGAAGAAGACCATTTGCGGCTCCAAGTGTTCCAGTCGGGTCTCAATCTCGTCGAAACCTGGCGTATTGCCGATGAGATCGATAATGAACTTGAAAAAGATCTGGATTTTGCCTTCGACGGGACGCTTGGGTATTTGACGGCTTGTCCGACGAATGTCGGAACCGGCATCCGGGCCTCGTGCATGCTGCATCTGCCGAGCCTTGTTCTGACCAAACAGGTTCACAAAGTTTTGCAGGCCCTTTCAAAGCTTAATCTTGCAGTGCGCGGACTTTACGGCGAGGGAACACAAGCGAGCGGGAATTTTTTCCAATTTTCAAACCAGATCACATTGGGACAGCCGGAAGGTGAAATCATTTCGAATCTTGAGGGCGTGATCCGGCAAGTGATCACGCATGAACGCGAGGCCCGGGAGTATCTCAAGAAAAAACGCAAAAGCAAAATGGAAGATCAGATTTGGCGGGCCCTGGCGGTGCTCAAATCGGCACGTATGATGTCCTCCTCCGAGGCGATTCAGCTCTTGTCACTTGTGCAGGTCGGGATCGATGTCGGGGTTTTGGAAGGACAGGTGACTCACACGGATCTGAACCAGCTTTTTCTTTTGATCCAGCCGGCGCATCTCCAGAAGATGAACGGCAAAGAACTTGGAACTACGGAACGTGATGCCCGTCGCGCTTCTCGCATCCGTGAATATTTCGCGAAAGTCGTTCTTTAGAGAATCACATAAATCTCCGTTATTATAGTCAGTCTTACAACGGTTTAATTAATTTGGAGGTTCACAATGTTCGATCGTTTCACGGAAAGAGCTCGTAAGGTCATTATTCTCGCCAAGGAAGAAGCGAAAAGATTCAATCACGATTACATCGGGACCGAGCATATTTTGCTCGGGCTTATCAAGGAGGGGGAAAGTGTTGCGGCGGCGGTGCTCCAGAATCTCGGGCTGTCGCTTGATACGATCCGCTTGGAAGTTGAAAAACTTGTCCAATTCGGACCGAGCACGGTTGTTTCCGGGGATATCCCGTTCACGCCCAAGGCCAAGAAAGTGATCGAGTTGGCGATGGATGAGGCGCGTCGTCTCGGGCATAACTACATCGGGACCGAGCATTTGCTTCTGGGTCTCATCAAAGAAGGTGAGGGTGTGGCGAGCCATGTGCTCATGAATGTGGGGCTTGACCTCAACAAGGTGCGTTCCGAAGTGATCAAACTCTTGGGTTCCACGACGCCGAATGCGGAACCCGGTGCGCCGTCGCTCCCCATGGGTGGTCCCGGGGGCGGGGCCGGCGGGAAGTCCAAGACAAAAACGCCCGCGCTTGACGCATTTGGTCGCGATCTTTCACAACTCGCTCGAGAAGGAAAACTAGACCCGGTCGTGGGCCGGCAAGACGAGATCCAGCGCGTGATCCAGATCCTCGCGCGGCGCACAAAAAATAACCCCGTGCTTTTGGGAGAAGCCGGGGTCGGAAAGACCGCGATCGTGGAAGGTCTCGCGCAGATGATCATCGCCGGCGATGTGCCGGAGATCCTGGCGGATAAACGTATCGTCGTGCTCGATCTTGCGCTGATGGTGGCGGGGACGAAATACCGCGGCCAGTTCGAAGAGCGTATCAAGGCCGTGATGGACGAGATCCGCCGCACGGAAAATGTCATGATCTTTATTGATGAATTGCATACCTTGGTTGGCGCCGGAGGCGCCGAGGGCGCGATCGATGCTTCGAATATCTTGAAGCCTTCCCTTTCCCGCGGTGAGATCCAGTGTATCGGAGCGACGACGCTTGACGAATACAGGAAGTACATTGAAAAGGACGCGGCCCTGGCCCGTCGTTTTCAGACCGTGGTCGTGGAACCTCCGTCCGTGGAGGATACGATCCAGATCCTGAGAGGATTGCGCGACAAATATGAAGCCCATCACCGGGTGAAGATCCTTGACGAGGCGCTTGAAGCTGCGGCGAAACTTTCTGACCGCTACATTTCCGGCCGTTTCCTTCCGGACAAAGCGATCGATATCATTGATGAAGCGGCTTCGCGTGCGAGATTGTCTGTTACGACCATGCCCAAGGACCTGAAGAAGGTTGAGACCGAGATCGAATCCCTTCGCCGCGAGAAAGAGGCTTCGATCAAGGCCCAGGATTTCGAAAAGGCCGCGAAGATGCGGGATGATGAGCGTAAGGCCAAGGAAGAACTCCAGAAAATGAAAAAGAGCTGGAAGGAATCCAAATCCGAGATCGAGGTCCAGGTGACGGAAGAGGATATCGCGTTCGTGGTTTCCAAGTGGACCGGTGTACCTCTTGCGCGTCTCGAAGAGAAAGAAACGGCGCGTCTTCTCAAAATGGAAGAAGAGCTCCACAAGAAGATCATCGGCCAGGACGAAGCGATCCGTGCGATATCGCACGCGGTACGCCGGTCCCGTTCCGGGCTTCGTAACCCGCGTAGGCCCATAGGATCGTTTATCTTTTTAGGTCCGACCGGTGTCGGCAAGACGCTTCTTGCCCGTGCGCTTGCGGATTTCATGTTCGGTGATCAGGACGCGGTGGTCGTGGTGGATTGCTCCGAATACGGAGAAAAATTCAACGTTTCGCGTCTCGTAGGGGCGCCTCCGGGGTATGTCGGCTATGAAGAGGGCGGACAACTCACGGAGAAGGTGCGTCGGCGTCCGTATTCGGTGATACTCCTGGATGAGATCGAAAAGGCGCATCCGGACGTTTTCAATATCCTTCTCCAGCTCATGGAAGAAGGGCGTTTGACGGATTCTTTCGGTCGCAAGGTGGATTTCCGGAATACCGTCGTGATCATGACCTCGAATGTCGGGGCGGAACTTGTCCGGAAACAGGGCGATCTTGGATTTGCGCCTAAAAAAGACGAGATGAATTACGAAGGATTGAAGCAAAAGCTTCTGGATGAAACAAAAAAAGTTTTCCGTCCGGAATTCCTGAACCGCGTCGATGACATGATCGTTTTTCATCCGTTGACGCGTCAGGACCTGGAGCAGATCATCCATATCGAGCTCAAAGAAGTGCACGATCGTCTCAAGGACAAGAAGATGGAGCTGATCCTTTCCGACGAGGTTCTGAAGTTCTTGATCGATCAGGGGTATGATCCGGTCTTCGGGGCCCGTCCCCTCAAAAGAACGATCCAGCGTTATATTGAAAATGTGTTGGCCGAAGAGATCCTGGGCGGGAAGTTCGAGGAGGGGGATAAAATCGTGGCGGAGATCCGTGGGGAAAGGATCTCTTTTGAAAAAGCGACGTAGCGCGAGAACACGCGTGTATGCGCTCTTTTCTGAAGGCCCTTCTCTTTTTCTTCATGCTTTTCTTCGTGGGCGGTGTGCTGCTTTTTAATTTTCTTCTGGGCCGTATCGCGCATTCGCCGGATTTTAAGCGTTTTGCTGAGAAAAGGGTCGGCGAATATCTCAAGGCTACGGTCCACATCGGTGAGATAAGGCCCTACCATCTGAACCAACTGGCGCTTGAGAAGATTCTTATCGAAACTCCTTCCGCGAGGGGCGGTTCCCAATTGATCCGTGCTGACCGCCTTCTTTTTCGCTATGATCTGAAACAGCTCTGGAGCCGGAAGTTCGATGCTCCCGTAGGCGTCGTGTTGAAGAATCCCGCAATCCTGATCGAGCAGGATCAATTTCCTTATCGCTATTTTGAGAATGCCCCCGGGGGAGCTTCCGGCCTTTCTGTGCCGTCTTTAGATTTTAAAGGGGGAGAGATCCGTTATCTGCTTTCGTCGCTTGGCAAGGAGATCCTGCTCAAAGAAGTGGAAGGCAGGATCCTGCCGTCTCTTGATAAAACAGTCCAGGTGGACGTGCGCGCCCGGATGACCGGCATGGTGAACGGACGTGTCCACATTTATGGCGTGGTGGATTCCTCCAAGAGCACGCACGATCTTTGGCTGGAACTGGATGACATGGATTTCGCACAGGATATTCCGCTTCCGTTCAAAGCGCTCAAGGGAAAAGTCCGTTGGGTGGGACAGGATCTTTTTTTTAATGGCTTGGAGGGGACATTGTACGGATGGCATGCGAAACTTTCCGGAGCTTTTTTGAATCGTGAAGGGCAGCCCGAGGTGAACGCGCATGTCCGGATCGGAAAAGACGTTCCCTGGATGAAACTGGACTTTGCGTTGAGCCTGCCGCATCAGACACTCGAGGGAACTTTTCAGCCCATGGAGGGGCGGGTTTTTGATTTCCACGGGAAAGTCCACCAGGACCGGAAGCGTTTTGTAGTGGATTCGATCGCTTTGGGCTCGGGGTACCAGGGTCGGGGAGAACTTGATTTTGCCAGCGGAAACTATGAGCTAGGTTTTGAAAAAGGCGCGAAGCGGATGGCGATCCACTCCAATCTCCGCGGGTTGGATTTTATGTTCAACTTTCATTTAGATCACATCAAGATTTTTGGCATGGATCTTGTGACGCGGGGAAGGCTTTTTCTTCATTCCGTATCGCCGCGTTGGAATGGCCGCGATCTATTTTTTAGAGGGGAGTATGAGACTGATTATTTCATTCTGGACCGTCAGCCATTCGAGGACTTAAAGGGGGTTTTTGAATTAAGTCCTGCCGGGATCACGGGTATCCGGAGCACGTGGGGAAAAGAATTCCAAATGACAGGACAAGTGACGAAATTCCGGAAAAATCCATATCTAAAACTCCTGCTGCGGGTGGCGGATTTTGACCTTAGAACTGTGCATCAGTTCGCGGCAAAACCTTTGCCTAGGGCGCTGGGGGGGCTTCTGGAGGGGACGCTTTCCGTGGAAGGGAATCTCGCAAAACCCGAGGTTTCAGGTGTTTTTAATATTCATGACGGAAAATGGGGGCAACTTGATTATGACCGTGGTATCATTCAGCTTCGTGGGTTTCTTCCCTACTTGCCGTTAAGGGATTCCAAGATCTGGAAGGGCCGGACCGTTTTCTTTCTGAACGGGGCTCTGGATTTGAAGCTTGACAATATATTCGCGGGAGTAAAAATACAGACACCAGATAACCTGGTGATCTGGAAGGGCATCGAGGCGGCCCTCCATGAAAAGGACAGTAGCCTGGAATTGAACAGTTCAAAACTGGGGGGTTGGGGAGAATTTTCGGTGTTAGAGGCCCATTCTCAGAGGTCAAAGTCCGATGCCGATGAGAGTGATGGCAAGGATGATGAAAAGGATGAACGGAAGGTCCTTTTCGGTCCCAAGCTGAAGTTTTAAAAAGAGGAGTTTTGTTGCTATTTCTGTTCGCCACAGATCGTTGGACAGATCTGACGGTGGCATGTGGCTGGTCTTATGGATGTGTTGATTTTGGAGGAGATTCATGTCGCATTGGGATGATCTGAGGCGGGCCGTATCGGTCCGGGCATGGCTGCAAAAGTTCGGGGCCGGAAGTCTGGATATCTTTGAGGGCGCCGGCGGGATCGCGCTTCTTTTTAAGGACACTTGCGCTTTATTGGTTTCCAAAAAGATCCGCTGGAAGGCCACGCTTGATCAAATGAATAAGATCGGCGTGCAGTCGCTCCCCTTGGTTTTTCTTACGGCATTTTTTACGGGCATGGTTCTTGCATTGCAATCGGCTTATCAACTTCGCCTTTTTTCTGCCGAGAAATTTACCGCCGACCTTATATCGGTTTCGCTGTGCCGTGAACTTGGACCGGTGCTCACGTCGATGGTGGTGGCCGGGCGTGTGGGAGCTTCGATCGCCGCGGAACTCGGAACCATGAAGGTGACCGAACAAATTGATGCTTTAAAGGCTCTTGCCACGAATCCCATTCAGTATCTTGTTATCCCAAGGTTTATCGCGGCGTTGTTCATGCTTTTTTTGTTGACCATTTATGCAGACGTGATCGGGATGTTCGGGGGCTACCTCATTTCGGTTTTTAAACTCGGTATGAGTTCGCACATGTACATCAAACGCGGGATCGACGCCCTGGTGGTCAAGGATGTCGTGACGGGACTTATCAAAGCCTTTTTCTTCGGGGGGATCATTTCGATCGTTGGATGCTATTTCGGGTTTACGGCCCGTGGGGGGGCCGAAGGTGTGGGACGGGCGACAACGCTTGCAGTGGTGGTTTCGCTTATCATGGTCATTGCTTCGGACGCGCTTTTTTCGGCGATCTTTTATTTCTTTTAAACGAAAGAACGGTGTTTTGTGATCCATATCCAAGGCATTCACAAGTGGTTCGGAACACACCATGTCCTGAAGGGGGTCGACCTAACCATTAAGGAAGGGGAGACCATCGTGATCATCGGCCGTTCGGGATGTGGAAAAAGTGTTCTCTTGAAGCATATCATGGCGATTTTGGAACCTGATGAAGGCGATATCCGGATCGACGGACGTTCCATGTTCTCGATGACGCCGGAAGAGCAGGATCAGTTCCGGTTACAGCTCGGGATGCTCTTTCAGGGCGCCGCGCTCTTTGATTCTCTGACCGTGCTCGAGAATGTCGGATTTTCTCTTTTTGAGCACACCAATCTTTCTGAGGAAGTGATCAGTCAGAAAGTCTTGGAAAAGTTACGTATGGTGGGTCTTGGGGAGGTTGAGAATCTGATGCCCGCCAGTCTTTCAGGAGGAATGAAAAAAAGGGTGGGTCTGGCACGGGCGATCTGCAATGAACCGAAGATCATTCTTTATGATGAGCCGACCACGGGTCTCGATCCGATCAACGCGGACGTTATTAATGAACTTATTTTGAGGATGCAGAAGCGGCTGAAAGTGATTTCGATCGTGGTGACTCACGATATGACAAGTGCTTACAAAGTGGCAGACCGGATCGCCATGCTTTTCGAGGGACGGATCATCGGCATCGGAACACCCAATGAGATCAGGTATTCTCCCGACCCGATTATTCAGCAATTCATTACCGGATCGGCGCGGGGTCCGATCACGGATAAGCAGCAAAAGGAGATGGAGTTATTATGAAAAAGAAAAGTAATGAGGTGTCGGTGGGGGTTTTTGTGATCCTCGGGTTCATTTTTTTGACGTTAGTGCTTTTTTTTGTCAGCGGGGTTTATTTGTTTCGTTCAGGGTATACCGTGGATGTGATGTTTAACTATGTCAGCATTCTCAACCAAGGGGCGCCGGTGCGTATGGCGGGGGTCCGGGTTGGGGAAGTGAGCCGGCTGGACATCGTTTATGACGAAGCGAAGCAGAATAATCGCGTAAAGGTTAAACTTTTCATTGAAAAGGGAGTGGAAATCAGGGAAAATTACACCTTCACGATACGGGGCACGCATGTCTTGAGCGAGCCGCATGTGGAGATCTCACCGAAACCCGGGACTTTTCCGCTGCTCCATAAGGGTGCATTGGTAGAAGGAGTGCCTTTGGTTGCGGTGGAAGAACTGATCGACCGGGCTCATGAGATCTTGGATCACCTTGCCGCGATTTTGGGTAAGTTCAGGGCTGGTGTTGACGATCAGGGAACCGTCAAGGACTTGAAAACGATGATCAGCAATCTTGCGTCGCTGAGCGGGGCGTTGAATACTTCTCTCAAGCCGGACGGAGATGTGCATCAAAGTTTCCAAAACATCGAGTCTTCCAGTGCTTCTCTGAGCAACATCCTTGGAAAAGTCGAAAAAGGAGATGGGACGCTTGGGAAACTCTTGATGGAAGACGAGCTTTATAAGGAGATGGACGCGTTCGTGAAGGATGTTCGGGCGCATCCCTGGAAGCTCCTTAAAAAAGACTCGAAAGACAAAAGAAAGTGGTACCTTCTCTTTCTGGCATGACCTGTTCGGAGGAACCGATGAATATGAACCATTCATACACGTTATACGCACAACATCAAAGGAGCAGTCATCATGATTCTTGCCATAAGGTTTATTTTTATTCTAGGTTGTACCTTGTTCGGGTATCTTGCGCAAATTCAATGGCTCTTGAACCTTCAGGTGCCTCACAGCGAGTGGATCTCGGCGGCCATCGGGGGGCTGGTCGGCATTCTCATTGTTTCGATTGATATCTTTTTTAAGCAATACACGGTCCGTAATATTCTTGCCGTCATCTTGGGATTGGCGCTCGGGCTCTTGACGCACCGGCTTTTTATGATGGTGGTCGCTTACGCCCATTTTACCTCGGAAGTCACGCGTAATTTCGGGATCGCGACAGCGATCATTTTTTCCTACCTTGGGATCATCACGGTCCTTCGCGGGCAAGACGAATTCAGCTTGATGATCCCGTTCGTGCAGCTTGATTCCAAAGGCCCGGGCGAGGAAATGATCCTTTTGGATACGAGTGTTATTATCGACGGCCGCATCGCGGACATCGCGAATACGCATTTTCTTTCAAGCAAGCTGATCCTGCCGCGTTTTGTGTTGAAGGAATTGCAGCTCATTGCGGATTCCTCGGATCCCTTAAAGCGTGCTCGCGGGCGCCGCGGTCTCGATGTTTTGAACGCGATCCAATCCAACCCGAATATCACGGTGAAGATCCACGAGTTGGATTTCCAGGAATTCAACACCGTGGACGCCAAGCTGGTCAAGATGGGCCAGGTGCTTCAGGCCAAGGTTTTCACGAACGATTACAACCTCAACAAGGTCGCCGAGCTGCAGGGCGTGAAAGTCCTCAATATCAACGATCTTGCAAACGCGCTGAAACCCGTGGTCATGCCCGGGGAAGAGATGGAGATCAAGATCCTCAAGGAGGGCAAGGAGCATGAACAAGGTGTGGCGTATCTTGATGACGGGACCATGGTGGTGGTGGACAACGGCAAGCGCCGTTTGGGCCATACGGTGAAAGTCACGATCACGAGCGTGCTCCAGACCCAGGCCGGGCGTATGATCTTCGCGAAACTTTCCGATGATAACGGCCATTATCCGGAACGCGGCGCAGAGCGTTGGCGTGATAATCGGAGCGGCCATGGGAATGATCCCCGCCGTCCGCGTAACGGTCACGACCGACAGAGCCATCAGTCCTATCAAAATCCATCGAACCCGCAGAGCCCCCAGATTCATGAGGGAGGGAGGTAGGGTGAATGCGAGTCTCCCTCATCATTCCTGCCGCCGGGCTTGGTAGTCGTTTTCAGCAAAGCCTGAATCGTTCTGCCAAGAAAGTTTCTTCGTGTTCCTCCAAGCTTTTTTATCAACTGAATGGGGAACCCGTGCTTCTTAGGACTCTTCGCGCTTTCGACAAGATCCTCGGGATCCATGAAACGATCGTTGCTATTAGCCCGGAGATGCGTCCGGAAATAAAAGGATGGGCGCGTTCGATCAAGGGCTTGAAGGTCCGGTGGATCTTAGGCGGTAAGACCCGCGCGGAGTCCGTATGGAACGCACTCAAAAAAACTTCACCGCACTCCGAATGGATCATGGTGCATGACGGGGCACGGCCGCTCGTGACACCCCAAGCGATCCGGCAGGTCCTAAGAGCCGGCAAGGATTGGGACGGTGTGATCTTGGCCCGTAAAGTGGTGCCGACGATCAAAAAAGTTCTGACGGAAGACGGACACATTCGCGAAACGGTGGACCGGGGCACACTTTATGAAGCCGAAACGCCCCAGTTCGTCCGGCGTGAAGTCATTCTGAAAGCGTACGAGCAAAACCCAAAAGCGTTTGAAGCGACGGACGAAGCGGGTCTTTTGGAAGCGATCGGCGCCCGCGTGCGAGTGGTGTCCCACGGGGGCTGGAACCCGAAACTTACCACCTTGACGGACCTGATGCTTGCTAAAGCCATAACGGAAAAAGATAGTTCCCCGGAAGTCCGTGTCGGGATCGGATTTGATACGCACAGGCTGGTCAAAGGCCGTAAACTCTATCTCGGCGGCGTCGTGATCCCGTCGCCTAAGGGCGCGCTGGGTCATTCGGACGGGGATGCGCTGTTGCACGCGCTCGCGGACGCGATCCTGGGCGCGATCGGGGCCGGGGATATCGGGGAGTGTTTCTCGGATCGTGATCCGAAATTCAAGAATATCCGCAGCACGAAGATCCTTAGAGTGATCCTCGCGGAGGCGAAAAGGCGGGGATGGCGTCCTTTTCACGCGGATACGAACATTATTTTGGAATCCCCGAAACTCTACGCTCATAAGTCCAGGATCCGTAAAAGTGTCGCAAAGTGTCTCGAACTTCCCGAACAGGACGTCTCCATCAAGGCCCGCACCCGGGAAGGGCTGGGCCCCGAAGGTGAAGGTCTGGCGGTGACTTGTGAGGCCGTGATCAGCATGAGAAAAATGACGTCATGATCCGATTCCATAATACGCTTTCGGGAAAACTCGAGGAATTCAAACCGCTCAAAGACGGCAAAGTGATGTTTTATGCCTGCGGCCCCACGGTTTACCATTATGCTCATATCGGAAATTTCAGGACCTTCGTGTTCGAGGACCTTTTGCGCAGGTTCCTCGAGTTCAAGGGCCTCAAGGTCCGGCATGTAATGAACATTACGGATGTGGACGACAAGACCATCGCCGGAGCGAACCGTGAGAAGAAGTCACTTTCGGCTTATACGGAATTTTACACCGAGGCCTTTTTGGAGGACATGAAGACACTCAACATGCTTCCTCCGGAAGTTCAGCCGCGGGCAACTGATTCTATCGATAACATTGTTGCGCTGATTCAAAAACTGATCGAAAAAGAGATCGCTTATCTTGCAGACGATGGTTCCGTTTATTACCGCATTGCAAAATTCCCGGGTTACGGGAAACTTTCCAAGAAGAAGCTGGACGGGAATATTTCCGGCGCGCGTGTGGATGTGGATGAATATGATAAAGAGCAAGGTGCGGACTTCGTTCTCTGGAAAAAAGCCAAAGAGGACGAACCGTCCTGGGATTCGCCTTGGGGGAAAGGCCGTCCGGGCTGGCACATCGAATGTTCCGCGATGTGCATGCGGCATTTAGGCGAAACGGTCGATATCCACGCGGGCGGCGAGGACCTTGTGTTCCCGCACCACGAAAATGAGATCGCGCAATCGGAAGCCGCAACGGGGAAACCTTTCGTGAAGTATTGGCTTCACGCAAAACATCTTCTTGTGAACGGCGAGAAGATGTCGAAATCCAAAGGTAATTTTTTCACGCTTCGTGACCTCCTGGAAAAAGGCTATGACCCGATGGCGATCCGCTACGCACTCCTTTCCGTGCATTACCGGCATCAGTTAAATTTTACTTTTGAAAGTTTAAAAGAGGCCCGGGAAGTGATCGAGAAACTCGATGATTGCTATTATCTGGTCCTTGGTCAAATGCTCGATCCAACTTGGTGGGAAAGAGTCAAATCAAAATCATCAAGTTCTAATCTTGATGATGCTCTTCGCAAAAGTTGGAAGGAAATGGACCATAGTCTTTGCAATGACTTGAATATTTCAGCCGCTTTTTCGATTTTGTTTGAAAGTATTCGATTAATTAATCGGGCTATTGCCGAAAATAACGCGAACGGACAAGATATCTCCGTGGCGTGTGAGTTTTTCCATAATCTGGATAATTTATTGGGTCTTGATATTACCTCAGCATCGAAAGGAACGGAATCTGATAGGTTTATAAAGTTGTACGGAAGCCGCCTTGAGGTGCGCAACAATCCAAAATTTAAGGAAGATATTGAACTGCAGAAGCAATCAGATAAGTTACGTGAAGAAATAAAACAATTGGGCTGGCTCGTCAAGGACGGCCGGCCGGGAGAACCCTCAACCGTCAAAAAAGTCCGCAGGGCTTGGGATATTAAACGATAAATAATACAACGTCATTCTGAGGCCCGCAGGCCGAAGAATCTCAAAATGAGATCCTTTGCTTCGCTCAGGACGACAGAAAGCGTCGATGAAAAAAGGATATTTCATAACATTCGAAGGTGCGGAAGGGAGCGGAAAGAGCACGCAGATCCGGAAGGCTGTCGCTTTCCTGAAAAGAAAAGGCCGTTCGGTGGTCATGCTCCGCGAGCCGGGCGGTACGCGCATCAGCGAGGCTATCCGTGCGGTCCTTCTGGATAAAGATCTGAAGGAGATGGATCCCGTGACCGAGCTGTTTCTTTATCTTGCGGCGCGCGCGCAGATCGTTCATGAAAAGATTGTTCCGGCGCTTAGGAAAGGCAAGGTCGTGATCTGTGACCGTTTCGAGGATTCAACGCGCGCCTACCAGGGGTTTGGCCGCGGACTTTCTTTGGCAACCATCGAAGAGGCAAGCCGTCTGGTCCGGGGGACGCTCAAACCGGACCTTACTTTTGTGCTGGATATTGATATTGCCAGGGGCCTTGAGCGCGGGGGCCGGCATGACCGGATCGAGCGTGAGGCTTTGAGTTTTCACCGGCGGGTGCGCCGGGGCTTTCTTACGCTCGCGAAAAAAGAACCCCGGCGAATAGTCGTTCTCGATACCAGCAAACCCATCGAATGGGTGAGCGCAATAGTCCGGGAAAGGCTCGAACGTGTTTTTGGCCAATAACACCCAGAAGCTGGCGGTGCGTATTCTTGAGTCCCATATCCGTGAAGGACGTGTCGCGTCTTCCTACATTTTTAGCGGGTGTGGGGATGAAGGGGAAATGGCTGAGATGGGCGGCGAACGGCACAGCTCGGACATTAAAGAAGAATTTGCAGTGGCATTTGCCTATGCGCTTGAAAGTCGAGATCCAAAGCTTTTTAACTTTAAAGACGCCGGGCTCTTGCAGCGGATATGGAAACACGGATATCCGGATGTTCGATGGCTGGGGGAGGACCTCACCGAACGGTCGATCAAGATCGAGACGGTCCGTGAAACGATCCATTGGGCGTCCATGAAACCTTTTGAAGGCACATGGAAAGTTTGCATTGTGCTCAACGCGGAACGGTTGCCCGAAGTGGCGGCGAACGCTTTTCTGAAAACCCTTGAAGAGCCGCCCGAGCATACGGTTTTTTGCCTTCTAGTGGAGAATAAGAACAATCTTTTGGAAACGATTCAATCGCGTTCGTTCGAGATCCGTCTCATGCCGATGTCATCCCCGTCCGTTCCGATGAGTGCGGGGTCACTTGAGGCCCTGCCGGTTCGAGAGGTCTTTGAGACTTTTCCGACGATGCCGCGTGACGAAGTGAAGCGGAAACTTGACGGGCTCATGTCCACTTCACGGGAGAAGATCTATCAGCTCGTGTCGGGCGATGACACGGATCCCGCAAAGGTGAACTTATGGCTCGAGGCCATGGACCTTCTTTATGACTCCAAGGCAGCGCTCGACATGAATGTGAATCAGAAACTGATGGCGACACGGCTTGCGATCAGGCTCGCGCGTCTTTTTCCGTCTCAGAAGGTGGTTTCTTTATGACGAAAACGTATTATCTGACAACGCCGATCTATTATGTGAACGGCAAGCCGCACATCGGCCATGCCTATACGAGCATCCTGTGCGATACGTTCGCGCGTTTTCACCAGATGATAGGAGAAAAGGTTTTTTACATCACCGGGACCGATGAGCACGGGATCAAGGTTCAGAAAGCCGCGCTTGAACAGAACAAGGATCCCAAGGCCTTTGTGGATGAGATCGTGCCTCAGTTCAAGGAACTCTGGCATGTGCTTGGGATCCGGTATGACCACTTCATCCGTACCACCGATGACTATCACAAAAAAACGGTCCAAAAAGTCCTAAGCGATCTCGAAGCGAAAGGGGATATTTATAAGGCGTCGTACCATGGCTGCTACTGCACGCCCTGCGAATCGTTCTGGACCGAATTGCAGCTTAAAGAGGGGAAGTGTCCGGACTGCAGCCGGGAGGTGGATCGACTCGAAGAAGAAAATTACTTTTTCAAACTCTCAAAATATCAAGATTGGTTAAAGGGTTATATTCAGGAAAACTCGGACTTTATCCAACCGGATTATCGCAAGAACGAGGTGCTTGGATTTTTAAAGGAGCCGCTCGAGGATCTGTGCATTACCCGGCCCAAGGCGCGCCTCACCTGGGGGATCGAGTATCCGGGGTCCAAGGACCATGTGGTTTATGTCTGGTTTGATGCGCTTTTAAATTATGTGACAGGCGCCGGATATCTGACGGATGATAAAAAATTCAAGTCGCTTTGGCCGGCCGACCTTCAGCTAGTAGGGAAAGACATTCTCCGTCAACACGCCGTTTTTTGGCCGATCATGCTTAAGGCCATGGGCGTCGAAATGCCGAAACTCGTGTTTGCCCACGGGTGGTGGCGGATCGGCGGCGCGAAGATGTCGAAGTCGACCGGGAACGTCGTGGATCCGGGCGCGCTTGTTCAAAAGTACGGTAGCGATGTGCTCCGGTATTTTCTTTTGAACGAAGTAACGCTCGGTCTGGACGGAACGTATTCCGAGGATCTTTTGGTGGAACGCTATTCGAGCGATCTTGCCAATGGCCTGGGCAATCTTTGGCACCGCGTAGCTTCTATGATTGAAAAGTATTTTGAAGGAAAAACGCAGAAAATTAATGATCAATCGTTAATTAATAATCCGCTAATGCAGGAAACTTTTAATCTTTGGCTCACAGTTGAAAGATATATGCTTAATTATAAACCTCGCGAAGCCTTGGGGGCCATTTGGTCTGTGATCACTCAAGCAAATCAATTTGTGGAGGAAACAAAGCCCTGGAGCGTGGCAAAAGATTTATCGCGCAAAGAAGAACTTGCGCAGATCTTAGCTATTCTATCTGAATGCGTAGCCCACATTGCGGTTTTGTTGCTTCCTTGCTTGCCGAACACAGCTGAAAAGATTTTAGGTCGTTTTCAGCTGCCATTGGATTGGAAAATTCAAAAAGTATATGATTTTTCCACATCATTTTTGAAGGCAGGTGTTTTGATTCAAAAAGGAGAGCCGCTTTTTCCGCGTCTTGATGAGAAGACGTCATGAATTTGACGGACACTCATATCCATCTGCATTTTCCCCAATATGACACTGACCGGAAAGAAATGATCGAGCGGGCGGTCCGGGGCGGCGTCAGTTCCTTTCTGAATATCGGCACCGATCTGGAGGATTCCCGGAAAGCTATCGCGATCGCCGAACAATATCCGGAAGTCTACGCCGCAATCGGGTTTCATCCCCATGAAACGAAGACAGCGAATCCCGAAGATCTTGCCGAACTCGAAAAGCTCCTAGCACATCCCAAGGTGGTGGCGATCGGAGAGGTGGGGCTGGATTATTTCCACGAGCATTCGCCCCGGGACGTGCAGGAGGAACTTCTGCGGACCTTTCTTGCCTGGTATGAACAATACCGCAAGCCCATTATTATCCATTGCCGTGACGCTTATGAAGAACTTCTGAGTATTCTCCGGGGACACACCCGGTTGCCTTACCGGGGGACGCTCCATTGCTATTCCTCGGATGCCGGAACCATGAAAAAATATCTGGATCTTGGTTTTCATATCGCGTTCGGCGGGGCCCTGACCTACAAAAAGAATGACGGGTTGCGTGAGGCTTGCGCGTTGTGCCCGAAGGACCGCCTGCTCCTTGAGACCGACGGGCCGTACCTCGCGCCCCAGTCGAAGCGGGGCAAGCGGAATGAGCCTCTTTACATGATCGAAACGGCGGAGTGTGCCGCGGAACTTCACGGCCTGAGCGTGGAAAAAATTGCGGAACTGACCACAGCGAACGCGAAACGTCTCTTCGGCCTATGTTCATCGTAACCCTTTTATTTCTTCTTACGGCGATGACAGTCCATGAGATCAGCCACGGACTTGTCGCGCATTGGCTCGGGGACGATACCGCCAAACGCGCGGGGCGCTTGACGCTCAACCCGATCCCTCACATCGATCCTTTTTGGACGCTTATTTTTCCGGGGCTGCTTTTTTTTGCCACTGGGGGACGGTTCATGATCGGGATGGCAAAGCCCGTCCCGGTTGATTTCTCAAAGCTCAGAAATCCCAGGCGTGATATGGTTTGGGTCGCCCTGGCAGGGCCCTTGTCCAACATCTTGATGGCTGCGGTTCTTGCGTTCTTTTTCAAAATGACCCATAATCAGCTGTTTCTCTATGGTATTTATATGAATTTAGGCCTTGGGGCGCTCAATTTGATCCCTTTGCCGCCTTTGGACGGATCGCGTATTTTGGCCGGTTTGTTGCCCGTGGATTGGGCGATCTTTTATCTTAGGATCGAGCGGTTCGGATTTCTTCTCGTGTTGTTTTTTTACTTTGCCGGATTTTTGATGCCATGGGTCCGGACGGGGATGGATTTCTTTTGTTGGTTGCTTCGGGTCCCAAGCCTGACGCAATGGCTCACTCAATGAGGAATTTATGAAAAGTGTGAAAGTACCGTTCGCGCCGATCCGCTTCTCAAATAATATCCTCTATCTTTTAGACCAAAGGAAGCTTCCGATCCATGAAATTTGGGTCCCATGCCGGAGTTCCCGCGCCGTCTGGAAGGCGATACGCACCATGGTGGTGCGCGGAGCGCCCGCGATCGGTGTTGCGGCGGGTTATGGGCTCTACCTGGGTATTCAGTCCTTTCGCGGAACGAGGGAAGGATTCCTGAAGAAACTCCGCGCGCAGGCGGCGTATCTTGATTCCTCGCGGCCCACGGCCCGCAACCTTGCCTATGCAATCGAAAGGATCGTCCATAGGGTTGTCACGAGCAAGGAAAGGCATGTTCCGAAGCTTCGGGATCTGGTGCGCCAGGAGGCAAAAGATATCCATACCGATGACATTCTTATTTGCCGGAGCATCGGAAAGCACGGTTCGAAACTTTTTAAGCCGGGTTCCCGTATCCTTACGCATTGCAACGCCGGGGGATTGGCGACTTCAGGCTACGGAACGGCACTGGCGGTTTTCTTTGCGATGAAGGAAAAAAAGATCCCGTTCTTTGTCTATGTGGATGAGACACGGCCGCTTTTGCAGGGAGCGCGCTTGACCGCCTGGGAGCTTTTCAAAAGCAAGATCCCATCGACTTTGATCTGCGACAATATGGCGGCGAGCCTCATGCGGGCCGGAAAGATCGACGGGGTGGTCGTGGGCGCAGACCGTATCGCCATGAACGGCGATACGGCCAACAAGATCGGCACTTACGGCGTGGCCGTCCTGGCTCATGTTCACAAGATCCCGTTCTATATCGCGGCTCCCAGCACGACCTTCGATCTCAAGGCGAAGACAGGAAAAGACATTCCGATCGAGGAA
The DNA here is from genome assembly GCA_043808175.1 of Candidatus Omnitrophota bacterium. GTDB lineage: Bacteria > Omnitrophota > Omnitrophia > Omnitrophales > Aquincolibacteriaceae > Aquincolibacterium. The sequence goes on along the minus strand of JAZDFE010000028.1, from coordinate 14,148 downwards.
CGGCCGCACTCTGAAGTCTTCGAAATGAACGGCAAGCGGCTCGCCCCGAAGGGCATGAAAATTTTCAACCCTTCGTTCGATGTGACACCGTACCCCTACATCTCAGGCATCATCACCGAGGCCGGTGTTCTAAGACGGCCTTTTAACCGGTCGATCAAAAAAATCCGAACTCTTCTCAAAAAATAGAAAAAGGACCTGTCTCCTCTAGAGGGAGCTATGGACGAATTCTCATTTATTGAATATTTGAGAAAAAAAATGCCCCGTTCCTCCCGAGTCTCGATCGGGATCGGAGATGACGCAGCTGTGTTGGACGTCGGTAAGAGCAAAAGGCTTGTCGTTTCCACGGATGTGATCGTGGAGAACGTGGATTTCAAGACCAGGACCTTGAGCCCGGAGAAGATCGGCCGTAAGGCCTTGGCGGTCAATCTGAGCGATATGGCGGCCATGGGAGCTTCGTCCACGGCATTTGTGATCAGTATCGGAAAACCCCCTTATATCACGGCATCCTGGCTGAAGCGTTTTTATAAGGGTCTTTGGGCTCTGGCCAGACAATATAACATTGCGTGTGTTGGCGGTGATTTCTCAAGATCCAAGGAGTTTTTTGCAAGTGTGACGATCTTCGGGGAGGCTTTACCGCGTCAAATGGTCAAAAGGTCCGGCGCGAAGCGCGGGGACTGGATCGCGGTGACGGGCGCTTTGGGCGGCTCACTTTTGCGGCATCATCATGATTTTACGCCGCGTGTTCGGGAAGGGATCTTTCTCGCACAACACATTCAACCGACGGCCATGATCGATATTTCGGACGGGCTTGTTCAGGATTTGTCGCATATCTTGAAGGCCTCCGGGGTGGGGGCCGTGCTTGATCTTGATGAGATCCCGGTTTCCCGTGACGCAAGAAAAATAAGCCGTGGAAATGAAGAGAAGGCACTCGCAAGCGCCTTAAGCGGCGGTGAGGATTTTGAACTTTTGTTCACAGTGCCGTCCCGGCGTAAAAAAAGACTCGGAAAGATCTGGAAAAAGCAGTTTCCCAAAGTATCCTTGAAATGGATCGGCAAGATCGAGGGGAAAGCCCTTCAAATCTCCTGGCGCCGGGATGGAAAAAAAGTTGCGCCACCTAGGATCACCCGGAAAGGGTTCTCGCATTTTTAACATGAAAAAACAAACGGTCATCACTACATCGGCCCATGAGACGATCGAGTTCGCGAAAGGATTCGCCGCAAACCTTGAACCCGGCAGGGTCCTTTGCTTGGAAGGGCAGCTCGGAAGCGGGAAAACCACTTTCATCAAGGGTCTTGCGGAAGGTCTGGGGCTCAGACATCCGGAACAGGTGAAGAGCCCGACCTTTGTCCTCATGCATGTCTACAAGGCCAAGACGCCGCTTTATCACTTTGACTGTTATCGATTGAATTCTCTGGAGGAGTTGGAAAATATCGGTTTTCAGGATTTCGTAAGCGACCCGCATGCCATCTCTTGTGTTGAATGGGCCGAGAAGGCAGGAGACCTCTTGCCTGCGAATGCCCGGCATATTCGCTTTGAGATCCTCGATGCCTCCCGGCGGCGTATCATTATCTTCTAAAAAAGGAAAAGGTGATTTCTGATAAAAAAAGTCATTAGGACATCGATCCTCATAGGTTTTCTGGCGGTAGTTCTTTTTGTGGGGAAAAGCAAGTGGATCGAGTTCCGTGACAACACGGACAGCGATCGTTACAGTCAGCCTTCATACAGAAAAGCCACGGATTTTTTTCGGAAAGTGCTCGGGATGATTCCCCATGCGGACGCGCATCAAGCTTTGGCGGAATCGTACCTGGATGAGGGATTGGAGGATAAAGCCATAGAAGAATATAAAAAAACCTTGCAACTGGATGAGCATTCTGTCGAGGTATATTTGGCCTTAGCAAACATTTATCGCCGGCGGGAATCTTACAAAGAAGCATGGGAACTGATGAAAAAAGCCGAGTCCATGATTCCGGACAATCCCGATATCAAGGATCTGAAGAAGCAGGCCGCTTATGATTATTTTCTGGAAACTGGAGTAAAAACATTTGAGGGGGGAGACCGGTTAAAGGCCCGTGAATTGTTGAATAGCGCGCTTGATGCCGATCCGAATTCTGCCCAAGTGTATTATCTGCTTGCTTATACTTTTGATGAACAGCAGGATTTTGACCAGGTGGAGGAGCATCTGAAGAAAGCGATCAGCCTGGATCCTAAATTTTATTTGGCTCTCCATTATTTGGGGGATGTTTATTTCGGAAGGGGTGATTTCGAGGCGGCGATCGAGCAGTATCAATCTTTTTTAGATATCAAGGGCGACGATTCTTCCGTTCTTAACAATATGGGGCTCGCTTATATGAATCTTGAGAGGTATGGTGAGGCCATTCCGAGACTGCAGAAAGCGCTTGCTTTCGACCCTCTTAACATAGAGGTCCGTCATAATCTGTCGGCCGTATACAGAGATCAAGGGATGTTAGATAAGGCGGCGGAGGGGTTTGACAGCATCATTGATATGGACCCCGGTTATCCGAATGTCCACAATGATCTGGGAGGCGTCTACCGGAAACAAGGGCGAGACCAGGAGGCGCTCACGGAATTCCGTGCCACCATCGAATACGGCCAAAAAAGACTCTCGCCAACTTCCCGGGATCCTCTTCTGCTTGTTGAACTTGCGTATGCCTATAATGAAATTAAAGAATATAATAAGGCAAAAAAACTTATCGATGAGGCTCTTAAGTTGGATCCCAATAATCAAAAAGCTTATTGGACTTTAGCGAACATATACAAGAGCGCCAAGCGTTTTGATACTGCCTTAGCTGTACTAGATAAAGCTAAAAAATTATCTTCCAAGAAATATCTTTTCATAGAAGAAGCCATCGCCGACATCAAAGAGGAGAAGTCGCGTTCAGGGCGCTAGGCGGGACAGCCCGGTTGAGGAGGTGAAAAATATTAGGTTATCAGGATTTCGTGAATGCCCCACAGGCTATCTCTTGTGTTGAATGCGAGAAGGCAGGGGAATTTTTGCCTGCGAATGCCCGGCATATTCGCTTTGAGATGCTTAATGTTTTTCAGCGGCGTATGATCATCTTCTAAAAAAGGAAAAGGTGATTTTTGATAAAAAAAATCATTAGGACATCGATCCTCATAAGTTTTCTGGCGGCAGTTCTTTTTATGGGGAAAAGCAAGTGGATCGAATTTCGAGACAAACCGGTCCGCGAGCGTTTCAGCCACCCATTCTACAGAAAGGCCGTGGATTATTTTCGGGAGGTACTCAAGATGGTTCCCTTCGCAGCCGGGCACTATGCCTTGGCGGAGTCGTATCTGGATGAGGGATTGGAGAACCAGGCCGTAGAAGAATATAAAAAGACCTTGGAAATGGATAAGCGTTTTGTTCAGGCGTATTTGGCTTTAGCAAACATTTACTACCGGCGGGAATCTTCGGAAGAAGCATGGGATCTGATTCAAAAAGCCGAAGCCGTGATCCAGGACAATCCCGACATTAAGGATCTGAAAAAGCAGGCCTCTTATGGGTATTTTCTCGAAAGAGGAGTGAAGGCATTTGAGGGGGGAGACAGGATAAAGGCTCGAGAGTTGTTTAATCAAGCGCTAGCATCGGGTCCCGATTCTGCCCAATTGCATTATCTGATCGCTTTAACTTTCGATGAGCAGCAGGATTTTTACCGGGTCGAGGATTATCTGAAGAAAGCGATCAGCCTGGATCCTAAATTTTATTTAGCCCGTAATTTTTTGGGAGATATTTGTTTCGGGAAGGGTGATTTTGTGGCGGCGGTCGAGCAGTATCGGGCTTCTCTGGACGCTAATCGCGACGATCCCTACATTCTTAATAATTTGGGACTGGCCTATATGAATCTCCAACGGTATGGTTCGGCCCTTCCAAGCCTGGAGAGGGCTTTGGCCCTCGATCCCAACAACATAGAGTTTTACCATAATCTGGCGACTGTATACAGAGATTACGGGATGTTGGATAAGGCAACGGAGGGGTTTACTAAGATCATCCAACTGAAACCCGATGATCCCAATGTTTACAATGACCTGGGTGATATCTACAGGAAGCAGGGACAGGACAAGGAGGCGCTTAAGCAATATCGGGCCGGGATTGAGTGTGGGAAAAAATTGCTTTCAAGTGGCATTCGGGACCCCTCGCTTCTTGTTAATCTAGCTCACGCCTATAATGGGGCCCAAGAATTTCAGACGGCGAAGGACCTGGTCGAAGAGGCGCTCCTTAAGGATTCGAATGATCCCAGAGTTTACATGACTTTGGCGGATGCTTACAAGGGCTTACGTCGCTCTGATGCTGCCCTGATCGCTTTAGACAAGGCAAAAAATCTATCGCCCAAAAATTCTTTTTTCATAGACGAAGCCATCACTCACGCGAGAGAACAGCTGGCGAAAGAGCAGCAGGCGAAAGAACAGCAGGCGAAACAAGAGCAATAAAAGCGGTTTTGTTTATTTTCAGGAAAAGAAAAATCGCCTGGTCTCTCGGGATATTGTCCTGAGAAAGGGAATAGACTTTTCGTAAGAATATTATAGCCATGATCCTCACGGGAACATTTCATAAATAACCTACTACCGCTGCCCGCTCAAAGTTTGATATGACATAGCGCCTGCAAATCTTCTCTCCCAATAGGCGGTCTCTAATTATGTATATTTTGCAATAAAATATGCAAAAAAAACATTGACAAGGATGGGGGTCAAGTTAAGATGGGCCATGATCAAAAGCGTCCGAGAATGGCCAGAAGGTGAAAGACCGAGGGAAAAGCTGCTTCAAAAAGGGACAGGGTCTCTTTCGGACGCCGAACTTCTGGCCGTGCTCTTTGGGCATGGAACGCGCGGGCAGGATGTAGTGAGCTTTTCGCGAAGTTTACTCCTCCAATTTGGAGGTTTACGCGGGGTTCTGGCCCAACAACCGGCGTCTTTTAAAAAAGTAAAGGGATTGGGCCTGGCCAAGATTTGCATGATCTTCGCCGTTCGAGAGATAGGCCTCCGTCAGCTTCGCGAAAAAATGATCGGGCAGAATTTCGTTCGCAGTCCTCAAGCCGTGACCGACTATCTCACGGCCGCGCTCCGGGACCAGAAGCGCGAGATCTTCAAGGTTCTCTTTTTGGACAAGGCGCTACGCATCATCGGCGAGCGCGACCTTTTCTACGGGACGATCGACGAAGCCGCGGTCCATCCGCGCGAGATCGTGAAGGCCGCGCTGGAGTTCCATGCCTCGAACCTGGTGCTCGTCCACAATCATCCCTCCGGCAAAGTTGAGCCAAGCCGCGAGGACTATGAAATCACTCAGAAGATAAAAGCTGCCTGTCAAACGGTCTCGATCCGGGTGTTGGACCACATTATTATCGGCGAGAACCAGTACTTCAGCTTTTCCGAGCGAAACTCACTGTGAATTCTCCTAAAGGGACCAGACCCCTTTCGAATGCTTATTTGAGGCAGGACATAAAGGCGGGGATGTCGGTCAGGTCCTGGAGAATGTGGCCCGGCGGGTCGTTTCTGAAATGTTCCTGGTTTCTGCCGTTGGTGAGTACGGCGATGCTCCTGACCCCGGTTTTTTTAGCGGCCGCGATGTCGTATTCAGTATCTCCGATCACAAAGATCCTATCTTTCTCAAAATGTTCCCTGGTGAGTTCTTCCGAATAGGCTATGGCGGCAAGGAGGATCTTGTCGCGTTCCCGGGCGTCGTTCCCGAATCCGCCCGTTAGAAAATAGTGTTCGATCGCGCCGCGCTTGAGTTTCATGCGCCCGGCTCGTTCAAAGTTGCCGGTGGCGAGGGCGAGGAAGATGCCCGGATCGCGAGAGAGATACTCCAGGATCTCGATAACGCCCGGCATCAGTTCAAAACGCGGCGACTGTTGTATCCGCTCTTCAAAGATCTCTTCGTAGCGGTCCATCAAAAGTTCAAATTCTCCCGGAGAAAGCAGCCGGCCGAGTTCGCGCTTGGCCACTTCATCAAAAATGGCCGGATCCGTCTTTCCATGGGGGTCGAGGTTGCCCCAAGCATGGGGGATCTCAAAGATCTCCTCAAAGGCCTCCTCAAAAGCGATCTTACCAGCGCCTCCGGTGAGCAACAGTGTCCCGTCGATGTCAAAAAGAAGAAGTTTTTTCATGGCACCCAAGTCTTTATTTTCTTTTTATGAACGGTGACGTGGGCTGTCATGATTTCCCATTTGTTTTTTCGATTGAGGATCATGGACGGAATTTTATCATGGGGAGGAAAAAAAGGTGTGCTATATTACCGTCCATGTCTCTTTGCTTTAGTTTCACAAACGTTGACTTGAATGGCCCCAATTTCAACTCGGTTGAAATTAATAAGTGTTGGGACCGCCCATGAAAAAGTCGGGTTGGGTTCCTCTCGCGATCGTTTTTGCCTCGGTTTATTTTTTTTCCATGAACGGTCTCGGCGCTTTGCCGCTATTGGCCGTTAATTTTTTATTGAAGGATGGGGCCAGGTTGACGCCCGAGCAATTGGCTTATTTCCAGGCCGTGACGTTAATCGCGTGGGTGATCAAACCGCTCTGGGGTCTTGTTTCGGATCTTTTCCCGATCTTCGGTTCTAGGCGCAAGTCCTACCTTATGCTCACGTCGCTTTTTGCGGCAGCGGCGTGGCTTATCCTCGCCTTCTTGCCCGATCCTGGCGTTGCCCGGCTGCTTTTACTTTTCATGACGCTGATCTATATGGCTTATGCGTTCCAAGACGTGGTCACGGATGGTCTCATGGTCGAAACCGGACAACCGCTCGACATCACCGGACAATTCCAGTCGATCCAGTGGGCTGCTGTTTATACGGCGATGATCATTACCTCATTCGCGGGCGGATGGGTCGCCGAGCTCGCGCAAAAAGGCATCTTATCTTACCGGGTCATTTTTGGAATGACCGCCGCATTTCCGTTTTTGACGGCCGTGATCGTATTTTTTTTAATCCAAGAACCTTTGCGGAGCCACCCGGAGAGGGAGGCGGAACTCGGTCTCCGGCACGTTTTCCGGCACCGGAGCATCTGGATCCTTTCGGCCTTTCTTTTTCTGTGGAATTTTTCGCCTTCGTTCGGCGCTCCTTTTTTTTATTACATCGTGGACACATTAAAATTTACCGCGTCTTTTCTCGGCATTCTGCAAGCGGTTACGAGCGCGGGGGCATTGCTGGGGAGCGCTCTCTACGGCCTGGCTTTTTGCAGGTTCCCGGTTCGGAAGTTCTTGGCGATCGCGGTCCTTATCGGAGTGCTTTCGACCTTTTCCTATTTTATCTATTTTGCTCCCTGGCTCATAGCCCACTCGGCCGTTCTTAAGGGCCTCGCGCTTGTGATGAATTTTTTCCTCGGTGCCGCGGGCGCCGTGATCTTTCTGGCGCTTCTTAACTTGGCGGCCCGGACCTCACCTCAGTATGCCGGCGGAACGGTCTTCGCTCTCTTGATGTCCTTTTACAATCTTGGCCAGATGGGGTCGAGCGCCCTCGGAGGGTTTTTGTTCTCCCGGATCGGCCTCGAACCGCTCATCCTGCTTTCCGCGGTCTTTTCATTGCTTGCGCTTTTCCTGATCCCGTATCTTCCGGTGAAAACGGAATCGCAAGTAACCGTCGGTATTGAGAGATAAATGAAAAATAAAATCGTAATTTTCATTTTTATTTTAATGCTAGCGACGGTCCTATGGAAAGCGTACGACATTTTCTGGCTTCGCCACCGGTACCTGATCACCGCCTATTGCGATTGCCCGGTCTGCATCAATATCCCGGAATTCCGGGACGGTAAGTTCGCCAGCCGGCGCTCTGTTTACTGGGGGGGCGTGGCCGCGGACAAATCGGTCCCGTTCGGGTCGAGCATGGAATTGGTTCCCTTCGCGTTGCTGGACTGGCTTGCGGTACGGAATTTCTTAGGTGACCGTCGGCATTTTACGGTCGAGGACCGAGGCGGCAAGATCCGCGGCCGTCATATTGATATTTTTTTTCCCGAGTCACGGGGAGGCCATCAGACCGCTGTGCGCTGGGGAGTCCGTCGCATGCGCGTCAAGATCAACGGACGATTAATGGATTGAAGGCGCCGGGGCGTGTCTCAAGGGTCGGAAAAAGACGCTCGACTTTTCAGAACTGGCTGGGATATTCCCGAATCAGCGCTGGGTCGCGCTTCTTCAAGACAAATTCGCACGGGAGACTTGACGGCGGAAAAGCTGCCGTAAGTCTTGTGCCCATTTGAAAACCGCTTTGGGTAGAGAGTGGAATTGGGTATACTAAGACCTCAAATTTATCAGGAGCAGCCCTTGACCCAGACCGATCCGCCGAGCCTAGATGCTCAGGTAAAACTCACGCCTATGATGGAGCAGTATCGATCGATCAAGAAAACCCTGCCCGCGGACACCATCCTGTTCTTTCGCTTGGGGGATTTCTATGAGATGTTCTTTGAAGATGCAATCCGATCTTCCGATATTTTGAATATTACGCTCACCGGCCGCGAAGGCGGAGAGGCAGGCCGGGTGCCGATGTGCGGTTTTCCCCATCACGCCTTTCAGGGCTATGTCAGGACACTGCTTGATCACAATCTCAAAGTCGCCATCTGTGAGCAGATCGGTGATCCGGCGCAGGCCAAAGGCCTCGTGGAACGCAAAGTGACGCGCATCATTACGCCAGCCACCTATCTGGATGATGAAACTCCTGAGAAAAATCTCCAATATATGGCTGCCATTCTCGAGGGGAAGGATTCCGCGGTACTGGCTTATCTGGAGCTAAGTACCGGGGAATTCTATGTCCGTGAGGTCACACAAGACCGGCTGCTTGATGAATTGACGCTCCTTTGGCCGCGCGAAGTCGTGATGCCGAAGATGCTAGAGGCTAGGGAAGACCTTGCGAATTTTATTAAGGAGAACCTCAAAGCCACGCTCACGGTCTATGAAGACTGGATCTTTGAGCCTGAAGATTCCATGCGGCTTCTTCTAGAAATTTTCAAGTTGGGTTCTGTGCAGGGTATCCCTTTCCATGATCATCCGCTCGCGGTTGGGGCTTGCGGCGCCATTTTGTATTATCTCAAAGATCATTTTCACAGCGCCCTGGAGCATGTCCAAAAGCCCCGGCTATTTAACGTTGCTCAGTTCATGGTGCTCGACCGTCAGGCCCAGCGCAGTTTGGAATTAGTGGCGTCCCAAAACGGTCGTAAGGACTGCGGCACGCTTCTTTCGGTCGTGGACCGGACGCTCACGGCGATGGGCGCGCGGCATCTTTATCATTGGCTTACGCATCCGCTTCTGGACATGGCCGAGATTTACAAGCGCCAGGAATCGGTCATGGAGCTTATCAAAGAACTTCATCATGCGGAGAACATAGCCCGGCTCCTTAAAGGCGTAAAGGATATGGAACGGACCTTGAGCCGTTTGAATTACGGTGTGGCCAATGCACGAGATCTTGTGAATTTGAAGGCGTTCCTGGACCGCGTGCCGGAGATCCGCAATATCATGGGAGTGTTCGATTCAGATCTGATACACGATCTTCAGAAACAGGTTCAGCCATTCCCGCGTTTGAGCGAGCTAATCGCCCGCTCGATCGTGGAAGAACCGCCGCTTGGCGTCAAGGATGGCGGTCTGATCCGCGACAGGTATTCCGAAGAGCTGGACGACTTGCGCCATATCTCTCAAAAAGGAAAGCAATGGATCCTGGAATTCCAAAAGCGCGAGATCGAGCGCACGGGGATCAAATCGCTCAAGGTGAAATATTCGGGGGTGTTCGGATATACGCTTGAGGTGAGCCGTTCTTATCTGGGCCAAGTTCCTGAAGATTACATTCGCCGGCAAACGCTTGCCAATGCCGAGAGGTTCATCGTGCCGGAGCTCAAGGAGTGGGACGAAAAGATCTCTGGTGCGCAGGATAAGATCAAAATGTTGGAATATCAGATCTTCCTCGAGATCCGAGCGAAGGTGCTGGAAGACCTCGCTTTGCTCCAGGATATGGCGCGTGCCATCGGGGCATTGGATGCTCTCATGTCGCTTTCGCGGGTCGCGCTTGAGAAGAAATGGGCGAGGCCGGAGGTGAGCGACGACAGGACACTTTCCATTCACGGGGGCAGGCATCCGGTGGTGGAAAGCATGCTGCCGGCTGGAAAATTCGTCGAAAATGACGGACTGCTTGACAGCGAAAAAAACCAGTTGGTTGTTTTGACCGGGCCGAACATGGCCGGAAAATCAACTTATATCCGTCAGATGGCGCATATCGTGCTCTTGGCGCAAATGGGTTCGTTCGTTCCCGCCAAGTCCGCACATGTGGGTTTGGTGGACCGGATCTTTACGCGCATCGGCGCTTCGGATGATCTTGCTCGGGGAGAAAGTACGTTCATGGTGGAGATGCTTGAGACGGCGCATATCCTGCAGGAAGCCACGGACCGGAGTCTCTTGATCCTGGACGAGGTGGGTCGCGGCACGTCGACCTTTGACGGGGTGAGCATCGCCTGGGCGGTTTGTGAGCATTTGGCGCAGGGAAAGATCCGGCCTCGCACTCTTTTCGCGACGCATTATCATGAACTGACGCAGCTCGAAGGCCATTTCCCGGGCATCAAGAATTACAAAATGACGGTAAAAGAAACTCCGGATGGGATCCTGTTTTTGAGGAAGGTTGCTCGGGGAGCGTCGGAACGGAGTTATGGGATCCATGTGGCGGAGCTAGCCGGAATTCCTGGTGAAGTGACCCGGCGCGCAAAGCAGATCCTGGCGATCCTTGAAAGTGAAAATACCGAAGCTACGCAGATCATTGAGGCCAAAAAGCCGGGAAGTTCCAGGATGATCGCGGAAACCGGTCCCACGCTTTTTGATGTGGCGCCGCCGAAACCGAGCGTTGTGGAAGAAGAAATAAAAAAACTGGATGCAGACCGGTTGACACCGATGGAAGCGTTGCAGAAAATATCGGAGTGGAAGAAAAAACTAGGATGACGGAGGACGGATGGAGGGAGACGACAAACAAAGACGCCATCCCCCATCCGATATCCAATTAGAAAAGGCACGATGTTCGAACAATTGAAATATGAATAAAATCCGTGTTCTTTCAGAACAAGTAGCCAACAAGATCGCGGCCGGGGAAGTGGTCGAAAGACCGGCCTCTATCGTGAAGGAGCTTGTCGAGAATTCTTTGGATGCCGGCGCTGACCGGATCGAGATCGACATCAAGCATGGCGGCAAAAGTCTGATCCGTGTGGCCGACAACGGTTTCGGGATGACGGTCGAGGATGCCCAACTCGCGCTTCAACGGCACGCGACGAGCAAGATTGAAAAAGCGGAAGATCTTGACCATATCTCGAGTTTCGGATTCCGGGGTGAAGCCCTTCCCAGCATCGCCGCGGTATCGCGTTTCACTCTTCAGACCCGGACGGCGGATGCCCCGGCCGGTACCGAACTTGTGGTGGAAGGCGGAAGTCTTGTCAAAGCAAAAGAATGCCCCGCAGCCGCGGGAACCGTGATCGAGGTTCGTGACCTTTTTTTTAACACGCCCGCTCGCCGGAAATTCTTGAAACAGGATACAACCGAATTTGGGCATATCCTGGATATTGTAACCTGTTTGGCCTTGGCGAATCTTCATGTTCGGTTCGTTTTGAATTCCGGTGGCAAAGCTGTCCTGGATCTTGTGCCGACCCGGGAACTTTCAGTCCGGGCGGCCGCCATTTTCGGCGATGATTGGGCCAGGAAGACCTTGCCGGTCCAAAGTGAGACCTCGCACGCGAAGCTTTCGGGACTGATCGGAAAACCTTCTTTGGCCTCGGGAAACCGGGCCCAGCAATTTCTTTTTATCAACCACCGGTGGGTCAAAGCTTACGGCTTGAGCTATGGGCTTCAGGCGGGGTATCACGGTCTTTTGATGCAGCATCAATTTCCGGCGGCGATCCTCTTCCTCGAATTGAACCCGCAATATGTGGACGTGAACGTTCATCCGACGAAACAGCAGGTCCGGCTTTCGCATGAGACAGCGATCAAATCCATGATCGAAAAGACCGTGGCCTCGGCACTCAAAGAAAGCGGCGATCTAGCGCCGACTTTTCGTGAAAAGAATGAAAGACCTTCCGTTGCTTTCCAGGGGGCAAGGTTCTTGGAGCCGAGTTTTGGATTTGAAGAGGGAATGGCTTCTCACAACGCGCCGCTTAAGGTCGCGGAGGCTGTGATGGCGGACGTCATGGTGCGGAAAGAAAAAGCTTTCCAGCCGCTTGAGATCGGCAAGGGGATCAGGATCACGCGCGTACTCGGCCAAGTACACCACACTTACATTTTGGCCGAAACAGAGGAAGGGTATGTGGTCGTGGACCAGCATGCGGCGCATGAACGGGTGATGTTCGAAGCGCTTATGAAAAATTTTGAGTCAGAGCGTCCCGCAAGCCAAGGACTTTTAATGGAAGAGGTCTTGGAATTGCATCCGCGCCAGGTTGAGATCCTAAAGAAGAAGCTTCCTTTTCTTACCCAACTGGGGTTCGAAATAGAATTGTTCGGCGGGCGAGACTTCGTGGTGCGTGGATTGCCCGCCATTTTGAAAGACGAAAATCCAGTAACGATTATCAAGCAATTTGTCGATGAGGGAGAGGCGGGCAGGACGCAGACCGGGCTTAAAGGCGCGCAGGAAGATGTCGCGGCCATGATCGCCTGTAAGCGCAAGTCTGTGAAGGCTGCGGATCCGCTGACGCTTCCGGCTATGCAGGGTCTTTTGGAACAGTTGGCGCGTTGTAAGAATCCGTTCAATTGTCCGCACGGACGTCCCAGCATCATGAAATATTCACTGCCGGATCTTGAAAAACAATTCAAAAGGAAACCCTAAAAATATGGCGAGAATACTCATCGCGGATGATGAACCCGATGTTCTGTTGATCGTTTCGGAGCGCCTGCGTAGGAGCGGTCACGAGGTAGAATATGCCCCGGATGGAATTCAAGCGATGCAAAAAACCGAGCAAACTGCTTACAATCTTCTGATCCTGGATATCCGCATGCCGGGTCATACAGGTTTCGAGATCTGTGAATATGCTAAAAGTTCCGAAAAGAACGGAAAAGCATCGGTTCTTCTGATCAGCGCTTTTCCGGAAGAACAGAAGATGTGGCGTCAAAGCAAAGCGGACGCGTTCCTGATGAAACCTTTTGAGGTGGGGCAATTAATGTTGATGATCGACCAGCTTCTTAAGAGCAATAAGTGAGAACACAGCGGACGGGCATAGGGAAATCATGACGTCCCATCCATTTTTTAACTAAGGAGAATCATGACGCCATCGTTCTCAATATGCATTTTTTGATTGAAAACAAGGACAGTCCCAATACCTATCAATTTCAACAGAGTTGAAATTGGGGCTGTCCAAACTACCATTTCGGAAAAGAAATAAAAAGTTTGGGCTGCCATGATTTTTAATTTATTTTCTGATCAAGGAGGATCATGACGAACGAGGGGATGCAGCAATATATGAAACAGGCCCGGCAGGCGATCATTCTGTCTGTAGGGGTGGCTTTGCTTTTAACCCTGGCGAAGTTCTCAACCGGGCTCGTGACGCATTCTATGGCGATCATGGCTTCTGCTTTGGATTCTACGCTGGATATGCTAATGTCCGCACTGAATTTTTTTGCGTTCCGGGAAGCGTCGAAACCGCCCGATGCAGAGCATGCATACGGCCATGCCAAAGTCGAAAGTCTCGCGGGACTTTTTCAGAGTCTTTTTATCATGCTGAGCGGTTCATTCGTAGTTTATGAATCCATTCGCCGGCTTCTTCAGGGGAGTTTTGTTTCCGAGATCCCGTTGGGGATCGGAGTGATCGTTTTTTCAGGCATCACGACCTTACTGCTTTCATGGCGTCTTAAGGTTCTTTCTAAAAAGAACCGGTCCTTGATCCTCGGGACAGAGAAAGTGCACTATTCCATGGATTTTATCTCCTATGTCGGCGTGATCGCGGCACTGGTGCTTGTCGGATGGACGGGGAATGTCATTTGGGATCTGATCGTGTCAATACTGGTCGCAGCTTATATTTTTAAAGAAGCGATCCATATTTTAAAACGGGCGGTCGCGGAACTCCTGGACCGGGGGCTTTCGAATACCGCGCTTAAAACGGTGAAAATGCTTATCCTCCATCATCATCCGTCGATTGTAGGAGCGCATAGCCTTCGGAGCCGGATGGTCGGCAACCAGTTGTTTCTGGATTTTCATATTGAGATCCG
>JAZDFE010000027.1:0-41450 GCA_043808175.1 Candidatus Omnitrophota bacterium | reverse complement strand
GTTCTTGGCGCCACGGGATATACCGGAGCCGAACTCACGAAGTTGCTTCTGGCCCATCCCCATGTCCGGGTCTCTCTCTTGACCACCCGGCAGGAAAAACCCATTGCTCTTCGCGACATCCTGCCTTCGGTCGCGAAAGACGTCACGCTTGAAATCACGCCTTATTCGTTCGCCGCGGTGAAAAAAAAGGCGGATGTGGTCTTTTTGTGTCTGCCGCATACTGAGGCTATGACCGCGGCCGAACAGCTTCTTGCGGCCGGCAAGGTCGTGATCGATCTTTCCGCGGATTTCCGGCTGAGGGATAGGAAGATCTACGAGAAATGGTACTGCGTGAATCAGGTCGCGCCCCAGTACCTGTCCACGGCGGTTTACGGGCTTTGTGAGGTCTACCGGGAAAAGATCAAGAAAGCGGACCTGATCGCCAATCCCGGGTGTTATCCCACGGGGCCGTCGCTCGCGCTGATCCCGCTTCTCAAGAAAAAACTGATCGATCCCAGGTCCATCATCATCAATGCCGCGTCCGGCGTCAGCGGCGCCGGAAAGAAGCTTGTGACGATGACTCATTTCTCTGAGGTAAGCGAAAATTACAGCGCCTATAAGGTGAACCGGCATCAGCACACGCCCGAGATCGAACAGACGCTTTCTGCGGCGGCCGGAAAGCCCGTGAAGATCACATTCGTGCCGCACCTCTTGCCGCTTAATCGCGGCATTCTTGCGACGATCTATGCGCAAACAACGGCGAAGGGAACCGAGGCCGTGATCCGGAGGACTCTGGAAAGCGCGTACCCAAAGGCGCCTTTCGTAAGGATCAAACCTGCGGGACAGTATCCGTCCCTCAAGGACGTGCAGCACACGAACTTTTGCGATATCGGCGTCGGCGTCCAGGAAGAAACGGGCCGCGTGGTGATCATCACGGCGATCGATAATCTTGTCAAAGGCGCGGCCGGCCAGGCCGTTCAGAACATGAACCTCCGGTTCGGTTTCCCGGAAGAAGCGGGGCTTCTTTGAAAAAACCTTTTTGGAAGAAAGAGAAAAACGGTTCCGTGACCGCTCCGAAAGGTTTTGTCGCGGGCGGCATCCATGCGGGGATCAAGAAGAAAAAGAAAAAGTACGATGTTTCCCTGACCTATTCCAAAACGCCGTGCGTCGCGGCCGGGACCTTTACCACGAACCGGGCGAAGGCGTGGCCGGTGCTTTATTCGATGAAGGCCATCCATGCCTCGAAACATCACGCGATCCTCGGGACGAGCGGCAACGCGAATTGCCTGAACGGTCCGGTCGGCAAAAAAGCGGTCCATGAGATTACGTGGGAGGTCGCGAAGTACCTGGAGGTTTTGCCTCAGGAAGTCCTGCTCGCGCAGACGGGGATCATCGGCGTTCCTTTTCCGATCACCTGCGTGAAGCGGGCGATCCCCAAACTGGTGAAGCGTCTTTCCGGGACAGGCGGCCACGGTGCGGCCAAAGGCATTCTGACCACCGATCTTTCCAGCAAGGAGATCGCGCTCTCTTTGGAACTCGGCGGCAAAAAGGTCACGATCGGGGCCTGCGCGAAAGGCGCCGGGATGGTGCATCCGAACATGGCGACCATGCTTTGTTTTATCACGACCGACGCGGCGATCACGAAGGCCCTTCTCCGCCGGGCCGTGCGCCACGCGGCGGACGACACGTTCAACCAAATGGCGATCGACAATGACATGAGCACGAATGACATGGTGCTTTGTCTCGCGAACGGGGAAGCGGGGAACCCCACGATCCAGAAGATTGGTAAGGATTACTGGATGTTCCGTGAAACACTGGAAGAAGTGATGCGCTATGTCGCGCATGAAATGGTGAAGGACGGCGAGGGCGTGACACATGTATGCCGGCTCCGGGTCTCGGGCACGAAAAAACCGACGGATGCCAAGTGCGTGGCGCGGCAGATCGCCAATTCCATGCTTTTCAAGACCATGCTTGCGGGTTCCAATCCGAACTGGGGTCGCATCGCGGCCGCGGTCGGCGCGAGCGGTGTGGATTTCAACCCCAATAATCTCAGCATCTGGTTCGGCGACGCCCAGGTGGTCAATCAGGGAAGGTTGCGGGTGCTGAACCTTCCGAAGGCCCGGCGCATCCTGCAGAAAAAGGAATACACGATCGATGTCGTGATCGGCAAGGGACGGGGGCGCGCGGAATTCATCACATCGGATCTCACGACAAAGTACGTGTTGATCAACGCCGCCTATTCCTAAAAAAAGGGAACCATGAAGGAATACATAGAAAAAGCGCAAGCCCTGATCGAGGCGCTTCCTTACATCCAGAAGTTCCGCGGCAAAGAGATCCTGATCAAGTACGGCGGCGCGGCCTTGACCTACCCGGAGGTCCGCGACATGGTGCTTCAGGACCTCGTGTTCATGAGCTATGTCGGGATCCGCCCGATCCTGATCCACGGTGGGGGGAAATTCATCACCGAGGCCATGAAGGGAAAAGGCGTCCAGAGCCAATTTGTGAACGGATTGCGCGTGACGGACAAGACGACGATCGAAGTCGTGAATGAAACGCTCTCCGGGCTCAAACGCAGCATTGTCCGTGACATTGAACGTCTCGGGGGTTCCGCGGTCGGACTCTCCGGCTTCGACGCCGAGATCCTGAACGTGGTGAAACATACCGAGAACGGCGATGTGGGTTTTGTCGGCGATGTGGCTTCGGTCAACACCGTGCTCCTCAAGGAGCTGACAGAGTTTGGAAGGATCCCGGTGATCTTTCCGGTGGGAAAAGGACCGGACGGCGAAATGTACAACGTGAACGCGGACGAGGCGGCGGCCAATATCGCGTCCGCCATGCACGTTCCGAAATTCATCGTGCTGACGAACGTGAAAGGGATCCTTCGCGACCCGGCCGACGAAGAGACGCTGATCCCTTCGCTTCGCGTGGACGACACTCAACGATTGATCGACCAGAAGATCATTTCAGGGGGCATGATCCCCAAGGTCAAGGCTTGCATCGACGCGCTGGAAGGCGGCGTTCAGAAGGCCCACATCATTGACGGCCGCATCACGCACGCCCTTTTGCTTGAAATTTTTACCGATCAAGGTATCGGAACAGAGATCACGCTTTAAAAAACGAGGAACGGTTACAAAATACAATGAAAACAGCCGACGTTCAAAAACTGTACCAGCAATACGTGCTGCCAACTTACACCCAGGTACCGGTGTGCCTGGTCAAAGGCAAGGGCGCGCGTGTGTGGGACCTGGAAGGCAAGGAATACCTGGACCTTTTTCCGGGTTGGGCGGTCTCCGGGCTGGGGCATTGTCATCCCATCGTGGTGAATGCCATCAAGGAACAGGCGCGGAAGATGCTCCACGTGGCGAACAATTTTCTGAACGTGAAGCAGGCCGAGCTCGCGCGGACCCTTTCGGAAGCGTCCTTCCCGTCACGCGTTTTCTTTTGTAACAGCGGCGCCGAGGCGAACGAAGGCGCGATTAAATTCGTCAAGAAGTATGGAAGCGAGACCGGGCGTTTCGAAATTATCACTATGAAAAATTCTTTTCATGGAAGGACGCTTGCGGCGATGACCGCGACAGGACAGGAAAAATTCCATCAGGGGTTCCAGCCGCTCGTGGAGAAATTCCGTTACGCGGATTTCAACGATCTGGGGTCCGTCAAAAGGTTGGTCACCGATAAGACCATCGCGATCATGCTCGAACCCATCCAGGGCGAAGGCGGGATCTGCGTGGCGAGCCGGGATTTTTTGGAAGGGATCCGGAAACTTTGCGACGAAAAAGACATGCTCCTCGTCCTGGACGAAGTGCAGACCGGGATGGGTCGCACGGGAAAGATGTTCGCGTACCAGCATTACGATCTGGAGCCGGACCTGATGACGCTCGCGAAGACGCTGGGGGGCGGGGTGCCGATCGGAGCGCTCGTCGTGAACCGCAGGATCAAGCGTGAAGTGTTCGCGCCGGGAATGCACGCGTCGACCTTCGGCGGGAACCCGCTTGTCTGCGCGGCGAGTCTCGCGGTCTTTAAGGCAATCAAAAAAGAAAAGTTGCTCACGAATACCATCCGGATGGGGGAACTTCTGGACCGGGAATTCGAAAAGCTTAAAGAGAAGTATCCCGTGATCGAGAGTACGCGGGGGATCGGGCTCATGCGGGGACTGAAACTCAAGGAGCCGTCCGCGCCTTACGCGAACGAAGCGCGGGACCAGGGGCTTCTCATCAACGCGACGCAGGGCGACGTCCTGAGGATCATGCCTCCCATGACGATCACGGCCAAAGAGATCAAACTCGGCATGAAGATCCTGGGCCGTGTTTTTGCAAAGTTGTCCAGGACGGAGAATGCGTGTCATTCCCGCGAAAGCGGGAATCCAGGATGCCAAACGACACGATAAAGGAATGGATCCCCGCTACAAACATGCGGGGATGACAAGAGTAAGAAAGAAGCGGCTTTAATAGGGAGTGGAGGAATAAAGATGTTCAAATCATTGATCTCGATCAACGATCTCAGCACCGAAGAAATACGGAAGCTCATGGAGCTTGCGGCCAAAGTGAAGGCGCGGCCGCAGGAGGTCCGGGACGCGCTCGAAGGCCATATCTTCGGTTTTATTTTCGAGAAGCCCTCGACACGGACCTGGG
This sequence comes from Candidatus Omnitrophota bacterium, assembly GCA_043808175.1. Lineage (GTDB taxonomy): Bacteria > Omnitrophota > Omnitrophia > Omnitrophales > Aquincolibacteriaceae > Aquincolibacterium. The sequence goes on along the minus strand of JAZDFE010000027.1, from coordinate 36,840 downwards.
TCTCTTTTCAGGCCGGCATCTATTCCATGGGCGGCGGCGTGATCTATCTCGGGCCCGAGGATATCAAGCTCGGCGTCCGGGAAGAGGTGCGAGACGTGGCGCGCGTGCTGTCCCGTTATCTTTCGGGGGTCGTGATGCGGACTTTTTCGCATTGGACCATCACCGAATTCCAGGATTATTTCGAAAAGCCCGTGATCAACGGCTTGAGCGACCTCGAGCACCCGTGCCAGGCGCTCGCGGATTATATGACCCTTTATGAAAAGATCCCCGCGGAAAAAGACCCCGTGCTCGCGTTCGTGGGGGACGGCAATAACGTCCTGCATTCTCTAATGCTGGTCGCCGCAAAACTGGGCGCGAAGATCCGGTATGCGACGCCCAAGAAGTACCAGCCCAAGCCCAAGCTTCTCGCGCTTGCCAGGCAGATCGCGAAAAAAACGGGCGCCGTGATCGAGGGGTTCCTGGATCCGAAGGAAGCCGTGAAGGATGCGGACGCGATCTATACGGATGTGTGGGTGAGCATGGGCGAAGAGGCGATGCGCCAGAAAAAGCTCAAAGATTTCAAGGGCATGCAGATCAATAAGGAGCTCTTGAAACACGCGAAAAAAGACGTGCTGGTGATGCACTGCATGCCGGCGCACCGGGGCGAAGAGATCACCAACGACATGATGGAAAGCAAGCATTGCGTCGTATTCGACGAGGCCGAGAACCGGCTCCACATTCAGAAAGCTATTTTGCTTTATCTTTTTAACCAAGGAGCGATCCAATGAAGAAAGTCGTGTTGGCTTATTCCGGAGGGCTTGATACCTCCTGCGCGGTGAAATGGCTCGGGGAGAACCACGGGCTGGATGTCATCTGTTTTTGCGCTTTTATCGGGGAGGTCAAAGACAAGGCCCCCTTGATCCGCCGGGCCCAGGCCGCGGGCGCGATCAAAACTATCATCGTGGATCTGAAGGACGAGTTCGCGAAGGATTACATTATGCCGGCGCTTTGGGCGCACGCGCGTTACGAAGGCAAATACCCGCTCGCGACGGCGCTCGGCCGGCCGCTCATCACGAAGCATCTGGTCGCGGTCGCCCAAAAAGAAGGCGCGGAATTTGTGTCGCATGGCTGTACGGGAAAAGGCAACGATCAGGTGCGCATCGAGGTGGGCGTGAAGACGCTCGATCCGGACCTTAAGATCATCGCGCCGCTTCGCGACTGGGAATTCAAAACGCGCGAAGAAGAGATCGAATATGCCAAAGAGCGCGAGATCCCGATCGACGCGACCAAGAAAAGCCCCTATTCCATTGATAAGAACATCTGGGGGATCGCGATCGAAGCGGGGATCCTCGAAGACCCGATGGTCGAGCCGCCGGAGGACGCGTACGTGATGACCTGCGCTCCCGGGAAGGCGCCGAAAAAACCCCGGTATATCGAGATCGCTTTTGAAAAAGGCGTTCCGGTAAAACTGAACGGGAAGAAAATGCCGTTCGTCGATCTAATCGAACATCTGAACGTAATCGCGGGGCAGTACGGGGTCGGACGGTTCGATATGATCGAGAACCGGCTCGTGGGGATCAAAAGCCGCGAGGTCTATGAAGCGCCGGCCGCGGACGTGCTCCTGAAGGCCCACGAAGAGCTCGAAGGGTTCGTCATGGACCGGGAATTTTTGCATTATAAGAGACTGCTTTCCGAAAAATACGCGGAGCTTGTGTATTTCGGGCTATGGTTCTCGCCCCTCAAAAAGTCGCTCGACGCCTTTTTCGCGTCCAATCAAGCGCGTGTGACGGGAAAAATCCGGATCAAGCTTGACCGGGGCCACGCGCTGTGCGTCGGCCGGGAATCGAAATATGCTCTCTATCAAGAAAAGCTCGCGACGTATTCGAAGGGCGATATTTTTGACCGGAAGGCCGCGGTCGGTTTCATGAAGATCTGGGGACTTCCGTACGAAGGAATGTATAAAGAAAACAGAAAATAGAGAACAGAGATCAGAGAACACGAAATTCTGTTTTCTGTCTTCTGTCATCTGATTTCTGAGGACTTGGAGGCTGTTCATGGCAAAACAAATGTGGGGTGGGAGATTCAAGAAGGGCATGCACGCGGCGCTCAAGTGCTTCAGCTATTCGCTGGAAACGGACAAAGAACTTTTTGACGCGGAGATCCGTGTCAATGAGGCCTACGCGAAAATGCTGGCGCGGACCCGTCTTATCACGGTCGCGGAATCCAAGGCGATCCTTCGCGGCCTCAAGTCGGTACCCCTGGCTTTGAAAGGCCGGGACCTCGCGGCTTACGCCGACCGATATGAGGATATCCACACGCTCATCCAGATGGAACTTGAGAAAAAGGCGGGCGCGGTGGCCAAGAAGATCCATACGGGGCGCAGCCGGAACGATCTGGTCATCACCTCGACCCGCATTTATCTCCGGGAGAAGATCATCGTGATCGAAGACGGCATCCGGAAACTCCAGAAAAGCCTTGTCACCGCCGCCGAAAAAGCGGGGGAGAGGATCATTCCCGGCATGACGCATCTTAGGAAGGCGCAGCCCGTCCTGCTCGCGCATCATCTGCTGGCGTATGTCGAAATGCTCGAAGAAGACAAGTCGAGGCTTCAAGACGCGGCCAAACGCGTGAACGTTCTGCCGCTCGGATCGGCCGCGCTCGCGGGGTCCGCGCTTCCGCTCGACCAGAAATTCCTCGCGAAAGAACTGGGTTTTACCGGCATCGCCGCCAACAGCATGGCCGCGGTCAGCGACCGGGGGTCCCTCGCCGAAGTCCTGAGCGTACTCGCCATTTTGTGGGTGCATCTCTCGCGGCTTTCGGAGGATTTTATCCTCTGGAACTCCGAGGCGTTCGGTTACGTGGAACTCGACGATGCCTTCGCGACCGGATCGAGCCTCATGCCGCAGAAGAAAAACCCGGATGTGTTCGAACTCGTGCGCGGCAGGGCCGGCGTGATTTTCGGTCATCTCCAGGCCCTTCTAACGGTGCAAAAAGGTCTGCCGCTTTCCTATAACCGCGATCTTCAGGAAGACAAACCCGGTATGTTCGACGCCGTAAAAAAGACCGTGACCGCTCTTGAGCTCCTGGCCCTGACCGTGGGTTCCGCGAGCTGGCACAAGAAGGCCCTTTTGAAGTCCCTGGACGACGACAGTCTTTTTGCGACCGACATCCTGGAATATCTGGTCCGGAAAAAAGTCCCGTTCACCGAAGCGCACGAGCTCGTGGGAAAGACCGTCCGGCACGCGATCGAGTCCGAGAAGCGGCTCCGCGAGTGGTCTGTCCGGGAATGGCGGAAGTTCTCGCCCAAGTTCGGCGCGGACATTCACGACCTTTTTGACGCAAAGGAATCCGTGAGAGGTAAAAAGACGATCGGAAGCACGCACCCCGTGCGGGTGAAGCAGGCGATCGCAGAGTGGAAGAAAACCCTGTCCTGACTTTATGATTCTTTTAGGGTAGTCAGGACTGCCCCAATTTCCGAAAAGCGGAAATTGAACAGAATGAGGACTGAGGAGCTGATATGCCCCGGACCGATTTTCACGAAGAGAAGATGCACGATTTTTATTACAAGAAGAATGAACTTTACTGCGACAAGGTCCGCGTCAGCAAGATCCTCAAAAAAACCGGCACGCCCGCCTATATCTACAGCCACAAAACCTTCACAGACCATCTCGCGAAACTCCAGAAAGCGTTCCGTTCCGCGAAGCCGCTCCTCTGCTATTCCGTCAAAGCGAATTCGAACCTGGCGGTCCTCCGCGCGCTTGTCAAAAAAGGCGCGGGCCTCGACATCGTTTCAGGGGGCGAGCTTTTCCGGGCCCGGAAAGTGAAATGCCTGGGCAAGAACATCGTTTACGCCGGCGTGGGGAAGACCGACGCGGAGATCCGCGCCGCGATCAAAGCCAGGATCCTGCTTTTCAATGTGGAGTCCGTGCCTGAACTCGAGCAGATCAACGCGATCGCCCGGAAGATGCGCAAAAAGGTGAACGTTTCCCTCAGGATCAATCCCAATGTGGACCCTCACACGCACGACTACATCACGACCGGCAAAGCCGAGACCAAGTTCGGCATCGATTTTGAAAAAGCCCGCGAGGTCTTCAAAGACGCGAAGCGCTTTACCCATGCCCGGGTCTCGGGGATCCATGTGCACATCGGTTCCCAGATCGAGACAGGCGAGCCTTTCATCGAGGCGTTCCAAAAGATCGTGGAATTCATCGACGAGCTCGAAGAGACGGGGATCAAGATCAAATTCCTGAACCTGGGCGGCGGTCTTGGTGCGATCTACAGCGACGAGAATCCCCAGACCGCGGAGGAATTCGCGCGGAAGGTCCTTCCGCTCTTTAAGAAAAGAAAGTACCGGCTCATTTTCGAGCCCGGCCGTTTTATCGCGGCCAATAGCGGCATCCTTGCGACGCGGGTGATCTATGTGAAAGAAACCGACGTGAAGAAATTCGTGATCGTGGACGCCGGCATGAACGATTTTATCCGTCCCGCTTTTTACAACGCGTTCCATCATATTTGGCCGGTCGTGAAAAATGAAAAGGCGCACGGGTGGATCTATGATGTGGTGGGTCCGATCTGCGAAAGCGGGGACTTTTTCGCGAAGGACCGCGAGCTCATGGAAATGCGGGTCGGCGACCATCTCGCAATCATGACGGCGGGCGCCTACGGTTTCACCATGGCCTCCAACTACAATTCCCGTCCCCGCGCCTGCGAAGTCATGGTCAAGGGCGGTACCTTCAAAGTCGTCCGCAAACGCGAGACCTATCAGGACCTCATCCGCGGCGAAAGGACGGCGTAGCAAGAGATCAGTGCCCGTTATCATGGGATCCAAGGAGGTGAAAATATGAGGAAAATATTTTTTACGCTGGGAACGGTCCTGTGGGTCAGTCTTGTATGTTTTGCCGGGGGAGTGTCGGCTTCGTCCGGTGCCGGTGACTCTACGGCTCCGGCCCAGGTCAAGTCCGAGACTTTTACCGGGAAGGTCGATGCGGTGGTGGTGCGGGATAGCGCCGAAGGAAAAGTCCGGCAAATAACGCTCCGGGACAGTGACGGGCGCCAAAAATCTTTTACCGTAGCGCCCGACGCCACCGTCACGGGTAAAGACGGAAATCCGACGAGCTTGTCCTGGGCCAAAGGGAATAAAGCTTCCGTGACATACGTGACCGCTCCAAACGGCTACACGCAAATAGTAAGATCGATCCAGATACTCTGAGAGTCGCGGGCACAAAAATGAAGTGATAGGGCCTGCCCCGCAGACTTGTTGTGCGGGGTCCCCGGGATCCTGGGCGTACCCCGTACGCCGTACTTCTTACCTCAGAAGAAAGGCCCGTCGGATACGGAGAATAGATCATGGACCCGAATTCAAGCGAATGGAAAATCTGGTGCAGGCTGGAGAAATACTCGCGATTTCGTGATGGAAAAGAGATAAAAGGTCTTTCGGAAGAAGAGATCAGAAGGACGCTCGCTTGCGCTCAGGTTTCTGACAGGGGGAGGGTGGGCGCTTATATCGCCGGAGAAGAATTGCTCAAAGAATTTGAAAAGTACAAAGAGAAAGACGAGAAAAAGAAAAAAACATACCGCCGGATCATCATCGGCGCGGCAGGTGTTTTTCTTGTTTTCTTGATCTATCTGTTTTTACGGTTTTTTTTCTTTTTTTAAATAGGATATTTTCCCTAAAAGGAATGCGGACCTATGTTCGAGGACAGGAAGGACGCCGGGGAGCGACTGGCCCTGGCGCTTGCGAAATATAAAGATCAGGACGTGACCGTCCTGGGAATTCCCCGGGGAGGGGTAGAAGTCGGGTATTACGTCGCTAGGTCTCTCAACGCCCATTTTTCCATGGTGGTCTCGCGGAAATTGCCTCTTCTGAACGATCCTGAAGCGGGGTTTGGCGCCATTGCCGAGGACGGCAGTACCTTTTTGATCGAGCGCGCCGCCCAATGGGTCTCGGAAAAAGAGATCCAGGCGATCCAGGAAGCGCAGAAGCTCGAGATCATTCGGAGGGTCAGAACGCTCCGCAAAGGACGGCCCTTGCCGGTCCTCAAGGACAGGACCGTGATCCTCGTGGACGACGGGATCGCGATGGGAGCGACGATGCGGGCCGCGATCCTGCTTTGCAGGAACAAGCAAGCAAAAAAGATTGTGGTCGCGGCGCCTGTCGCCGGTGAAGACGTCGCGGCGGAGATCGCAGAAATTGTCGACGAACTCGTGGTGCTCGAGACGCCGGTCCTTTTCCGGGCCGTGGCGCAGGTCTACCGGTATTGGGACGACGTGCCGGACTCAGAAGTCCTCGCGATCATGGAACGGTGGGAAAAGGACCAGGGACATGGGACACAATAACTACGGGACACGAACCACGTAACACGGGACACGAACCACGGGACACGGGCCACAGAGACAACAGACGACAGACCACGCACCACGTGAATCGTGGCGCGTGGATCGTGGCCCGTGGCTCGAGTTAGGAGAACGCATGCGAATCTGCGATACTGAAAAGATCCCGATCAAGATGTGGCTCGAGGACATCGAGGAAGGCGCCATGGGCCAGCTCCGGAACCTCGCCAATCTTCCCTTCGCTTTCAAACACATCGCGGTGATGCCCGACAGTCATTTGGGATACGGGATGCCCATCGGCGGAGTGCTCGCGACGAAAGGCATGATCCTTCCCAACGCGGTGGGCGTGGACATCGGCTGCGGCATGTGCGTCATGCGATCGAGCCTCGAAAGTCTCGAGCGGGAAACGCTGAAAAAGATCCTGGGAGAGATCAAGGCGGCCGTGCCCGTCGGTTTTAACCATCACAAGAACCGGCAGGACGACGCAAATATGCCGGGCAAGTCGTTCCCCAAAGGCGTGGTCTGCGAACGGGAATACCGGAGCGCGATCTTCCAGGTCGGGACGCTGGGGGGCGGGAACCATTTCATCGAGGTCCAAAAAGGTTCGGACGGGGCCCTTTGGATCATGGTGCACAGCGGGAGCCGGAACCTCGGGAAACAGGTCGCGGACCATTACAACAGGATCGCGATGCGCTTAAATGCGAAGTGGCATTCTCCCGTTCCGCCAGAACACCAGTTGGCCTATCTTACGGAAGAGAGCGAGGAGGGACAGGCTTATATCCAGGAAATGAACTATTGCGTGGAGTTCGCCTTCAAGAACCGGAAGCTCATGATGGAAAGGATCGGCGAATGTTTTTTAAGGCACACCGGCTGTTCCTTCGAGCCGCTCATCAATATCGCCCACAACTACGCGAGGAAAGAGCATCATTTCGGAGAGGACGTGTGGGTCCACCGGAAGGGAGCGACCTCCGCGAAAAAAGGGGAGGCCGGAATTATTCCCGGCTCTCAAGGCGCTTCCAGCTATCTCGTCCGGGGGAAGGGGAACCCGGAAAGTTTTGAGTCCTGTTCTCACGGAGCGGGCCGGAGGATGGGAAGAAAACAGGCGGAGAGAACGCTCGACCTCAAGGAAGAGATCCGGAAGATGGACGAGCAGGGCATTGTGCACGGCATCCGGAGCGCCCACGAACTGGACGAAGCGCCGGGAGCTTATAAAGATATTGCCGAGGTGATGAAAAATCAGTCCGACCTCGTGGAGATTTGGGTGGAACTCTCCCCGCTCGGCGTCGTCAAGGGATGACTCAACTCCAATAAAATAGTTGACCATCACCCACGATTCGGCAGAATGATGAATGAAAACTCCTATGCTAAAAAACATTTTGACGGGAATAGTGTCCATCGCGCTGTTGGCAGGGCCCGGGGTATGCGGGGCCGCCGGTGATCTCCGGACACGCGTTGTGGAGCCCGTGACCGGGATCGCATTTCCTTCCGAGATCCGGTTTTCACAAGACGCGGAGGATTATATGCTCCGGCTGACGGGGACCGCGGCGCGCACCAAATGGTTCTTCAGGGTCTACGCGATCGCGCACTATTTGCAGACCCCGAAAGGGGCCGGCCCTTTCGATTCTAAAGAGATCTTAACGGACGGGCCCGCGAAACAGATGACGATCCAATATGCCCGCAATGTGCCGGCCCGAAAGATCACCGGGATCCTGCGCGAGGATTTTGAGCTGAATACCACGCCTTCGGAATACCGGGAGATCGAAACGTATGTGGAACAGATGCTGGCTTATTTTGTCCGTCCGGTGAAAAAAGGCGATGTCTTCGTGATGCGGTGGCTGAGCGGCGGACGCGTTTATCTGGAGCTTAACGGCCAAAAACTCGGCGATGTGAAAAACGGGCTTTTTGCGCGCGCCTTGTGGGCCATTTGGTTCGGCGAACATTCCGTGGTGGATCCCAAGGCCCTCATGACCCAAGCGGCTCCGGAGGCGGGGGCATGAAAAAAGAAATCCGCCACGTTCTGAGAATTACTCCCGCGAAGAAAGGGAAGATCGACCTCGGACGGTTCCGTGTCGCGTACCGGATTTACGGTCATTCCGGGCCTTTTATTATTTGTGTCAACGGGGCCCAGCAGACCATGGCCTCCTGGCACGCCGCCGTGTTGAAGTTTTCGGGCTCTTACCGGATCATTCTTTACGACGCGCCGGGCCAGGCCCGCGGAAGTATTTTATCGGGGAGCGCCGCGGTCAACATTGACGAGCAGGTGGAGGTTCTGCGCGGTCTGATCCACGCGGTCCTGGGAGCGCGGGAAGATCTTCATTTGGTGGGGGCTTCCTGGGGGGCTGTCATTGCGGCGATCTACGCCGCGAGGTATCCCGAGCGTGTCAAATTCCTTCTTTTGGCAAGTTTCGGACTTCAGCCTTCGCCCCAGATGATGAAGGTGGTCGAGGGTGCACGCGAATTGTATTTCAGCGAACACCGGAGCGACGGGGCCAAACTCATTATTAATATGTTCGGTCAGCGGCTTTCCGAAGAAAATAAGCGCAGAATGATCCTTCAGTTCCAAAATTTGACGAACGAACAATTCGATTCTTTTTATGAGCATATCAAAGTGATCGCCTCGACGAGTCATTTGACGGATTATGCGGACCTCGGGAAAATCCGCGCGAAAACAGTGATCGTGAACGGGGCCGACGATCAGTTGCTCGATAACCGTGATCTCGAGGCGGCCTCAAAATTGATCCCTCACAACGAGCTGCGCATCATTCCCGACGCCGGTCATTTTCTGCATTTGGAACGCGAAGAGATCCTGGACATCTATGGGACCTATTTGAAGGCGAACATTCCCGTGCTTTCGGCAAAACCGCGTTGACCGGACAGAACAGCACCGTTCGGCAGAAAACAGAAAGGGAGAAAAGGGCCTATGAATGACCAGGGGCCACAAAACTGCTGGGAATTTTGGAGTTGTCCGAGAACCACCATGATCCAATGCCCCGCCTTTCCGTCAGACGGCAGGAAATGTTGGGAAGTCGCGTCCTCTCCGGACAAGGAGGGCTGTGCCAAAGCAAAGGGCAGGGGTTTGCTATTCTGCGTAAAGCGATGTGCCTGGTTTAAGAAGATCAACCCGCAACACGCGTAAAAAAGCAGGCGTAGCCGGGATCGGGGCTCCTAGGAGGAACTCATGAAGATAAGAAATTTCAAGGCCGTTTTTTTTGCCGTGCTGATGATAGGGACTGTGGCACAGACCGGTCCGGTGTTCGCGGGCGAGGGGACGGAACGGACCGCGGAGGAAGGGCTCGTGCTGTTCAAAGAAGGGAACGCCCGCTTTGTCGCCATGAAGACAGAACATCCCGGTGAAAATAGTGCGAGGCGGGAAGAAACCGCCGTGAACGGCCAGAAGCCGTTTGCGATCGTGCTCGGGTGCGCGGATTCGAGGGTGCCGGTGGAAATGATCTTTGACAGAGGGATCGGAGATATTTTTGTGGTGCGGGTCGCGGGGAACATCGCCGTGGACAGCAGTGTGATCGGTTCTTTGGAGTACGCGGCCGGTCATTTGCACGCGCCGTTGCTGGTGATCCTGGGTCACACGCAATGCGGAGCGGTCGGGGCCGCGGTCTCGGGCACGAAGCTCGAGGGGAGTCTCCGCGATATTCAGGCACAGCTCGAACCAGTCGCGAAGGAAGTGAAGTTGGAATATCCGGATCTGCAGGGGCCTGCGCTGACGACGGAGGTGGCGAAACGGAACGCATTCCAGGTGGAAAGGGACCTCCGGTCTGAAAGCGAAGAGATCCGGGAGTTAGTCACCCAAGGCGCGCTCAAGATCGTTCCCGCGATCTACGATGTCAAGACCGGCAAGGTGGACTGGCTCGAAGAAAAATAATCCGATAAACCGGCTGCTGGCCGGCTCCCGCGACGCATTTTTCCCCGTGGTATCTCTTGATGGGAGTTTTCTTTTGATGTAGTATTCGTCCCTTCTTAACTTAAGCGTCGGAGAGAGAAAGAGAAAATGAGCGGATTTAAATACCCGAAGGTCAAAGCAGTCATTCCGAAAACAAAAGTGAAGTTTGGCGGCAGGCTCCTCGTGATCGGTTGCGGGGGCGTGGCGCAATGCACGGTCCCGCTTGTCCTGCGCCACTTCGACATGCCGGCCACAAGGATCACGATCATGGATTTCGTGGACAACCGCCATCGCGTGAAGGACGCACTCAAACGCGGCGTGAAGTACGTCTTCGACCGTGTGACCGAGCAGAATTACAAGAAGCTTCTTGCCAAGCACGCGGGTCCTGGGGACATGATCATCGATCTTGCCTGGAACATCCAGTGCTGGGCGATCCTTGACTGGTGCCGCAAGCACGAGGTGCTTTATGTGAATACCTCGATCGAGGAATGGGACCCTTACGGGGACGAGAAGCGCACGGACCCGACCAAGTACACGCTTTATGCCCGGCACATGCTGCTTCGCAAAAAAATGGCACAACACTGGAAGGGCGTCCACGGGACGACCGCGATCGTCGATCACGGCGCGAACCCCGGCCTCGTGTCGCACTTCACAAAAAAGGCCCTGATCGATATCACGGAAAAGATCCTCAAGGAAAAACCCAGGGATCCGCGGCGTAACGCGCTTGAGGCGGCCCTTCTTTTGTGGGATTTTCCGAGACTTGCCCAGCTCACCGGCGTGAAGGTCATCCACATCAGCGAGCGCGATACGCAGATCACCGATGTCCCGAAGAAGATGAACGAATTCGTGAACACGTGGTCGATCGAGGGTTTCTATGAAGAGGGCGTCGCGCCAGCCGAACTTGGATGGGGGACGCACGAGCGCCGCCTGCCGCCGGGAGCGCACTGCCACAAGACCGGTCCGAAGAATCAGATCTGCATGAGCTCGCTCGGGATGAACACCTGGGTGCGGTCGTGGGTTCCGTGCGGCGAGATCAACGGGATGGTGATCCGCCACGGGGAGGCCTTCAGTATCTCGGACCGGCTCACGGTGTGGAAAAACGGCAAGGTGGTCTATCGCCCGACGGTCCATTACGCCTATTGTCCCTCGGACGCGGCGATCAGTTCGCTGCATGAGCTCAAGATGCGCCAGTACCGCATGCAGGAGCGTCAGCGTATTCTTGCCGACGATATCACGGAAGGCCGCGACGAGCTGGGCGTGCTTCTCATGGGCCATGATTTCAAGTCCTGGTGGTGCGGCAGCCTTCTCGATATCCACACGACGCGCAAACTCGTGCCGCACCAGGAAGCGACCACGCTTCAGGTGGCCGTGTCGGTCGTCGCCGCGGCGCTTTGGATGATCCAAAACCCTCGGGAAGGGTTTCTTCTTCCGGATGATATCAATCATGAGTTTATTTTGGATTTCGCGGCGCCTTATATTGTTCCGTTCGTCTCCCTTCCCTCGGATTGGACGCCGCTTCAGAATCTTAACAAAAAATATATGAAGTTCGGTTCCGAAGCCCCGGAAGAAAAAGACCTTTGGCAATTCAACTCATTCCTCGTGGATGAAAGAGTGTAATCTCTGATGACACAACTCGTTCTGGACGCACCCGTTCAAACACCTTTGCAAAAGCCCAAGCCGGCCGAGATCTCCGGGGTCGAGAACCTTATCCGGACGATGCTCAAGAAGCATAAGACCCCCTTCATGCTGATCCGCGAAAGCGTGCTCGAGAGACAGTTCGCCCGCTTCAAGAAGGCTTTTCCGGAGGTCACGCCTTACTACGCCATCAAGGCCAATCCGCATCCGAAGATCGTGAAGACCTTCGCGGAGCTCGGCGCAAATTTCGATGTGGCGAGCGCCTCGGAAATGAAATCCGTCCTGAAGCACGGCGTGTCCCCGGGCCGCATTATTTTCGCCAACACCATCAAATCCAAGGAAGACCTCATCACGGCCCGCCGCCGACGCGTGCGGCTGATGACCTTCGACAACGAAGCCGAGCTTTACAAGATCGCGGAAAATTTCCCGAAGGCGCACGTCATCGCCCGTATCAAGGTCGCGAACCGTGGGAGCGTGGTGCAGTTGTCGCTCAAATTCGGGGCGGAACCGGACCAGGCTTTTTATCTTCTGCGGAAAGCCAAGGGCCTCGGGCTTGTGCCGAGGGGCGTGAGCTTTCATGTCGGGTCGCAATCCACGAACGTGGAGAATTATCTGCAGGCGCTCGAGCTGACGGCGAATATTTTCCGGGAGGCGCGGGAAAACGATATGCCGCTTAAGGTCGTCGATATCGGCGGCGGGTTCCCGATCCAGCACTTCGAAAACGAGATCGGCATCAATTTTGAGCGTATGGCCTCCGAGATCCGCAAACAGATGAAGGCCCTTTTTTCGAAACAAACGGAATTCATCGCGGAGCCGGGCCGTTTCTTCGCCGGTCCTGCGGGGATTCTTGTGACGCAGGTGATCGGCCGCGCGTTCCGTGACAATCAGAATTTCTATTATCTTAACGACGGTGTTTATCAGGATTTTTCCGGGATGGTCTTTGACCACTGCAAATACGAGTTCAAGACCCTGCGCCGCGGGGCCAAATACAAGACCACGCTTGCCGGACCCACCTGCGATTCCTTTGATATTCTTTCCAATGACGAGGAACTGCCCGAACTTTATGTGGGGGATGTGGTTTACGCCAAGAGTATCGGCGCCTACTCCTCGGCAAGCGCCGTCTCCAATTTCAACGGATTCGAACCCGCGAAGATCATCCTCGTCTAACAGGGAACGCCTGCCGCAAAAATTCGTTCCACAAGCCACAATAACTACGGGGACGAGCCACGGGACACGTAACTACGGGGACACGATCCACGTGGTGCGTGGCGCATGGCCCGTGGCCCGAGCCTCAAGCGTTTCCCGTTCCCCGTTCCCCGGTTTTTTGATACAATACGCCCGCTTGTAACCAGAAGATTGGCAAGCAGTTACCGATGAAAGGGAATTTCTAACGGGATGAAAAACTCTATTCCTTTCTACAAAATGGTCGCTTCGGGGAACGATTTCGTCGTGGTGGACAACCGCCACGGGGTCGTGAAGAACGCGCTCGCCTTTACCCGGGAGGTTTGCCGTCTCCATCAGGGTATCGGAGCGGACGGGGTCCTGCTTTTTGAAAGCTCCAAGAAGGCGAATTTTAAGATGCGGATCCTCAATCTGGACGGGTCGGAGGCCGCGGCGTGCGGGAACGGGTTCCGCTGCATAGCGCTTTACGCCCACGAGGTTTTAAAGTATTCTTCGCGCATGCATTTTGAGTCCGGGTCCGGGATCATCGAAGCCGAGGTCGGGTCCAGGGAGAGCATCAGGGTCCAGCTCATGAAACCGCGTGTTTTTAAGATGGACGATATTCTGGAGGCGGGCAAGCGCCATTTCCATTACGCATTCCTCGATACCGGCGTGCCGCATGTGGTGATCTTCGTAGAAGGTCTCGACAAGATCGAGGTTTTTGAGACCGGCAGGGCCATCCGGAACCACGCGCGTTTCCAGCCGTTCGGAACGAACGTGAATTTCGTAGAAGTAAGAAAGAAAGAGATCGCGGTACGAACCTACGAACGCGGCGTGGAGAACGAAACGCTCGCCTGCGGCACGGGCTCCACGGCCTCCGCGGTCGTGAGCGTTCTCAAAGGCTATGTCGAATCGCCCGTCCATGTGCTGACAAAAAGCGGCGAAAAGCTCCGGATCGAGATCCGGCAAAAAGGCAACGAGATCACAAAAGTCTTTTTAGAAGGCAAAGCCCAATTCGTCCACAAAGGGGAATATTTTCTATGAAAAAAAAGAGATCTGTTTTCGAAGGTTCGATGGTCGCGCTTGTGACACCGTTCCGTAACGGGAAGGTGGATGAGAAGGCGCTCAAGGGGCTCCTGGATTTTCACCTCAAGGAAGGGACCGATGTGATCGTTCCGTGCGGCACGACGGGAGAATCCGCGACGATGTCGCATGAGGAGCACCGCGTCACCATGTCTTTTGTGGTCGAGTACATCCATCACCGCATTCCGGTGATCTGCGGTTGCGGCTCGAACAATACGACGGAGGCGCTCGGCCTGGTCCAGCACGCCAAAAAGATCAAGGCGGACGGGGTCCTGGTCGTGACCCCGTATTATAACAAGCCGACGCAGGAAGGCCTTTTCCGCCACTATCAATATCTTGCCAGCCGCGTGGATATCCCGATGGTGCTTTACAATGTGCCGGGACGCACGGGGGTCTCCATCGCTCCCGAGACCGTGGCGCGTCTTTCCAGGATCGACACGATCGTCGCGATCAAAGAAGCGAGCGGCAGCATGGATCAGGCCGATCAGATCATGCAGCTTTGCGACCTGCCAGTCCTTTCGGGGGAGGACTCCCTGAATTTTCCTCTAATCGCGATCGGAGCGCGCGGCGTGATCTCGGTCGTCGCGAACATCGCGCCGAGGCTTGTGAAAACTCTGGTGACCGCGGCTTTGAACGGGAACATGGAAGAGGCGCGTTCGATCCATAAGGCGCTTTACCCGCTCTCCAAGGCCGTCTTCATCGAAACGAACCCGATCCCCGTGAAAACGGCGCTCGGGATGATGAGAAAGATCAAGCCCGAATTCCGGATGCCGCTTTGCGCGATGGGGCTCGAGAACAAAAAGAAGCTTACGGAGGTCCTCAAAAAACTGGGGGTCGTGAAATGATCAAACTCGTCATGGCGGGTGCTATGGGACGGATGGGAAGGACCATCCTTCAGCTGGCGAGCCGGGACAAGGCTTTCAGGATCGTGGGCGGGATCGAAGAGCGCGGGCATGCCGTTCTGGGCCAGGACCTCGGGCCGATCCTCGGCCGGGACCTGATGGGCGTGAAGATCACACAGGACGCGACCGCCGCGATGAAACATGCGGATGTCCTGATCGATTTCAGCCATTTTTCGGCGCTTCCGGAGAATCTCAAAGCCGCCGTCAAGACACACACCGCGTGCGTGATCGGGACCACGGGGATCCCGGCTCCCATGCTCCGGCAGATCCAAGCGGCTTCCCGTAAGATCCCGATCGTGCAATCCCCCAACATGAGCGTGGGCGTGAACCTGCTTTTTAAGCTGGCCGCGATCGCGGGAAAAGCGCTCGATGAAAGCTACGATCTCGAGATCATGGAGATCCATCACCGGATGAAGAAAGACGCGCCGAGCGGTACCGCCATGAAGCTCCTGGAGATCCTGCTCGAGGCCCGGGGCCGTGACCTTAAAAAGGACGTGGTCTACGGACGCAAAGGCGAGACGGGCGCCCGTGAAAAAGGCAAGATCGGGGTGCTCGCGCTCCGGGGCGGGGATGTTGTCGGGGACCACACGGTGTCCTTTTTCGGGGACGGAGAGCGGATCGAACTGGTCCACAAGGCTTCCTCCCGTGAAGCCTTTGCCCGCGGGGCTCTTTTGGCGGCAAAATTCCTTGCGAAAAAGAAGCAGGGTCTTTATCATATGCCGCAGGTGCTGGGCATAGCCTAGCGATGGTTCCTTACCCTAAGCTTTTCAATGCGTTACAACGAAAAGAAAAAACTTATCGGCAATGAGAATTAAAACCTTTTTAATATTTTTCATCGCCCTCTTTCTGTCCGTAGCTTTTTCCTCTTTTGCCCAGGAAGACACTTCCTTCGGCGATTTTGACCCCCCGGCTGATTCTTCGGCTGAAACCCAATCTGTTGCCCAACCCGCCGCGGAAACAGAACCCGTCCCGGCCCCGGCCGTTGAAATAGGACTTGCCCCTCAGCCTGCGGCTCAGGTCAAACCCGTCGCCAACATTTTCGCCGAACAATTTTTTGCCCCGGCCCCCCAAAAACTCGATCATAAAATGAACGAGGTCCGCGGATTCCCGGTCCTCAAGAGCCACTCCCGCGAACAAGACGCCGAATTTTCCATCGTGACGGATTTTGGCGGCGGAGCCGTGAAGTCGCGCCATCTTTCCGGTCTTAAGGACATGAAGGCCGTCGACGACTACATCAAGAAGAACCTCAAGACCGCTACTTTTGAAGGCGTCGAGATACGCCAGCTTTCTGTTCCTAACGCAAAAGGCCAGGTCACGGAACTTTTTTGGATCGGGGACAAAGCGTTCGCGTCGTCCGAGGAAGCTATGACGGCGATCATTGCGAGCAAAACGAACGTGGAGCTCCAGGGCGGCAATTTTGCCGAGTCTGTGCGCGCCGCGCCCTCCTATGTGCCCGAGGTGGAAAAACCCGTCGAGGTCAAAACGCCCGCGCAATTCAAAAAAGAAGAAGAACTCATCCTCAAATTCACCGACCAGCTGGGCATCGGTGAAAAGATGTACGGGGTCCTTCAGGGAACACCCTGCGGCACGCCGATCACTTGGCAGTCCTTCGGCGAAACGAGCTGGCGTCTGACCAATCTTGCGTCGAACCACTTTGATACGCAGGTCGGTTACTGGACCAATCGCCTGGTTTTCAGTGGGATCCGTTTTCCTTTGCATAACATCGATCCCTTTATCGAAGAAACGGTCAGTCTGCAGTCTGATTCCGCGGACTACGCCAGCAATCTCCAGCTCTTCGCGGGTTTGGAATGGCGGCCGCTTGCCCGCAATCCCTGGCTCCTGAATTTTCAGCCGTTTGGGGGGATCCCGATCCTGGAGTGGATGCGCAATTACCGTTTTTATATCAAGTACGGCAATCAATACAATGTCAAAGGCAATATCACGAACAGCCGGGACAACGATCTTATCTGGGGCGTTCAGTGTTATTACGAATGGGGGACAGAACTACCGCCGCTTGATGAGACCAAGCCTGAGGTGTTCTCGGATTACATCCGCCAGTACGTCTGGGGTGAGTACTTCGGGAATTATTACGTTTCAAAAACTAATTTCAGTTCCGAAAAAAGTTTCAACGCGTTCATCGCGAACTCCACCGTCACCCTGGGTATCAAGCTGCCCGGGATCCCTTTGCCGCACAACTATATCAATGACGAACTTGTTTTTATGCCGTACATGCGTTTCGAGCACGTCAATAATGCCTCCTTTTCGTTCTGGTACCAGAACCAGTACTTTGTCGCGGCGGGTCTTAGGATCATGCCGTTCAGGACCTACCGGTGGAAAGAGAATGAATGGCTTTCCAAGACGGCGATCTTCGGGGAATGGTGCGGCATCGGCGATGCCCAGCGCGTCAAGCAGAATGGGAATCCACCACTCGTTCCAACTTACGACCTTCGCTTCGGCGTCAAGTTCTCGAGCCGGCGATTTTAATTCCATGACAAGGCGAAACGTGATCTCAGAATCCAAAAAATATAACGAAGCCGTCATCCTAAGCGTAGTGAAGGATCCTGTTCGAGATCCTTCGGCCTTCGGCCTCAGGATAACGGTGGCTTTTTTGAGCGTCCTTTTCCTTTCCTTGGTCATGATCCCCTCCGCTTTCGCGAACAAACTTGGCAACCCCAGCTTTGAAGAAACTATCGGTAATGGCTCGGGCGGGAACTGGGACAGCACAAACGGCACCACTCAGTTTACCAATGCAACCAAGCCGGTCGGTTTTTCAAATGTCCCTAACGGGCTCTTTGCGATCACGCAAAACAGTCCCGCCGGAAATTTCACTTTCCAAGTCGTAGATGGCGTGAAGCCCGGGCAATACGTCACTTTCAGCGCCTTAGCGGAGTCCAGCATTGCCGTAGGCGGCGGAGTGCAGGGCGGACAGCTTGTCATCGAATTTAAAAGCGTCAATACTAACGGTTCCGATACGCTTATTTCTACAGCGCCTTCCGTGTTTATTACAACCGCCAACGCCATTGCCGGCGGCGGATTCCAAACATTCACGGCGGCAGGTACAGCGCCTGCGGGAACTCAGCGGGTTGTTTTTGTCCTCAGAACTTTCGGAGGCGCTGCGGGGCGTGTTTGTTTTGATCTGGCCAACGGGGAAGTGAATCCGGCAAAGTTGAACGTATCGGCCTCCAAAAGGAATGTGGCGCCGGGAGATGTCGTGGGGATCCATGCCAGTTACAACAATGCTTCCGGGAACACTTTAAACGGAGTCGAACTGAGAACCACGCTTCCGCACGGCTTCGATTATGCCGCAAAGTCGATCCTCGTGAACGGCCGTCAGGCCGGCTACCGGGAAGGGTCTTTGATCATTCCTATCGGGACCCTGGCTCCGGGCGCGGTATTCTCCACGAGTTTCGTGATGCTTGTGACAAGTGGGGTCTCGCTTGGCAGGGAATACTCCATGGAATTCACCCTGGTGGGGCCCGGTGACATTTCAGAGAAGGCAACCCTGAAATTCATGGTCCAGGGCGATCCGGTTTTCGAGCAAGGAACGATTATCGGAAAGGTTTTTAACGATCTCAACCAGAATGGCGTCCAGGATAAGGGAGAAGAAGGCGTTCCTTGGGTCCGGCTTTACACGGAAGAAGGGATTGGGATCGTGACCGACGAGAACGGTCTCTATCACGTACCGGGCGTGAGCCCCGGACGGCATGTGGTGAAGATCGACGGACACAGCCTGCCCGACGGAACGAAGTTTATCACCGAAGAAGCCTATCTCGTGAAGACCACGCCGGGCATTATGAATAAGGCGAACTTCGCGGTGCTTTTGCCGCCGTCCGAGATCCCCGAGAATTTTCAAAAAGATCTGAAGGTGATGGTCACGCAAGGCGTGGATGTTTCGCGGCCGACCCTGGATGTCCAAATATCTCCGGATGTCGTGAAGCTCGGGGTCGGGGTCCTTGAAAAAGAGCCTGTGTTCACGTTCAACAATAATTACGGAAAATTCATCAAAAAATGGACCGTAGAGGTCCGTGATGAAATGGGACAACCGGTGTGGACCGGCTACGGGGTCGGGCAGCCGCCTCCGGAAGTGACCTGGTCCGGGATCACGGAAACGGGTCTTTTGATCAGGCCGGGGATCTATTCCTATCAATTCAAGGTCCGTGATGCGAAGAACCGCGAGGACTGGACGGCGCTTAAATTTTTTGAAGTCATGACCAAACTGGACCCGAAAGCGAAACCGAACTATCACCCCGAGATCCCGCCGGTCGGCGATTTCAATCTTTTTAAGGATGGTAAACAGAGCATTCCGCTTGTGGCGAAGCCCGTGGTCCGTGTTCAGGGAAAAACAAAACCCAAAAACAAGATCATGATCAATGATACTCCCGTGACCGTGGACGGGGAAAACGGCATGTTCCAGAAGGAATTTTTCGTGGAGCCAGGGGAATATAACGTGGCGATCTCGGCGACGACGCCGGAGGGCGAGACCACGAGCTTCAATGAGAAGATCAAGGTGAAAGACAGCACCTTTTTCATGGTGGCTTTGGGAGAAGAACAACTCGGCTTGAACCAGGCGAGCGGCGCGATGGAAGCCGCGGAATCCGATGTTTACCGCGACGGGTTCCGCGAAGACGGGCGGCTGTCTTTCTTTTTGAAGGGGAAACTCAAAGGGAAGTTCCTCGTGAAGGCCAAGTACGACACTTCCGACAAACGTTCCGCGCTTTTTACGAACCTCAATCCGAATGACTATTATCCGATCTACGGGGACAATTCGACGCGCGACTATCAGGCGCAGGACACAACCCAAAAGCTTTTTGTCTTGGTCGAGATGGACCGCTCTTACGCCCAGTGGGGAAGTTTCAAGACCGAGTTCACGGATACGGAGCTTGCCACGTACAACCGCACCCTTTCCGGGCTGAAGGTCAATTTCGATACGGTCTCGAGCACGGTCTACGGCGATCCGAAACGCGGGTTCAAGGTCTTTAGCGCGAAATCTTCGCACCAGGCGGACCATAACGAACTTTATGCCACGGGGGGTTCGCTTTTTTACACGCGTAACCGTAACATCATCGAAGGCAGCGAAAAGATCCGCGTCGAGATCCGCGACAAGATCCAGAATATGACCGTCTCCAGTTACGACCTGCAGGAAGGCGTGGATTACGAGATCAATTACGGGGAAGGGCGTATCCTTCTTTCCCGGCCGCTTTCCTCCGTGGCCGCATCCGATACGATGACTTCGACCGACATCCTGGACGGGAGCCCGGTCTTTTTGATCGTCGATTATGAATTCGATCCCAGCTCCGCGGACCCCTCGATCGCGAACCAGGGCCTCCGGGCCTACACCTGGATGGGCGATCACGTGAGGATCGGCGCGACCGGGGTCCAGGAAAGCCGGCCCGGTGGGGATTATGACATGGTCGGTGTGGACGGCATGCTGAAACTTGGACGCAATACGAAACTCACGGCGGAGTATGCCCGGACGATCAACCAGCAGATGGGGACTTCGGTCTCCTATGACGGCGGGATCAGCTACGCGGACCTGGGCTCCTTGAATGGGAGGCATACGCGGCCCCAGGAAGGCGCTTATCTCATCCGGGGTTCCTCCGAACCCGTTAAAAACCTGGAAACGACCGGTTATGTTCAGGGCGTGAATCCGGGTTTTTCGAACGGCTACATGAGGGATCAGGAAGGCCTTGAAAAATATGGCGTGAGCACACGGTACAAGTTCACGAACAGTTTGTCCGTCCGTTATCGTTTCGATCACAACGCGATCATGAGCCAGTTGATGCCGCTGGACGTTACGAACACCCAGGCGCCGTTCCAGTCGCTTGAGACCCAAACCGCGCAGATCGTTTATGATGACGCGCAATATCTCGCGGAAGTGGAATATCAGTACCGCAATCTCGATTCGGTCCCCCAGGCCATCAATATGACGCCGGATCTCATGAACCAGATCCCGTTCAAGAACGGGGTCACGGGAAAACTGGGCTATCACATCAATGATCGCTTGCTTCCCTATATCAAGGTCCAGACCGCGATCGGCGGTAAGAACGACTACCAGTTCGGTGGCGGCGTGCGTTACGAAGTCATCAAAAGCCTTTTTGCCTACTTGGAAGAGATGGGCGGTCCTTACGGGGATTCGACTTATTTCGGGTTTGAACGCCAGCACAACAACGGTGCCCGCAGTTACGCGAACATCCGCTCGATCGACCGCGGGATCGGGGACAAAACGCTCGCAACGGCCATCGGAAATTCATTCGCACTTACTGAAAAATCGCGCATGTATTCCGAACGCGAATATTCCTCGTATCAAGGCGTCGACGGTTTTGCGGACATTCTCGGTTACGAAGGCAAGGCTGGGGACCATTGGGATTACGGCGCCAAATACGAGCGGCGGCGTTTGAGCAGCGCCGCGGACCTGATCAATCAGACGGCCGCGGCATCGCTTGCGCCCAACAATGCTTTTAACACGGTCGGCGGCAATGTGGCGTACGCACTCGGCAAAAAATTCCAGGCAAGGACCTACTGGGAAGTGCGCGTCGATCAGGAAACGCCAAAGATGAACCAGGTTGTCACGCGGAACTCCCTTCAGTACCAGATCACCGAAGACCTGAGTTTTCTTTCCTACTTCAATTATGGGGATACCCGCCAGTACGATCCGGGCAACACCCCCGCGAACTTTGTCGAGTTCAGTAACGGGTTCGCCTACCGCCCTATCAAACTTGATAAGCTGAATTTACTGGCGCGCTACACTTACCTGAAGGACATCGGCAGCGACCAGCAATACATTGGCACCCAGTATAACGGTTTCCAGTTCGACCAATCGGCCCATATCCTCACGACCGATATCGGGTATGATCTGAACCGCTATTTCGGTTTGGTCGAGAAATTGGCTTTCAAGCGTTCCACGGTCAATACCTCCGTGGGCGACACGGTTTCCGTCAATACGTTCCTGACCGCGAACCGCGTCAACTTCCATGTCACGCGCAAATGGGACCTGGCCCTCGAATACCGGATCCTGATGCAGTCGTCCACGCTGGACACCTTGAAACAAGGCGCGCTGGTCGAAGTGGACCGCGAATTTTATGAATACGTCCGGCTCGGAGTGGGGTATAATTTCACCGACTTTAGCGATGATCTTCGTGACACGAACAGTTTCAAGAGTCACGGGCCGTTTGTGCGCATGACCGGAAAATTTTAAGGAGAGATCCCATGAATCATTTTTCAAAATTTGTTCTTATTCTGATCCTCGGCCTGGGTCTTGCGGGATGCAACACCGTCGGGAACGTCCTTCCGCCCAATGATGAAGTGCTCGTCTACAAGCTTCCTTATGATCTGACCTATTTGCGGACGCTGGATGCCCTGAATTCGATAGAGAACTGGCAGCTTGAAGAGACCGATAAAGAGAAAGGTATGATCAGCGTGCGGGACATGCATTATAGCCGTTTGGATGACTCGGACCTGAGGGTCATCACTTTCGTGGTCAAGCGCGTGGATCGCGAGACCACCTCAGTTTCCATCGATCCAAAAAGTCAAAAGGTCTTTGGCGGGAAAA
Organism: Candidatus Omnitrophota bacterium; assembly: GCA_043808175.1. Lineage (GTDB taxonomy): Bacteria > Omnitrophota > Omnitrophia > Omnitrophales > Aquincolibacteriaceae > Aquincolibacterium. Next base: position 14,306 of record JAZDFE010000027.1, on the reverse strand, counting down.
AGCTTCTGGAAGCCATTGGCGGAGCTTTGGGCCGCGAGATCAAGTCCTGATCCGCCCTTGGATGCGATCCAGCTTCGTGGGGTCAGAACCCACAATTTAAAGAACCTCGATCTTAAACTTCCGCACCGGAAACTCTACGTGATCACCGGCGTCTCCGGTTCCGGGAAATCCTCCCTGGCTTTCGATACGCTTTATGCCGAGGGCCAGCGCCGCTATATCGAATCTGTTTCCGCCTACGCGCGTCAATTCCTCGAGCGGATGGCCAAACCCGATCTGGAGTCCGCCTCAGGCATTCCTCCGGCCCTGGCCATTCAAGCGAAAAATTCCATCACGAACGCCCGCTCGACGGTCGGGACCCAGACCGAGATCAACGATCATTTGCGGGTTCTGTTCGCGCGCGCGGGGCGTTTGCGGTGTCCGGAATGTCACGTTCCCGTCGAAAAATACGACCCTCGTAAAGTAGCGGAGTATCTCGTTACGGAGTGTGCGGGCAAAGAAGCGCGCGTTGCTTTTCAAGTAGTGCTCGGGAAAAAGAGTCCGAAATACTTGCGTGAGAACCTGGAAGAACTGGAGCGGCAAGGGTTCAGCGGATTTTTTCATGACGGCGCATGGCCTGACGCGGCGGCCCTTATCGAAAAAAAGGCCGTCTTGAGCGAGCTCTTGGTGAGCGTGGACCTTTTGAAGATCGGCCTCTCGCATAAAGAGCGGCTCACGGATTCTCTGGAGCAGGCATTTCGCTTGGGACGCGGGGAGGCCCAGGTGTGGATCGAGGGCAAGATCCTGAAATTTTCAGAAAAATCCAGGTGTTTTTCATGCGGGCGGTCATTTCTGGAACCGTCCCCGAACCTTTTTTCTTTCAACAGCCCGCTGGGCGCGTGTCCGTCCTGCCAGGGGTTCGGCCGTGTCATTACGGTCGATTGGGACCTTGTCGTGCCGGACGGGGCCAAATCGATCCGCGAGGGGGCCGTCGAACCCTGGACCAAGGCTAGCACGCGCTGGGAGCAGGGGCAGTTCCTCGATTTCTGCCAGCGCAAGCGCATTCCGATCCGTATGCCGTGGGTGAAACTTAAGCCCCGGTACCGCAAGTGGATCCTCGAAGGCTATCCCGGCGACGACTTTGTGAGCGTCCGGGATTTCTTTGAATACATGAACAAAAGGACCTACAAGATGCACGTGCGGATCTTTCTCAATCGCTATCGCGGTTACGCGCCCTGTGAGACTTGCCAGATGACACGCCTCAAAACGGAGGCGTTGGACTTTTGGGTCGGCGGAAAGAACATCGCCAAGGTCCAGGCTTTGGATATCGAGACACTCTTTCAATTTCTCGAGACATTGCAATTCACCCCGGAGGAAAAAGAAAAGGTGGAACCTGTTTGGGCGGAGCTTCTCAACCGCACACGGTTCCTCAAAGACGTCGGGCTCGGGTACCTTACGCTGGATCGTATGTCGCGCACGCTTTCGGGCGGCGAGGTGGAGCGCATCCATCTGGCAAGTTCGCTGGGGTCGGCCCTGGTGGACACGCTTTACGTGCTGGATGAGCCCAGCATCGGACTTCATGAGCGCGATAATCAGATGTTGATCACTCTCCTGAAAAAGCTTCGCGATCTCGGGAACACGGTCGTGGTCGTCGAGCATGACCGGACCATGATCGGCGCCGCGGATTGCGTGATCGATCTTGGGCCCCAGGGAGGCGCAAAAGGCGGGGAGCTTATTTTCCAAGGAAGCGTGGCAGAACTCAAGCGGCATCCGGGATCGGTCACTGGCGAATACTTGGCCGGGAAGCGCGGGATCGAACGGAAAACCCGCAGAACGGCCCCGGCGAAACATAAGATCGTGGTCCGGAACGCAAAAGCGCACAATCTGAAAAATATCCATGTGGAGATCCCGGTCGGAAAATTCACGGTCCTGACGGGCGTCTCTGGTTCCGGGAAAAGCACATTCCTTTATGAGATCCTCTACAACCATTTTCTTAAAGCGAAAGGCCGCCCGGTATCTCAGGAGGAGCTCGGGAACGTGGAAAAGATCCGGGGTTTTGAACAACTAACAGAGATGGTATTAATCGACCAATCTCCTTTGGGCCGTTCGCCGCGTTCCAATCCCGCGACTTACATGAAGGCGTTCGAGGATATCCGCAAACTATTCGCGGCGACGCCTGAGGCCAGGCGCGAAGGGTTCGACGCGGGTTATTTTTCTTTCAACGTCGAAAAGGGACGTTGTCCCGCTTGCGAAGGCGACGGGGCGGTGAAAGTCGAGATGCATTTTCTCGCGGACATTTTTGTGCCGTGCGAAGAATGCCACGGGAAACGTTTCAGACCCGAAATCCTCGAGATCCGGTATCAGGGCAAGAATATCGACGAGGTGCTTAACATGACCGTGGACGAGGCCCTGGATTTCATGACGGCGAGCAAAGGCCTTGTCGAGAAGTTGTCCATTTTAAAGAAGATCGGCTTGGGGTATCTCAGGCTCGGACAGCCGACGCTTACGCTTTCAGGTGGGGAAGCTCAGCGGCTCAAACTTGCTTTTGAGCTTTCCTCAAAGGATTCCGGTCCTTCGTTTTATCTTTTGGATGAGCCGACGACCGGACTTCATGAAGATGATGTGTGTCATCTTATCCGGGCCTTCGAGGAACTGCTGGATCGCGGGCATTCGCTCCTTGTGATCGAGCACCATTTGGGCGTGATCGGCCTGGCGGACCATGTGATCGACCTCGGGCCCGAAGGCGGCGACAAGGGCGGGGAAGTGGTGTATCAGGGAGATATCCCGGGGTTGATGGCCTGCGAGCGTTCGTATACGGGGCAGTATTTGAAGAAATATTTATGCGCAACGCGCAACGGATAGCGGACAAGAGGAACGTGCGATCCACGTTCCACGGGCCACGCAACGCGTGGTGCGTGGGTCGTGTCCCAGCCCAGAGAGATTTGCAGTTCTCACATAAATCAGGTATCCTTTGTCGATGAATAGAAAAGCCATGTTTTTCATTTTTGTGAGTGTTCTCGCGGGGATGAACCTGGGGCTGATCCGTAAGGCCGAGGACCCCATCCGAGACACGCAGACCGATCCCATTCTTTATAAGCAAAAGAAAGAAGAAGAGAAGGACGGCAAAAAAGGGCCCCTGCTGTACCATGTCAAAAACAATCCCAGGGAAAGTTTTTTTATCGATCCTCCTTTTGAAAAAGAAAAGGGAAGTTCCTCCCGGGAGATTGCGACAGGGAAAGAGACCCCGCCCTCGGGTACCGCAGACTGGTGGGAGGAGCAATCCACTGAGCCTCGGGCGATTTCCCCCGGTGAAACGGCCCCAAAATCTGTGCCGGAGCCTTTGCCCGAAGCGGAAAAGGTACCGGACGATAAAGCTCCGGAGCAACCCGCCGCTCGGTCGGAGACTGAGGATGCCGCATCCGGCAAAGGGGATAATTATTGGTGGTGATTTTCCACGATCCACGTCCCACGGGCCACGTGGTTCGTGGTGCGTGTCCCGAACTGTCATTCTCTCAAGAAGAATGATATTCCTGTCGAAACTCAAACAGGTGTTTTTTTGTGATAAAACAGGTATAATCTGTGCTGTTTTTCCGGGGTGACTCCCACTCATACCATTCTCCATGTGATGTTATGAATTAACGGTACAGCTCTTCAAAAAAGGTGGTTTTTATGAATCGATGGCGTCGGTGGAAATTATTCCTGATGGATCACTGGGTGAAGGCGGCTATTATTTTCGCATCGATGCTTCTTGTGATCCTGTCGGTCTGGGGCATGGCTTCTCTCGAAAGCTATTACCGGAATATCACCTTGGCCCAATTGCCGCTTCAGATCCTCATGGTCATCATCAATTCCGTGATCTTTGTTTATATGTATATGATGGTCTTCCGGAGCGGATTCTCGAAACTTGATAAAAAAAATATCAAGGCCAAAGATGTACAGGTCAAGTTCTCGGACGTGATCGGGATCGATGAAGCCAAGGACGAATGTTGGGAAGTGGTGCAGCTCATCAAGGACCATGCCCGTTTAAAGAAGATCGGCGGTAAGATCCTTCGGGGGATCCTTATGATGGGGCCTCCGGGATGCGGGAAGACGTATCTTGCCAAGGCCATCGCGACCGAGGCCGGGCTTCCATTCTTATCGATGGCGGCGAGCGAATTTAATGAGATCTTTGTGGGGGTGGGGGCTAGCCGTGTACGGCAGCTTTTCAAGAAGGCGACAAGGCTGGCCTATGGATTTGGCGGCTGCATCGTTTTTATCGATGAACTGGACGCGATGGGGCAACGGCGGACTTTCAATCAGTTTGGAAGCGGGGAGGGCAATACCACGCAGAACCAGCTGCTGGTGGCGATGGACGGATTGAGCGACAAAGCCGAGAATATTATCGTGATCGGCGCGACGAATGCCGCAGAAGAAATCCTGGATCCGGCGCTTCTCCGCCCGGGACGTTTTGATCGTAAGGTGTACATCAAAAAGCCGAGTCTCGAAGGGCGCGAATCGCTTTTCCGTTATTATTTGAGCAAGATCAAATACGAAGCGGCGATCGATTGCAAACGCCTGGCGCGCAAAGCGGTCGATAAGTCGCCGGCGGATATCGAGAATATCGTCAAGGAATCGGCTCTGATCGCTACGCGTAACAAAAAAGATGTTGTGGGGTTACACGATATCTCGGAGGCGATCGAGAGGATCGAGCTTGGGATGAAGCAAAAGCTTACGGTCAACGCCCGGGAGCGGGAGATGACGGCGTATCACGAGACGGGTCACTTGATCGTGACTTATTTATCGCATCCCCGCGATGATGTATTCAAAGCTTCGATCATTCCGCGGAAGTCATCGCTCGGCGTCGTTCATCCCACCTCGATCGAAGAGTGGCACGGCCGGGATCGCGAAACTTTATTTGCCGATATCAAGATCTGTCTGGCGGGTTATGTGGCCGAGAAGATCAAATTCAACACCACGACGACCGGCGTGACCGCGGATTTCAAACAAGCGATGCAAACCGCTCATTTCATGGTGTGGGTGCTCGGCATGGGGCCTTCCGGAATGATCGGGGATTACACGATCTATAAGGAGGGCAATGCCCTTCTTCTTTCCGAGGATGTGAAGATGCGTCTCAATCAGGATGTGGACAAGATCCTCAAAGATTGCATGGCCGAAGTCGAAACACTTCTCCGCAAAGAAAAAGATCTTTTCGAACGTTTTGCGCACGAGCTTCTGACCAAACAGGAGCTCGACTACGATGAGATCGAGGCTGTCTTTGCGGAATTCGGCAAGGTCAATCCTCGGCGATCCTATCTGACGCAGGGCACGGAACCGCCGAAGGTTTAAGATTTTGGGCCCGAAATTGATTGTTAAAAAGGGGACAGACCGGTTTTCAAAAAAGACCGGCCTGTCCCCTTTATTTTTCGCGGGATTTTGTATTTTTGTATTCGCGGTCCTTTCGGGTTGCGGATCTGTGACCTATCCGGAAGCGCGTTGTAAGGAGGCCCTCCAGGAGATCGCCCTCAAGGAATATGGGATCCCTCACATCGAAGTCGAATTCGCGGGAACCACTCTCGGGGTGTTCTTGCCTCTCGATAGACTTTTTTCAACCGATCTTAAAGAGGCTTTGATGAGCGGGAAAGTGACGGATATGGAAAGTCTTTTCCAGCCGACGGAAGAGGCCATTAATAAAGTTGAAGACATCCTTTTTTCCATGTCGCGGGTCATGCTAAGTACGGACAAAAAGATCGATTTTTACTACCTGCAGGCCACGGATGTCGAAAAAAGCGGCATGGACTTGACCTTTGTCGGACAGATCGACGATCTCAAGAGAGTGCGGTTCTGGGACATCCCGCGCAGTGAATACCGCAAGCGCATCATCCATGATCTTCATATGAACCGGGCGGCGCTTTGGAACAGACCTGTGCGGCACTTTTTCAAGGACCTGAATGAAGCCACGATGAGCGAAGTTCAAGACCGCTATTTCCAAAATACCGCCCAGGCCAAATGGGCTGGGGAATTCTTTTTTACGGATGCCGGCGGTTCAGCGGCATCGCGCGGGCGTGCAAAATGGACGATCCTGGATCTAAGGAGCATTCCCATCCAAGATCATGACATCGTGGTCTATGCCAAAGTCGAGGTGGATCCCAAGGATGCCGGTGTGAAGCCTAAGGTGATGGAGTATTTGTTCCAGGTTTCGACCGCGGGGGATACGGAAAAGATACGCCGGATCATCCCGATGGCTTATCTGGACGACAAGGCCGCTACGCCGGATTTCACCTTCACGCGTGCCATGGTCGTCGCGAGTCTTCCGAATTGGGAAAAAGAGTTCAAGACACCGGACATCACGACGGGAGATTTTCTTTCGCGCCAATTCACGCGGCGGTTTCAGATGATCGCGGCTGAAGATGAACGGATCTCCAATACTTTTGCCAGCATCAAGCTTGGGGTCCGTTTCGAACCGAAGCCCCAGCCGTCTTTCTTGTTCAACGCCGTGGCTCCTTTGCAGAATCCGAAAGCCGTTGCTTATTCCCAGGAGCAGGGGATCCATGAAGATGTGCTCTATTTTTGGGACCGTATGGCCCGGGAATTCGTCGAGGTGATGCGAGGTTATGGTTTTCAAGATTATAAGTTCTTGAAATTCCAATTGTCCCAGGGCCGAAAGGTGCTGACATGGGTTGCGACGCGGGAAGATCTCGAGCTTTTCCGTCACCACAAAAAATCTCTCAAGGACATCCTCGTTCCGTCTGACGAAAGCCACTGAGACTTTACCGTCTCTCAGGTTCTCCAGCTTTTACTTTACCGCCCTATGACGAGTGGTATAATAGCGCCCTGTTTCGGAAGAAAACCCTCCCCCATTCTATCCCGGGGGCATGTTTTAAAAAACCAGAGGACATTTATGACGGAATTCAAAGGAAGTAAAACGGCGGAAAATCTCATGAAAGCGTTTGCGGGCGAATCCCAGGCAAGGATGCGCTACACCTATTATTCCAAAGCGGCTTTGAAGGAAGGGTACCGCCAGATCTCGAATATTTTCCAGGAAACGGCGGATAATGAAAAAGAGCATGCCAAGCTTTTTTATGCGCAGCTGATCAAGCACGATCTTAACGGGAATCCCGTCGAGATCCACGCGAGCTATCCCGCGGCGCTTGACGATACCCTCCATAATCTCAAATACGCCGCCATGGGTGAAAAAGAAGAGTGGACGGATCTTTACCCATCTTTTTCAGCCGTTGCCGACCAGGAAGGTTTTGCGGATGTTGCGAGGACCTTCAAGCATGTGGCGATGGTCGAAAAACGCCATGAAGCACGTTACAACAAACTTCACGACGCCCTGGAACAGCACAAGCTGTTTGTGAAAGACGGCAAGGTCTATTGGAAATGTCTCGAGTGCGGGTACATCGTCGAGGCTTCCAAAGCGCCGGAGCGTTGTCCGGTCTGCGATCATCCACAGGGAGACTTTGAAATCTGGATCGAGAATTATTAACAGACCGTAGATCGAAGACAACAGACCGAAGTCAAGGCTTTGGGTCTGCGGTCTCTAGTCTGCAGTCTTTAATCTAATTAAAGGGGAATTTAAATGATTTCGTACAAGCAGCTTGGGTTTGTCAACACGAGAGAAATGTTCCAAAAGGCCTTCAAGGGCGGTTACGCGGTCCCGGCCTATAACTTCAACAACATGGAACAGATCCAGGCGATCGTGGTGGCCTGCGTGGAAACGCAATCCCCGGTGATCCTTCAGGTCTCAAGCGGCGCGCGTAAATATGCCAATCAGATCCTGCTGCAGTACATGGGGCAGGGCGCGGTTGAGATGATGAAGGCCTACGCCAAAGAAAAGGGGCTGGGGCCCGTTCCCATGGCGCTTCATCTCGATCACGGCGATACCCTTGAACTCGCAAAATCCTGTATCGAATCCGGTTTTTCATCCGTCATGATCGATGCGTCCCATGATCCTTTTGAAAAAAACGTCGAGCTGACCCGACAGGTGGTGGAGTTCGCGCATCAACATGATGTGACCGTCGAAGGGGAGCTCGGCGTACTCGCGGGGATCGAGGATGAGGTAAGCGCCGAACATTCGACCTACACCGACCCGAAGGATGTCGTGAAGTTCGTGAAAGAGACCCATGTGGATTCGCTTGCGATCTCGATCGGGACCTCCCACGGCGCGAACAAATTCAAGCCTGCCCAATGCACACGGAACGCGGACGGAATCCTGATCCCGCCGCCGCTCCGTTTCGATATTCTGGAAGAGATCGAACAAAAAATCCCGGGTTTTCCGATCGTGCTTCATGGTGCCTCGTCGGTCCCCGCGGAAGCGGTCAAGATCATCAATGAGAACGGCGGCGCTCTCAAGGATTCCGTAGGGATCCCGGAAGAGCAGCTTCGCAAAGCCGCAAAATCCGCTGTTTGCAAGGTCAATATTGATTCCGACGGCCGGCTGTGGATGACCGCCGCGATCCGTAAAGTTTTTAAAGAAAAACCTGCGGAATTCGATCCGCGCAAGTATCTCGGTCCAGCGCGTGATGCGCTGGTTGCGATGTACAAGCGCAAGAATGAGCACGTGCTCGGTTCCGCGGGGAAGGCCTAGAACGCGAATATCATTCACCCAGGAGGAAAAACATGAAAAAGATCATTTTTTCGTTAGTGGTGTTGTCGCTTTTGATCCAGTTCCCGGTGTTTGCTGAAGAAACGGGAACATCTGGAACGCCCGGGACGTCTCTGGATCAGCCCCAAGGGGTGCCTGCGCTTGTGCCTAGCGTGGGGAAAATGAATCAACTGGTCGCGACGAGTGATGGCGGCGTGATCGTGTTCACGGGTTTCCGTCTCCTGAAGTACGATGCAAACCTGAACCTCGTCAAAGAGGTCCAAGTAAACGTGCAGCCGATAATCCCCATAAGTGCCAAGCAAATCCCGATAGCGAAGAAAGCGGCTCAACCGGTCGTTGCAGAGTCTCAAGAGTCTCAAGAGAAGTCCATTTAACGATCTCAAGGAAGGTCTTTTTGTGAAAAAAAAGATAAGCTTTCTGATCGCTCTGTCTCTAATCTTTTCTCAGGGCATTTCCTTCGGAGCGGTCACCATGCAGGACCTTCGGCTGCCCAAAGATTTTCATCCGCCCCAATCTTCCCACGTTCAGATCGTATCCGTCCAGGAGAACCAGAAGTTCCCTGGATTTTTGACGTTTTCGGTCACCTCGCCTCACGGCAGCCACATCGTCCATGGGCTGGCGAATCTCCGCAAATACCTTCATGAGATCGATGTGATCGAACAACTCAATGCGAGTCAGGATACAGGCAGCGGGATCACGGACGGCGCAGTCGATTCGGTCAAGGATACCGGGCGCGGATTGAAGAACCTTGCGGTCCATCCCGTCGATTCCGTTGAGGGGATCGGGAAAGGGATCGGGAAGTTGGGGGGTAAAATAGGCGGCGTTTTTCGGAAGAAGGAAGAGGGCGAAAAAGGCGATAATTTTTTCAGCTCCACAAAAAGACAGCTCGCCAAAAAGTTGGGCGTCGACGTTTATAGCCGGAATCCTGATCTTCAGGCGAAGCTCGACTCCATGGCCAAGGCGAACATGGGCGGCCGGGGGATAGTCACGGTCGCAACTTTCTTTGTCCCTGTGGGGCTGGTCGCCTCCGCGGTGATGACGGTAAGCAGCGTCAATGCCGCCGCCGATCGGTTGGTCGATGACAATGATCGTGCGGACCTTTTTAAGTTGAACAAAAAAGCGCTTTTGGGCATAGGTTTCCCCCAAGCAAAGGTAACCCGGTTCCTGAACCACCCTTATTACACGCCCCGCGAACTGACCTACTTGCGGTTCTATCTTGAAAAGCTTAAGCGTGTTCAGGGTTTTGAAGTGCTCTTGGACCGGGCTATTCAGGCCGTTTCAGAAATTCCGGCCGACAAAATCCTCCATGAGATCCAGATCGCCGCGGATTCCGTGGGGGACACCCCGCGGGCGATGAAGCTTGTCGTGATCCCGGAAGGACTTATTCTGGCAAATGAGGACAAGGTCGCGCTGATCACGGCCTATGATTTTTTGGATCATTCCGTTCTTGGGAGCCGGCTGACCGAACAAGCTATCAGTTTCCGCCAAAGCTTGGGCAAAAGATCTGCGGAGATCTGGAACGGAGGAACCGTAACCTCGGGATTCGGAGGAACGATCCTTTTGAAAGGAATTAAAGTCCAGCGCATGTGTCTCTTTGAATCGACCGGTACCCCCGCAGAAATTTGACCGTGCACCAAAAGATCCTCTCTAAAAAGCCGTCCTGTTTTGTCACCCCGTGAGAGATTATTGCGGCGGTGTTTTATCAGAACGATTTGAAATGGGAACGATAAGGATGATGAGCGTCATTTTGAAAATTAACAGAAGAGCTTTTGATAAGCGCTTCCTTTCTCCGGCAAGGTAAACTATGAAACATTTGGTCGTTTATGCCCATCCGAATATTGCGAGCTTTAATCATGCCATTAAGGACACCCTGGTGCGTGTCCTGAAGGGAAAAGGACAGGACGTCCGCGTGCGCGATCTTTATGCCCTGCGTTTTGATCCGGTGCTCAAGGCTGACGATTTCCACTTCTTTCTCGAAGGAAAGGTCCCCGGCGATATCGCGATCGAGCAAGATCATGTTCGCTGGGCTGACCAGATCACATTTCTTTATCCCATCTGGTGGAGCCGTATGCCGGCGATCGCGGAGGGCTACATCGATCGCGTGTTCAGCAAAGGCTTTGCGTACGATTACACGGCGACCGGTCCCGTGGGTCTTTTGCCGGGCAAAAAGGTTTTTATCATTAACACCCTCGGCGCGCCGCTTGAGATGGTCGAATCTTCCGGCGGGATCAAGAGCATGGAACAGATCATCGATAGTGGGACGTTCCGGTTCTGCGCCATGGAAATGGTGGGGCACAAATATTTTGGCTCCGTGCCGACCGTGACCGATGAAGAACGGAAAAAAATGCTCGAAGAAGTCGCCGCGATCGCTACGTCCTGGCCGGTCAAGTAAGCGTCTTTCATAGCGCCCGGTATTGGGGTTCGTGAAATTTGTTCGTTCGGCTCCATTCTTCTCCTGTGATATAATCCCTCCATTGAAATTCTGAGGCCTCTTTTAACCTTGAGCGCTGCGTTGTTATTAATTTTAAGGGTTCGCAGCGCTCTACCGTTAACCTATAAAAACAATATATAGAGAGCGGTATTAGAGAGGACCATTTTCCTTATGGCCAAAGAAATTTGCATCTGTCTCCACGGGCATTTTTATCAGCCTCCGCGCGAGAATCCGTGGATCGAAGAGATCGAACAGCAGGATAGCGCCGCCCCTTTTCACGATTGGAACGAACGCATCCATTACGAGTGCTATCTCCCTAATTCCCGCGCCCGCGCCCTCGACGCCAAGGGTAAGATCGTTGAAATCGTCAATAATTTCGAAAGAATGAGCTTTAACTTTGGGCCCACGCTTCTTTCCTGGCTTGAAGCCAAACATCCCGATACCTACCGGAGCATTCTTCATGCGGATCGCGCGAGCTGCGAGGCGCATCGAGGCCACGGCAATGCCATCGCTCAGATTTACAACCATATGATCATGCCGCTCGCGAATTTACGCGACAAGAAGACCCAGGTGCGCTGGGGGATTGAGGATTTTCGTTCCCGGTTCGGCCGTATTCCCGAGAGCATCTGGTTGCCGGAGACCGCCTGTAACGAGGAAACGCTGGAAGTTTTGGTCGCGGAGCGGGTCAAATACATCATCCTATCGCCGCATCAAGCCAGGGCCATTCGGCCGATCGAGGGCGGGACGTGGCAGGATGTGACGGGGGGACACATCGATCCTAAGGAGCCGTATCGCTACTTTCTCAAGAATAATCCTTCTCTTTCCATCGATATCTTTTTCTATGACGGGCCGATCTCCAAGGCGGTCGGCTTCGATAATCTTCTCTTTGATGCGAAGCTTTTTATGAATCGGCTCCGGAGCGCGGTCGTGGAACACGAGCGTTCCCAGCTGATCCATATCGCGACGGACGGAGAGACTTACGGCCATCACAAGGCCTATGGGGACCGCGCACTCGCGTACCTCACTTATATGGAAATTCCGCGGCATGGATATCGGATCGTCAATTATGCGGAATATCTCGAAGAGAACCCGCCGCGCCAGGAGGTGCGGTTGATCGAGGGGGAGAATAATGAGGGGACTTCCTGGAGTTGCGCTCATGGTGTCACGCGATGGAAAGACCACTGTGGCTGTCGCGGCGCCGGGCCCGCCAATTGGACCCAGCATTGGCGGAAGCCTCTCCGCTGGGCGCTTGATTGGTTGCGGGATGAGCTGTCGCAGGTCTATGAAAAAGAAGGCGGTAAATACCTGAAGGATATTTGGGCCGCTCGCGACGATTATATTCATGTCGTTCTGAAGCGGACTCCCGAAGTGCTCCGCGCGTTCTTTGACCGTCAGGCTTTGCGGGAGCTTTCCAAGGAGGAGATCACGACGAGTCTCAAACTTTTGGAAATGCAGCGCAATCTTATGCTGATGTACACGAGTTGCGGCTGGTTCTTTTCGGAGATCTCCGGGATCGAAACTGTCCAGGTTCTGCAGTATGCGTCCCGCGCTATTCATCTTGCCCGGGAGGTGGGCGGTTTAAATCTTGAACGGGATTTTCTCGAGCATCTTGCCCTCGCAAAAAGCAATATCGAATCGATCAAGGACGGACAAGGCGTCTATGAAAAGTTCGTAAGACCCGCGCTGGCCACCCTCCACCATGTGGTGAGCTACTACGCGATCGGCTCCATTTTTGAGAATTTCTATGCGTCGAACCCCAAAGCGGACCTTGTCAAGATCTTCAATTTTGATCTGCATATCCTGCATCAGCGCAAGGAGTTCTTCGGTACGGTGACCATGAATTTTGGCCGCGTGCGTATCGTTTCGCAAACCACGCTGGAAGAACAGGACCTCGTTTTTGTGGTGATCCAGATCGGGTTTTATGATTTCCGATGCTCCGTAAAATCCTACGTCAAAGAAGAAGAGTTCGATAAGCTCGAAAAAGAACTTTTTGAGGCGCTTTACCAGCTTCCGATCCTCGATCTTTCTAAAAAGATCGACGCCCATTTCGGCGAAACCTATTACGCATTGAAGGACCTGCGGCTCGGGGACCGCGCGAAGATCATCAGCATTCTGACGCATGAGACGATTACAAAAGTCAGTAATTTTTACGAGCATATTTACGAAGAGAACCTGCGCATGAACGAGATCTACCGCTCGATCAACGTGCCGATCCCGGTGGAGTTCCGCTACGCGGCCGAGCACACTTTGAGCAAACGCATGTTGGAGGCGGTCCGGGACTGGGGCGAACGCGGTTTTCCGGCCAAGCGGACGCTTTCCATCTACAGGATCATGGATTCCGCAAAGGCGCTGGATGTCCACATCCGCAAGGAACCAATCGCGCATTATCTGAGCGAGGAGCTGAGCAAAGGCCTTCGAGAGTTCATTTCCGGGCTCGACCCCGAGATGCTGCAGAGACTTCTTTCCATCATCCGGCTTGCCAAAAAAATCGAGGTCTTCCTCGATCGACGCGAGGCGCAGGACGAGCTTTTTTCAATTTTCCGATCCTGGAAGGGAAGTCCGCAAGCGATACCCAATGTCATTCGGGAGCAGGAAGCCCATCTCCATCAGCTTATGGATGAGCTCGATCTTTCTACCGAGAAACTCAAAAAGATCCTTGTTTAGAAATCAGCCCTGATACTCATTAATTGAAAAATCAAAGAGTGATCAGGAGAATCCGTTTTTTCTTCGAAAGATCGCCACTCCCGCGTTTTTCGCGTTCTGGAGCGCGTTCGGTTTTGAAACGCGCAGGACGATGTTTCTCAACTTGAATTCCAGGAGCAGTGCTTGGGCAAGGCGTTCCGCGAGGGTCTCCAGGAGATAGAAACGGCTTTTTGAGACAAACGCCGTAGCACGCCCGGCGATCTTCTGATAATTCAAAGTATCTCTCAGGTCATCCCGCCTTGCCGCCCGCCTGACGGGGGCAGGGAATTCAAGATCGATCACGAGCGGCTGCTTCTTTTTCCGCTCTCGGGGAAGCGTTCCGATGATACAGGGGATCTCAAGTCCATGAATGAAGATCTTATCAGCCATGTGGACAGTCTAGCGTTTCGCGTAGCCCTTTTCAACTCGTCCCGATTCAATGTTCGTGTCTCACTCTGTCTTCCAAAGTTTACCTAGGAGAAGTCTTAGGGCTTGAGTCTCGTCACCACTCAGGAATCCCCGGCGTGGATTCCCTCGTTCGCCCTCCAGTCCTCGCTCCTTTGCTCCGCAAAGTCCCTGCCCGCTCGTCCTTCTATCCTTGTCTTGCATTCTTTTCTCAAATGGTGACAAGGA
>JAZDFE010000026.1:0-54795 GCA_043808175.1 Candidatus Omnitrophota bacterium | reverse complement strand
AAATTGTTCTTTTGCCATAGGAGTTCTCCCTTATTGAGGTTTTGTTTTTCACATCCTAAGCTGGAGATGGGAATTGAACCCATGACCTCATCCTTACCAAGGATGTGCTCTACCAACTGAGCTACTCCAGCGCTTGACTCTATTTAGCGCTTTCGATCGCTCGCCACGACATTTTTACCACAGCAAAAATAAAAAGCCTTTTTTCTTCGGAAAAATCCCCCGCGTTTAAAGACAGAAATCACCTTACGCAGAGACAGCTTTCCTCTGAGGAAAGAGTGGATATTCTATTGAAAAAGAATATCGTGTCAAGCTTTTAAAAAAAATTTTTCGCCGCCTGTTTTTAAAGCCACTGCCCGTCAAAGCACGGCTTGCAAGATTCCAGGAGAGTCGATTCGTGCCTTAGGGGAAACTTACAACTCGTTTATTGGAGTGAGGTTGTGCAATCAGAAGGGCGAATTGTCACCCAAAGCCGCCAGGACCTTGTTGAAAAGACCGCTCTTTTGGGCTCCGGAAGAAGATGAACCGCTCTGAAATTTTTTGAATTGAGCTTCAAGATAACCGAAGCCCATTTTTTTTAAAGCTTCTCCGACCAAGATCGCGATCACGTCCTGAGTCCCGCGAATGTTGTAATAGGTCGCGCCTTGGATCCCGGCCCGGTAACGATTTTGTTTGAACGAGGGACCGCTCGTATCCAAATAGCTGATGTCCCCTATGGAGAAAATGAGCTCGTCAATCATCACTTCGGGCGCATATTTTTTGATTTTTGCCCGAACACCTTCCTTCGAGGATAAGGATCGTTCCTCATTGCTTTTTTGCAAAGGCTTCAACGCCAGGATATTCAAACCCTTTTGCGAAACGTTTATGACTTGAAGTTCCTGGAGATTAATACCCACAGTTTTGAGTCGAAAAATGCCCTCGGAAATGCTGGGAAGATCCACCGAAACGATCACAAGAGGAATGCTTGCCAAGGTCCCTCTTGGAAAACTGTAGGGATTTCCGATCTCAAGGCCCTGGACCTCAAAACCGGTATTCTTCCAGTCCATTTTCACGCTCTGGATCGAGACATCCGCGCCCAACTGATAACTTAAAGAGAAAGTGAGAGCCTGCCGGATCACCCAGGTATGAAAAATGACCACAAATAGGAGAAGAAAAAACACCAAACGCAGCAGGCTGAAGAAAAACTTGAAAAACCCTTTGATCATAAGACTCCTTTTTCGTTCGAGGGGACTTTTATTTTATCGACATAAAAAGCGAAAATCTAGAATGATTTAATCGTAGCGCAACACGCAACGGTCAACGCTCAACGTGAAAGTTCATCGTTGTGCTTTTCGTGTTATGCCTTGCGCACAAGTTTCCTTGCAAAGAAATATGATTTGCTGGATAATACCGCTCATCAAATTTTTCAGATGAAAGAAGCATCGCAAGTTGGGTGTGGACCCACCCCGGATCCCTTTGGACACCATCAAGAAAGATCTTCAAAAGCTTTTTTGGATGCTCGGGCTGGCGCTGACCCTGCCCATGGTTCTTCTGAGCGGCCCTCTCGCGGGTTATTTGATCAGCCAGTGGTTGATCGGAAAATGGGGCTGGGCCCTAGGCACCACTCTGGTGCTCGTGCTTCTAGGACTCGCCGGCTCAGTCATCCAAACCGTACGAATCTTGAAGCTTCTATATAAAGGCAGCGAGAAAAAAGATTTATGAGCATCACTGAACAGCATATGACAGCCACCGTGCAAGCCGTGGCGCAAGTCCAGGAGCAAGCTGCCGAAGAACTCCCGAACCTGATCACGGTCCTGGAACATTTTTTTCCAAAATCCCACCTGATCCATTTTCTGTTCTCTTGGGAAAATCTCATTTTCTCATTTTTGGTACTGGGCTTCATCGCCTTTCGATCGATCAGTGCTGCACGAAAAAAAGAATTTCTTCCCCAAGGTCTTCAGAACCGCTGGGAACTCGTCATGGAAGGCCTCGCCGAGTTCGTCACCGGCATTCTCGGACCCCGGGGCATGGAACATGTCCCCTTTCTCGGCACGATGTTCATTTATATTCTTCTCCAGAACTGGCTCGGGCTTATCCCTTTGATGAAATCGCCGACCAGTGCGTGGAGCACCACGATCGCTTTGGCGCTCATCACCACGGTCTACATTCAATGGGTCGGCATCAAAGAACATGGCTTCGTCAATTACGCGAAACGCCTTGCCGGGAACCCTGTCGGGATCCTGGGGCTCGCACTTTTCCCGCTAATGCTCGTCATCAACCTGAGCATTGAATTCTTCGCAGTCCCCCTCAGCCTCTCGCTCCGTCTTTTTGCCAACGTCTCAAGCGAGGACAAGCTGCTTTATAAGTTCGCGGAGCTGAACGTAATGTATTATTGGCTGCTGTTCTTGTTCCAGCTTTTCGCCAACGTCCTTGTCATTTTCTTCAGCTTCATTCAAGCTTTTGTTTTCCTTTTGCTCTCAACCGTGTATATTTCACTGATCATGCCGCATGAACATGATGAGGACCATGCTGCGGCGCCCGAAAAATCGTCAAGTCCTGCTCATTCACCATCAACTTAAGGAGAATTCTCATGGATTCACATACCGCATTAGGTTTTGCACTTCCGATCGGACTCGCCGTCACGGCGTTCGGCTCCGCGCTCGGTCTCGGTAAAGCCGTCGCTTCCGCCATGGACGCCACGAGCCGCCAGCCCGAAGCTTCTCAGAAGATCCTGGTCAACATGATGGCCGGCTGCGCGCTGATCGAGGCGTTGACGCTTTATGTGCTGATCTTCGGCTTTGTGTTGATGGGAAAGATCTAGAGAAGAAACGTTTATGGAATTCTTTCAAGAGAACATCCGTCTCGCCGAGGTTTTGGTCCAGCTCGTCGCCTTTTTGATCGTGTTCTTCATGCTCAAAAAGTTCGCGTGGAAACCGCTTCTTGCTATTATCCGAGCCCGGCGCGAACGGTTCGAAAGCGAGTGGGGCGGGATTGAAAAGACCAAACGAGAGGTCGCTCTGTTGCAAAAGGATTACCTCGCGCATCTTCAGAAGATCGAGGAAGAGGCCCGCGCGAAGATGCAGGAAGCCGTCCAGGAAGGCCGCCGTCTCGCGCGTGAGATCCAGGAAAAGGCGCGCCTGGAATCCCAGACTTCTTTCGAAAAAGCAAAAGCCAATATCGAGCTCGAAGTCCAGAAAGCGCGGCTCACGCTCCGCCAGGAGATCGTCGATCTTTCGATTCGCGTCGCGGAAAAAATCCTGACGGAAAAGATGGACGCTGCCCATCAAGAGAAAAAGGCGCTCGAGATCCTCGGGGAGCTTGAGAAGAAGCTATGAATAACGACATTGCCGCAGGCCGTTATACCCGCGCTTTGTTTGGGCTCGCGGAAAAGGAAGGGCACCTCGCCGAAATAGACGCCGAGCTCCATGCGCTTGCCAAGATCCTGGAAGCTCAGCCGAAGGTCCTGCTCTTGATGGCAAATCCCACGCTCACGAACCGGGAAAAATACACCTTGGCGCTGAGAGCCCTCGCCGGAGAAAAAACGGGACTTCTGGAAAGATTTCTCCGTGTTCTGATCGATAAAAAGCGTTTTGCGATTTTGCCGGACATCCAAAAGGTCTTCCACGACCGTTTCGAGAAAGAACAAGGCATCCAGGAAGTGGAGATGTTCTCCGCCGTGCCGTTTTCCGCCAAAGTCCTGGAAAAGTTCAAAACCACGCTTACGCAAAAACTCTGCTCCCAGATCCGTTTGATCTCCAGGACCGACCGCGGCATTCTGGGCGGGTTCATCCTGCGCTTTGCCGGTAAAGAGATCGACTGCAGTTTCAAAAACCGTCTTCATGAGATCCGACAAAAACTTTTCGGCTCCGCCGAAGAAGGGATCGCCTAATACCGCATGACATTTAAAATTTAGGGGTATGCGGTATAGCACTGTTAACCCCTAAAATCGAATGGAGAACAGTACTAATGCTTAAACCCGAAGAAGTCACGCAAGCCATTCAAAAAGAGATCCAGAAATACGAAACAAAACTCGAAATGCAATCGGTCGGTTATGTCCTGCAGGTGGGCGACGGGATCGCCCGCGTCTACGGCCTCGACGAGGTCATGGCTGGCGAATTGGTCACATTCCACGACGGGACGACGGGCCTGGTGCTGAATCTCGAGCCGCACCACGTCGGTGTTGTCATCTTGGGTGAAGACCGCAACATCAAGGAAGGCGACCAGGTCAAACGCACGGGCAAGATCGCGCAAGTCCCGGTAGGCGAAGCTTTAAAAGGCCGCGTCATTAATCCGCTCGGGGAACCGCTCGACGGCAAAGGACCGATCATCGCGACGAGAACACGCCCGATCGAATCCCTGCCGCCCTCCGTGGTCCAACGCCAACCGGTCAAAGAACCTTTGCAAACCGGCATCAAGTCCATCGACGCGATGATCCCCATCGGTCGCGGCCAGCGTGAGCTCATCATCGGTGATCGTCAGACCGGCAAGACCGCCATCCTGATCGACACGATTCTCAATCAGAAGACGACAGGCGTTCATTGTGTCTATGTCGCGATCGGCCAGAAATTATCGAGTGTGGTGGCGCTCACGGAAATTCTCGAAAAACACGGCGCTATGGAATACACCACGATCGTGTCCGCCTCTTCCGACGATCCCGCTCCCCTTCAGTACCTCGCGCCGTATGCCGGCGCCGCGATTGGTGAGGAGTCCCTTTTCACCGGCAAACACGCGCTTGTGGTCTACGACGACCTTTCGAAACATGCGGTCGCCTACCGCCAGCTGTCGCTTCTCCTTCAAAGGCCGCCGGGCCGTGAAGCGTATCCGGGCGATGTTTTCTATCTTCATTCGCGATTGCTTGAACGCGCAGCCAAATTGCGCGAAGACATGGGAGGCGGCTCGCTCACCGCGCTTCCCGTGATCGAAACGCAGCTCGGCGATATTTCGGCTTACATTCCGACCAACGTCATTTCCATCACCGATGGGCAGATCTACCTCGAAAGCGATCTTTTCTACGCGGGCGTGCGCCCGGCCATTAATGTCGGTCTTTCGGTCTCGCGTGTCGGCGGGAACGCGCAAACCAAAGCCATGAAACAGGTCGCCGGGATGCTGCGTCTTTCGCTTGCCCAGTACCGCGAACTCCAGGCCTTTGCCCAGCTCGCGACCGACCTCGACAAGGCCACCAAGGACCAGCTCACGCGGGGCGAGCACATGGTCGAGATCTTGAAACAAACCGACCTCCATCCGCTTCCTCTTGAGCGCCAGGTCGTGAGCATCTTTGCGGGCAACGAAGGCTTACTGGATGATGTCCCGGCTGTCAAAGTGCGGGACTTTGAAAAAAACCTCCAGGATTTCATCGATAAGAATTATCATGAGATCTTCATGGAGATCGCAGAGAAAAAGATCCTTTCGGACGTTCTCAAAGAGAATCTGAAACAAGCCATTCTTAAATTCAAGAAAACCTTTCAATAAACAGAACCACGAGCCACGACCCACGATTTACGTGGCCCATGGGCTCATGGCACGGATGATATGTCAGGCGAACTTAGAGCATTAAAAAACAGGATCCGCGGTGTCGAGAACATCCAGAAGATCACCAAGGCTATGGAAATGGTCGCCGCGGCGAAGCTCAAACGTTTTCAAAAACTGCACGAGCAAACGACTCCTTATGTCCGGACCCTGGAAGGCGTTCTGAACCGTCTGCTCGCCACGGATGTTCCGCTCCAACATCCCTTACTCGAGACGCGCGAAGAAAAAAAGATGGCGCTTCTTGTGATCACCTCCGACACAGGTCTGTGCGGTTCGTACAATCAAAATCTTATCGAGGAAGCCAAAAAATTCCTGAAGAGCAGATCCGGGACGCCCCTCCTCGTCGGAATCGGCAAGCACGGCGTGAATGCCCTTTCGCGCGCGGGTTTTAAATGGTTCCAGGATTTCGCGGACACCAAGGCATTCCCGTTTGAATTTGTGATCACGGAGACCGATCTTTTAATGGAAGAGCTTTTTTCTGAAAGAAAAGTTGATGCGGTCTACGTCGTTTACCCTCATTCCACGGGCAGATCGGCTTATCGCGTCACGACAGAAAAGCTCCTTCCGTTCACTCTCACCCCTCCCCCTCTCTTTCAGGGAGAAGGCACGGGCGAGGAAATCCATTATATCCTGGAGCCCAGCCGCGAGGCCTTGTTCGCGCGGCTCGTCCCGCTTGTTTTCGCGGCCAAGATACGCATGATCCTCATAGAATCCATGATCGCGGAGCACACGGCGCGCATGAACGCCATGTACCAGGCCTCCGAGAACGCGAAAGAACTGATCGACATGCTTGTTCTTTTAAGGAACAAGATCCGGCAGGCCTCTATCACCAAAGAACTTATTGAAATCGTTTCGGGCTCGCAAGCATTGAAAGCCGGGTAACGGATAACGGGAAACGTTGAACGAACCGTTCAGCGTTCCCCGGGGACCGTTCCCCGCAATGGAGGAACAATGAATTTCGGTAAAATCATCCAAGTCATGGGACCCAGCGTCGACGTCGAATTCGAGGTCGATCATCTGCCGCAGATGCTGAACGCCCTTGAAGTAAAAATGAAAGACCGGACGCTGGTCCTGGAAGTTGCGCAGCATATTGGCGACAACGTCGTCCGCGCGATCGCTCTTGCCTCGACCGACGGCCTTGTCCGCGGCATGGAAGTGACGGACACCGGAGCTCCGATCTCCGTCCCTGTGGGTGAACAAATCCTTGGCCGTATTTTCAATCTTCTCGGACAACCGATCGACGAGCAAGGAGCCGTCAAAGACCCGGCGAAGAAAAACCAGATCCACCACGCGCCGCCCTCTTTCGAAGAATTGCTCCCCGTTTCCGCGACCCTCGAGACCGGCATCAAGGTCATCGATCTTCTTGCCCCTTATCCGAAGGGCGGTAAGGTCGGACTTTTCGGCGGCGCGGGCGTCGGGAAGACCGTGATCGTCATGGAGTTGATCCACTCGATCGCCAACGAGCACGGCGGTGTTTCCGTTTTCTGCGGTGTCGGGGAACGCACGCGCGAAGGAAACGACCTATGGCTTGAGCTTAAAGAATCCGGTGTCATCAAAAAAACGGCGATGGTTTTCGGCCAGATGAACGAACCTCCCGGTGCGCGTCTGCGCGTGGCCTTGTCGGGCCTCACGATGGCAGAATATTTCCGCGATGAGGTGCACCAGGATGTCCTGCTTTTCATTGATAATATTTTCCGTTTTACGCAGGCGGGCTCCGAAGTGTCCGCACTCCTGGGCCGCATGCCGTCTGCGGTCGGTTATCAGCCGAACCTCGCGACCGAAATGGCCGCTTTGCAAGAGCGCATCGCGTCCACAAAATCAGGATCGATCACCTCTGTCCAGGCCATTTACGTGCCCGCCGACGATCTCACGGACCCCGCGCCGGCTACCGCGTTCTCGCATTTGGACGGCGTCACCGTACTCTCGCGCCAGATCGTGGAACAGGGCATTTTTCCGGCCGTGGACCCGCTTGCCTCCACTTCGCGCATGCTTGATCCGCGCATCGTCGGGCAGGAACACTACGACATCGCCCGCGAAGTCCAGCGCATCCTCCAGCGTTACAAGGACTTGAAAGACATCATCGCGATCCTGGGGATCAACGAACTTTCGCCGGAAGATAAAGAGCTCGTGATGCGCGCACGCAAAATCGAACGCTTTTTCTCGCAGCCCTTCTTCGTCGCGGAAGCGTTCACGGGACGCAAGGGCCGCTATGTTCACTTGAAGGACACGATCACCAGTTTTAAAAAGATCCTCGCCGGTGAGTTGGATTATATTCCCGAGCAGTGTTTCTATATGGCGGGTGGCATTGAGGACGTATTAGAAGCTTACGAGAAGATAAAGGTCACTGCCTAAAATGGCCGCATCTTACTCGCTCAAGATCATTACACCACAAGGAATCGCCTATGAAGGAACGGTTTTTCACACGTTCCTTCCCACGGAGAACGGCTTTGTCGGTGTGCTGGCCCACCACGCGCCGTATCTGGTGTCTTCCAAGGGCGGGAAAATGGCGGTCAAGGAAAGCATCGGACTTCAGAAGGACTTTCAGGTAGGCCCGGGATTTTTCGAAGTCAATCATGACCAGGCTGTTTTTCTTACCACGACTTTCGCTGAGGGAAAGCAGTCAAAAGAATAATCCCATCATCAAAAGCGCCAGGCCCACGGCCGCGGAACTGAGCGCCACCACACGGAACGCGAGCGGCTCCCCCATAAGCGCCATCAAGAACTCCCGGGACTTCTTATAAAAGAAGACCATCGGCGCGACTTTCGCCAACCCGAGACTCGTTACCAGGGTCACCACGAAATTCTCCATGCTCACGGCCTTCACAAATGCCACCCAGGTCCATAACACAAGGACTAGCACAAGCATCCCGACGACCGGCATCCAACGGGGGCGAACTTCAGGATAGAGCTTCAGAATGAGCCGCTTCAGACCTTCCATAGAAAAAGCCGCCCACGCTCCTCCAAGCACCATCCACGAACCCAGCACAACGCTCAAAATTTTAAAGTAGGTCATTGATCCATCCCCTTATCTGATGGGCTTCTCACTGCTTTAAGCGTCCGTTTTTATTATACTCTTTAACGTTCCATCAACAGCCTTTCCGTTCTTGAAAACTGCCTCGCTTTTTGAATAGTGCACGTGCCCAAGGAACAGCTACTTTGGGTGCACTTTACTTGCTCCGATACCGCACGCGGCTTACCTCAAAAAGCGGCGGTATCGTACTTGCTCATTAGAGCAAGTGTCGCAGTCCGTTATTACCACGGAGTTTTTTAAGCGTGCCGTGCCTCTGCTTCCCATCGAGCATTTTGTCTTTGGCGCGTTTGGAACGTTTGCGTTTCTGCCGCCGGATCTTGGAAATCCGCTTGGCATCCTCACTCTCCCGGCCAAGGATCTGCGCTTCCAGTTTATCGGCAAGCATCCGGCGCGCCCAGTACCGGTTCATGGCCTGCGTGCGTTCTTGCTGGCATTTGATACTAAGGCCTGTGGGCCTGTGTTTCAGAAGAACGCACGTAGATACTTTGTTAACGTTCTGACCCCCCGGCCCCCCGGAGCGCACGAACGATTCCTCAAGATCCTGTTCGCGGATCCCGAGCCGCTCCATTTTACTCCAAAGATCCTGTTGCTTCTTTTCAGACACCGGATAGATATTCATAGAATTTTCGTTTCTAGAACGGCTGTTGCCGATACATTCACGGTAACAGCCTCCCGCTCAGGATTAAAGTCGGTTGCGTTCTTCGAACAAACATATTTCACAGGCTGTTATCAAAACTGCGAAGAATTACACGGCGTCCGGTTACCGTTAGTTGATTACGATAGAGCGTTGGGGGTCGCAAACCGAAACAGATGGACCTTCTACTTGGATCACCTGTACCTTATAAGTTCCGGCGGAGACCTCCGACAGATCGACATAAGCCTCCCAGCCGGAATTCCCCAAACCCGGTTTTTTGAAAGCCGAAGCAACATCGGATCGCTTGAGGCCAGAAAAAGCCTTGAAATAAACTTTGCTTGGTCCAACAAGCTTGATAAAAACTTCTCGAGAGCTTGTTCCCGTTTCGAGGTTACCTGCCCATCCGATAAGCCTCACCTTCGTTTTTTCTGTAATGGGTGCGGCTTTTTGTGCGAGCACGTCATTAACCCAGTCAACTTGGCAAGTTTGCTCCACGTTCAGCACCACCGCCGGAATTACGGAGGGACGCTCAGAGGTTGCCTTGATAAAGCTGGGATTTTTTACTGCAGGCGGAAACGCCAATGAACCTGAGCTTGCGGCCTTTCCTGGTTCTTTTTCACTACATCCGGCAAGGGATAAACCTATTGTGACCACGAGTAAAAAATACTTCATTTCGCTTTCCTTTCAGTTGTCAGTCAACGTTTTGTTAAAATAGTATCGCTTTTCTTTTGTCCGATCACCCAATCTTCGGGTGAACGAGTCGGCGTCCGGTTATCCTTGGCACGAGTACCGTTCGACACTACTCTGGGAAAAGTAGGCATTCTACGAATGAGCACCCTAGCTTTCAATGATTCACTCACTTTCCCGCCCCTCCTCCTTTTCCTGCGCCGGAAAAACATCGCTTCCGCCCTTCAATGATCAGCGCAACGCCGGCGAGAAAGAATGAGAGGAACCCCAGAAACGAAAAGACCATGCTCGGCACGGTCCCGGCCCAAAACGCGCATCCGATGAGCGCTAACCCGGGAAGAAGATATTTCCAAAGATAATTTTTCATAATCGTCGATATTCTCGCAGAACCCTCGAAAGACCGCAAGACAGAGATATTCTTTCAGAACCTGTAAAACTGTTTCAATAGAAACCTATGCCTCCCGAGCGTTCGGAATTTCCCAGCGAGAAATTCTCTCCTCGCGCGCTCGACTTCGCTCGTCAGCAGAAAGGCAGCTTGTCAGAGGCAGCTCTCGGAACGCTTCGAGCTTGGTCCCGCCCGAAGACGGGTCGAAGCGCGAGAGCGCAGGCGGTCGTTGTCGCGGGAACAACGAACCGCCGGTGCCGAAGACAAGCTGCCTTCCTACTGACACCATGCCCGCTTCGCCTCGCGAGTGTCGTTCGTCACAGGTTTCTATTCTTTTATTCGCAACTTCAGTGGCGAGCTTGTCCATTGCTCAGGTTTCTTGATTTTAGGCGCGTTCCCAAGTACCATTCTCGTCTGGGATTTTTTTAGAAAGGGTGACACGCAGGAATAGGAGCCCGAGAAGATGAACGTGGTTTTGCTGGATGCTTTCAAAGATACGCTTGCGATGCTTCCGTGGCTTTTGGGGATCTATATCGCGCTCGAGATCCTGGAGAACCGGTCGGAATCTTTCATCGGAGAGAAGATCAGCCACCGGATGGGAGCAGCGCCTCTTTTGGGCGCGATATTCGGCTGTATCCCCCAATGCGGATTCTCCGTCATCGCGGCCACGCTTTATGCCCGCAGGTGCATCTCGATGGGGACGCTCCTTGCCGTTTTTATTTCAACCTCAGATGAGGCGGTCCCGGTCATCCTCGCTCAGCACGACAAAACCCCTCTGGTCCTTTGGCTTCTGCTCGTAAAAGTGGTCCTCGCGACGGTCGCCGGATACACGATCGATCTTATTTTTAGAAAAGACGTTTCGAAAGAACCGCATTCCGCCCACGCCCCCATAGTCCCCCAAGGAGGGCACCGGCACTGCGACTGCCATGCTCACGGCCGGGAGATCCCCCGGTGGAAAACGTTCTTTCTTTTTCCGCTCAAACATACATTGAAAGTTTTGTTTTTTATTTTTGCGGTTTCGCTCGCGATCGGCTTTTGGGTCGCGAAATTCGGGGAAGCGGGCCTGGAACGCATCTTCTTCACGGGAACTTTTTTCCAGCCCCTGCTTGCCGTTCTGTTCGGTCTGATCCCGAACTGTGCGGCCTCGGTCGCGATCACCGAGGTCTATCTTAAAGGCGGCATTACCTTCGGGTCCGCTATCGCGGGCCTTTCAGCAAGCGGTGGTTTGGGGCTACTGGTCCTCCTTAAAGAGAACAAAGACCGGAAAGAAAACGCCCTCATCATCGGCCTTCTCGTCCTGGTAAGCCTCACCGCCGGGATCCTGCTAAATCTGTTCCTTTAGCTTATTTCGTACCCGTTCGCCTTACTCGCATCTCCGGGTCGCACACCTTACGCTTTATGATATAATTCTTCTCATCGATCATCCCCTAAAGGAGGATTTATGGACTGGAAAGTTTTTTTGGCTACTTTAAGCGCTATTTTTTTCGCGGAACTCGCGGACAAAACCCAGCTCGTGGGGATCACCATGGCCTCGAAGACCGGGAAACCACTTTCCGTGTTCCTGGGTTCGATCGCGGGCTACGCGCTTGTGACGCTGGTCTCGGTCGTACTCGGAACTCTTCTGGCGAAATATGTTAAGCCTGAGTTCATACGTTACGGCGGTGCAACGGCCTTCGTGGCTATCGGGATGTTGATGTTCTTTAATGAACTGTAACTGCAATTTAAATCAAAGGAGACGTTATGGCCAAGAAAGCAAAAAAAGCGGCAAAGAAAAAGAGCAAGAAAGCGGCAAAGAAATCCGGTTGCTGCTGCTGTTAATCCTTCCGACGTCTTCTCGGGAGCTGGATCCCCTCATCTCCCGAGGAGGAAGAGGTTTCCTTATGGAAAAAGAGAATAAGAAAGAAGAAAAGAAAAAAGGGTTTTTCACAAAACTCTTCGAAGCGCTCGACAAAAAGCTGGCAGACAAGGCGAAAAAGGCCGGTCCCTGCTGCGGCTCTAAGAACGACCGCGGAAATTCATGCTGCGGCTAGCTGCCGACTGGCTTGTTTACTCCGTTCTCCGGCTTCCTCCCGGCGCGCTTTGGGCGGAAACCGTGGCTTTTTTCGTCTACGATTCCCTCAAGATCCTGATCCTGCTTTTCGTGATGATCGCGGGGATCGGTTTCCTCAGGACGTTCCTTCCCCACGAAAAGATCAGAGGATGGCTGGGAGAGAAAATGGGATGGGGAAATTTCTTTGCCTCCCTTTTTGGCGCCATCACCCCGTTCTGCTCGTGTTCCTCGATCCCGATCTTCCTGAGTTTCATCAAAGCCGGGATCCCCCTGGGGATCACCTTTTCGTTCCTGATCACTTCCCCGCTGATCAATGAATACCTTGTGGTGCTCATGCTCGGTTTCTTTGGATGGAAGATCGCAATGGTTTACGTCTTGAGCGGCATGTCCCTCGGGATCTTTTGTGGCATCCTGCTTGGCAAAATAAAACTTGAGGTCCATCTGGTCGAAGACATGTTGCCCGCCATCGAACCGGCTCAAACAAAAAAAGTTCCCCTCGGATTAAAATCCAGGATCGCTTTTGGATTGGGTGAAGCCATCTCCATTATCAAAAAACTCTGGCTCTGGGTGCTGGTCGGCGTCGGGATCGGCGCTTTCATCCACAATTATGTTCCGGCAACAACGATCCAAAATATTATCAGCAAAACCGACATTTTTTCAGTTCCACTCGCAACGTTGATCGGTGTCCCG
This sequence comes from Candidatus Omnitrophota bacterium, assembly GCA_043808175.1. Classification (GTDB taxonomy): domain Bacteria; phylum Omnitrophota; class Omnitrophia; order Omnitrophales; family Aquincolibacteriaceae; genus Aquincolibacterium. The sequence goes on along the minus strand of JAZDFE010000026.1, from coordinate 41,816 downwards.
ATGTACGGAAGCTGCGCGGCCATCGTCCCGATCGCGGTCGTCCTCTTTCAAAAAGGCGTTCCGCTTGGCACCGCGCTCGCGTTCATGATGGCCGTTTCAGCCTTGAGCCTACCCGAGGCCGTGATGCTTCGCCGGGCCATGAAACTGCCTCTCATCGCGATCTTTTTCGGCGTTACGACCATGGGCATCATTCTCACGGGCTATCTCATTAACGCCTTGCAACCACTCCTCACTTGAATCTCATGACAAACTCCCCTTTTACACAATATCCGGTCCTCTTCGAAGACGCGGACCTACTTGTCATCAACAAACCTGAGGGGGTTCTCTCGCATCCGAATTCCGGAACCAAAAGTCCCGCCGCCGCTTTTGCGGGTTCTTACGATCTTGAGGACCGGCGATTTCAAACACCGCAAGGCCCCGTGTGGCTGATCCATCGCCTGGACCAGGACACCTCCGGAGTGCTTCTCGCCGCAAAGAATAAGAAAAGCGCCGCGACCTGCCGGAACGCTTTTGAAAAGAGAGCGGTCAAGAAAAGCTATGTCGCCCTCGTTTCAAGGCGGCCGATGCCGCCCCACGGGATATGGCGTGATACGCTCATGGAACAAAGAGCCTCCGGCGGCATCCGTTCGGCGATCAATTATTCAGGAAGGCCCAATGCTTTTTTGAATTACAAAATGAAAGAATATTTCCCGAAATTCAATCTATCCCTTCTGGAGATCGAACTTTTGACCGGGAAAACGCATCAGATCCGCGTGCAGTCGGCCTACCGCGGCCACCCCGTGGCTGGCGACCGGATCTATGGAAATTTCACTCTGAATAAGGAGCTGCGGCAGGCTCTTGATCTTCGCAGAATGTTCCTTCACGCCTGGCGCCTGGTCTTCCCGCATCCCACAAGCGGAAAACCGCTCACGGTCGAATCCCCGCTCCCCGAGGACCTTGAGGACTGCCTTCTCAGGGCTTCTTCCTCGAAACGATGAAAGTCCTGCTTTTACAGCCCCCGGTCCAGGACTTCTACAATACGGATATCCGCCTTCAACCGATCGGCTTGGCGTATCTCAAGGCCGCCGCCAAAAAACACATTCCCGGAGTGCGGATTATGATCAAGGACTTTCACCACGGCCGGGGCCGCAGGACGATCGCGCTTCCACGAGAATTCGCCTATCTAAAAGATTATTATTCTAAGGACGACAAAAGCCCGTTTTCGACCTTTCATCATTATTATCATTTCGGCGCGGACTTCGACATGATCGCTGGGGAGGTTGCAAAGGCGAAACCAGATCTCGTAGGTATCGCCTCCCTTTTCGCCCCTTATCACCACGAGGTCCTGTACTGCGCCGAAGCGATCAAGAAACACTGCTCGGCCCCCATCTTGCTCGGAGGCTCTCAAGTCTCCGCGATGCCTGAACACATGCTTTTGCATCCGGCGGTCGACTTTGTGATCCAAGGTGAAGGTGAAAAGCCGTTCGTGGAGCTCTTAAAAGCTTTGCAGGACGGCAGGGGTCTCCAGCATGTTCCGAATCTGGGATATAAAAAACGCGGCCGGCTGATTTTGAATCCGAGGAAAGAGAACTTTCCGGTCGAAACTTTGCCTTTTCCCGATCTCTCAGGTCTTCCCCAGAATCGTTATCTCTTCGAAAAGAGGCCCCTCTGTTTCATTATCACTTCCCGAGGTTGTCCTTATCGCTGCGCTTTTTGTTCGGTCCATAAAACGTTCGGCCACAAATGTCGCAGGCGTTCCGCAGGAAATATTCTTGCCGAGATCAGGCAGCGCTATGCCGAAGGCTATCGCGTCTTTGACTTTGAGGACGACAACCTCACGTTCGACCGGAAGGAAATGACGGAGCTTTGCGAGCAACTGATCCGGACATTTCGTCCTGGGGACATCCAACTGTTTGCCATGAACGGGGTCTGTTACTGGACGCTGGACCGCGATATCCTCAAGCTCATGCGGCGGGCGGGATTCACACATTTAAACCTTTCGCTCGTCAGCACAAACACGGGTTTACTCAAAATGGTCCAAAGACCAAGCCTGATCAAAAAATACCGCGAAGTCATCCATCATGCGACAGCACTCGATTTTAAGATCGTCGTCTACCAGATCCTCGGACTTCCGGGCGACACGCTCTCTTCCATGATCAAAACGCTTCTCTTTAACGCCCGGTTCCCGGTACTCCTGGGGGCTTCCCCTTTCTATCTTATTCCCCATTCCCCCATCGCCCGGCACTTCGGCGAGCCTTCTGAAACGGACATCTACAAAGCGCGCCTCACGGCCATGGCGATCGAGACCAAGGATTTCAAGCGGGAAGATCTTTACACGCTTCTGATCACGACCCGCATCCTGAACTTCCTGAAAAGCCTCCCCTGCCGCGCAAAAAAGATCACTCTTTCTAAAGCGCTCACGATCGCAGAGAAACAAGACTCGCGATCGGCCACGGGCGCTCAGATCTTACGGAAGCTTCTAAAGGAAAGGGTTCTTTGCGCCGCAACCTCGAAAGGCCTTGAGCCTCTCCCGCGTTTTAAACCCGAACTATTCTTTCAATTATGGCGGAAACTTGATATTATCAAAACCCAAGGACAGAAGACCATCCGGATTCACCCCGTTAGAGATTAGTAGAATATCGGGATCTTTTTTTTAAATAGATAAAAACATCGGGGAACGCTGAGCAAGAAACGTGGAACGTAAAGAAATTCCGTTCCCCTTTCCCCGAGGAAATGGCATTTGATCATGGAATGGCTTCACGAATTTTTTTCGAGACTTTACAACTTTCAGGAACTTATCCGTTGGGGCGGCTACCTTGTCCTTGTGATCATCATCTATGCCGAAACGGGGCTTCTCGCCGGGTTCTTTTTGCCAGGCGACTCTCTTCTTGTCACGGCCGGCCTCTTCGCGGGGGTGGAAGGCGCGCTCAAGATCGAGATCCTTATCCCCTTGCTCGCCATTGCCGCCATCGCAGGTGATAACACCGGCTACTGGCTCGGTTATCATTTCGGCCCGAAGCTTTTCAGCCGCACCGATTCTTTTTTCTTTCACAAAGATCACCTCGTCCGGACACAGAAATTCTACGATAAGTACGGCGCAAAGACGATCATCCTGGCCCGATTCGTCCCCATCGTCCGGACCTTTGCCCCGACCGTAGCCGGTGTCGGCCGCATGTCTTACCGGAAATTTCTTGTCTTCAGCATCGGCGGCGGGCTTGGCTGGATCGCGAGCATGACGCTCCTGGGGTTTTTCCTCGGCCGCTCGATCCCACATATCGAAAAGAAAGTCCATTGGGTCATCCTGGTCGTGATCGTCCTCTCCTTTCTGCCGATCCTCAAGGAATGGCTGCACTCGAGGAAAAAGCCTCAGCTATGAGAGCCGTCGCGCTTCTGGTCGTTTCTAATATTTTCATGACGGCGCGTGGTACGGACATTTGCGTTTTAAGAGCACTGTTCTCTGAAAAGTCATTATCATCAGCTGGTTGATCGCTTTTGCGGAATATTGTTTCCAGGTCCCCGCGAACAGGATCGGGTCTTACCAGTTCTCGACGGCCCAGCTCAAGACGATCCAGGAAGTGATCGCGCTTGTGGTCTTTTGCGGTTTTTCTGTTCTTTATCTTAAAGAAGAATTAAAATGGAATTATCTGGTGGGTTTTGGTTTTATGGTCATTGCCGTTTTCTTTATCTTTAAAAAGTGGTAGCCCCGATAAAATCGGTTTGAAAACAACAAGAAATCAGGATAAACCTGAAAGGTCTTTATGGCTCTTAAAGAAATTTATGAAAAGCAGGGCGAGTTCCTTTTCCGCGGCAGGAGTTATCTTCCTCTTTTGGTAGCGCCCCTTGTCGTGGCCGCGCTTCTGGATCCCCAATACACCCATCCTCTTTTCAGCGGCTTTTCCGGCAGTCTTTGGAAGACGATCTGCATCTTCATTTCCTTTACGGGGCTTTTGGTCCGCTGCCTCGTCGCCGGTTATGTGCCCCTCGGCACCTCGGGGCGCAACACTGAGAGGCAGGTCGCGTTAAGCTTGAACACCAAGGGCCTGTATTCGATGGTCCGAAACCCTCTTTATCTTGGGAACTTCCTCATCATCCTGGGACTTCTGCTCTTCGCCCAAGTCTGGTGGTTCACCCTCGCGGGGATCGCCATCTTTTGGATCTTCTATGAACGGATCATCTTCACGGAGGAAGAATTCCTCCGTCAGAAATTCGGCGCCACGTTCGTGGAGTGGTCCCTCAAAACGCCCGTCTTCATCCCAAAATTCTCGGGCTGGCAAAAACCGGAGCTCCCTTACGCGTGGAAGACCGTTCTGCGCCGCGAGCATTCGACGCAATTCGGCATGGTTTCGGCGCTTACCGTGCTCGGGATCGCGTCGGATCTTTTTACGAAACCGGACCACAGGATCGCGCCTTTCTGGTGGATCTTTTTCGGGACTTCCCTCGTCTTTTATCTTATTTTCCGTTTCCTGAAGAAAAAAACAAAGGTTCTTAACATCGAAGGCCGTTAAATTTTTTCGAGGTAAACTATGAAAAAATCGCTCGGCGCTAAGACGCTCCTTTTCCCCACTCCAGTTCTGATCGTCGGTTCGTATGACGCGAAGGGTGTTCCTAATGCCATGAACGCGGCGTGGGGCGGCATCGCCTGCTCAGAACCGCCTTGTGTCACGATCTCGGTCCGGGATCACCGGAAGACCTATGAGAACATTATGGCGAAAAAAGCCTTCACGGTGAATATCCCTTCCGAAAAACACATGAAAGAGGCGGATTATTTCGGGATCGTCTCCGGCAAGACTGAAGACAAATTCAAGGCTACGGGACTTACACCCGTTAAAAGCGACTTCGTGGACGCCCCCTACATCAAGGAATTCCCTCTTGTCCTGGAATGCACCCTTAAAGAAGCCCACAAGCTTGGCACCCACACGCAGTTCATCGGTGAGATCAAGGACGTCAAGGCGGAGGAGTCGGCCCTCAATGCGAAAGGTTTTCCGGACCCTGCGAAAATGAAGGCCTTTATGTTCGATCCGGCCACGAGCGCCTATTACGCGACCGGAAAATTGCTCGGCCAAGCTTTCACGGTCGGTAAGAAAAAGTAAGCCTTTGAAAAAGTGAACGTAGCTCTTTATCGCGCGGACTGATTCACGGAGCGCTTGGCGAGACTCCGACGGATGGACTCCCGGAGAGAGTAAATGCAGCCGCAATAATTTTGGCGGTAAAAATTCTCTGCTTTGGCGATCCGCTCCATTTGTTCCTGCCCGCCGTAAAGCCGCCAGTTGTGATCCCAATAAATAAGTCCCGGAAATAAAGAAGCGGCACGCCTCCCCGCGTGATTCACTTGCTCGAGATCTTTCCAGCGGGAAATGCCGAGGCTCGTCGTGAAGACCTTGAAACCGTTTCCTGTTGCATAAGCCGCGGTTTTCCCGAGACGCATCTCAAAACAGACCGTGCAGCGCTTCCCCTGTTCAACATCTTCCTCATGACCTTGTGCGGCCTCAAGCCATCCGTCGATCTCGTAATCCGCGTCCACAAAAGGAACTTTTATTTTTTGGATGTAGCGAACCACTTCCCTCTTGCGGTGCTCGTATTCTTCTTTGGGATAGATGTTGGGATTATAAAAATAGACCGTGGGCTCGATCCTGCTTTCGATCATACGCTGGAGGATGGAGCAAGAGCAAGGCGCACAACACGTGTGGAGCAGGACTTTTTTTTCGTTATTGGGAACTCGCAGATCAGAGAGGCTTGTCATAAGAGACGCTTTGGGAAATAAAGAATTACAGGATCCCGGCGAGCGAAATGGCTTCGTCGATCAGCATGACGGGAATGTCCTCACGGACTGCGTAGAGGTACCGCTTATCCGCGCGGACGAGCCCGCTTTCGATCTTTTGAACAACCACTTCTCCGCCACGATTTTTGAGTTCGTGCTTTTCGATCTTTCGATTGATCCTTTCGACCAAAGACGCGTCCGCAACCGTCAGGTCTTGCTTGGTCTCGGGACAACACAAAATGGAAAGTAATTCGCCGGATAACATAGTTCCAATATCTTTCAATTTTTATGAAGTGAAAATTGGGGCAATTCCAATACTATTTATGTAAAGAAATTTAAAGCTGGGATAGCGGCGGCATTATACAGAAAAAACCACCCGGTGGGAACGGGAAACGATTTAGCACATCTCATTCTGATCTCGGATCATTATCCACGAGAAGGCTTCGGGCTTGAGCCTTCTCTAAGAAACGGAGGCGGGAAGTGTGGTGAGCCACGCTAAGGAGGCCGAGAGCCACGGTTTCACATCGAGGCTGACGCTCGCGAGTGAAGCCATGCCTCGGCGGGGCATGGCGAACGTTGGCGAAACACACTTCCCGATGGAATGCTTAATGGACGAGGAGACAACCGTCTGCGGTGGAACGCGCCCTCACTTTGGATTTGACGTTAGGCGTTATCGTCGGCGGCGGATTCGGAATCGACGGGGGTGGCTTCGGCGTAATCACCGATGGGATTCGGAAGAAGGATCTCGCGGGGTTTAGCGCCATCCTGAGGACCGATCACACCCGCGGCTTCTAACTGATCGACCACGCGTGCCGCACGCGAGTACCCGAGCCTTAAGCGCCTTTGCAAATAGGAGGTCGAGGCCTGACGCGTGGTGAGGACAATGCGCTTCGCCTCATCGAACATATCATCTTTTTCTCCGCCGCCACCGGGCATCGAGCTATTCTGAGCCGCCTGAATCTCACTGTGATATTCCGGTTTCCCCTGGCTCGCCGTAAAAGTCACAATGCGATTGATCTCCTCGTCTTCAATGAGCGGGGCTTGTCCCCGGATCATAATGTCGCTGCCGGGCTGTATGAAAAGCATATCCCCGCGTCCCAACAATTTGTCGGCCCCCTTGTTATCCAGGATCGTCCTGGAATCCACTTGCGAAGCCACCTTGAACGCAACGCGGGCCGGAAAATTCGCTTTAATAACGCCGGTAATGACGTCGACTGAAGGCCGCTGCGTCGCAAGGATCAAATGGATGCCGACCGCGCGGGAAAGTTGCGCAAGCCGCGTGATGGCCGTCTCGACCTTCTCCTGCGCCACGAGCATGAGGTCCGCCAATTCGTCAATAATCACAACAATGTAAGGGATCGAGGCCGGGATCACATTCTCGGAATCCCCCGCCGATTCGACCTCCTTCACGCCTTCTTCGGAAAGCTCCCGGGTGTTAAATCCCACAATGTTCCTCACGCCGATCGTGGCAAAAAGCCTGTACCTTTTTTCCATTTCCATCACAACCCAATTCAGCGTATTCGCCGCCTTGCGCACATCCGTCACCACCGGAGAAAGCATGTGGGGGATCCTGTTGTAAACGGCAAGTTCCACCATTTTCGGATCCACCATGACCAGCTTCAGCTGAGAAGGGGTGCAGTGATAGAGAAATCCCGCGATAATGGAATTGATGCAAACGGTCTTGCCGCTACCCGTGGTCCCGGCGATCAGAATGTGGGGCATGGATGTCAGATCCGCGATCATCGGCTTCCCGCCTGTGTCTTTCCCGAGGATCAGAGGCAGCATGCATTTCTGCGAACGGAAATCTGGGTTTTCGATCATCTCGCGCACAAGGATCGGCCGCGACACGGAATTCGGGACTTCGATGCCGATCGTCTGCTTCCCGGGAATCGGAATGATCATCCGGATGCTTGTCGCCCTGAGCGCCATGGAGATATCATCTTCATAGACCGCAATCGAATTTGCGCGGACACCGGGCGCCGGAAGGATCTCGTAGAGCGTGATCTTCGGCCCCTGTTCCACCTCGACCACTTTCACTTCAATTTCAAATTCGGCGAGCGTCGCCTCAATGGCCTTGGAATTGGCCTCGAGATCGTCTCCGCCGTCGACCACATCTTCTCTCGGTCTTTTCAAGAGGTCCACGGGAGGAAATTGATAGTTGGCGTCCGCCTTGATCTGCGAGCCGATCACGCCTTTAAAAAAAGCTTCCTCTCCGGAGCCGACCGGAGATTCTTTTTCCTTACCGGGCATTTCAGTTTTGATCGCTGCAGGTTGAAACGCCGGTTTTTTAGCAGGCTCCTTGGTATCTTCTCTCGGTTTCTTTTCGACCTTCGTCTTATCGTCGGTCATACCCGCCGTAGGTTGATAGGTTTTGATCTTGAGCGGGATGTCGGGAATTCGCAGAGCCGGTTTTCCTTTTTCCCTCTCCTTTCCCTTCTCTTTCTTCCTCTGCTTGAACTCTTTGAATTGTTTTTCCTGTTCCTTTTTCAAAAGAGTGACATACCCGTTCTTCTGAAAGCCGCGAGGGAACCGTTCAGCAACGCTTCCGAAAAACATTCGGCATTTTTCAATGAGCGCACGGAACAAAGGATAGAGAAGAAAATCCGTCGCCAGAAGAAGCGAGAGGAGAAGCGCGGAACCGGCCAAAATGTAGCTTCCGAGGCGGCCAAAGTAACGTAAAAGATGGTTGCCGGCTACATACCCGAACGCGCCGCCGTAGATAAAGCGTTGTTGAGGTCCTGCGGTGATCGTGACGATCGTCGCGATCGAAAGAAGTGCGATGGCGAGCCCGACGAATTTAAAAAGTTTGCGCTCCGGGACCTTTTGGAGAAAAAAACATTCCGCCCAGAGCAGGAAAACGAATGGGATCACGAAGGCGCTAATGCCAAAGGCGAGAAAAAGCCCGAATGCGAGATAAGCGCCAAAAACGCCCGCATAATTCGCAACGGGAAACGTCGGATGGGACGTATAGAACGCGATATCCTCAGCGTGGTAGAAAAAGAGGCTCGCGAAAGTAAAAAGCCCCAGCAAGAGAAAAAAAACGCCCCAGATCTCGTTGACTCTTTCTTTTTTCATATCCCTTTAGTAGTTCACGTAGCGGATAGGGTACAAAAATGAAAATTAAGGCGTGTTTTTTCTAAACCCTATACCCTATGAACCGTACACTAGTTTTAATGGCCGGTATGACCGAAACCGCCGGCGCCCCGGCGTGTTCCATCAAGATTATCGACTACCTCAAGCTTCGCCTTAACTATCTCGGCGAAGACCATTTGGGCGATCCGCATACCGCGCGTCACGGTGAAAGTTTCTTTCGCGTGATTGATCAAAATAACCTGGATCTCGCCGCGATAGTCGGAGTCGATCGTTCCGGGGGTATTGAGGAGAGTGATCCCATGCTTGATCGCAAGGCCGCTCCGGGGACGGATCTGGGCCTCAAGATGTTTGGGAAAGGCGATGAGAATACCCGTGGGGATTAACACCCGGTCCCCCGGATGAATGGTCACAGGCTCTCGGCAGGCGGCTAAAAGATCTATGCCACTCGCGCCTTCGGTCTGGTACTGCGGGAGAGGCAGACCTTCGAAATGAGGTAAGGTTTTAATTTCTATGTTTATCTCGTTCATGAAGAAAAATAAGGGGACCAGGCTCTTCGTTTAAAAACGCCTGACCCTCTTAAATCCTAGCGGCGAGGCCGGCCTCTTCCGCCGCGATCATCACGATCGCGTCTGGGAGGCAGCGCTTCGACAACTGTTCTTTGATCTTCGGGAAGTATCGGAAGGGGTTCCGTCATTGCCTGCTTGATGCTCAGGCTCACTTTGCCCCGTTCATCGACGCTGAGAACCTTCACTTTTATTTTATCACCCACGCGAAGATAATCTCCGGCGCTCTTGACGAACCCTTCGGTGATCTCGGAAACATGGCAAAGTCCGTCTTTCCCCGGCAAAATTTCGCAGAATGCGCCGAACGGCATGAGCTTCTGGACCGTGCTTTCGTAGATCTTGCCGATCTCAGCATCCTCGGTCACGGCCTGAACGCGTGCGATGGCGGCAGCGGAAGACTCACTGCTCACCGCGGCAATGAAGACGCGGCCGTCATCTTCGATATCGATCTTGGCGCCAGTCTCTTCGACAATCTTCCGGATATTCTTGCCTCCGGGGCCGATCAACATACCGATCTTTTCAGGATCGATCTTGAGGGTCGTAATGCGCGGCGCGTACTCGGAAAGTTCCTTCGGCGTTTTGATGCAAGCCGCGATCATGTCCAGAATCTTAAAACGCGCCTGCTTGGCCTGATCGAACGCTTCCTTGAGCTGGGGTTCCGTAATGCCGTTGATCTTCATATCCATCTGAAGTGCCGTAAGTCCTTTACGGGTTCCCGCGGCTTTGAAATCCATATCACCCAAATGGTCTTCGATCCCGGCGATATCCGTCAGGACCTTCCAGCGGTTTTTGTCCGTCACAAGTCCGATCGCGATACCCGCGACCGGCGCCTTGACAGGCACCCCGGCATCCATTAGTGCAAGTGTTCCGCCGCAAACTGTGGCCATGGAGCTCGACCCGTTGGATTCCATGATCTCGGAAACGAGACGGATGGTGTAGGGAAAATCTTCCTGCGACGGGAGGATGGGTTCCAACGCGCGTGATGCGAGCGCCCCGTGACCGACCTCACGACGTCCGGTCCCGCGGTTGGGCCCGACCTCGCCCACGCTGTAATGAGGAAAATTGTAGTGGAGCATAAAACGCTTGGAGTATTCCTTTTCCAGGGCGTCAACGGTCTGTTCGTCATCTCCCGTGCCAAGCGTGGTTACGCTCAAACTCTGGGTCTGACCGCGCGTAAAAAGCGAAGACCCGTGGGTCCTCGGCAAAATGTCGATCTCGCAGGTAATCTGACGGATATCCCGTTCCCCGCGACCGTCCGGACGTTTTCCGGTAGAGAGAACAAAATCACGGATCTTTTCGTGCTCGAGCCTGGCGAACGCGATCTTTACGAGCGCCTCGTCAAAACCTTTGGCTTGGGTGTCGCACTGGGCGAGGGCCTTTTCATAAAGACCTTTCAGGAACGCTTCCTGCGCTTCCTTGTCAGGTTGGGAGAACAACTTCTCGAATTCATTCCCGATCGCGGCCTTGATCTTTTGTTCCATGCCCGCCAGAAATTCGATCGGTTTCACGGCCTTTTTGGTTTTACCGGCCTTTTTCACAAGGTCCAGCTGGAGCTGCACGGCCTTCTTGACCGCGTCATGCCCTACTTTAAGCGCCTCGATCATTTGCTCTTCGGAGATCTCCTGAGCGCCCGCTTCGATCATCATGATCTTTTCAAGCGTCCCGGCGACCACGAGGTCTAAAGCGCTCTTTTCGAGTTCTTGATGCGTGGGATTGACGATAAACTGCCCGTCCACGAGTCCGACGCGCGCGGCACCGAGAGCGGTCGTGTAAGGGATATCCGAAACCATCAGTGCCGCCGAAGCCGCGTTCATGGCAAAGATCTCGGTCATGTTCTCACCATCGATCGAGAGCACGGTCACCGAGACCTGTACTTCGTTAAGATAATCTTCGGGGAAAAGCGGACGGATGGGCCGGTCGATCAGACGCGAGGTCAGGATCTCCTTTTCAGAAGGACGCCCTTCACGCTTGAAAAAACCGCCCGGGATCTTGCCGGCGGCGTAAGTTCGTTCGCGGTAATCCACGGTGAGCGGAAAGAAATCGCGGATCTCTTTCTTATCGGCCGCGGCGACCACGGCCGCCAGGATCACGGTCCCGCCGCATTGAGCGAGCACGGCGCCATGGGCCTGTTTGGCCATGCGCCCGGTTTCCAGGGACACTTCACGGCCCCCGATCTGAGTAGAAACTTTTTCGATCTTTGTCATATGAGGTTACACCTTTCGATTGTGAGGTTGGGACTTATTCAAGATAAGGACAGTCTGAAACGAGGAATTTATTTCCTCAGATCAAGGCGAGCGATGATCTGCTGGTATTTTTCAGGGGTCTCATTTTGAAGATGCTTCAGAAGCCTTTTGCGGCGACTGACCATCTTGATAAGTCCGTAGCGCGAGTGGTGATCTTTGACATTTTTCTCAAAATGCCCAGAAAGACCGTTGATGCGCTCCGTAAGGAGGGCGATCTGCACCTCGTCGGACCCTGAATCGTTCTTGTTGATCTTGTATTTTGAAATGACCTCTTTTTTCTTCGTCTTTGCCAATGCCATTTTCTTTCCTAACTCCTTGTGCGTTCGTCAGTTATGTCGTTTTTCTCATCTCTGAGGTTGCGGGAGTATACCCTACGCCCCCTCCTTTTGTCCATATTTTATTGATCGAATCGGACAGGAGCATCGGGCTCCTGCCGAAGCCGTCCCAATCTATTGGAGATTGGGATCAAGCCTTGCAACAAGGCTGTGATACCCAGCTAACCCGAATCCCAAAAACACGGAAAAATCTACTTTTGTCCATAATAACGCCTTGCTTCCAAGACGTCCTGTTGAATCCGGACTTTGAGGGCTTCTTCGGTGGGGAATTTCTGTTCAGGACGAAGGAACCGGTGAAGAGCGATCTCCATCATCTCGCCGTAAACTTGCTCCTTAAAATCCAGCAGGTGAAGTTCAAGAACCGGGCGCGGGGTTTCTTTTTTGGGGTAGGTCGGGCGTTTTCCGAAATTTATGACGCCGGGAAGCCAGTCCCTCGCACTACGCACCACGCACCACGCACCACGAATTTGTTCTGGGTCTTTACGTGGCCTGTGGCCCATGGCTCGTGGCCCGCGAGATAAGAACCTCGCCGAGGCGACATAAACACCCAGCGGCAGCAAGATCTCGGAATGGACTTCAAGATTCGCGGTCGGAAACCCGAGATGAATGCCGTGGCCTTTTCCGTGGATCACTTTGCCGAACATGCTGAAAGACCGTCCGAGACATTTCCCGGCCTTCTCGACTTCGCCTTTTATGAGAAGCTCGCGAACTCGAGAACTTGAAACGGGTCTCCCGTCGATCATCACGGGCTTCATCTTCTTGAAAAGAAACCCGTTCGCTTTCGCCAGCCTCTCCATCAACCTCGTATCCCCTTTCCGGCCATGACCAAAATGGGCGTCATGCCCCATGCATATTTCGCGGATATGAAGCTTTTTCACAAGGATCTTTTCCGCGAAATCCGGCGGCGACATTTTTGAGAACGCCGGCGTAAAAGACTGCAAAAAGCAAAGATCGATCCCGGCTTGTGCTAAATAAAAAAGTTTTTGCTCAATGCTCATGAGCATCATGGGCTTACGTTCCGGGTGAAGGATGCTGTGCGGATGCTGGGGGAACGTCAGAACGGCCGCAAGGCCGTGATGCTTCCGGGCCTGCGTCACCACATAACGTAAAAGCTTTTGATGGCCGAGATGGAACCCGTCGAAATTCCCAAGCGCAAGGATGACGGGCCGGGACGAGCGGGCTTTATATTCTCGAAGATCCGGTATGATCTGCATGGAGGTGTGTGGCGCTTAAGGGGATCACTTTTTCGCGAAGCTGAGCCGGGGTGAAATTCTTCAGGTCTTCGATCGTAACGCTCTGTTCCAACTTAAATGGGCCGCTCCGAAGACGGCGCAGACGTGCCAGGGTCGCGTAACAGCCAAGAGTTTCGCCAAGATCGTTGACCAGCGTGCGGACATAGGTACCTTTGGAAACATACGCCAAAAATTCTACGAACTTTCCTTCTTTTTTTTTCAAAACGGAATTCATGCACCGTGACCGGCCGGCCGTCACGCGGAATGGTCTTTCCCTGGCGCGCAAGCTTGTAAAGACGCGTTCCTTCATGCTTAAGAGCCGAGACCATAGGCGGCACCTGAATGATGTCGCCGGTGAACTGCTCGGCGGCCTTGGCCCGGATCCTTTCGAGAGTGATGTTCTCCCAGGGCGCTTCCGCGGTCACCTTTCCATGACGATCATGAGAATCGGTCTGAACACCCAGTTCCAACGCGCCAAAATATTCCTTATCGCAGGCGCTGAGTTGCATGGAGCTTTTAGTCGACTTGCCGAGAAGAATCACCAGAAGCCCTGTAGCAAGGGGATCGAGGGTCCCGGCATGCCCGACCTTTTTGATTCCGAACCGCCGGCGCACGAACGCACACACGTCATGTGAAGTCCAGTTCTCTGGCTTGTCGACCAAGAGAACCCCGTCCATAAAATTTACGTCCATCACGTGGCCCTTGTCATTTCTTTATTTTCAAATATGGGCGACAAGGACTGTGCTGATTACCTTCAATAAAATACATAGAATCAGCCCGCCTTATCTTTTTCTTCGATCTTGCGAATGACCTGCCCTATTTCAAAATCCTTGTCGAGCGAATCGTCCAGCTCGAACTGCAGCTTCGGTGTGTAGCGCATCTTGATCGCCACGCCGACCTCATGTTGCAGGAACCCGGCCGCGCGCTCGAGAACCTTGAGCGTTTCTTCCTTTTTCTTTCTATCTCCCATCACGCTTATAAACACCACGGCGGATTTGAGGTCCGGGGTGATTTTTACGTGCATGACAGTCACAAAACCCAAACGCGGGTCTTTGATCCGCTCCAGGATAAGACTGCCGAGCTCCATTTGAAGAAGCGATTCCACACGTTCCGTTCGTTTCCCTTGCATCATTCACCCCGTTAGAGACTGGTATCTCACGCTTAAGTGTGAGCTACATTAAAAAGATTGACCCGATAATAACAAAAAGGCGTTACTGAAAGCGCCAGAACCGGGGCCCGGCCTCCTCCATCAGTAACGCCTCCGTGATCGGTAATTATAATTTTGCGGCAAACTTATCAATGCGGTAAGATTCCAGCAGATCTCCTTCGCGAAGGTCGTTGAAACCTTCCAGGGCAACCCCACATTCGTAACCCTCCGCGACTTCTTTAACGTCGTCTTTGAAACGTTTGAGGGACGACAGCTTCCCGTCAAAGATCACGACGTTGTCGCGCACAAGCCTCACGTGATGTTGTCGCGCAATGCGTCCCTTCATCACGATCGCTCCGCCGATATTTCCGACCCTCGAGGACTTGAAGATCTGACGCACTTTGGTTTTGCCTTCAACTACTTCCTTAAGGTCAGGCTCAAGAATGCCTTCCATGGCCTTGCGAATCTTTTCGACCGCTTCATAAATGATGCTGTAAAAATGGATGTCCACGCCTTCCTTTTCCGCCAAGATTTGGGCTTTCGGATCGGCTTTCACATGAAAACCGATGACGATCGCGTCGGAAGCCGCGGCAAGCATCACGTCCGATTCGTTGATCCCTCCGACAATGCCATGGATCACGTGGAGCCGGCATTTTTCGGAGCTGATCTTCTCGAGCGACTGGGTGAGCGCTTCGATGGATCCTTGCATGTCCGCCTTGAGAATGATCTTAAGCTCCTTGAAACTACCTTCCGAAAGTTTCGAGTAGAGACTTTCAAGCGACATGTGTTTCGGGGTCCCACGCATTTGCCGCTCGCGAAGTTCGAGGGTCTTCTGCTCAGTGATCGTTTTTGCGATCTTCTCATCCGCCACCGCATAAACCGTCTCTCCGGCTTCGGGCACGCCGTTGAGGCCGCTCAACTCTACCGCATAGGCGGGTCCGGCCTCATGCACTGTTTTGGCCCGGTCATTTTTCATGGCGCGGATACGCCCCGTATACTGGCCTGCCACCACAATATCGCCAAGTCTCAAAGTCCCTTTTTGTACGATCACGCTCGCCACGGGCCCGCTCCCCTTGGAGATATGGCTTTCGATCACAACGCCCACGGCCAAACGGTCGGGATTCGCCTTCAGCTCCAGGACCTCGGCCTCCAAAAGCAACATGTCCAGAAGATCTTCGATTCCTTTCCCCGTTTTTGCGGAAACTTTCACCACGATCGTTTTCCCGCCCCATTCTTCAGGCACAAGTCCGATCTTCTGGAGTTCGCCCATCACCTTTGCGGGATTGGCGACCAGGAGATCGATCTTGTTCATAGCCACTACAATCGGACAACCGGCCTCGCGCGCGTGATCAATGGCCTCGATCGTCTGCGGCATGACACCGTCATCGGCGGCTACCACGAGCACAACCACGTCCGTCACGTTCGCGCCCCGGGCACGCATGGCCGTAAAGGCCTCATGGCCCGGCGTATCTAAAAATGTCACATGCCCCTTGCCCGGGATATCAACGCCATAAGCGCCGATATGCTGGGTGATAAAACCCTTTTCCTTGGCCGCTACGTTTGTGCTGCGGATTGCGTCAAGGAGTGACGTCTTACCATGATCGACGTGGCCCATCATGGTCACGACCGGCGGTCGCGGCTTCAGTTTTAAGGGATCCTCTTCCACTCCGCTTTCGATGATCTCTTTGGCTTCGTCCGCCATTTTACGGATCTCGATCCCGAGGGCTTCTCCGGCCGCGTAAACGATCTCTTCGTTCAAGAGTTGGTTCACGTTCGCGAAAATGCCGATCCCCATGAGAGCCTTGATAACTTCCGGGATCCTCCGGTTCATTCTTTGCGCCAAATTCCCGACTGTGATCGGAAAACGGATCTCGACCACCGGTTTCACGGGAGCAAGCGGAACGACGACCTTGGGTGTTTGAGGCGCCGAAACTTCCACCTTCACTTTGGGAGCTTCCGCGACAGGAGCGGCCTTGGGTTGTGAAATCTCCCGGGCTTTATGCTCAACGGGTTTTGGCTCGTGTTTCTTTTCAGCAATGGGCCGTTCGCTTTCATTCGCAGCTTGGGTGCGGGTAACGGGAACGACCGTAGATTCTTCCTTTTTTACATGCGCAGCAGCAACTTTTTTAGTGGCCGCCACTTCCTGTTTTGAAACTGGCGCTTTCACTTCCGCGACAAATTGCTTCTCATGGACTTTGATCTCCGCAGAAGATTTTGTTTTAGTCGATGCTTTGACGGCGGATTTTTTTCCTTTAACCGTTTTTGTTCCTGCGATCTTTGCGGCGGATTTTTTTTGCACTGGTTTTTTTTCGGCGGGAACTTTCGCGAGCTTTTTGATTGTTTCTTTTTTCTCTTTGGATTTTTCTTTCTTCCCGGCCATATTATGCCCCCGTCTCTTCCTGTCCCTTTTCAACGTCAGGAGCCTTCTTTTTCGTTTCCTCCTCTAAAGGAACCGCTTTTTCTATAGGCTTACTTGTTACGCTTTTTTTTGCCACGGTTTCTTTGGCCGATGCAAGGATCTTTTCGGCTGTTTTAAGGCCGATGCCCGGAATCTCGGAAAGCTCTTCCGCTGTTTTCTTAAGAAGCTCACGGATCCCATGAAGCCCCGCTTCTTTGAGGATCTCTTCTGTCTTCTCCCCAACACCGTCCAACAGATTGAGAGGGATCTTCTGCGTAGTGCTGCGCACGTCAAGCTCCCAACCGACAAGTTTTGACGCAAGCCGCACGTTTTGTCCCTTTTTCCCGATTGCAAGCGACAATTGATCGTCCTCAACCAGGATCTCGGCACTTTGCCGTTCGGGATTGAGTGTGACCTTTTTAAGCTCGGCCGGCGCCATCGCATTCTTGATGTAGATTTCTACGTCGTCACTATAGCGGATGATATCAATCTTCTCCCCTCCGAGCTCGCGCACAATACTTTTGACGCGCTGACCGCGGACACCTACGCAGGAACCCACGCAGTCGATTTTCTCGTCCGTCGAGGTTACGGCGATCTTGGTACGGGACCCGGCCTCACGCGCTATGGCTTTGACCTTCACAAGCCCGTCGTGGATCTCCGGAACTTCCATTTCAAAGAACTGCGCCACAAGATCCGGATGTGTTCTCGATAAAATGACTTCCGGTCCTTTGGATGTTCTTTTGACTTCCATCACGTAGGCACGCACCACATTTCCCTGACGGAAACTGTCAAGCGGCGATTGCTCGCGCGCGGGCAAAATACCTTCCGTCTTTCCGAAATCCACGATAATGGCTTTGGATTCGATGCGATGAACGCTGCCGGAAACAATGTCGCCTTGTTTGTGACTGTATTCCGTAAAAATAGATTCTCGCTCGGCTTCCCGGATTTTCTGGATGATGACTTGTTTTGCGGTTTGCGCGGCAATACGCCCGAAGCGTGGGTCGTTGATCTCTTTGCCATCCAAGAACATGGTAATACGGAAGGTCTTGGGATCGATCTGGACGTCAAAGGAATCTCCTTTTTCAGGCGAGCCTTTGCGACAGGCGGAGATCAAGGCGTGACGAAGGGCGTCCAAAAGGACCTCTTTGGTGATCCCTTTCTCTTTTTCGATATATTCCAGCGACGCCAGTAAATCCTGTGACATTTTGTCCCCGATCCCTTCAGTGTTTTGGGAAAAAAAAGAAGTGGGTTTGTGCGCCCACTTCTTCGCATTCCAAAATTGACTGATGTATTATATAAAGAATCCCATGAAAGTCAACGAGAGTATGTTGAACGTTTCTTCAGGGACAGGCGGGATGATTCGGGGCTCTTTTTAGTCTAACTTATTATCCTAAAAAGAGTTATGGGTGGATAATTCGTGCTGATCCCTATTTTCTTGCTCCGGAGGAGTCCGCCACCGACGGTGGGCCCACAACCAATCCCCCGGCCGTTTCCGGATCTCTTCCTCAATCTTCGCAACATACTGCTGGGTATTGGCCAAAAGGTCGGTCTGAAGATCCCCGGTCCTGATCAGCGGGAACAACGGACCGTATTTTATTTTAGAATAACCGTTCTCATCGCGATAAAAGAACGCCGGCAGTACCGGATATTCGTGTTTAAGAGCAAGCATCGCCGGTAACGTGCTGGTGGCAGCTTTACGCCCGAAAAAATCCACCCACACTGCCCCTTGGCTCTCATGCTGGTCGATAAGCACGGCCAAGATCCCGTTCCGTTGAAGCACACCGATAGAAGATCGCACGGCGCCTGACTTTTCGATATTGGTCAGGTTCGCCGCTTCGCGCATTTCCAGGATATACTGATAAAGATAAGGATTCTTCAGGGGGCGGCCCACCGCATGCACATGAAGTCCCTGTTTTTTTATGGGGATCGCAAGCCACTCCCAATTCCCGAAATGCGAAACCACCGCGATAAAACCGCCTTTTTTTTCTACCGCCTCCATGAGGGCTGCCACGTCCGGGGGCTCGATGTAGCGATCGGGATGGGTAGACGCTTCGGGCGTTTGCAGGAACTCAAAGACGAGTTTGGAGAGGTTCTGCATCGATTGTTCAGCGATCCGGAGAAGTTCGGCCTCGGTTTTTTCCTTTCCGAATGCCAGGCGAAGATTTTTTAGCATGATCTCTTTACGGACGCCAAGAAATCGGACCGCGAATATTCCAAGGACGTTTGCGATCTTGTAGCTTATCTGGAGGGGAATGAGGCGAAGCAGGAACGCCAGGGCCCTAAAAGCAACATACTCGACCAAGAATAAGTATTTTTTGATAGGGTGCATAGTCAAGAGATCTGTTCTAGAGGTGTCATGAACCCCGCCGGGTTCATAGCGGGCAGCGGGAATCGAACCCGCATGACTAGCTTGGAAGGCTAGGACATTACCATTATGCTATGCCCGCATATTTATCAGGATGACATCGGCCGATATTGTAATGAATGTCACTTGTTGAGGCAACCTTTCTCATAATCCGGGATAATGGATAGAGGATGGCGCTGGGCTTTTCGTCATCCGCCACTTGTCACCCTGCCTTCGAGGATTTATACATCAGCCCCGTCACGAACACTGTCAGGCGTCTCGGACTCAATCTTTCCGCATAGATCATAAGCTTGTTCCAAAAACCATAGATCGCCGAGGGCTGGCTTGATCTCAGGAATTTTCCGAGCGCAAACCGCGCAACGTCCGAGGCCGAGGCGCTAAAGAACATTTTTTGCTTATCGATCCCCGCGGCCTGGTGGAAACGAGTGAGCGTATTTCCCGGACACAAGCAGAAAACGCGAACGCCACTGTTTTTGCATTCCGCCCATAATGCTTCGGAAAAATTAAGCACAAACGCCTTCGTGGCCGCATAAACGGACAGATAAGGGAGCGGCTGAAATCCGGCGGTGGAGGCTACGTTCAAAATACCACCTGTTTTTCTTTCGATCATTCCGGGAAGATAAAGCCTCGTCAAATGCGTGATCGCTTGTACGTTAAGATCCAGCATGGCTCTCGCATCCTCAAAACTCGCTTCATGAAAGGAACCGTAATGCGCAACCCCGGCGTTGTTGACCAGAACATCCACAATGAGACCGCTCTTCTGGGTCCATGCAAAAAGTTCCAGACGATCTTCCAAGCGCCCAAGATCTTCTGGAAAAATATGGACGTTCACGCCAAAACGGATCCTGAGATCTTCCCCTTCCTGTTCCAATCGCTGGGCATTGCGCGAGACAAGAACCAGATGGGCGCCCTGCGCAGCTAACTCGCGCGCCAGGACCTTCCCGATCCCGGAGGAAGCGCCGGTCACGAGAGCAGTGACATTTTTGAAAGACTTCATCATAGTTCAATGAAAATCATGACGCCCTGAAAAAGCGCGGGAAAGTGTGGCCTGATCCGTATATTCGATGTGACTACCGACCGAAATACCGCGAGCGAGGCGTGTCACTTTGACCTTGGAAGGCACCAGAACCTTCGCAAGGTAGAGCGCGGTTGTGTCCCCTTCGGTGTTGGGGTTGGTCGCTAGAATGACTTCCCGGATCTTTTTTTGTTTCACTCGCTCGAGCAGATCTTGAATGCAGATCTGATCCGGTCCGATCCCATCTAACGGCGACAACGCGCCCAGCAGGACGTGATAGACCCCGGGATGGCTTCCGGTCTTTTCGATCGCCGCGACGTCCTTGGGATCCTCGACCACACAGATAAGTCCATGATCGCGCCCCGGATTTGAACAGATATGGCAAAGCTTTTGATCTGAGAAATTATGGCAAACACTGCAAAAAACAACGCTCTCGCGAAGTTGTTTGATGAGTTCCCCGAGGGTAAGGGCCTCTTCTTTTTTCGTTTTCAGCAAATAAAAGACCATGCGTTCGGCCGACCGCTTGCCGATACCCGGAAGCTTGGAGAACGCTTCGACCAGTTTCGTCATTAATTCCGAATAGGCTTTCATGGCTAGACTTCCGGGTGGATCAATCTTTACGAATCACTTTGGAACCGTCGAAGATCTCCAGGGCCTTTGAAACAATGTCCGGCACGCCCTCGTCCTTAGCCGGGGCTATATCCCCCGCCATTTCCTGGGTCGTTTCATCATGCTCCGTCACGACGCATTGAACTCGGACTTTTTTGTTGAGGGCCTGTGCGAATGCATCTTCAACGACTTGTTTGTTCAAATCTTTTTCGAGCGTTTCTTTGTGAAAACGAAATTCGGACGGAAGCCCCAGTACGATCACCGAGCCTTCCACTTCCGTGGGTTCGGCTTCGGCAAGATAAAGGCTCAGAGACATGCGCTTGGCTTTTACAAGCTCAATCACTTGAGGCCATACCCGCTCAACCTCATTGAGCGTCAGGCCTTCTTCGGACGATGCCCGAGGAGTTTGGGGTTTCTGAATCGCTTCCGGCTCTCTCGCAGCTTTTTGGAAAATGCTTCTCTTCGTGGTGTTGTAAGAAGGAATTTCAACCTTACTAGCGGCCATTCCCGGTTTTAACGTTTTTTTTTCCAAGACAGGGATAGCGGAGCCGCTTTTTTGTCCGGAGGATGCGCTTTGAATAAGGCTTTCGACGGATTTCAATCCATCCATATAAACAAGTTTGAGAAGCGAGGCCTCAACGAGCAGTTTGGGCGAGACCACCGGCCGGCGCAGCTGGATCTGCAGGTTCTGCAAGATCGAAAGGGCCAAAAGCAACTCGCCTTGTGGGAAACCAGCTGCCAGTTTCCGTAATTTCACGATCACTTCGGCGCTCGCTTCGATCAGCGCCTCGGCCTTAGGCGCGGTTTTCAAGACCAGGAGATGCCGGAAAACCTCGAACAGACCCTTGGCGAATTGCGCAAGATCGGCGCCTTCTTCATAGAGCTTTTTCACAAGCCCGAAAATCTCATCTCCTTTTTTCTCGCGAATGGCTTCAAGCGCCGAAACATACATCTCTTCCGGCGCAAGCCCGAGAAGCGTCAGGACATCTTCTTCTCTGATCTTTCCTTCGGAAAAACTCGCCAGCTGGTCCAAAAGACTTTCCGCGTCACGAAGCGCGCCCTCCGTGGCTTTCGCGATCATAAAGAGCGCGTTCTTTTCGCATTTCAGTTTTTCCTTCTGCGCGATCTTCTCAAGTTTTTCGACCGCTTCGGGGACCGAGATCCTTTTGAATTGAAGCCGCTGGCAACGCGACAGGATCGTAAGCGGCACCTTGTGGGATTCGGTCGTGGCAAAAATGAATTTCACATGCGCCGGCGGCTCCTCGAGCGTCTTCAAAAGCGCATTGAAAGCATCGCCCGTCAAGGAATGGACTTCGTCGATGATATAGATCTTGTAACGGCCCGCCGAAGGCTTGAATTTTACGTTCTCCCGAAGCGTCCGGATCTCCTCAATGCCACGGTTCGACGCGCCGTCGACCTCAAGCACATCCATGGAATTCCCTTGCTCGATCTCTTTGCAGGAAATACATTTGCCGCAGGGCTTTTCCGTGGGGCCTTCCTTGCAATTCAAGGCCTTGGCCAGAATACGCGCGGTCGAAGTCTTCCCCACGCCCCGGGGCCCCGAAAAAAGAAAGCTTTGCGGCACGCGCTCTTGGCGGATCGCGTTCTTCAAGGTCGTGGTGATGGTCTCCTGCCCCACGATCTCTTCAAAAGTCTGCGGCCTGAATTTCCTGGCGAAGATCAGATATTCCATGCCTGCCTTATAGGAGAAATTTAATATGTTTTTAGGGGATTGCGAGGCACCATGATGCGGGAAAAGAACCTGATTTTCAAGAAGTACTTACAGCCTTGAAAGACAAGTCTGCATCTGTGTCCTTTTTGAAAACGGAAAGATCTAAGAAAGCCCTGAGACAGACGGTTGTTTTTTTCGATATTGTTCCTTGGCCTCGATAAAGGAGAAAAAACCTATTTCCCCTGGGCGGTGAGAAAGTCCTCGACCGGCTTCCTCTCGATCATTTGGATGTCATTTTTAGGGATCTTTACTTTGCCGCCCGGGGTCTGGACCGTTACGAATTTCTTGTCCTCCTTGAGGATTTTCGCCTCCATAGTGTTGCCATTCTTGAGGTGGATGATGTCGGCACGCAGGGCAGAAGGAAGAAGCAGGGAAAAAACGAAGCAGGAAAGAGAAACAAATGTCTTAACTTTCAAATTCGAGTCTCCTTACGCAGAGCCTTTTATCTTAAAAAATCGCCGGATTCAATAACAAATCCTCGGACCCTGGCGGCAACGTTGTTTTGCACAGGCAAAACGGAGAGGATAGGATTCGAACCTATGATCCCCTTACGAGGATAACGGTTTTCGAGACCGCCGCATTCGACCACTCTGCCACCTCTCCATGAAGAATAGGATAGCGAACGATGGAAGGCGGAAGACGCCTTGTTTTTCGCCATCCTTCATCCGAAAGCCTTGAGACTAGAGTTTATTGCCTCCGCGGGGATTGGTCAAGGCACGAAAAAGAAGGATTTTCCGCACATTCTTGAGTCTTGCCGGCTTGCCCAGCACACGATAAGATCGTCATTTCCCAGTCGTGGCCCAGCGATCCTTATTGCATTTAAAGATCTCGACAAGGATATCTTCCGTATTCTTGGTGATCGACCATCCCGGATAGTGGCTTGAAAATTTGGACACATCACTGACCCACCAGATGTGATCGCCAATCCGGTTCTTTTCGACATAGACCGTTTTCATGTTGCGACCCGCGACCTTCCCGCAGAGTTGAATGGCTTCCATCATGGAGCAGTGACTGAAACGACTTCCGCCCATATTGTAGACCTCGCCACATCGCGGCTTCTGAAAAAAGTGATAAAAACCATTTACCAGATCCGAACTATGGATATTATCCCGGACCTGTTTCCCCTTATAGCCAAAGATCTGATAGTCCCGGCCCAGGATCGCGCATCTCATCAAATATGCGAGATATCCGTGCTGTTCTGCCGCGGCATGGCGAGGACCAGTCAAACATCCGCATCGGAAAAGACCTGTTTTCATCCCGAAATAGCGTCCATATTCCTGGACCATGACATCGGCGGCCACTTTGGAAGCACCGAAAACAGAATGGGTGCATTGGTCCAAAGACATGCTCTCATCGATCCCTTTTTTGAAATAAGGGTGCCTGGGATCCAATTCCCACCGCGTTTCCAGCTCTTTAAGAGGAAGGCGATTGGGGTTATCTCCATAGACTTTATTGGTGGAGACAAAAATAAAGACGGCCTGGGGGCAGTGCTGCCGCGCGGCTTCCAGAAGATTCAACGTGCCAACCGCGTTAATGCCAAAATCCGTGTGCGGCTCCCGCGCGGCCCAATCATGGCTCGGTTGCGCGGCATTGTGAATGACCACGGCGATATCCCGGTTATATTCCGAAAAAATACGGGAAACTGCTACGGCATCGCGGATATCGATCTCATGGTTGACAAAATTCGTGCATTCATTCTTAAGCTCCTTCAGGCTTTCTCGCGTAGAACCCTCCGCGCCAAAAAAATATTTCCGCATATCATTGTCGATGCCGATGATTTGAAATCCTTTGGTATGAAAGAGCCGAACCGACTCAGAACCAATAAGGCCTGCAGCTCCTGTGACCAGCGCGATCTTCATTACTCCTCCCCTCTGCTCTTACGATTAAAGAAATATTTTTTTGAAATCCAGCTCATGATCTTTCAGCCAAAGAAACGTGTCCTCCAGGATCTTCCGTGAAGATCTCCGCGGCTTCCATTCAAAAACCTGCTCGGTCCTTCCGTTATCGGTGATATACCAGATCACATCCGCCGGCCGCGGCTCTAAAACGCTCCCGATCGCCATGGGGTTTCCCGTGAGTTGCCCGCAAATGTCTGTGGCCTCCCGGAGAGATAAATTTGAATAACTTGATCCGCCAACATTGAATACTTCCCCACGGTAAGCGGGTTTGTCCCCGATCAGGCACTGTGCCTGCTTGGCCACAAGTTCGACGAGATCTTGTACGTGCAACAGGTCCCGCACCTGCTTCCCCATCCCGCCGAAACCGATGTATTTTAAAGGCTTCTTGAAATAATGATGGGCCAACCAAAATGTAAAAACGCCCTGATCGACCTTGCTCAATTGCCACGGCCCTGCGATCACACCACATCGGTCAATGATCGCCGGAAGATCGTATTGGACCGCATATTCCCGAAGGATCAGTTCTGCACACAATTTGCTCGCTCCATAGAGCGACCGGATCCCATGAAGAGGCATCTCCGTCCGCACGCCCCGCGGGCTCACGCCCTCACATCCCTCGTCAAGATCAAACCGCGTCTCTGTTTCCCGGTAGTGACAGGCATTCAATCGATCGTAAGGATAAATGCGAGAACTGGATAAAAAAAGAACGGGAACCCGTCTCTCACGGGCCCATTCAAAACAATGGATCGCGCCTTGCAGGTTAATATCTAAAAGACGACGCGCATCCTGTCCCTGGGTCCCCGCCAGAACAGACGGTTCCGCGCTGCATTCGATCAGAAGGACAAACGCTTCCTTGAGTTTGCGGAGATCCCCGGGATTCCTCACATCACCCCGTACAAATTTAATGCCCTGGGGCAAGATCCTTTTTTTTAACAGGATCTCTGAGCCTCGCCGGCTCAGATCGTCAAGAACGGTCACCTCGTAACCCCGGGTTACAAGATCCACCGCTAGATTGGACCCCACAAAACCGCTACCGCCTGTGATCAGAATACGCTTCGTCATCGTCAATTCATCCTAAAAAAAATATTACTCATGAATACCACCGCAAAATCCTTTTTGAGAGCGCCTTTCATAAAATCCTGGGTTCCCATATTGCTGGAGCGATTATAACAAAGAAATTCATTTTTTGTGTTTTTGTAATAAAGTACAAAACCGAGGATTTCACCGGCTAGAATTTCATCCAAAAGTATTTATTAAAGATCGCCAGGTAGATGATCCGCGCAAGTTCATAAGGCGCGGAGAGAGCATAGGTCTTCACCCTCCCCCAGAAATCTTCGTTCTTGGCGATCATCCAATGACGATTACGGAAACTCAAATACTGCCGGAATTTTTCACCTGTGCCCGAGCCATTGCCGGCATGAAAGCACTCCATTGGAGAATAAAATAGAACCTTCCACCTGGCCCGTTGGGCCCTCCAAGCCAGGTCCACGTCTTCCACCAGGAAGAAGAAGCGCTCGTCAAAATAGCCGGTTCTTTCTTTGAGCTTATCAAGCATGCTTCGCCTGTAAAAAGCAGCCGCGGAGCAGGGACCGATGATTTTTTTTTTCCATCGGCTCGACCCTGTCCTTCGGCCTTCCCCGGTTCAAATCATGAAACCTCCGGAAAGCCGACAAATAGATCCCCTGAGAATAAAGGGTCTTGCCATCCGCATTAAGAACGTTGGGTTGGATCATACCGACATCGTCGGGAAATCCTTTTTGGGCCGAGGCAAACTTTTCGAAAAAACCGTCTTTGAGCACGACGTCACTGTCCAAGGCTAAGATCCAATCCCCGGACGAATATTCGATGCCTTGATTCCTAGCTTTGCTGGCTCCAAGATTTTTTGAGTTTTCAATCAAACTTACCCGGGGTAAATATCCTTTGATGATTTCTAGCGTCTTATCCGATGAGGCATTGTCGATGATCACCACTTCGATGCCCTGGGTGTCTTGGCGAAAAACGGAATCCAGGCACGCTTGTATATACTTCTGGCTGTTGCAGGTCAGGATCACGACGGAAAGCATTCTTCCTCCTCTTTAAATCCCCTTCAAAACATCCGCCAGCCTCTTGCCAAGAACATCGAGCGAATAATACCGCTCCACGTCTTCCCTGGCATGATTTCCCATCTCGCGGCGCGCTTGCGCGTTTTCGGCCAAGTGGCACATGGCGGAAACAAATTCGTTTTTATTTTTTACTAATAGACCTGTTTGCTTATCCCGGAGAATGTTCTTTGCCTCTCCCACATCGCTGGCGATCGCAGGCTTGGCCATGCTCATATATTCAAATAACTTGGTCGGGCTTTTTGCCTTATTGAATTTCGTATCCTGGATCAAAGGCAGCAGTCCGACATCCATCCTCGAAAGATGCTCTGGGATCCTGTCCGGATCGATCCAGTCGTGGATCGTCACTCTGTGTTTGTGTTTATATCCGGAAAGAGTCCGCCGGACCTCTTCAAAATATCTTCCCTCTCCGGCCAGGCTTAACGAAACATGACCATACCGGTCCGCAACTTCGGAAAAACAGTCCAGGAGAAACCGGATATTAGCGCCCATTTCCTTGTGGTAAGCCGTTCCGATCCAGGAAAAAATAACGTCCGCCCCAGGACGGTCCTCTTTGGGAGAAAACAGGTTCGTATCCACGCCGGTCGGAAGGTAATGCACTAAAGGATTAAAATCAAGAAGATAGCCTTCAAGAAACTTACTGGCGGCGATACACACCACGGCGCGCTTAGCGATCTGACGCGTTGCATATTCCATTTTCGAACTCGGGTAAAATCCAAAATGGTAAACGGGATTTTCCCGGATATTCCAGTCGTCACAATCAAACACGATCTTATTTTTTTTAAGTCCGGAGACCCAGAGAGGCGCCAAGGCGTGATAATTGAATCTTTGCAAGATAAAAACGGTATCGGAGGATTCTTTGATGAGCAAGCGGAACGCCTTTGCGGCAAATCCTGTTTTTTTCAAACCCGACATTTCCAACTCTTTTTCGCCGCATTTCGCGCCAAGATCATCGGCGAACGAAAGGACGCGGGCCTCTATCCCCTGCCTGACCAACTCCCGGCAGAAGTTATAGCAACGGACCCGGGCCCCCGACAAACGATAACCCTCTCGAGTAATGAACAGTACTTTCATCGAGGGTCTTTTTTCTCTTTTGGTTCGATCAATCTATTCTCCAAAATACAGTTATAAATATTCTCCGCTACGATCGCATAACCCGCGTCATTGGGATGCCAATAATCTTCCGTCGAAAGATAGACTTGCCGATCTTTTAACTTTTGAAAAACCGCGTAATGATCCACGAGAAGTAAGCCGTACTTCTTAGCCACATTGATCTGAACACGCCGCAAGTCCCTCGCTGCCACCGGATAAGTGCACATGATTATCTTGATGCCCTCTGCCTTGCATATCTTGACCATTTCGCCGATATCGTGTTCTGCGAGCTCATCAAAAATAGGGTCCTTATTCCACCTCCGTTCCTCGCGCTCTTCCGGCACCCTTCCTGCCTGGACATTAAAATAATTCCATCGTTCTTGAGAAGGCCTTAACGGAAAAGCCATGTTCTTGAATAACTTCCAAACTCTGAATTTATCAAGAAATATCAAAGCTTTCAGAGTCAGCTGGGAAACCCATTGATTCTTATTGAATAACAAGATGTTGCTTCGATCCATATTCCACCAATTATTGACCCCCATTAAAAAAATGACTAACTGGGGTCGGTATTTCTTGATGTGCTGGGGAAACTTTGCCAGAATTTCCGATGTATTCTGCCCTATGGTTTGATCAAAAAGACATTGGATTTTCATTCCTTTATATTTGCTATTCAACATTTCTTCCAGCTGGTGGGGATAACCTTTTAAGACAGGATCGCTAGCTCCAACGCCCCATGTGGTTGACTCGCCCACGCAATAGATCCTGTACTTTGCCCCGGTATCCACGGGCGCCTTATGGATCACGTTATATCCAAACCCTAGAAGCCTCAAAAAAAACTCCAGCCCCACAAGCACCAGCAAAACCCCGAACAAGATACAAAAGACCTTATCAAGAAACCAAAATATTTTAGAAGGATTACCCGCTGATAGATTTTTCATATTCTCCCAACAACTTTTCGAAATGCTATTTTGAATATTTCTCCGCGGCGCCGGTCAATCACGCTGTTTTCATATCCATTCGCTCTCCCTAAGTGGTCAGGGAATATAACGCATCGATCAAAAGTCTACTACCAAAGCTGACCCCCGCAGGATAAAAATCTTGAAAGCGAGGAGCCTTCGACTCATTTCGGAGCCGCTATAAGCAGCGCTGTTGAGTCAAAAGCGCTCGACTTGCTCAGCTCATCGGGAAATCAGGAAATTATTGAGAACGAGAACGTCGAGCCCGCATTCCCGGAAGGACTTCAGCGCATCCTCCGGAGAACACACGATGGGCTCTTCGTGCCGGTTAAAACTCGTGTTCAAAACCGTGGCAACGCCTTTCTTTTTTTCGTAATGCTCGAGTATCCTGTAAAGTCTCGGATTGTCTTCTTTCAATAAAAGCTGCGGCCGCGCCGTACCGTCAAGATGTACGCCGGCCGGACAAAGCTGCTTCATCTTCGTGGTACAGTCAACCGCCAGCGTCATAAATCTCAGCGCGTAGCGGACGGCGTCGATGCCTTGATAAAGACTGCCGGCTTCATGATCCAGGCTCACGGGCGCAAAAGGCATGAAGGACGACCGGTCCATTTTTTCGTTCAACCATCCCATGACCGTGGTGTCGTCCGCCCTGTATAAAATGGAACGGTTCCCGAGCGCCCGGGGACCGAACTCCATCCTCCCGTTAAAATGGCCTACGGTTTTCCCCTGCGCCAATAGTTCCGCGATCCGCTCGCACAAAGGCTCCTCTTCCAGAAAAGCATGGGTTATTCCCTGCCGCTCCAGAAGGGACTTGATGACATCGCGGTCGTACTCTGGCCCCAGATAAACATTCTTCAGATAAAACGGCTTCGGCTTCGCGTAGGCCAGTGCGCTCCCTACGGCTAGTCCGCCATCCCCCATGTGGGGAAATATATAAACGCTTTGAACGCCTTCGATATCCTTAATGCGCTGGTTCAAACTCACGTTGGCAAAGATGCCGCCGGCCACCGCAATGCGGTAGATCTTCAGTTCCGCCACCCACCATGCAATGAATTTCGTGAGCTCGTCTTCGAAATTCTTCTGGAAATTGAACGCGATATCTTCCCGGGAATAACCCCGTAACTGTTCGTACATGGGGCTATGGGGGCTCTCCGGGAGAAGGTAATTCTTATACTTAAATCCCTTGGTTTTCTCGGAAAACCGCAGATTGCTTTGCGCCAGAGCCAGGAGCTTTTCATTCAATCGTCCGTAAGCCGCGAGGCTGGTGATCTTACCCTCGTGTCGCAACGGGGCAAATCCCAAAAATTCCGTCAGCCTCTGATAATAGGTGCTGATGGCACTGAAACCCGATTGCTCATAGACGCGTTTTATGCTGTTTCCGCATCCTATGTTTACGGTTACGCTCACCCCGTCCCCCATAGCATCAAGTGTAATGACAATCGTCTTTTCATCGCTATTGCCGGAATAATAAGCGGCGGCGGCATGGGCCTCATGATGCTCGACGCAATGAACGGGCGCGTGGATACCGAAACGCGCGAGGCGGGAAGCGATGATCTTGTTTGAAAAAAAACTATCGATAAATTCCGGGAACTTTAGAAAGCGAAAAAGCACCTGATAAATAATGTAAGCGTTCAAAAGGTAACTGAAAGAGGAACTCTTGTGCCTTAAGGAGTCATGCCAAGAACATAAAAGCCGGAACGCCGACGTCGGCGTCATGCGGGAAGCAAAGACAACGGCATCGATTGCGGAAGGTCCGATCCCGGTCTGGCGCAGGCACTCCTCGATCGACAGGCGCGGAAATCCACCCTGAAGTTTCTTTCGGCTGAGACGCTCCTCGTTCACGGCGAAGAGAAGTTCGCCGTTCTTCAGAATACAGGCGCCACTATCGTGATTGTCACAAAGACTTAATAGGATCATCGCCTCACCCGATACAAAGTGATCTCCCTGTCCGGAAACCGGGACAGCGCTTCCAGGCTTTTTCAAGAACATCCGCCACAACATCTTGGAGCATATCGACTCTTATATTTTCTATCATCAGATAAAAGAAATTCGGAAGAAAAAACCATCGAACGGGCAAGAGTAGCAAGGTCCATAAACCAATACGGAACTATCCGCCACATTCCAAAACCTTTTCACACAGACAGTGCTGCTTTTCTATGCCACGACTGGAACATGATATAGGTTCCCAATTTTTTCCGATTATCTTTTTTCCGCTCAGTATGCTCGCTGAGCATCTGCTGCACAACGCCAGGGTTAAATAGACCCTGATTTTTAATAAAATCTTCGTTGAAAAAATCCTCGACGAGCGGGAAAAAATCTTTTTCCTCGAGCCATTTGACAAACGGTATCGCGAAACCTTTCTTTTTTCTTCGCATGATTTCACGAGGCAAATATTTTCCGATAACGGACTTGAATAACCGTTTCTGAAAGATCGTGTCCGCGGGCAGACTCCAAACGAATTCCATCAGCTCATGGTCAAGATACGGGACCCTGAGCTCCAAAGAAGCGGCCATCGAGGCCCTGTCCGCCTTCACCAGCAGATCTTCCGCCAAATAGCCATAGATGTCGAGATATTGGATCTTCTTTAAGACTTCTTGAATCTCTGTTTCTGTTAAAGGCCCCTGATCCAAATTGCCCGGAGATACGACGGTGATTCTGTTCTTCAAGTCAGGACTGTAAAGATCCGCTTTTTCCGAGGCTGAAAAAGACCCCATCCAGCATAAATGGCGCATGCCCGGGTCCCGCAAACAATGTTCTCCCCGCAAAAACTGTCTGATCTTGAAACCCAGGGTGAAATATTCAGAACTTACCGGGAACACTTTTTCCAGGGCGTGAAATAAACCGGCGATCAACCCGGCGGGCATCCGTTTATGGTCTTCCAGGAACTTGTGCGCCAGGTAAGTGGGATAACCCATGAACAATTCATCCCCGCCTTCCCCGGACAAAACCGTCTTAACGTTTTGGCGGGCAAAACGACTGAGAAAATAAGTGGGAAAAACGGAGAGATCTCCCAGCGGCTCATCAAGGTGGCCGGTCACGGACGGAAAGATCTCGACAAAATCTTTCAAGGTGAAGATATGATGATGGTGCCGGGTGCCAAGAAAATGCGCCGTTCTTTGGGCATATTCCGTTTCATCAAAGGTTTTTTCGGCAAATCCAATAGAAAAAGTGTCGCAACTTCCGGGAGCATCACGGTTTACCAAGGCCGCCAACGCGCTGGAATCCAACCCGCCGCTTAGGAGTACGCCGATCGGAACGTCTGCGAGCAGGTGTTCCCTGACCGATATCCTTAAAAGATGTTCCAACCGCTCCGCCGCTTCGCGAAAGCTCAGGTCCCTTCCGCCCTTATAATTTCCCAAATTCCAATAAGGTCGCACCTGGACTTCGGAATTTTGATAGATCAAATAAGAGCCGGGTTTTAATTTCCGAATACTTTTGTAAATAGAGCATGGAGAAGGAACGTATTCCAGCGAAA
Source organism: Candidatus Omnitrophota bacterium (assembly GCA_043808175.1). Lineage (GTDB taxonomy): Bacteria > Omnitrophota > Omnitrophia > Omnitrophales > Aquincolibacteriaceae > Aquincolibacterium. The sequence goes on along the minus strand of JAZDFE010000026.1, from coordinate 9,827 downwards.
AATAAAGGTCGAGAGCCCCGATATCCGTTTTTTTTTCTATAAAAGGCAGTTTCAGAAGTGCTTTTATTTCGGAGGCAAAAGCAAACTTCCCGTTTTCAGCATAATAATAAAGCGGCTTGATCCCCAGGCGGTCCCTGGCAACGAACAACAGTTCCTTCTTCCGATCCCAAAGCGCAAAGGCGAACATGCCTTTAAGTTTTTCGAGACAGCGCTCTCCCATCTCTTCGTAAAGATGAATAATGACCTCAGTGTCCGTCCTGGAATGAAATCGGTGTTGCTTCTGGGAAAGCTCTTTTCTTAAGACGGGAGCATTATAAATTTCACCGTTGCAGACCAGGACAATGGTTTTGTCCTCACTGAAAAGCGGCTGGGATCCTGAGGGCGTCAGATCGATGATGCTGAGTCGCGTTGCACCTAGAAATAAGCCCGCTTCCGGGTCGCAGTACTGTCCATGCTCGTCCGGACCCCGATGGTTTAAAGAGGCGAGCATGGCTCTACACTCGTCTCTAAAACTGTCCGGCGTTATTCCCTTCGCTCCGCAGATCCCGCACATAGGTTTTTAGTTCTTACAGCAGCGCATGCAAACTTTCAGATGAGTTTTCTTGATGGTTCTTCTCAGTTTTTGATAAAGTTCAGAATGCCAAACATCTTCCAAAGAATCTTTCTTGATATTTCCCAAGACGCAATGTGTCAGAAATTGACACGGGATAATGTCGCCGTTGTAATTAACAAACACCGAGTGCGTGATAAATCGGCACTCGTGATCGCGCTGAGGAAGGCTGAGATACCAGTCTTGTATCTGCTGATCGGTCAGGTAAGGTTTTATGCGAACAGGTATGGCGAACCTGAGGATCTCTTTCCTTAAGCGAACCAGCTCCTGTACAAATCTTTCCTGGAAGCTTTGATCATCAATGAAAATGGTGGGCGTCAGGTCAAAGTCGTTTCCTTCGGAATCGGAAACGGTCCGCGCGGCATGCTCCTTGCTTGTCAGAAAGTTAAGATGCTCTATCTTTACGGCATCGACGCCCAGTGATTGTAAATAGGCCAGGAAGGTCTGAAAAGAACCTAGGCTTTCAGGCATTGCAATGCAGCTGACCATGACCCTCATATCTTTGCGTTTATTCTTAACGAGAAACTTTAAATGATCCACCGTTTTATCGAATGCGCCTTCTACCCCAACGACCTTGTCATGAATTTCCCGCGGCCCGTACAGTGAAATGATCAAAACGTCGACCAAACCCTTCAGGCCCTTCAGGGCCTGCTCGTCCATCAAAAAACCATTGGTGGTCACAAGACACTTGAGACCGCTCTGCTTGATGAAGGAGACTATCTCCAAGAGGTCTTTGCGCATAAACGGCTCTCCGCCGCCAATGTGGAACACCGGTTGGTGCCGGCGAACGGCATGAATGAATTCTTTAATCGCCGGAAGATCAACGTCCTCCTTCTCCTCGCCATGAGCCTTCTCGAGTTTACTCGAAACGCACATGCGACAAGCATAGTTGCATTTTCGGGTAAGAAGCAGGTTGATGGATATTGGAAAAACCGTCGGCCGTCGCGAAAGGCTGTTAAAGATCCCTTCGATAAGTTTTTTGAACGGAAGAATGTTCCCGTACAAACTAAGACTGGAAAAAGAAGCTTCGATAGCTTGTTTCATTTCGCCTCATTTCTGTTGCAAGCATACATTTTAAGCATTCCCGCCGCCCCCTGAGAACTCCGGGTAAGAAATTTTGTAAATAATATATTTCCCGATCTCGAGCATAGGCTCATATTGTTCGAACACGACTTTGAATGAAATGTTCCCCAAGCTTTGGTTTTGCTGATTTAAATCAAAGCTCAAAACTTTTTTTAAGTACCCTCCCGAATTCAAGACAAGATATTTCGGTCGCACTCTCAAAAAATATTTCCTGGCTTTTTCTTTGTTTTCAAAAAGCTTGTTTTCGAAAAGAGGCGCGTAGACAAGCGTGCACTTTTGGGAATGGATCCCGCTCCGGAGCAAAATGTTCGAGGGAAAACCATCGTGAGAGTCCGCTTCAATAACAAGAAATTCGTCTTTTTGAACATGATCCTTGAGCCACTTAGCAATGTTTTTGATTCCGGAAGGCGTGACGCAAAGCAGCTCGGTTGTTAGAGGAATTTCCTTCCATAATGCTTGCGCGAAATCGACCGTCAGGATACTCAGTAGGGCGAGTATAAAAAAAACGATCTTCCTGAGCCCCACAAAAGCCAATAGCCGGTCTATAAAGAACCAGGCGTACGGGATCAGGAATAATCCCAAAATAATGCTGTACCGCACGCCACATACCATTCTCGCCGATAATGTATTGATCGTGAATGCCAACCATAGGACCAGGAAGAAAATAGACAGCTGGCGCTTTTGGCGCGTCAAGAACGCCAGAACGATACCGGATAGACCCCCGATCACCAAACTTGGTCCCGAACTCCGCCACAGAACATCCAGCCAGCTCCACCATCTCGGATCGTAAGGAAATCTGCCCATCGCGATCTCCGCGTGTGCCGTCCTACCGGCGGCATCAAACGAGTAAAAGAAATCATGACAGAAAAACTGATTGAACGCAAAAAGCCCGCAGGGGAAGACCAGGGAAAGGATCAAAAACAGAAAAGCCGGCTTCTTCCCCTTGGGCCAAAGAAGCATGAAGAAAACAGGAATGAAGATCCAGCATTCGAACCGAAGAAGAGAGGCGATATTAAGCGAAAGAGCGGAAAGCAACAGGGCTGAAAGCCGTTTTTGGATGATCTTGTAACTGAATAAATAATAAAAAGCACTGAAAAGAAAAAAATAATAAACAGCGTCCGAGGTCGCTACGCTGCTTTGAATGACGTGTAAGGGATAAAAAACAAGCATAAGGGTCGAAAAAAAAGCGATCGTCCGGTCAAATAAGACCTTGAGAGTACCGTAATACGGAACCACGAGAAAGATCCCGAAGAGCGCTGTGAAGACCCGGGGCGCTAAAACAGGGTCGCGCCAAAAATACATGAAAGAAGCGATCGAGTATTTATAAAGTGTCGAGCTATTGCCATCGAAGTTCGATAAAAGGTTCGGATTTTCAAGTATGCGGAGCGCCCTCTCCACATGACCCGCGGCATCCCCGGGCATATTATCGAATTTTAACAGGAAGAAAATGCGGAGCCCCGCTGACAAGAGGATGAGTAAAGAAAGCAAGATCTTATCGCTCTCGAACCATTTCCCCTTAGGCATTCCCACCGCTCCTTGAGGACTCCCGGTAGGATATCCTGTAAATGAGGTATTTCCCGAACGCGGGCACATTCGCCTCAAAGGTGAGTTCAAACGCTGCATCGCCAAGATCCTGGTGTTTTTTGTTCAGATCAAAGTTCAAAATTTCTTGCAAATAACTTTTGGAATTTAAAACAAGATAGTTCGTCCGACGCTTCCAAATATACCTTTCAAACGCTTCTTGGTTTTTAAAATAGTGCTCTGCGTTAGTCCACACGGTCAAGCATCGACTTATAGGAGTAATCCCCGCTCGAAGTATAATGTAATTGGGATGGAGATCACAGTGATCTGAGCCGATGATAAGAGTTTCATTCTTCCGGACATTTGTTTTTAGCCATTGAGCAACACTATTAGTGTGATCGTCCATAAGACTCACCGCAAATGGTATGGTTGAATTCGGCTGCCGCACTATCTGCCAAATATCAACCGCCGGAAAGATCAAGAAGCATAGAAAAAACAATGCTTTTCGGCCGGCTAGAAAAGTCACGGCCATGTCCACAAAAAACCAGGCGTAGGGAATTAACAGCAATGCTAAGATGATGCTATAACGTTCCGAGTGCCACATTCGCGCTGCACATGAATTGATCGTAAAAGCCGTTAATAAAATCAGGAAGAAAATGGCCAGCTGGCGTTTTTGGCGCATCAAGAACGCCAGAACGATACCTGAAAGACCCCCGATCACCAAACTCGCTCCGGAACTCCTCCACAAAACGACAAGCCAGCTAAAAACCCGCGGATCATAAGGAACGGTACCGGCCTCAATTTCCTTGCTCGCTGTCCTGGCTGCTGCGTGAAATGTCAGAAAAAAATTATGGTGCTTGATCTGATTTAACAGGAGCAATACGCATGGAAAAACCATGGAAAGAATTAAAAACTGAAAGGCCGTCCCTTTCCCCTTGGGCCACAACAGGATGAAAAAGAGCGGAATAAAAAGCCAGCTCTCAAACCGCATAAGAGATGCCATATTAAACAAAAATACGGACAGCCATAACGCAGACGTCTGTTCTTGACCGTTCTTAAATTGAAAAAAATAATAAAAAGCAGAAAAAAGGAAAAAAAAGTAAGCCGTGTCGGCCGTTGCCGTACCGCTTTGAATAACATGCAAAGGACAAAAAACAAGGACGAGACTTGAAAAGAAAGCGATCCTTCGATCAAATAGGGTCTTGAGAGTTCCGTAATAGGGAAACACTAGAAATACCCCGAATATCAGCGCAAAGACCCGTGGCGCCCAAATAGGGTCGCGCCAAAAGAACATAAAGGAAGCCATCGCATAATTGAAGAGCGTCGATCGGTTACCATCGAAATTCAGTAAAAGGCGCGGATTTTCAAGTATGCGGAGAGCCCGCACAGCGCCGTCCGTAGCATTACCCGACATATTTTCGTAATTCAAAAGAAAAAAGATACGAATGGCGGCCGCAAGAACGATCAATAAGAAAAGCCCGGCCTTTTCACTTTTAAACCGTTTCGCCTTATCCACCGTGGTCTTCCCTCTGAATGAACAACGGGTCATTAAAAAAGAATGTCTTTCAATGCTAAAAAAATATTCTTTGAATGAGACAACCTCATTCTTTTCAGTTGGTAGAAAAGCTGATGCGGTCGAAAATAGAAGTCGCGAAATGCTTTTTTCTGCAATGCTTTAAGCTCCCGGGCTGACACGCCTGCTGGCGTCCATATAGGTTGATGGTTCGTAAAACAACTGTACGCCGAATACCTCTGCCAAACGGCGGTATCCAAAGTCCCGTCTTTCCGAATGCCTGTGTCGATCAGACCTTTTCCGGCCAGCTCACTATAGATCGCCGATCCCGGGTACGGCACAAGAGTGCTGAACTGCGCCATATCAAGCGGCAGCCTTTTTGCAAAGCGAATAGTCTGAAGTGAATCTTGATAGGTTTCTCCGGGCAAGCCAAGTATAAAAAGTCCGGACACTTTGATCTTCGTACTTCTCTTGACCAGGCGAACGCTTTTTTCAATATTTTCCAAAGTTGTTTTTTTGTTAACTCCGTCTAAGAGACGTTGGACACCGGATTCGATCCCGAATGCGATGTCGTAACAGCCCGCGGCCTCCATCGCACGAACCATTTCTTCATCCATGAAATTCACATGCCCTTCGCATCCCCACTGAAAATCCAAACGGTTTTCCCTCATGATGCGGCAAAGGTCCAAAACTCTTTTCCGGTCGGAAACAAAGATGGGATCCGAGAAAAAAATATAATCTGTCCCAAAGCGCTTAAGCTCCTTCATTTCTTCAAGGGTTTGCTCGAGGCTATAAGACCGGCGTCCCTTTTTCTTATGAACCGCACAAAAAGAACAGGAGAAGGGGCACCCGCGAGACGTGAACATGTGCTTGCCAATACTTTTTCGCTTTGCGTTATAAGGCGTATTGGTCATGGAAGAAAAATTATAGAATTTCTGATTGACCATTTCCCTGGCAGGTAATGGCAGCGATGAAAGGTCCTCAATGATCGCGGATTCTTTGGCCAACACACAACGTCCATTTTTCCGGCAAGAGACGGAGGCTATCTCTTCGAACCCGCTTTTCCGGGATACCGCTTCCAAGATCCGGAGAAAAACTTCCTCTCCCTCTCCATGAACAACACAATCACAGCAATGATTATTCAAATAAGCTTCTGCGTAAACGGCCGCGTGCGTATTTCCAAAAATCACACACGTATCCGGAAGGGTTGCTTTGATCCACCGCCCAAGCTCGTAAATGACGCCTCCATTCGAGGTAAACGAAGAGAAGCCGATCACCTGCGGCTGCTTTTCCAGAATAAGCGCTTTGATATTTTCGCAGGACAGCCCTTGCGCAAAAGCGTCCACCACCGCGACGTCGTAGCCGGCCCGCCTGACCACAGCGGCAATCGAAAGCAGTCCCAAAGGCTCCAAAACGGGCACAAATTGTTTTCCTCGGCCCAAAAAACTTTTTAGGTCATCAGGTGGGTTGATCAATAGTATTTTCATAGAGGCCCCGTGTTAAAGTTCAAGACATTTACTCTTTTCTGCAGGTTCAACGGCAGGGAGGATCCCAAGGCCGTTAGAGGCTATGATACCGCAATAAATATTTTTCGCCATCACTCCATACCCTTTTTCATTGCAATGCGCTTTGGCGGATTCAAAATAATCATCTCTATTTGCGCCCTTTAAGAAAAATTGATCGAAGAGCCATTCATTATCGATAAAAAGCACTGCCTTCTTTTTCGAGGCTCCCCTTAAAGCCTGATTGATAAACGAGAGACTTTCATATTCATCCCCCTTATCATAGTAGGGGTAAGTCTGCAGGATCACCTTAATCCCTCTCCGGTGAGCTCGCCGGATCATCTCCTCTATGTCGTGATTGATCCAACCCTTCATTTCTCGGTAATATTTTGGCATTTCCGTCACTCTCTTCAGCGCATCTCTGACAACAGGCATTGCGTTTGCATACCCTTGCATGAATTGAAAATCTTCTTTGTTATAAGCCGGGTCAATTAAAAACATTGCTATGTACTCGAAGAATAATTGCGGGCGTTTGGGATCTAATTCTATTAACTTTCTGAGCATTCGTCGCTCCCCTTCTCTGTTTCCTGTCTTAAAATACACGTTCCTCAAAAATTCATACCCGCCCAAAGCGGACGGGTATTTTTCTACGATCTTTTCATACCAGGAAATGGCTTCGTCATACTTGCCGGCGCGTTCGCACGCCCCCCCCCTCTTACGCCATTCTTCTGCGTCTGGCGACATTGCCGGCGGAGTCGGAAAAACATAACTGTCCAAAAGATGTTCTTTTTTATTTTGGAGATCAAACATGAACAACCGGGCTAATTTGAATATTTTTATTTTATAAAGCCAATTATTCAGCCGGTTCACCCAACCGTTCCTGTTTAAGTAGTCTCCGTATCCATAGGCATTCCACCTATTTGCGCCTCCCGCTAAAATAGTAATGACATCTGGGTTGACCTCGTTAATGCTTTCGTCAAATCTTTCCAAGATCATGGCCGTGTTATAGCCGCCAATGCCCTTATTCACTACCCTTACTTTCTTTCCGGGATATTTTTTTTGAAAAAGCTCCGCAAGCTGAGCGGGATATCCCCTCCCCCGAGGTGCTCCCATCCCTTCTGTGAAAGAATCTCCAAAACATAGAATAACAAAAGTTCCGGGCTCTTTTTTGAACGCCCTGGCATCCCGCGCCTGATGAGAATAAACAATACCAATGACCCTTAAAGAAACCTCTAAAACAACAAGGCTTACCAGGATACCAAGAATCAGGGCCGTGATTTTTTGTTTTCCGTCTTGCATGGTCTGATCTGTCTATCCTGCTCCCCGCTTAGTTGAGGTCTAAACATTTACTTTTTTCTGCAGGATCAACGTCGGGGAGGATCCCGAAGCCGTTGGAGGCTATGATACCGCAATAAATATTTTTCGCCATCACTCCATACCCTTTTTCGTTGCAATGCAATCTGGAGGGTTCGAAATAATCATCTCTATTTTTGCCCTTCAAAAACATTTGCTCAAAGAGCCGTTCATTGTCAATAAAAAGCACTTCGTTCTTTTTCGCGGTTTCCCTTAAGGCCTCATTGATAAACGAAGGACCTTCATATTTTAAGCCTTGATCATAGTGGGGATAAGTCTGCAGGATCACCTTGGTCCCTCTCCGGTGAGCCCGCCGGATCATCTCCTCTATGTCGTGATTGATCCAACCCTTCATTTCCCGGTGATATTTTTTCATTTCCGTCACTCTCTTCAGAATATCTCTAACGATAGGATTGACGCGCTCATACTTCCGGATGAATTGCACAGCCTCTTTTTTTTCATTATCAGGAATCCTCATAAGCATCATCGTAAAAGACATGTAAAATTGCAGACGTTCAGGATCCAGTTCTATGAGCTTTCTAATTACCCGCTCTTCCTCTTCCTGATTTCCCATCTTAATGTACTCGATCATCAAACCAGCATACCCGTCGGGGACAAACGGGTATTTTTCTACGATCTTTTTATGCCACTGAATAGCTTCGTCATACTTGCCTTCGCGCTGGCACTCATCCCCCCTCCGAAGCCATTCTGCCGCGTCCGGAGACATTTTTATTTCGGCCGGAGAAACATAGGCATTCAAAAAACGCTCTTTTTTATTTTGGAGATCAAACATAAACAACCGGGCTAATTTGAATATTTTTATTTCATAAAGCCAATTATTCAGCCGGTTCACCCAACCGTTCCTGTTTAAGTAGTCTCCGTATCCATAGGCATTCCATATATTTGCGCCTCCCGTTAGAATAACAATGACGTCCGGATGAATTGCATCTACCTCTTTATCAAATCTTTGCAAGACCATCGCTGTATTTTGGGCGCACCAGCCTTTATTAATAACCGCTGTCACTCGCTTTTCCGGATATTTTTTCTGAAGAAGTTCTGCAAGTTGACCGGGATAACCCCTCCCGGGGGGTGCTCCGAACCCTTGCGTGAAAGAATCCCCAAAGCATAGGATCGCAATAGTTCCGGGTTCTTTTTTGAACGCCTTGGCATCCTGCGCCTGATGAGAATAAACAACACCCACGACCCTTAAAGACACCTCTAAAACAATAAGGCTTACCAGGATACCAAGAATTAGGACCGTGATTTTTTTTCTGCTGACATGCATGGTCTGATCTTTCTATCTTGCTCTCCGTTTAGTTAGGGTCCAAACATTCGCTCTTTTCTGCAGGATCAACGTCGGGGAGGATCCCGAGGCCGTTGGAGGCTATGATACCGCAATAAATATTTTTCGCCATCACTCCATACCCTTTTTCATTGCAATGCACCTTGGCGGGTTCAAAATAATCATCTCTATTTTCACCCTTCAAAAACATTTGATCAAAGAGCCGTTCATTATCAATAAAAAGCACTGCGCTCTTTTTCGCGGTTTCCCTTAAGCCCTCATTGATAAACGAGTGGTTTTCATATCGATCCCCATTTTCATAGTCAGGATAAGCCTGCAGGATCACCTTGATCCCTCTCCGGTGGGCTCGCCGGATCATCTCCTCTATGTCGTGATTGATCCAACCCTGCATTTCCCGGCGATATTTTTCCCGTTCCGCCACTTTTTTTAGAATGTCCGCGGCAATAGGGTTTATGTGTTCATATCTCTTTATAAATTCAAGGTCCTCTTTGTCATTTACCGGATCGGCCAGAAAATAGGTGCGCGTCTTAATTAAAAATTTGAGGCATTGGGGATCCAGTTCTATTAACTTTTTGAACATTCGCCGTTCCTCTTCTCTGTTTCTTGTCATATAATACGCGCTTCTCAAACAGTCATACCCGCCCAAGGCAGACGGATATTTTTCTACGATCTTTTTATACCATGAAATGGTCTCATCATACTTGCCGTCGCGCTCGCACGCCCTCCCCTTCCCGCGCCATTCTTCCGCGTCCGGAGACATTTTTATTTCGGCCGGAAAAACATAGGTGTCCGAGCGACGTCCTTTTTTATTTTGAAGATCAAACATGAACAATCGGGCTAATTTGAATATTTTTATTTCATAAAGCCAATTATTCAGCCGGTTTACCCAACCGCTTCTGTTTAAGTAGTCTCCGTATCCATAGGCATTCCACCGATTTGCGC
>JAZDFE010000025.1:0-4068 GCA_043808175.1 Candidatus Omnitrophota bacterium | reverse complement strand
CCCATGCTTCATCCCCCAAGCGGTCTTCGGCCAAGGTCAAGGGGAAGGCCCTGCCTGTGCAGCCCGTCAAGGGGAAGCCGGGCAAAAAAGATGCCGTCTCGGCGACGCTCCAGAGAGAGATGGTCCAAAAGCTTTTGATCCTCGGTAAGAAACAGGGGATTGTGACCATCGAGCAGATGAAGAAACTGCTGCCCCCGGACATGGACAATCCCCAAAACGAGGAAGAGGTCATCGGTGTTTTGAATGAAAAAGGGATCGAAGTCACGAGCGGCTCCACGGGAGATCCGACCAAATCCGCCTCTGAGGTGATCCAAGACGTCGAAGTCAAAAAGGGAAAAGACTCCGAACTTGAGGAGGATGCGGCGGTCGAAGAATATGAGCGCGGGCGCATCGATGATCCGGTCCGCACTTATCTCCGCCAGATGGGGCAGATCTCGCTCCTGACCCGCGAGCAGGAAATAGAGATCTCCAAGAAGATCGAGGCTTGCGAAGAAGAACTGAAGAAAGTCGTTTATCAGACCAAGGCGGCGCGGTTTGAAGTGCTTGAGCTTGCCAAAAAGATCCTCGACGGGCAGATCCAGCTCGAGGCGATCGTCGATGAAGAGCAGACGGTCAAGATCCAGACGATCAAGAACAAGTTCAAACTGCTCATCCGGAAGTTCCGCGCCTCCCGGAAAAAATCCAATATGGCCGAACTTTTACTGCAGTTCAATCTCAGCATCGCCATCGTGGAACAGATCATCGCGAGCCTTCGCGGGAAACTCCGCGAACTTAAAAGGAACCGCGAGGATATCAAGAAGCTCCGGCGGGGCGGCGTGCGCGGCAAGATCGGCCAGATCGAGGAGCGGACCCGCCAGATCCTTCACGAACTCGGGGAGCCGGAAGAAAAACTGCATGAGCATTTCAAGGCCATTGTCCGCAAGGAATGGGAGCTGACCAGGGCGAAGAAGGCCTTGGTGGCCGCGAATCTCCGCTTGGTGGTGAGCATCGCCAAGAAGTACACGAATCGCGGGCTTTCCTTTTTGGACCTGATCCAGGAAGGGAACATCGGCCTGATGAAGGCCGTCGACAAATTTGAATACAAGCGCGGTTACAAGTTCTCGACTTACGCGACCTGGTGGATCCGCCAGGCGATCACGCGTTCGATCGCGGACCAGGCCCGTACGATCCGTATCCCGGTGCACATGATCGAGACCATCAATAAATTTTTCCGCGCGTCGCGCCACTTGGTCCAGGAGACCGGGCGCGAACCGACCCCCGAAGAGGTCGCGCAGGTCATGAAGATGCCCGTCGAAAAAGTGAAGGGGATCCTGAAGATCGCGCAGGAACCGATCAGCCTTCAGACGCCGATCGGAGACGAAGGAGACACGAGTTTCGGGGATTTCATTGAAGACAAGTCCGCGGTGTCTCCGGCCAACGCCACGGCTTATAGCATGCTCAAGGAGCAAATGGATGACGTGCTTTTGACGCTCACCGAGCGTGAGGAAAGGGTCCTGCGTTTACGGTTCGGGATCGGCGACGGTTATCCGAGGACCCTGGAAGAGGTGGGCCATATTTTCAGCGTGACCCGCGAGCGCGTTCGGCAGATCGAGGCCAAGGCGCTTCGTAAGCTGCGTCATCCTACCCGGTCGCGAAAACTGAAGAATTTTCTGGATATTAAGCTGAGCGAGTAATAAAATCTCTATGCCGCCTTCCTTGAAAGGCGGAGGTTGTTTGAAGATGCGCAGGATGTTTTAACAGTGCCGAGGTCAAAATGTCAGAGAAGCAAAAATGTCTTCTGATCATCGATGATGAAGACGATGTCTGTCAGATCGTCAAAGAAAAATTCGAAAATTTGGGCTACAAGGTCCTGACCGCGAATGACGGCGCCGAAGGATACCGGAAGACCGAAGAAGGGAAGCCCGATTGCGTGATTCTTGACATCCGCATTCCGGGAGGCGAGGACGGATTGACCTATCTCCGGAAACTCCGCGCTTACCGTCACGAGGACCTCCAGGAGCAGGCCCGAACCCGGCAAACCCCGGTGATCATGCTTACCGGGTCCGGCGTGACGATGCAGCCGCTCTTTGAGCTCGAGGGGATCAAGGCCTTCATTGAGAAGCCTTTTGATCTCGCGAATTTCCAGGCCAAGATCGAACACATCCTCCGGACACGTTAGTCCGGTCCCGCATTTCTTTCCTAAGGTTCGAGGCATTCCATGACGAAAAGAAGGAAAGCGTAGCCGTATCAACGGGATGGGTTCTAAGGTTCCGGAAGTTGCTTTTTTTGTCTCAAAAACTGCTCATCGTGAAACTAATTTCGGGAATGAAATCGTGAAAAATATCAAATTTGTCCTAGGGTTGATCTTCGCCATGAGCTTGGCGTACCCTCAGAGTTATGCGGCGAATCCCCCCCCAAGCCAGCAAATGGGCGGCATGGAGAGGACCCGTGAGCTCGAGGCCAAATCCAAGAAACTTACCGCAGAGATCCAGCAAAAAAAGAAAAAACCCAGCATCGAAGAAAAGCTGCCCGCCGAAGCGCCGCCCGTCCTCTCGGGTGAAAAGATCCTCATCAAGCATATCGTCGTGACCGGAGCGACGATCCTCACGGAAAAAGAGATCCGGGACATTGTCGCGCCCTTTGAGAACAAGGAACTCCCCCTGTCGGAGATGCAAAAAGCGGCCGATCTGATCTCCGAGGCCTACCGCACCCAAGGCTATATTACGTCGCGAGCCTACCTCGCCCCTCAGAAGATCGAAAATGAAAAGCTTGAGATCAAGGTGATCGAGGGGAAAATGGGGGACCTGGACGTCACCGGGAACCGTTACTATAAAGCCTCTCTGTATAAAAAAAAAATCGATCTGACTAAGGGCGAAAACTTCGACTACAACAAGCTCGCCAAGGGCCTGCGGAAGATCAATGAGCAGCCGGACAGGACCGCCAAGGCGGTGCTCGTGCCGGGGAAGGAACCGGGCGCCACGGACGTGGCCCTGGAGGCGAAAGACAACCTGCCGGTCCATGCGGGTTTCACCTACGACAATTACGGCTCCCGCTATATCCTCAGGAACCGCTACCAGTTCAACGCCTCGGACAACAATCTTCTCGGTTTTGAAGACATTTTTCAATTTCTTTACCAGTTTGCGGAAGGCGGCGCTTACAGCCTCATCGGAGGGAACTATGTGATCCCGGTGACCCGGAAGTTGAAGGTCGGATGCTCCGCGTTCTGGAGCAAATTGCACTTATTGAACGATTATAAGTCTCTGGATGTGAAGGGGAACAGCGCCCTTTATAGCTTGTTCGCTACGCAATCAATTATCGACACGGAGAAAGTAAGCGTGAATCTGAACGCCGGATTCGACGTCAAAGACATCTTCAACTACCAGCAGGGTACCAAGACCAGTTATGACAAGATGCGGGTCGCGAAGATCGGCGTGGACGCGGATCTTTCGGACCGGTTCGGGCGCAGCATCTTCACGAACGGGATCGAGGTCGGCATTCCCGGTTTTATGGGCGGCTTAAAGGCGAAGGATCCGCACGCCTCCGCCGTCGGTTCGGGAGGCGCGTTCACCAAGTATGTGATGAACCTTTACCGGCTGCAGCCGATGCCGTTCGGATCGATGATCCTTTGTAAAAACCAGCTTCAGGTTTCGAACAGGCCGCTCACGTCCACGGAACAGTTCCAGGTGGGCGGCATCGTCAACGCGAGGGGCTATGCGCCGGCCGAGATCACGGGCGATATCGGTTTTTCTACCACGACCGAATGGTCCTTCCCGGTCTATGGATTGCCGAAAAACTGGAAAGTCCCGGCCACCAAAATAAATTTCTACGACGCCACGAAACTCGTCGCTTTTTATGATTACGGTAATGCCCGTTACTTAAAAAGCGCGGCGGGCACCCGTGAAAAATTCGACCAGCTCCAGGACCTCGGATGGGGCGTCCGGTTCAATCTCGCCAATTATTTGACCGTCAAGGCAGACTTTGCTTATCCGATAAGCGCCGGCGCCGCGGGAGGCCACACGCAGCAACGCGCCTGGGTGTCGGTCGCGGTGAATTACTAAAAGACCGTCGCGTTTTCCGCACTGAACAACC
>JAZDFE010000024.1:0-6361 GCA_043808175.1 Candidatus Omnitrophota bacterium | reverse complement strand
CGCGACCGGTGTTGTGACGGACGGTAACGGCGGGAATAACTACAACGTGACCTTCACCACCGATGCGACGGGTGAGATCACGATCCGCTCGATCACGGTGAAGGCCGGAACGGATACTAAGGAATACGACGGGAACGTCACTTCTGACGGCGTTCCTACCATCACGCTGGGTGCATTACAGGGAAGTGACACTGTGACCTGGACTCAGACATTTGATACGCCGGATGTTGGGACCGGCAAGACCCTGACTCCTGCGGGTGTCGTGACCGATGGCAATAGCGGGAACAACTATACATATACTTACGTGCCCGATAACACAGGCGTCATTACCGCCAGTAGCTCGACACCACCCGCGAAGCCTAAAACGCCAAGTATTTCGCAACAAGATCTGAACCAGCTTGATATCAATCCTTTCTCAACGATCTATGATATATGGACTCCCGGCATGGGGATCACGATAATGCCGAAAAGGTCTCGGGAACCCTGAGATCGGAATTTCCGGTCCCGATGCAATGGTGAAATAGGGACGGTCCTTTTAAAAAACAGTTTTTCAATCCCTGACCCTTCGGATATACTTCACCCTCAATAGAACACGCTATTATCAAACCCAAGGTGCCGCCATGTATCCCATTCTAGAGAAGAAAAAGTTGAATAATAACGTGGAAGAAATGGTGATCCAGGCGCCGTATGTCGCCCGGCATTGTGAGCCGGGCCAGTTCATCATCCTCCGCGTGGACGAAGAAGGGGAGCGCGTCCCACTTACGATCGCGGAATACGACCGCAAACAAGGCACGGTCTCTATCATCTATCAAGTGGCCGGTTACACCACCCGGAAGCTCAGTGAGAAAAAAGTCGGCGAAGGTGTTGTGGATTTTGTGGGACCTTTGGGCCGGCCCACGGAGTTGCATCCTCTCAAGCGTGTCATCGGGATCGGGGGCGGGGTCGGCGCGGCGCCTCTTTACCCGCAGCTTAAAAAATTGGGCGAGATGGGGACTTCCGTCGACGTGATCCTTGGCGCGCGCAGCAAAGACCTTATCATTCTCGAAGAAAAGTTCTCCAAATTTTGCAAACATGTTTATGTGACGACCGATGACGGGAGTTACGGGGCCAAGGGCCTTGTGACCGAGAAGCTCAAGGCGCTCGTCGAAGCGGGAGAAAAGTATGACGAGGTCATCGCCATCGGGCCTGTGATCATGATGAAGTTCGTGAGCCTTCTGACGAAGCCGTGGGGCCTTAAGACCAATGTTTCCCTGAACCCTATTATGGTGGACGGGACCGGCATGTGCGGCGGATGTCGCGTAACGGTTGGCGGGCAGACGAAATTCGCTTGCGTGGACGGGCCGGACTTTGACGGTCACCAGGTAGATTATGACGAGCTGATGCGCCGGCAAGGTATGTATAAGACCGAAGAAGCTCATTCCTGCAAGATCGGCTTGGGGACCGTTTAAGATGGCCCCAAACATGAGCCCTAAGAAAGTTCTTATCCCGGAGCAAAAACCCGAAGAGCGGATCAAGAATTTTAACGAGGTCGCGCTAGGGTATACCGCTGAACAAGCCAAGGAAGAAGCCCTCCGGTGTCTTCAATGTAAGACTCGTCCTTGTGTGGCGGGTTGTCCGGTCAATGTGAAGATCCCCGAATTTATTCAGAAAGTTGTGGAAGGGAATTTCGATGAAGCTGCCCGTATTCTTTTGAGTGAGAATTGCTTGCCGGCGGTTTGCGGCCGTGTGTGCCCTCAGGAAACCCAGTGCGAGATCTTGTGCGTGCGCGGTAAAAAGGGAGAACCTGTAGCGATAGGCCACTTGGAGCGTTTTGTGGCGGATCACGCGATGGAACACATGACTCAGGAGATTCCCGAGATCAAAAAGAACGGCATCAAAGTCGCGATCGCGGGAAGCGGGCCAGCCGGGCTAACCTGCGCCAGCGAACTCGCGCGTATGGGCTATGATGTGACTATTTTCGAGGCGCTTCACGCCTTGGGTGGTGTCCTCATGTACGGGATCCCGGAATTCCGGTTGCCGAAAAGGCTTGTCGACAAAGAGATCACGAACGCTCTTAATTTAGGCGTCAAGATCGAGAAAAATGTGATCATCGGAAAATCGATCACGGTTGACGAGCTTTTCCAGGAGGGCTTTCAGGCTGTTTTCATCGGATGCGGCGCCGGTCTCCCGTCCTTTTTGAAGATCGAAGGGGAGAATTTGAACGGTGTTTATTCCGCCAATGAGTTCCTGACACGTGCCAATCTGATGAAGGCCTATGATTTTCCGAATGTTCCCACGCCGGTCAAGATAGGAAAACGGGTCGCAGTGGTCGGCGGCGGAAATGTGGCTATAGATGCGGCGCGGACCGCCAAGCGTCTTGGCGCCGAAGAAGTTTATATCGTCTACCGCCGGAGCGAAACGGAGCTTCCGGCTCGTGCGGAGGAGGTTCATCACGCGAAAGAAGAGGGGATCATTTTCCGGCTTCTTCGCAATCCCGTGAAGATCCTGGGTAAGGATGGTTGGGTTACCGGATTGGAGTGCGTTGAGATGGAACTGGGCGATCCCGATGAGTCCGGCCGCCGCAGGCCCGTGGTGAAAAAAGGAAGTAATTTTGAATTTCCGGTGGAGACGGTCATCATTGCCATCGGCGGAACCCCGAATCCTTTGATCCGCCAGACCACGCCGGGGCTTGAAGTTCAGAAGTGGGGAGGCATTATTGTCGATGAAGCCACGATGAAGACCTCCAAAGACGGCGTCTATGCCGGCGGCGATATCGTGACAGGCGCAGCGACCGTGATCCTGGCGATGGGCGCCGGGAAAAAAGCCGCCGTCGCGATCCACGAAGCGTTGCAGAAAAAAACACAAAGAAAAACCACAGTCTAGCCCCGATTCTTTCAATCGAAGCAGAGCGGCACTTGATTCTTCTTAATTTTAAAAGCGAAGGTAATCAGTGCCGTCCAAGTCGCCATTGATAAAAAGAAGATAAAGACTTGGGCGGGGATTTTTACAATCGTTATTTTTGTTACAATTGATTTGCCAAAGAAACCGCGAAGTGCTAGAATTCAAATCGTTCAAATTTTCACGAATGGATGATATGAAAAAAATCCCTCGAAGGGCGATCACGCGGGTCTTGCTTTATATCCGGACCCTAGAAACTTTGGCCAAGGAAAAACGCTTTTTGATCTCCTCCGGACAACTGGCGGACATTACGGGGCTTTCGGATGTTCAGATCCGAAAAGACATCTCGAATTTCAAGAGTGTCGGAAAGCCGAGGGTCGGCTATCGGACGGCCGAGCTGAAGAAAACGCTCGAGAATTATTTGCTGCAGGACACCACGGTCCATGTGGTGCTTTTCGGGGTGGGGAATCTCGGCTCCGCGATCTTGCAATATCCGGGGTTCCACCGGGGCAAGATCCGATTGGTCGCGGCCTTCGATGTGGCGCGCCATAAGATCGGAAAAAAGATCAGTGGTGTGAAAATATATTCGCTGGACCGGGCACCCGAAGTTATCAAGCGGGTGCACGGGGATATCGGGATCATCGCAGTTCCCGAAGAGAACGCTCAGGAAGTAGCGGATCACATGGTGATCTCGGGGTTGCAGAAGATCATTAATTTCGCGCCATGTTCGGTCAGCGTGCCGTCGAGGGTCCAGATCCGTAACATGGATTTCACGATCGAATTCCTCTCACTTTACTGTAACACGCTAAAATGAACGTCAATTTTAAATTGAAAAAAAGCAGGAAGAGCAGAAAATGACTCATGAAAGCATGATTCTCATAACCGCCGCATTTTCCGCGGGGTTTCTCCACACCATTTTCGGGCCGGACCACTATGTGCCTTTTATTGCCATGGCCAAAGCGCGGCAATGGTCTCGCATGAAGACGGCCGTGATCACAGCATTATGCGGTATCGGACATGTTGGAAGTTCCGCGGTTTTAGGCCTCCTTGGGATCCGGCTGGGGATCTCCCTGAAGCAATGGGGAATGTTGGAGTCCGTACGCGGGGAGTGGGCGGCATGGGGACTGATCGCCTTCGGACTGGTCTACTTTGTATACGGCCTACGGTGGGTCTTAAAGGGCCGGTTCGAGGCCCATCATCCGGGTCAAGAAAAACTTACTCAGTGGGTCCCCTGGATCCTTTTTGTGGTCTTCGTCTTCGGTCCGTGCGAACCGTTGATCCCGATCTTTATGTTTCCTGCCATGCAGCATGATTGGATGACAACGGCTCTTGTGACGGGAGTTTTTAGCGGTATGACGCTCCTGACGATGCTCGGCATGGTTCTGGTGTCCGTGTTCGGGATGAATTTCCTGCCTTCCGTGTCCGGGCGGCTTGCGCGGTACGGTCATGCGTTTGCGGGCCTCGCCATACTTCTGTGTGGTCTTGGGGTGCGGTTTTTAGGATTGTGAGCGGCATTGTTTTAAAAGAAGCGTAAGTGAGCGATGGAAAAAAACATTTTGCTGGAAAAATCCAAGCTGGATGATTTCCTCGGGAAGCTTTCCGAAGGTTATCAGGTTTATGTTCCCGCCAAGAAGGATGAGCAGCGCTTTTTCAGGAAATATGCCGGTCCTGCCGCGGACATCGTTATCGGCGAAGTGAGGCCTTTCGAACCGCTCAAGGCTTTTTTCAGCCGTGCCCGGGAGAAGGTTGCGGACGGCTTCAAGCCCGATGTGCCTCATGACGAGGACAAGCCCTTTGCCATTGTGGGCGTTAAGGCCTGTGATCTCAAAGGATTCAAGATACAAGACCACGTTTTTAAAGAGCATGATTTCCCGGATGCTTTCTATATCCGGAACCGAGAAAAAAATCTTATTGTCAGCGCTGATTGTACCTGCGCGATCGAGACCTGTTTTTGCACGGCACTCGGTATCCAACCCCATCCCGAAGAAAATTTTGATCTCAACCTTTCTGAAGTAGCGGACGGCTTTGTCCTTGAGATCGGTTCTGAGAAAGGGCGGGCTTTTATTCAGGGACATCCTTCCTTGTTCAGTCCCGCCGGCGAAAAACCGATCCGCGAAAAGAAGGATCAAAGGGCCCAGGTGACCCGCATGGTCGACGAGAACATCCGTGAGAACGACATTCCCCGACAGGACCTTTTCCAGGGGGTCATCGAGCGAAATTTCAATTCCGATATCTGGGTAGATGAGGCGAAAACCTGCGTGGAATGCGGGGCTTGTACGATCATTTGTCCGACCTGTCACTGTTTTTTGCTGTATGACCAACAGGACCAAGACAGGATGGCGCGTCTGCGTGTCTGGGATTCCTGCATGCTGAAAGGATATGCGCACGTGGCCGGCGGCGGCAACCCGAGACCGAAATTGTTCATGAGGCTCCGGAACCGCTTTGAGAAGAAATTCGATTTTTTTCCTAAACGGATCGACGTTTATGCCTGCACCGGATGCGGTCGCTGCGTTTCCGCGTGCCCGGCGAAGATCGATATCCGTAAAATGTTGAAAAGACTCGTGAACAATGCATAGCGAAAACATTTATCGTTCTATCCGGGCCGATGTACTCGATGTGATCACGGAGACGCCGACGATCAAGACGATCCGTTTTAAACCGGTGGAACCCATCACGTTCAGGACGGGACAATTCGTGGAGATCACGGTCCCCGGTGTCGGCGAAGCGCCCTTCACGCCGTCCTCGAAACCTTCGATCAAAGATATCATGGAAGTGAGCGTGATGCGGGTCGGGAAAGTGACGCAAAAGATCCATGAGCTTAAAAAAGGCGATGTGATCGGTGTGCGCGGACCGTTCGGCGCCGGTTATCCGATCGATCAATTCAAAGGGAGGGAACTCCTGATCCTCGGCGGCGGATGCGGTTTTGCGCCGCTGCGCAGTCTCATGTATACCCTTTTTGAAATGAGCGGTCAATTCAAATCGCTTTTTTTCCGGGGCGGCTGTAAGGCCCCGACCGAATTCTTATACCGCAAGGAGATCGAAACCTGGAAAGAGCGGAAGGACCTGAACCTCCGGCTCACGGTCGATAGGGGTGATGAATCCTGGAAGGGAAATGTCGGTGTTGTGACGACCATTCTGAACGATCTGGATATGGATTTCAAAACCGGTGTTGCCGTAGTTTGCGGTCCGCCGATCATGATGAAATTCGGGACCAAAAAACTTCTCGAACTAGGGTTCCGGGAAGAGAACATCTACCTTTCGATGGAAAAAAACATGTCCTGCGGCCTTGGGAAGTGCGGCCACTGCCGTCTCGGGACTTATTACGCTTGCAAGGACGGGCCGGTTTTTCCCTACGCCAAGATCAAAACATTTCACGAGATCTGGGACTGATATGGATAAGAGCGCGGAACAATTGCACCAGGGGAAAATAAATATGAGCCCGCAGAAGGGTCCGGACCAGCGGCTTTTCATCGATCTGGACGTT
>JAZDFE010000023.1:0-5709 GCA_043808175.1 Candidatus Omnitrophota bacterium | reverse complement strand
GTGAGATCCCTTTTTGTGGGATGCCACGAATAACAGTAAGTTCGAGTCCTTTCAAAGAGCATAAAGCAAAAGGATCTGGAATTAAAAACATTCACGCTCGAGTACTTGACTCTTTACATAACAGCGTGGCTCACCACACTTCCCGCCGTCAGCTCGAGAAAAGGCGAAGGGTTGAGGCGAGGCACGCTAGTCCCAATACCTATCAATTTCAGAGAATCTGAAATTGGGGCAATCCTTGTCAACCATTTAGGAAAGAATGAAAGACAAGGATAGAAGGACGAGCGGGCAGGGATTCCGCGAAGCGGAGGAGCGAGGACTGGAGGGCGAGCGAGGGAATCCACGCCGGGGATTCCCGAGTGGTGACGAGACTCAAGCCCGGAGTCTTTGCTTGAGCAACCGTCTTGACTTGAATTCAGGATTGCGGGGGCTGGGGGGTGCCGTCGTAGCGCCAGTGCCAGGGCTCGTAGGTGATCCCCACCCCGGCATTCTTGGGGTAAGAGAGGACGAAGCCGAAGCGGCCGGCATTCTTAAGAAGCCACTGATATTCCGGCAAGGCCTCAAATGCGGCGGCGTTTTCTTCGCCGTTGATGCCTTCCGCGTTGATGAAATCGATCGCCAAATGTTCCGGGTCCCCGTGCTCGCTGTAGCCGGGTAACGTGACCCATTTCGCCGTCTCGCGAACGGAATAGTCGTGATTACTGAGATAGTAGACAAAAAGATAAAGCTGATGGGCGCTTGAGCGGTACCCGGATTCGACGAAAAGCCGCTTTCCGGTGCCGCTTTCCATGGCGCTCATCATGAACTGAAAAGCATCGTAGACCGGCCGGCTCAGGAATTGCGGAGGGATCTCTTTTTCTTTTCCCTTCACCCGGATCTTCTGTCCGCTTAACCGCACCAGATCTTTTTCTCCCTGCGAAAATCCGCGGAACGGGATCGTGACGCCGGCCTCCCCGGACTTAAGGTCCCGGAAGAGTCGCAGGAACCGTTTTTCCCCGGAGCTCAAAGGCGATTCAAGTTTTTTGAAGGTGAGCGACGGGAGTTCCCCCTTCCGGTCCTTTTTCTCGATGAAGGGCTCGAGTTTCGCGACAAGCGTCTTGACCTTCGCGATGTGTTCGGGGGTCAATTTCTCGGTATTCAGTTTTTCTTCGGGCGCTTGGGTCGAAGCGCAACCGGCAAGAAAAAAAACGAAAAGAACAAAACATATCTTTTTAAGTACGGGCGGGATCACAGACGGACGGGAATGCCTTTGGCCCGGAGAAAAGCTTTGGTTTCGGGGATGGTGAATTCGCCAAAGTGAAAGATGGAGGCCGCGAGGCACGCGTCGGCCTTGCCGGTGCTGAAGGCTTCATAGAGATGGTTCAAATTTCCGGCCCCGCCCGAGGCGATGACCGGAATGGAGACCGATTCGGAGACGCGGCGGGTGAGCTCAAGATCGTAGCCGTCTTTCGTGCCGTCGCAGTCCATGCTGGTGAGAAGGATCTCCCCCGCCCCGAGCTTCGCGGCTTTTTTCGCCCACTCAACGGCGTCAAGGCCCGCGGGATTTCTACCGCCGTGCGTGTAGACGCCCCAACGGTCCTTGGCTTCGCGTTTCGCGTCGATCGCGACCACGATGCACTGGCTGCCGAACCGCCGGCTCGCTTCCAGGATGAACTTGGGATCCTTGATCGCGCTCGTGTTGATCGACACCTTGTCACAGCCCGTCGCGAGGAGCTCGCGGATATCCCGGATGTTGTTGATGCCTCCGCCGACCGTGAACGGGATAAAGATCGAGGCGGCCACTTTTTCGGCCACTTCGATCATAGTACGCCGCTTTTCATGCGAGGCCGTGATATCAAGAAAGACAAGCTCATCGGCTTTCTGACGGTCATAGGCCTGGGCGCACGACACGGGATCGCCGGCATCTTTCAAGGACACGAACTTGACGCCTTTGACGACCCTGCCGCGGTCAATATCGAGACATGGGATGATGCGCCTGGCGAACATGGCTCAAAGGGTCATTTGGTTGTTTTCAAGCTGTTTAAGGACATGGATCAGGGAAATGCCGAACGCGATCAGCTGGGATATGATGGCAAAAAGAACGGTCAGAATGATCAGGAAGACCATGCCGACCTCGTAGAGCGAGGCCTGCTTGAAGTTCGCGGTCTGCCAGAGAAAGATCAGGATCAGGAACGAAACGAGGAAGAGGATCCATCCGGCAATGCACTTTTTCGTGTAGACCTTCTTGATCTCATGATACCACTTGGAGTTGAGGGCCCGGGCGCGGCGGATAAGGGGGTGGAGGAAAAAACTTCTTACCAAGAGAAAAACGAGGAGATACCCGATGCCGATCAGGGCCCAGGACCAGGTTCGCTGGGTGAGGACCGTATTCCAAAGGTTCGTGAGGTTTCCCATAAGATTTCTTGCTCCTTTTTATGCCGCGAGCCGCACGGCCTCGGACAGTTGGAACCTTTTGTCGTAAAGCGCTTTGCCGATGATCACACCTTCGAAGTTCCGCTCCTTGATCGCGCGGCACTTCTCGATATCGGAGATCTGGCTGATCCCGCCCGACAAAATGACGCGCGTTTTCGTGTGGGCGAGCACGATGGAAAGTTTCTCCCAGTTCGGGCCCCGCAAAACGCCGTCCTTTTCGATGTCGGTGTAGATCAGGGTCGTGACGCCGAGTTGATAGAAAAGTTTTAGGGCTTCCGGAAGCGTAATATCCCCGTCGCGCAGCCACCCGGCCGTCTTGACCCGGTCGTGGAGAACATCCAGTCCCACGGCGATCTTTTCTTTGAATTTTGTGATCATTTCCTGAAGAAAGATCTTGTCCAATGCCTTGGTGCCGAGCACGACGCGTGAGACGCCCAGCGCGAGGACCTTTTCGATGTCCTGGAGATTGCGCAGCCCGCCGCCGAACTGGATCTTGGCTTTGACGCTCCGGCAAATGGCGGCAAGCGTTGTTTCGTTCGTGAGAGCGCCGGTTTTGGCGCCCTCAAGGTCCACGACATGGAGCCACCGGGCGCCCTCCTGTTCCCACGTTTGCGCTGTCGCTACGGGGTTTTTGGAATAAACGGTGCAGGCATTGTAATCGCCTCGCGTGAGGCGGACGACCTTGCCCTGGAAAATGTCGATCGCGGGATAAAGGTTCATGATCTCACCACCGGATAAAATTTTTGAGAATGCGCAGACCCGCTTCCTGGCTCTTCTCAGGGTGGAACTGGGTCGCAAAAACGTGGTCGTTCCCGATCACGGCGGCGAAATCTTCCCGGCCGTATTGGCAGGAAGCAAGCGTCAGACTTCGGGCCGCGGGTTTGCCGAAGAACGAGTGCACAAAATAGAAATACTCCCCGCTCGGGATCCCTTCAAGCAACGGATGTTTTTTAAGGACCTTGAGATCATTCCAACCCATATGCGGGATCTTGACGCCCGTGGAACGGAATCTCCGGACCGAGCCTCTAAAGACCCCGAGGCCTTTGACGCCGGGGTTCTCCTCGCTTTTTTCAAAAAAAAGCTGCAGGCCAAGGCAAACCCCCATGAGCTTTGTTTTACGGGCGACAAGTTCATGGATCGGCTCGATGAAACCGCGGGAACGAAGTTCTTTCATCGCGTCCCCGAAAGCACCGACCCCGGGAAGGATCACCTTGGTGGCACGGGTGAGGTCTTTTCCCTTGGAACAAAGTTTGCAGGAGGCCCCGAGATACTCCAGGGCCTTGGACACGCTGCGGAGATTGCCCATGCCGTAGTCAATGATGGCGATCATGCCCAAAACCTCGGGACACGGGACAAGGGACACGGGAAAAAGAAAACGAGGTTTTGTGGCCCGTCAGCCAGCGGCCGTGACCCATTCCCCACCATTACAGTTTTCCCTTGGTCGAGGGGATGCCGCGAACGCGAGGATCGAGACGGGTCGCCATGTCCAGGGTCTTGGCGATCCCCTTGAACATGCCTTCGATAATGTGATGCGTGTCTTCCCCCGCGAGGACACCGATGTGCATGTTGATGCCCGCGTGCTGGCAGAAGGAACGCAGAAAATCGACCGCGTCATCGAACGAGTACTTCGGCTGACGGGACAGACGCACCCCCTTGGCTTTGGTCACGTAAAGCGACGGTCTTCCGGATAGGTCCAGCGTGACGCGAATGAGCGCTTCGTCCATCGGAACGGCAAAAGAGCCGTAGCGGCGTATGCCCTTTTTGTTCCCCAGAGCCTTCGTCAAGGCCTGGCCGAGGGCGATCCCGATGTCCTCATTGGTGTGATGGATATCGACTTCCAGATCTCCCCGCGCCTTGAGCTTGAGATCAAAAAGCCCGTGTTTGGCGAGGAGTGTAAGCATGTGGTCGAGGAACGGGATCCGGGTATCGACTTTTGACGTTCCTTTCCCGTCCACCGTAAGCTCGATCTGGATGTCGGTTTCGGAAGTCTTGCGTTTAACCGCGGCCTTTCTAGCTTTCATGATCAGGATTCCTTTTCCGGTTCTGCGTTCTTTTTGATAAGGCGCGCTTCCAGGGAGATGCGGTGCAGGAAAAGACCTTCCATGTCCGTTAGTTTCTGGACATGCGTCTTTGCGGCCTCCAGCGCCTCGGGAGTATAGCGAATGATCTGGGAGCTCTTGATGAAAGTCGATGCGCTGAGCGGCGAGAAATAACGCGCGGTGCCGCCCGTCGGAAGCACATGGCTCGGTCCCGCGATATAATCTCCGATCACGGTCGGCGAATAGGGCCCGAGGAAGATTGCGCCCGCGTGGCGGATCGATTGAGCCACCTTTTCGGGTTCCTCGGTCATGATCTCCAGGTGTTCGGCCGCGATCTCGTTGGCGACTTCGCAGGCTTCCGCTATGGTTTTGACCTGGATGATGATACCGGTGTCTACGCGCTTGCGCATGACTTCGACCAGTTTTTTGGAATTGGTGATGAGGTATCCCATGCCGCCGTGATGTTCGGTCTGGGCGAGAAGATCGCAGGTGACAAAATCCGGATTTGCGTCCGCATCCGCGATAATGGCCACTTCGCTTGGACCGGCGACCATATCGATATCCACAAAGCCGTAAACCTGGCGTTTGGCTTCCGTGACATAAGCGTTGCCGGGGCCGACGATCTTGTCGACCTTGGGAATGGTCTTGGTGCCGAACGCGAGGCCGCCGATGGCCTGGACGCCGCCCACGCGGTAAATCTCATTCACTCCCAAAAGATTTGCGACTGCCAGGATGTGAGGATCGATCTCGCCTGTGTCGCGTCGAGGCGGCGTGACGATCGCGATCTGTTTCACGCCCGCGACCTTCGCGGGAATGACGGTCATGTAGACGGTCGAAACAAGCGGCGCGGTCCCCGCGGGAATATAGATCCCCACCCGGTCAAGGGGTTCGTACCGCTTGCCGAGGTGCACGCCGTTGGGGCCCGTGATCTCAAACGACTTCTTTAATTCTTTTTCGTAATATTCGCGGACATTCTCCGTGATCTGTTTGAGGAGCGGGACGAACGGGACCTGGATCTTTTCGAACGCGCGGTTGATGTCTCCCTGGGTGACGGCGAGCCGTTTGAGCGGAAGGTCGATCCCGTCGAATTCGCGGGTGTAGCGGCGAAGCGCCGTGTCTCCGGACTGACGCACTTCGGAAAGGATGCGATTCACCTTTTTAAAGATGGCCGCATCGAAGAACGTGGCGTAGTCACGCCGGATCTTCTTCTGCGTTTGTTTGTCCCAGTTCAGTACCTGCATGAATTACATTCCTTTTTCCG
>JAZDFE010000022.1:0-20476 GCA_043808175.1 Candidatus Omnitrophota bacterium | reverse complement strand
AAACGGCCGGACACTGAGTGTTCGCGTTCAAAAAGCCGAAGGGGACAAGCGCATCGTCGAGATCACGGACGCCAACGGAGAAAAAATTTTCACAGGCGATCCGAATCTCCCTCAATCGATCCAGGCGGAACTTTTCAAAGGTGTGCTGGTCCTGTTGGAGGAATTGAAAGAGACGCCGGGGATGACCGACGCTAAAAAAGCCGAGATCGAAAGGCAGATCCAGTGGGGGCAACAGCGTCTTTCCACGTTTGTCGAAGCGCGCATAACCCTTGAAGCGGAGTATGATCGCTCGAAAGAAAAGATGCTTTACCTTTTGGGTCGTGACGCCACCCGCGATGAGCTGGATTATAGACCGAAGGATCTCAACGCTTTTCAGCAGGAGGAAAATTATCGCGGGCTCATTGAAACGGGCATGGAATCCTGGGTGCCCGAGCGGGACCGGAGAAATTTTGACGGAGAAGTGGACGGGAAGATCTCCGCGCAAAATGTCCGCATTCAATGGTCGATGGCAAGCGCTGCGGGACAAAGGAACAATACGCAGCTCAACTTGATGCTGCCGTTCTTTTCTATGTTGCCGGGAACGACAAAGTACGTCCCGGTCGGCGAAAGCCTCGAAGCGATCGTGCCCGAGGCGGGGCGGACGGAAGGGGGAGGTTCCGCGAGCTGGCGTCTTTTTTCCGGACATCTTTGGAAAGACGGAAAGCTCGACCGTGTGCTGGCGGACGAAGGCCTGCGCAGAGGGTTCGAGGAGCATCTTGAGTATCTGGTCCGTGAAGGTCTTGTTTTGAAAAATCGTGAAAGCGAGATAGAAAATACGCGCGAGCAATTGGCTGAAACCCAACGCCTTCGTCGTGATATCCAGGGGAGCACGGCCGAAGATGTCATGAAGCAGCAAAGCGGGTTTGCGCCCTCCGGGGAGAGAGATCTTTACGGGGCGATCCACGGGGTGGATGACAAGGTCCAGCAGGACAATGAACTCATCCATACATTGAATTTGCGGCTGCTTGAGATCGAGCATGCGGTCAAAGACCCGCTTAAAGGCAATCCCGCAGTCGACCAGGAGCAAGTGCGTTCGAGGGAGCAAGCGCGTCTGAGCCGGATGGGGATCAGGGACGACCGGTTCGTCATGACGCCTGAGAATTTAGAGTCCTTAATAAAAACAAGCGAAGACAGGGTCGCGCGGTCGAACGAAGAGACTGCCCGCTGGCTTCTGGCTGTCCAGGAGCAATATCGCCATTGGCGTCATGTTTCCGTAGGCGCGGAAGCGTACAAGGTCCCCCTGGGTTTGGGAGCAGGCGATGAGCTCTACGCCGGTGTTCGTACGACGTTTGATCCTCTCGAGTGGCTCACCGATCAGCAAACGGAGCAGGCTCGGGTCCGGGCGGAGCAGTTAGGGTTCGATAATCAGTACCTCCAGTATATAAAGGAGCGTTTTACAAAACTCGCGGTGCAGGACGTATTACGCGCGAATGCGATCGCGACGATCCGGCACCAGGAAGCGGCTGAGCGCCGGAGAATGCAAGCGGCCGCGGATCACGGCACGTCCCTCGAAGATTACCAGGCGATCCTTGACGAGGTGGCCCGGACGGAGGCCATGGCGAAGACGGCCGATCGCGATCTCGAGATCAGCAAGAACCTGTTGAAATTCATCGCAGGGATCCCCGAAGGGGTCGAGATCGAACTGCCGGCCCACCTGTCGGGTGCAAACCTTTTGCAGCAAGTTTTTAACGGGGTGGAGGTGGGGTCCGAAGTCGCCGGGAAAATGATCCAAGAGGCGTTCCGGGATCCAAGGTATGAATCGATCAAAAGGAATTTTACGATCGCCGAAATGGAAGAACGGCAAGCGCTGTACAAACGATGGTTCAGCTCGCAAGTGGGAGTGTTCCTCGATCCTCAATCTCATCATACTTCCGTCGGGGCGGAGCTCACGGTCCGTCTGCTCAATGGCGAGCAAGCGGCGCTGCTCGCGGTTGAAACGGCAAAGAAGGATCTCGCGAAATTACAAGCCGATCCGCTTTTAAGAGAGATCCAAATGCAGGCGTTGGACGAATACGCCTCCTTTGTCCAGAATCGCATCCGCCTGATCCAGATGGCGGACGAATACGTGGCGTCCTCGAGTTTGGCGAACGATGCGGAGAACGGCTATCGGGCCGAGAGTGTTTCCGGACGCGCGGTGAAGACCCTGAGCGATGTCCGGAGGACCTTTGTTGCACGCGAGAACGATTCCCTGAGCCTTGTGAATGCCGATTATGAACTCCGGAAAAGCCAGATCAATCTCTCCAGTACCCTGATGCTGATGGGACTTGAGGAAGTATCCGCGACGGTGGCAAGCGCCGCCGGGAAACCCTTGCCTTATGAAAGCCGGCAGCAACCCGCGTTGGACAGGCTCCAAGAGACCGCAGACCAGATCTCCAAGCAAGCGGAAGAAGTCAAAACACTGGACGCCCAGATAGCCGAGATGGAAAAGACGCTGCCTCCGCCGCTTCCGGCTGATCCCGCGGAGATCGCCCAGAAACTGAAGGATTCTTCACAGCCGCTCGTCCGTGAACCGCGGATGGATTATGTTCAAAAAACCAACGAAGCGTATGCCCCCGCCGTTCGCGAACTGTGGAAGAACATATTCGGGGTGGAAAATATCAAGGCGGTTGAGCGTGACGAGGAAGGAAGGATCAAAGGGGGATTGAGCGAGCCGGTCCTTGTGGAAGATGTTTTTGTCCGGCTCTTTGACAAAATGCAATTGAATCCCAACGAGCGGCTTGCGATGCTCGCGATCCTCAAAACGCTGGCCCAACCCGGGACCAGGGAAAATCCCTCGCTTCTCGCAGATAGACTTAAAGACATTCAGGGGTTCGTGAAGGGTATCCCGCGCAATGAAAAATTGGGACTGAATTATGCGCAAGTGATCGAAAGTCTTCTTTCCTTGGACACGCTTGCGGCGATGAACCAAGAAGACGAGAATTCGCCCTTGGATCAAACGACCGGTCGCCAGGGTCTTGGGACCACGGTCTTGGATAAGAACACGGACCTTCGGGTACTTGGGATCTATGTCTTTTATGCGGCGTCCATTCTCAAGGGGATGGATCCGAAAGCCCTTGAGGCGGCCCAGGCGGCCACAGTTCCGGACTTGGTTGGGGCACGAATGACGGATTATTTTAAGCGGTCTTTTGCCGAACGGGTGGAGGTCGATTTTATCTTTTTGACAAAGATGCTCGAAAATATAGCCGAACAAACACGGCGAAATAGAGCCTCTCCGAACGGGCAGGGCGCGCCTGTCATCGCTCAGCCCGAGTTCACGGAGGCCGAGGTCGCCCTTTTGACTCGGGACGGCCTGCTGAGCGGTCTTGTCGAGGTCAAAGATAAGCGCGTGGATTTTAAAACTTGGCTTGCGGCGGAAAGAGCGGGTGGGGTGACGGAGGATGAATCGACTCTGAGACAGCGTTTTGCGGCGCGGGCGTTTTTGGCTTGGTTCCCGTACGCGCAGCGCCAAGTCGCCGAACAGCCCTTTTTTAAATTTTTGACGCGAGACGACACGCTTCAGGAATTCAATAGGGTCCGCGAGATCATCCAAGATCTTTATCGTCTTAATTTTGGAAGGAATACGACGCTCTATGGGGATATGGGGATAGGCGGCCTTCCCGACCTGACGGCCTTTAAATTCGAGAATTTTGATCTGAGGGATCTCGAATGGACCGTCCGTCTGGCCAGTGACATTTTTCAGAATGAAAGCGCGCAGATAAGGAATTTCTACGGACGATCAGACGATGGGGAGCTGAGACGGATGCCTTCGGACGCGGCGATGCTGCGCTTTCTGGAAGCGGTCGCGAAGCCCAATTCGAATCCGGACCAGCGGGAGATCCAAAAAGAACGCGCGAGTCTCCGTCACGGTCAGTTTTTTGGCGAAGTGATATTCCAGACACGCGACGCGCTTGCGCAGTACGCCAAAGAGAACGGTTTCGTCTCGAAGAGCGCGTTCGAAAAGGAATTTCCCAATAACAAAACGATCTTCGATTGGTTAATGGACCACGGCTATTTTTCGGAAAACGAAGGGATTAAGGGGCGCCCCGTGGAGCTCACGGCCGCCCGTATCAATCGTTTGAAAGCGGCGTATCCCGCCGATGCCGCCCGGATCGAAACAATACTGCGGGAGGCCGAGTCTTTGGAACTTGCCCGGGTCCGTGAACAATTGAGAACAGCGGATCCAAAGACCAGGGACGCCGTGTTTGCCCGCATTCGCGCGAATATTCATGAGCGCTTTCGCATGATGGCGCATATCAAGGAGATCTTGACGAAAGGGGTCGACTCGAATGGAGAGGCGCTCTACCCGAGGCTGGACGTGAAGAATAACCCGATCGACCGCGGGATCGTGTCCGCATGGTACGAGTATGCGAAGTACAACGATCTGAGCCGCGAAACGCTTGATAACTGGCTTCGTGTTGCGAACAACGTGAACAGAGCGATGGGGAAGGAAGACGCTTCCGGTCTGTCCAATAAGGAACTTGGCGTGCTTCTCGCGATCGCGCGCGATCTCGCCACAAGCAGTAAGAACGACTGGCGCGAAATTTTCAATCAGGACGGCACGCTCGTCGGATCCATGGATGCACAAGGCCGGCCCGATGCGGTCCGCGTCAGTGCCCAACGTGTCGCGGACAGGATTTTCAAGGGGATTCTCCCCGCGGACGCGAACGAGAATGATGGATTCATTCAAAGATATCTCGAGGCAACAGATCAATACAAATTCTACCAGGAACAGTCCAGCGCTGCCCGTAACAGCGACGTTATTTCCATCGCGCGCGAGTTAGCATTGGACGCTGATTTGAAAGACATGGACGCGTTCCGTAACGAGCTCCAGCGGCGCCAGCAGGTTTATGTGGGGCTCGACACTAATGGGTTTGAGTTGAATGCTTACGTGCTGAAGTATTGGTCCAAGGAGCTGAGGAAACTACAGGATGCTTACCCTGGATTGGGGATCGGCGAGATTTTCAGTACGGCGAAAGAAGTGACGGAAGTGCGCAGGCAGGTTTCCGCAGAACTCCAAAAAGAGTGGAGCGCGAAATTGCCTAAGGAGGCCCAGGACAGGGTCGATGCTCTCGACCGGCAGGTCCAAGCCCTCGTGGCGAAGAAGGGGACGGAAAAGGACGTCGCGAAGCAGATCGAGATCGACCGCCAGATCGAGGCGCTGGATACGCAGATCAGAGAGATCCGGGAAAAAGAACTGATGGCGGACAATGCGCGTGAAGTCTCGAAAGGGAAAGTGATACTTGGCGATGCGATCCAGCTTTTACGCGATTACATGGAAGATCAAAAGCGGAACAACGAAGAAGGGGCATTTGAAGGTTCCCGGGAATGGATTAATGATCGGGAGAAGATGTTCGTGATCCTACAGTCAGCCTACATGCTTTACCACCGGGACGATCAGGGAAAACCGAAGCAGGCCGAAGCGGCAGACGTTTCCGCCTGGATTACCTTGATCACACGCAGCAAGCTCTACACTGTGAATGATTTCGCCACGATTCTGAAATACGACGGCATGATCTCCCAACTCGAAAAAAGCACCAAGGCGCGTGTTGCCAGGGCACCGGGCATTCCCCTAGAGATCATGGGTCAATTCCCCGTAATGAATGACTGGCAGCGGCTGGGTTTTGCGGCGCGCATGTTCGAGTTGAAAGAGGGTGCCACATGGCTTTCGGAGTGGTTCGGCAATGTCGAGAAAATGCAGGTCACTTCGGCCAAGAACAATGGCAAATTTATTTCCTCTGTCTTTCTGAGCTTTGCGATCAAGCGGTTTACCAAGGAAGGTTTCTTCCCGGTTCCCGGCGCGGAAGTGCTTACGACCCTGGATAAGGTCAAACAATTTCAGATGGACCGCTATTTCCAGAACGTCAAAGCTTATCGGGACTATATTTTCGCGAACCTCGAGAGAGAGGCGCCCGGGACTGAGGCTTATTTCCGGCTCCAACAGAGTTGGCGAACCGTGTTTGACGCTCTTCCGACGCCGGAACAAGCGGCGAAGGTCCGGGAATTATGGGCCAGCCTTGCCGGAAAAGATTCTTTTAAAGATGCCGACCCCGCCATTTTACATAAGGCCCAGATCGAACTCGTGGCGAGGCTCAAGATGGTCGACCGCACTTTCCGGGCCGTTTACGAAGAAACGCATTTAACGAACGGGCAGGGCGCCGACGCTGCCTTGCAGGCGATCCATGACGAAAGTGCGGCCGCTTTGGTTGAATTTATGGACCGTTTTCCGGTCCGTCAAAAAGCGATCGAAAATTACCGGCAGGAGAATGAGTCCCGCGAGTTGGAGGTCGTCGGGTTGCGTGATGCGGCCATTTTAGGTTTTCAGGAGCATGCCGGGCAACTTCCGGAAGGAATGACCCAGGGAGAACTTTCCGATGATTTTCAGCGGCTCTACGCGGACTATTGGAAAACATTGTCACCGCAGGAACAGGAACAGCATTCCGCCAGGCTGGACCGGAACGAGATCAAGGACCTTGTCAGGAATGCCATTATGCAGGGCTATGACGCCCACGATACCTTTTTCAGGTTCGTCCGGCTCCAGAGCCGTGTCGAAGCCCTTTACCGCAATGCCTTGGGAATCGCTCCCGGCACGAACCTTTCCACCGAGGATGACGGGAAGATCGCCTCTTTCACGGCGAATATTTTCAACGCCGTGGGATTTTTGATGAATCCGAAGGACCCGGCTTACGATAAAGCGAGTCAAGCATTAAAAAGTAGGTTGGGAAGAACCGCCGCGGAAGATGTTGAAAATGAATTGCGGGTCCTCGAAACAAACCTCAGGAACGGCCGGGAAATGCAGGAACGGTTCAACGAGGCTTTCCCGCAGGCGGATTTGAGGGTCGACGCGACCGATTCCTATTTTTGGGCCGTCAAGATCCACGAAAGCGGCCGGACGATGGACGAGTTCAAGCGTTGGATATCCTTGACGCAGGCGATCCTCAAGGCCGATCCCGGGATCTCTGCGGAAAATGCGCTTGCTTTGGCCGACTCCTGGATCGGGATGGGGCTTGCGAAGATGATGCCGATCCATGTTTGGAAAGACCAGCCGGATAAGAACATTATGACGGTGACCGCCAACGTGACAGCAGCGGTCAAGGAGCTGAATGATGCCGCCAAGGATGACCGAAATACGACCGTAACAGAACCCGTTCCGATCCGGCTCACCGAGTACGGCAAGCAGTGGATCAGGAGCCCGGACATGCAGATCGACGACAGGATCCTGGCGAGGATCATTGAAGTGATGAAGGCGCGCAACATTTCACCGTTCCAGTTCGAGCGCCTCGTGGCACAGGCCAAGGCGACGCGCAAGATGTTGGATGAGGCGATCGCGGCTGAGCACGCGAAACCGGACACGGACCGGACGAAGCTCAAGGCGGCGCTCTCTCCGCTCTCGATCCTCGAACTTGCCGTTTATCACGATTCCACGGCGTATCCCAACGACCGGATCGGCTTAAGGGCGATCTTCGAAGAAATGGCTCCTACTGGATTTACGGTGTCCAGGATGCCGTGGGAAAAGGTTCCGCCAAAAGAAGAACAGATCCTGAAATGGCAGGACGGGGTCGAAGAGATCATCAATATCGGCTTTAAGCAAAAGATCGAGGAAGGCAAAGAAGTCCAGGCGATCAACACCGTCCTCGATGCCGAAAGGCCTTTGTGGCAAAAACGTTTTGATTTAGCCAAGGGAGGTTTTTTGGTTGCCGTTGTGATCGCAGGCATTTTGGGGGGTGTAATGTTCGGTCGCCAGCTTTTGTGGGGCATTGCCAGATGGATCTTTTTCAAGCTCTCTAAGTCCAAACAACCCCCTGCGGTAGGGCCCTCTGGTGATCTTAGTGCGCCATCTTCCGGGAGCACTCGCAGTGAAGTGCGTGCACCGGAAATATTTGTCGGCCGTGGGCCACAGCGATTCCAGTGGTTCCACCGGCTGTTCCAGACGGCCGTTCAAATTGGCGTCGCATTGCTGGTTCTCTCGATCACACTGACGTTGAATCTTGCTGTTTATACTTTCGTCGGATGGACCCCGACGCTTCTTGTCGGCGCTTTCTTTATCGTTTGGGCCTTGATCAAAACCGAAACACTGACCGGAAAATGGGCGAAGATCCCTTTCTGGGGAACATTAGCCGCGAATATCGGGTATTTTACAGCCTTT
Organism: Candidatus Omnitrophota bacterium; assembly: GCA_043808175.1. Lineage (GTDB taxonomy): Bacteria > Omnitrophota > Omnitrophia > Omnitrophales > Aquincolibacteriaceae > Aquincolibacterium. The sequence continues at coordinate 12,315 of JAZDFE010000022.1, read as the reverse complement.
TCGTCATACCCTGTTTTTCTCGCTGCAGCCGCCCCCTTTGCGTTAATAGCCAGCATGGTGATCAATTACTACCTTTTGAGGATCATCATCGATCTGAACCTCAAGAACTTTGTGGCGCAATTTTTTAATGTGCCGAGGCTTCCTCGATTTGAGGATAAAGAGGGGGCTTTCGCCCGGGGGAAACTGCCTTCCGATATCCGCGGCAGGGCGGTCATGCCGTATTTTGAAGGCGGTGAGTTCAAAAATGGACGTAACGAAAAGTTCGAAGATGCGCTGGACAAGCTGCTTCGCAGTATTCGCAATAATCGCGACCCGAATTTTGGCGGCATTATGATGGTCGAGTTGGGTGGTGATGCGGCCCAGCGGGCTGCAGGATGGCAAGCGATAGCTGCCCTGATCAAAGAGGCAAGAGCCAAGCTCAGGGAAGAGTTTAAGGCGGAAGGCAAAGAGTTTGACGACAAGCAATTGATCGTCATGGCGCGGCGGCCCGGATATTTCAGAGGTGGTCAGAGTTACGCCAAACCATTCATGACCCATTTCCTGGTTGATTTTCTGGTGACCGGTCAAACGCATTTACGGGCGGATTATCCGGGTATTCTTGAAAAAGACATGCCGTATTTTGACGGTATCTTGAATGATGACGGAACAATCAATCCTTTTGTCCGGACAACCCTGCCTTTGATCAATAATGATCCGCAAATAGATTTAGCGGATGCAAAAATCGCCTCGGAGGATAACTTTAACGCTGCTTTAGAAGCGATCGAAAAAAAAATCGATGAATTAAACAAGGAAATAGTCAAATCTGCTGCGGATGCCGAAAAAGTGAAAGAGAAAAAGGAAGAGCTCGAGAAAGCCAAAAAGAAGAAAGAGTTGCTTGAAGAAAGAAAGACGGAATTTTTGAAAGATCTCGAGAAATTGAAAACCGATACTGGCGGATCCATAACGGAGCTGGATCTTCAAGAATTTCTATTTAATCCCAAAGGAAACTTGACGCTCGATTGGCTCCATCCGGAATTTTCTCCACTTAAGAAAAGAGCGGAGAAGGCGGATGGAACGCTACTCCGAAGAGATAACGAACCGGTGATCAACGATTTCGAGGTCGTTGACGCCGATAATTTTGCCGCTCACGGAGACGCGATCACGTTGATCTCACAACTCGAGGCGCCTGAAAATAAGGCGATCGATGAAAAAACGGGAGAACCAAAATTCAGTGAGCGCGGATTTTGGATCAAATCGCAAGATGAAAGTCTCTATCCCTCGTTGGAAGTGAAATTCGTCCAGGAGGGGTATTCGATCATCCAGCCTCGGATCCGGTTTTATAATGCCTCCGCATCGGTCGGGGCGGCCACCGGGGACGGGGCCCAGGATGCGTTGTGGCCGATGCAGGCCGGCATGTGGACCGTGGACAGGTCGATCCGCGGGTTCGGGAAACAGGGATTCAATGTCCGGACGTTCCATGCGGTTTACCTCCGGCCGGAAGGCAAAAGACGAGATGGCACTTACGATATGCCCATGGGCCGGTACGCTTATGTTTTGTGCGCGTCCAGCCCGAAGGATGCCAAGTACCTGGAAAGCGAAGATGAGGTCCATTCCGCGCTCGGTCGTCTCGCGTTGTCCAATGACACCTCGATCATGGAATCCGTGCCGGCCAATGCCATTGAAAACTCAACCCGCGAACAGAAATGGTTGAGGTTTGACATCAAAAATCTTTGGGCGCGTTTCCATAAGGTGATGCCGATGGACATCATGAGCCTCTACTGGAACAACCTGGTGCGCCGCGGCGTTCTGTCGGAAGATCTGTGGGGGAAACTCCTTTCGATAGGGTTCCTTTCCGTGCTTTTTTTGGGGATCCAGGAAGTGGCGTTCCCGTTCGTGGGGGAGAAGCTCTTCCTGCTTGTGATCGTCCTTTTGGTCCATATGAAGTTCACGACACCGGTCTTTAATGTGGCGAAGTTGACGGCCCAGAAGATCTTTTCGCAATTGCCGGTTCCTGAAAATAAAGTCGGTTTCTGGCTTTTGAAAATTCCTTTACTGGTGGGCATTATCGCGGCCGTTCATTGGGGAGCACCGTTGCTGGGTGCTTTCTGGGCCGCTCTGGTTCCGTGGGCGTTTTCTCTGCATTGGTTGGCCGGTCTCGTTGTATTTTTCGGTGCCGGGATCGCCGTTGCATTGGCTGTCGCGTTTGTCGTTGTCGGTGTGTTCCCGTTGTTTTTTATGGGTTCCAAAAACTGGGAGGCGATGCAGACGGAAATGCGCGGGAAATCCTGGACGGGAGACATCTTGCCTGAATATGTCAAGCTCCCGTTCATCCTACTGATCAATGCCCTGGAGCTTGCGTCGTCCACGATCATGCTGATCCCGAACCTTCTGACGAAGCACCGGAAGATCTGGCTTTCCAATAAGCAGGCGGAGATCCAAAAAAGATACGGGATCGCTACCATGTGGGCGCCGGCGGCTTCGGCAAAGAAAACAGAAGGGCTCCAGGAATACCTTTGGGATTATCGCTTGTCTTTCGCGGTCGGGCTTGTGGGGTTAACGATCTTTGTCCTGGCTCCGCTGGGCATCTCGGTGGGGTGGCTTTTAGCGATCAACGGTATTTTCGGTTTGATCATCGGGCCCCTGAGGTTCATGAACAAGGGCTATTACGATGATGCGACCAAAGTTAAAGATGCTTTTTGGAGCCCTCTTAAAGACAAATCCAAACCGGCTCGCATTGATAAGTGGATTTTCAAAATTATCAAAAAATCCAAGCTTATCAGCAAACTAACTGTCAAAATGACACTTGCTTCAAAGCCTGGTGAACCTCCCAATCTCCGTGAGTTCTGGGACAGACTAGTCGGATGGCGGTATTTAGGGTCAGAGATCCTAACAAGCGTCGGCTTGCCGGTCGTTCTCCTTCTGGCCGCGGCCTTTGCCCCGCATCTTCTCCCATTCCTGGATGTTCACTGGGTTTTACGTGCCGCGCCGATCGTCCTGGCTTTTCTCATGAGCCCTTTTGTTGCATTTCTGTTTGGTATTATTAATCTTTGGGCACCCGGAAAATTAAAGAAGTTAAAGAATGAATTGAAGGCTGCTGAGGCGAAATTGGATGGAGCTGATAAAAAATTGAAAGCTGCTGAGGCAGAATCAATCCCTACTCTCGAAAAAGAGAAATCTGCTGCGGAAAAAGCGAAGACTGTCCTCGAAAACAAGATAAGTGCAATGGAATGGACGCCGGGCAAGCAACCCTGGTTCACCTGGTTCTCTAGAACACGGATCGTTTCAGCCGTTCTTGGGTTTTCGATCGCTGCTGTTACGGCTTGGGGATCGATGTCCATAGGGCCGAAACTGATCGCGGATACGTTCAGTTTGATCGTGTCAATACCTCTGGGGGACGGATATACCGCCGGATTTATCACCTACTTCGGAAAAGCATTAGGCACCCATCCTGTATTCGTGGCATTGCACGGATATGTTTTGGCTGGTGCTGTTGTTCTGGGGGGGTTGGGATTTTTTACCAGTATCGCGTTTTCCGGTAAGCAGTTTTTAAAAAGTATTTTTTCAGGGAAAGCCCCAGAAAAGATCAATATGTGGACCGGGAAAATAAATACGAAGAAGCTCCTTGCAGATAAGATCAAAGATGAGAAACCCGGTGATATAAAGAAGATGCGTGATCTTCTCAAAAATACAATCAGGGGTGAATTGGTTCTTTTAATCGGGGTACCAGTGCTGTTGGGCCTTGCATTTGTGGTCATCAACTGGATATGGCAGATACCACTCTTTGCTATTGTAGTGACTTCTCTTGGGAGGACGGGGCTTGCGTGGGCGGGACTCGGATGGGGCGGACTACTCATTAGAATCCCTTTTGATTATTGGCGGATGACTCAGCTTAATGACACATTTATCAAGGCAACTGCGGTGGTAGCCCAACAACAGGGCAATCAGCCCGGGCGTTCCGAGATACGGTCGGAAGTGCGCTTAACGGAGCAGGAATTCCAGAAGGCGATAAAGGATCTTCAGCCCAAGTGGCTGGACCGTGTATTTGGCAAAACTGGCGTAAACCGCCGGGCTGCCACTGCCGGACTCCTCAGTCGGAACGGAGATTACCGGGCCATTTCTGCATTGGGCGATGCATTGAGGGATGAAAGTAGCGATGTTCGTGCAGCCGTTGTTATCGCACTCCGTGACCTTAAGGCTTTGTCCGGACTTGTTAAGGCTCTGGATGACGGGTCTCGGGATGTCCGCGGAGCGGCTGTTTCTGCACTTCGTGATCTTCATGCTCTAGCGGAGCTTGTGAAAGCACTGAATAGCGAGGCGGCGGATGTTCGTGCAGCTGCGATTGCAGCACTCCGTGAGCTTAAAGTTTTGGCTGAACTTGGTAAGGAGCTGAATAATAAGTATCCGGATGTTCGTGCTGCCGCTGTTGCGGCGCTTCGTGAACTTAAGATTCCGGCTGAACTTGTTAAGGCGTTGAATAGCGAGTATCCGGATGTTCGCACAGCTGCTATTGCCGTGCTTCGAGAACTTAAAGCTTTGACTGAGCTTGGTAAGGAATTAAATAACAAATATCCAGATGTTCGCGTGGCCGCTGTAACCGCTCTGAGCGCTCTTAAGGATACTACGACTATCCCTGAATTGGCTGCGGTTTTGCAAGATGACAATCCAAGTGTTCGTGCAGTTGCTATTGCAGCGCTGTATGAGCTTAATGCTTTGTCTGAGCTTGGTAAGGAGCTGAATAATGAGTATCCGGATGTTCGTATGGCCGCAGCTCTAGCGCTTGGAGAACGCAAGGACACTAATGCTGTACCCGAATTGATCAAGACTTTAGAGGATGTGAATTGGTCTGTTCGCGCAGCCGCAGCGACCGCGTTAGAAAAGATCGGTGATCCTCGTTCCGCTCCTGCGTTGAGCGAATATGAAGTGCGTGCTCACAGAGAGCGTGAGGAGCGTCTTGCAAGGGAACAGGCGGAGAGCAGTTCGGATGATGATCGCCGTGAGGGCGATATGGGCGCTGATATTATTGGACCTTTCGGTCGCTCGGAAATGCGGGCATTGTCGGCGGAGGAGCGGGCGGTGGTGAATCGCGAATTGCCGGTGCTTCTCACGAATTATCTGGGGCAGCGGGCCGCGTACAATGCCACGACCGGGACATGGACGCCGGTCAGCGAAACCGAACTGCTCCAAATGAATTTTGATCTCACCATGGTCTTAGGGTCCTCGGACAAGGATGTTCCCGTCAAGGCTGCAGCCATCGTGAACCGTCTAAGGCAGAACAATCCCGCGATGACGGTGGTGACGAGCGGCAAGTGGGGACCGGCCTCGAAGCTCCTTGCGGGAAATTTCCAGGACGCGAGCGGCCAGCGAATCCCCGAAGCCGTTTATTTAAAGGAAGTCATGGAGGCACGCGGTGCCCGGGTGGATATTGTCGAACCTGATTCGACCAGCACCGGAGAGAATACCCGGGCCATAAGGCAAAAGGTTTTGGAGGCCGGGCTAGACCCCAAGAGAGTCCTTGTGATGACGACACCGTGGGATCAGGCGAAGGCGGGCGGTGTCTTTGTGACCGATTTCCTGAAAGGAGAAGGCAAGACGCTCGCGCAGGAAGGCATCGAACTCGTGAGTTATACGCCGGTCATTCCGGACATCGCTTCACTTTCGGACGCGGACGCTTTGGCATGGACCCAGATCGGTTTGGAAGAGGCCCAGAAATTAAAAGATTGGCCGGACCATAAACCGGACCCGTGGTCGGCGCCCGTACCCATCAGTCGCAAAGCTGAGCAAGCCATTGCCGCCCTCCGCGCTCTCCCGCAAATGCGTTCTGAGGTGGGCCGTCGTTCCGAGATGCGTGATATCACGGAAACGGTGAGGGATCTGTTCGCGGATGACCTGCAGACACGGGAGGCGGCACGCCTGGAGGCAACCGATATCCTCGGCCCGGACCTGAATATCCAGGATATGCTGAAGTGGCATGGCCAAGCCCCAGATGTGGTGAAGGCCTACCTTGAGGAGGCTGATCCGGTCCGCAAGCACCTGATCCTTTCGGTGATCACTTCCGCGGAAAGAGAGACGGATCCCAGCGAAAGTACGCTGAGGGCGTCTGCGGAATATGCCCTGAGCCAGATCTACCGGGCGGAGCATGGATTTTATCTGGCGAAGAACCACGAGAAGTACCAGCAGGCGATCCGCCTCGTCGAAGGATTAACGGTCGCATTGCCCCAGAATTTGGGAGTGGTGAACGTCGCGGAAGTCTTGAAGGAAGTGAGCCCTTACGTGTACGATGAAAGCGCGCGCGGGCTCCCGGAGTGGGCGCGTGAGCTTGATGAGCATGCCATTTATGTTCCCCGCAATGTGATGAGTATGCCGCTTCCCGAAGTGGTGGCCTTCCTTGTCGAACAAGTGATCGAGTTCGAAGCACGTAACCGTGCTTCCCATAAAGCAGGGGTCATCTGGACCCAACGATTGCAGCAAGTCGTCTTCCAGCTCGCGAAGATCAAGACCTTTCCGATCCGTTTGAACGTCGTTGAACTTTTAGAAAAATTCATTCCTGCCGACTTTGATGCCAGAAATTATTCCAACGACGAACTGAACGCGCTCTGGATCCAGAAGATCCTCAACGTGCTCAAGGAACCGGAGATTTTTTGGCTCGAGGATGAAAGGGCCGGACTGGATCTGACAGTCGCCGACCTCGCTTTCGAGAACGGTGAAGTGGCGGAGTTTATTTTTGCGGCCGGTGAAGCCACGCGCTTGTGGGAGAGTATGGTCCGTTATGCGATCATTACCGCTCAAGAACTCGAAAGTGATGCGGAAAGTGTGAAACGCAAGTTCCGGATGTGGAACCTTGATGCGTGGGAAGTGGTCCAAAGGCTTCAGGCGATGCGGCCGCAACTCGAAACGAGGCTTAAGGAGCAGCGGGACACATTCGTCCTTCTGATGTCTGACGAAAGGGTGCAGCGTTATTTAGAAACGAAGAAACTCCTGGCCGCCGCCGAAACGGAATATGAAGCGAATCCCACGCCGGAGCACCAACGAAGGCTCCAGGGACTGCTCCGCGCGTTCAAGCCGCTCGCGGAGAATCGCGAAGTCGGAAAGAGATACGAGGACGTCAAGACGGATATGGAGACGCTCCCCGCTCTGATCCGCGAGGCTTCCCGGACCTTGCCCGAGGGGACGACCTCGTTGGGACTGGGTGACAGGCACATGATGGCTTTGGTAAAGGGGATCCGCGATTATGCATCCGCGCACGGCCTTGACGCTCAGAAAATGGTCCGCAATAAAAAGGTGGCCATTAGCGTGAACGGGACCGTCCTTCCGGATGTCGCGGAAAGCCTGATCAGGAACGATTTCTACGGATTGGATCCGGCGAACGTCGTGCTTGTGATCAATCCGGACGATGCTCCCGGATTCAGCCGGGACCGGGAAAAACACCACTTTGTCTTCACGTCGAAGACCACGAATTACAATCACGGATTCAACATCAGCAACGCGGATGTGGAGTATTTGGCGGCCTATTATTCCCCGGCGAAGAAGCAGTTCGTGCTGGGCCAGGAGAAGGCCTCGGATTACATGACCCAGCGTGGGGTGAAGACGGGTGTGATCCATCGCATGAACGATATGATCCTGCTGGACCCTGCGAGCGCGGTCAATCCGGAGATGTACGCATTATTTTCCAAGCTGAAAAAGGAACATCCGGAGACGGGGGTCCTTTATTGGGTGCTGAATAATTTCATCGGTCAAAAAGGTGGCCTCTCGGTCGGCCGGACGGACCAACCGGGCATTTTTTCATTCCTTATAGAAGATCTTTCGGCGAAGACTACCGCGGTGCAGCACAAATTGGCCCAAATCGCCCAGGCGATCACGGACAAGGGGCAAATGCCGGGGATCCCCTATAACCGGTTATACCTGATGTTCGACTGGGACATGGTGTTCAGGGCCCTTGAAGCGAACGGCGGGACCCTGCCGATGGCGATCAAGAACAGGAACGATGCCTATTCTCCGGAAAATCCTTCCGGGAACATCACGCTGCTTGTCCCTTCGATCGCGATGGCCACACGCGACGATGCGTTGATCGATGCGGGGATCTTGGCCAAGGACCCCAACTACAAAAAAGGCAAGGGCGGGCTCATCCATGACTTCAAGGTGGCAGGGGATATTGAAACCCTGCGGCAGATGGTCGAGTACGAGGACGGGCTTTTCGCAAAAGTCTCGCCCCGCTCCGAGTTGGGAGGAACCCCGTCGCGGTCCGAGGTGCGCACGACGCTTCTGGGTGCGATCAATGATATCAAGGGGCTCAAGGTCAAGTTCCGGAACCAGATCGGCAGTGTGGACGTCGGCGAAACGATCAATGAGATCAAAGAGATCCAGGTGGTCGAACACGTCTCTATTACGGAGCCGGTCGAGTCCGTGCTTGCGGACAACGTCATCATTTTAAAGACCCGAGGCAGTTTGGGCGAGACGCCCCAGAACCTTGTCAGTGCGGCGATCGTCGAACAGATCCTGATGTTCAAGGGAAAACAGTTCATCACTCACTGGGGGCTTAACTGGTCCAAGGTTTTCGGCAGGGACATTGAAGAGGCCTCGAAGCTGATGACCGGATTCCTCAGAAGGAACGTTCGCGGGGTCCTCGAAGCCTATGTGAAACCAGGGAAAACGGCCAATGAACTGAATGCTGCGGAGATCGAAGCGAAGGGGGACAAACTAGTACCTCCGCACTTTGAATGGTTCGATCCCGACCCGGCACAGATCCCGCAGGCGGCATTGCAGGCGCTCCTGAAAGGCGAGCTCGTGATCTATCTTTATGCCGCGGGGGAAGCGTCGCGGTTACGTGACAGCTTTATCCGCTATGGGATCGTCACTAAAGAACAACTCGAACGCAATCCTGAGATGGCCCGTCAATTCAGGATGTGGAATCTGGACCTTTGGGATGTCGTGGCGCGGCTGCGGGAAAAAGAAAGCGCTCTCCGGGAGACATTGGACCGCAGCACCCAAGAGCTCAAGGCTTTATTGGATGATGACTATGAGTCGGAAAAGAAGAAGATCGAAGCTGAATTAGCGGCGGCCCGCGACGCGTATGCTGAGGCTCCCACACCGGAAAAACTGGCCGAGGTCCTTGCGGTCAAAGGACGGCTCAAGGCCTCGATCAAGGTGAAGGAGGATGATTTTCAGAGAATGAGCCTCCAGGAGTACTTGGCTCAAAAGGAAGATTTCATCGGGTACGAGGACCTGAAAAAAGCTCTGAGCGATGACGTCAATGAGATCAACATGCTGTTGCGGATCATCAAAGATTCTCCGCAAACTTACGAGCAGCATCTGGGCTTGGGGGTCCGGCACCTTGTCGCGTTGTTCGAAGGGATCCGGGAGGCAGCAAAACAATATCAAATGAGCGGCACACAGGTCAGTACTATGCTCAGGAACCTCAAGCTCATGGTCAGTGCGAACCGCGAGATCCTCTATGACGTGGAAACAGACCTTGCAGTTTTGATCAAAGACAGTTCGCATGGGTTGACCGCTAAGAATGTGAGGGTCGTTTTGAATGATTTTGAGCCGACGTTCAAGCGCGAAGGGAATACCTTCGTGATCTCGAATTACAGGGCCGGATACAACCACGGGGCGAATATTAGTAATGCGAATGAGTCATACGCGAGTTTTGCGTATGACGAGGCTAAGGATGATTTTACATTGCAAAGGGAGCCGGCCTTTGCAAGTTTGATCGCGGGTGGCGCCAGGACTTGCGTGATCCACCGGGTCAATGATCTCATCAATGTCGTGCCGGAAATGGCGTTCGATCTGCCCATGCTGGATTTTTATATCCAGAAGCGTGACGGGGTCGGTGCGAACATGCTGGTGGAGGTCCTGAACAATTGGGGACAAAAGGGAGGACTCCTCTATAGCGATGACGAGACTCCGGCCCCGTTCGTGAGGCTTGTCGAAGGACTTGAACTCAAAACGGACCTTGCGGAGGAAGCGGTCGAACTCTTAACCCGAAGGATGAAGAAAGCTACCCGGGATGAAGATTATCCCGAAGGGCTGGGGCTTCCTTATAACCGCCTGTATCAATACTTTGACATTCCGACGGTCAAGCAATCATTGGACGAAAACGGTGTGCTGGGATGGATGTCCGTCAAAGATGATGTCAGCGTGCCGGGAGGAAAGGTGAAGGGGCTCTGGTCGCCGGAACCTGCGACCGGGTCGATACTGCGAATGCCGGGGATCCGCGCCATCGGCGTGGTCAGGAAGAAGGACCCGTTGTTTGAAATGGGGATCCTTCCAAAAGATAAAAAATATGAAAGGATTGCTGAGGGTGGCAGGGTCGTTAAGAACGGGGCCTTTATCCATGATTTCAAGGAAATGAGAGACCTTGAAGCCGCTTTATGGGTCCTTACGCACATGGACAAGCAGATCGCCGGCGGCACGATTTCGATCCCCGATGTTGACGTCGAACATGATCTTTCAAAATTGATCGCGGGTATTGAGGGTATGGACGATCCCGCCAAACTTGCGGAGATCTATTTCGTCCGTATGAGGCGTGAAGATAAGGAAGATATCCTGCAGGCCTTGGCTTTCATGATGAGCAGATCCGGAGAAGGGAAAAGGAACAGCCGTTTCCACGCGCGCGACGTCGCGGGATTGATCATTGGGCTTCCTCTGCAGATGATGCTTCAGTCGTGGAACAGGGCCGCTGACGTTTTGATCGAATTCAGGACGAGCGTGAAGAAAGCGGAAGATCTCCGAGAAGAGTTGCCGTCGGCTTCCGGCAGTCAAAAAATAAAATTAGAACAGGAGCTCTGGGAAACTCAACAAAGGATCCATGCGATCCAAGCGGTTGTGAAATCCGGGTTGCTGGAGGCCCAGGGTTCGGCTATTTATCAGTCGTCAATCTGGTTGGATGAGCAGATCGAAAATCATTTAAGGACCACACAATCTAGACAACGCTCCGAGATGCGGACGGCAGCTTACCCGCAGGTGTTTGACAGTTATGATCCGAAGCAAGTGAGGTTGGGGCTTGTGGTGAACGATGAGCTGAACGGACGATTTTATGATGGTCGAGTGGATGGAAGTTCGGAGCAAAAGAACGGTTTTCAAAAGACGAACCCGGTGGATGTGGCGTGGCCCGAGCTTGAAGCCAAGATGCCGTCTGATCCCGCGACGGAACGCCAAGTCCTTTATGCCTATCACAATCTTTATCATCTAGATTGGTTCGTGGCTTATAACGGGAATGCCCGTAAATTCTATCATGCCTTCGGCGAGCCGTTCGAAGAGCGTACTTACAGCATGTTCGTTTCCTGGAAAGATGGAACGGTGACTTCGGAAGATCTGCGGTTCCTTCGTGACGCAAACGTGCAGGGCAGGATACGGGTTTATCGTGCGGCCGATGCTGAAAAAACAGACCTTGGGGACAAGATCAATTTTGCGGTCTTCGGGCAACGGCTCATCGAGAACGGAACGAGCGTTCCGATGGACCGGTTGGCTTATCAGTTCAGCGATATTCCGCAGATCGTGAACGGGCCTCAATTTTTGACGAAAAAACCGGATGGAGGTCCGGAGTATGGTCCGGCCATCGGCCGTGATCACTTGCTGACAGGTCCGGAGCGTCCCATCAAGCCTGAAGACAGGCCGGTGATCACGGAAGCCGTGCGCCGGGACGGTTACGTGGAGATCGATCTGACGCCTTATCTTAACGGGGAGAAAGACCTCGGGGCATATGTCAAGGAAGGCGCAACGCCCGCGGAGATCCGGGAGGCGATCGAAAAAGGCGCGCTTCAGAATTGGCTGTGGGATTATAAGAAGATTGGAGCGAAGCTCCCGCAGGAAATGAAAACGGGCGAATACTACATCGAAGGCAATACCCTGCACATCAAATTGACGCTGGCCCGGTACCCTCATAATCTTATCGGGATCACGAAGAGCGGGAAGGTCGTGGCGGTTGTTTTGACCGGGAAGAAATATTTAGAGAACGGGAAAGGGTATACGATTCCAGAAATCCAGGAGATCGTGACGCGGAAGCAACAGGAAAAGGGCGATCCGATCGTGTCGGTGTTCTTGCTGGCGAACAGCAAGGACGCGTTCAAACGCATCAACGGAGAGTTCTCCGAGAGTGAAAGCAGTCCCGCCGGTTTCCGCTATGAAAAGGGAAGTGCCGGGATCGTCGTGGTCGCTCCCAGAGTTGAGAAGGCGCGCTCGGAGGTCAGGAGTGCCGGTGCTGTGAAAGTGCAAAACTTGGAAGGGATCGGCGAGAGAATTACGGAGCTTCTCCCTGGCGCAAGATCTTTGGCCCGTTCCGGAGGTATCTTTTACGTGGCCGGTGGAAGGATCTACGAGCAAATACAGAATTTTGGTGCA
>JAZDFE010000021.1:0-24782 GCA_043808175.1 Candidatus Omnitrophota bacterium | reverse complement strand
GCCCGGGATCCTGGACTTGTTCGAGAAAACGGCGGAACGAATCCGTCAAATTCTCCCAAGTGCCGTAATGGTCCAGGTGCTCGGGTTCGAGGTTCGTGATGATCGAATAATGAGGGGCGTAAAACTCGTGGGAACTGTCGCTTTCGTCCACCTCGCTCACCCAATAATCGCGGCCGCCGGCCACAATATTGGTGTCGTAATTCAGCATGTCGCTGCCCACGAAACAGGTGGGGTTCGCGCCGATTTGGGACAGCACATGAGAGACCATGGCCGACGTTGTGGTCTTGCCGTGCGTCCCCAAGACTCCGATCGAGGTCTCGGCATGGTTCAGAAGCGAGGCAAGCACCTCCGCCCGGTGATGGACCTTGAGGCCGAGCCTCCGGGCCTCTTTGAGCTCCAGATGGTCTCTGCCGATCGCGGTGGAATAAATAATAAGATCGGCGCCTCCAAACCCGACGGTCTTTTGGCCGATATGCACCGGAATGCCGGAGCGGCGGAGGCTTTGCGTCACGAATGTTTCTTTGTAGTCAGAACCGGAAACCGCAAGGCCCAGATGTTTCAAAATGCGCGCAAGCCCGCTCATCCCGGAACCTCCGATCCCGATCAGATAGGCCGCACGACTTTCGCGGATCAGATTATCGTGTACGATCTTCATGGGTTTCAATCAACTTTCGGGCTATTTCAATGAGTCCTTCTGTGGCCTCGGGACGCGAGAGCATTTTCATTGACCTCGCGATCCCGGCCAGGGATCTGGGATCTTCGATCGCGCTCCGCAGATGCTCGACAAGCCAACCCTTCGCCCCGGAATCCTCCTCATGAAAGATCAGCCCTCCTTTTTCCGCGAATCCTTGCGCATTGTACTTTTGATGGCCGCCCGCATGCGGGTAAGGAATTACGAACGCCGGAACTCCGAATACCGCCAATTCAAAAAGCGTATTTGCACCGGCCCGGGTGATAGCGAGATCCGCCTTTTTAAAAAGTTCATCCATGGCGCCGTAAAACTCGTGCACTTCGCATGATAAGGCCAGCCGTTCGTAACGCTCCTCAACCCAGGATTGATCCTGTTTTCCCGTAATATGAATAACGGCAATTTTGGACCTTTCTTCATCCGACAATGCCGCGATCGCATCCGTGACCACTGCGTTTAAGCCCTGGGCGCCTTGCGAACCGCCGACCACAAGCAAGGTGAACAGACGCGGGACCGATCCACCCCCCGCCCGCATGGCCGCATCCACGATAAACGACCGCAAAGGCAGTCCTGTCGTGTGGAGCTCCTTGGGCTTTCGCAGGAATTGTGTCCCCTCAAAACTTTCAGCCACAACGTCCATGTGCGGCAAAAGCCAGTGGGTCGCTTTTCCGGGAACCTTGTTCTGTTCATGGATGAGCGTCGGGATCCCAAGCCCGTGCGCGGCCATCATACCGGGATACGACACAAAGCTTCCGAACCCGACGCAAAGGTCCGGTTTTGTCTGCTTCAGGAAAAAGAACGTCCAGAGGAAAAGATACGGAAAAAGAAAGAACGGCTTCAAGGTCTTCCAGGAAAATCCCCCGGGAAAACCGAACTCGGGAAGATATGAGACCGAACTGAAGATCTCCTGCGGCATTTTATCAATAAGAGATTTCGCCCGGCGGCACGTGACAAGATCGATCCTGGAATCCGGAAAACGCCTGCGGAATCCTTCGCTAAAAGATTGCGCGGGAAAGACATGGCCTCCCGTGGGACCGGCGTAAACCACCAGGCGCATTGCGGACCGGAAAGTTTTTAAAAGATCCGGGATTTGCGGCATATCAAACTTGGTGGCGCTTGCGCCGGTCGATGGCCACGAGAATTCCGACTGCGATCAAATTCATCACGATCGAGCTTCCGCCGTAGCTGATAAAGGGAAGCGGCAACCCTTTGGTCGGGACAAGACCGGTCGCGACCATCATATGGATCACGACCTGCAAAATAATGAGAAGCGTGATCGAAGTGATCAAAAGCTTCTCGAACGGCTGTTCCGTCCGTCGAGCCATGCGGATACAGCAAAGAAAAAACAGGATATAGAGCACGACCACCATCATGACGCCGATAAGTCCGAGCTCTTCTCCGATCACGGCGAGGATAAAGTCGTTATGGCTCGACGGAAGATAAAAAAGCTTTTGAGTGCTCTGTCCGAGCCCTACCCCGCGCACCCCGCCGGAAGCGAACGCGAGAAAAGACTGGATGATCTGGAAACCGGACCCTTGAGGATCTTCCCACGGATTCAGATAGGCTTCGAGGCGGCTCAGGCGGTACGGCACGCGAATGATCAAAAAATAAAGGGCCGGCAGCAAAACCGCCAAAGCGCCAAACACGTAGCGCAATCGAAGCCCCGAAACGAATAAAATGATCGAAGTCATTATCACGATAAACGCCACGGACCCCAGATCCGGTTCAAGGATCGTCAGTCCGCATACTATGCCGATTAAAATAAGCGGCGGGGTAAACACCCGGACGTCCCCTTTTTGAACCCAGGCGATCTTCCGTCCGATATAATCCGCCAAATAGATACAACAGGCCAGCTTGGCGAATTCGACAGGCTGGAATTGGAATCCTCCGATATGGATCCAACGCCGCGCCCCGCCGGCCGAATGTCCGATCACAGGAAGGTAAACCGTCATCAAAAGCATGATCGTGAGCAGCATGAACGCGCGAGCGTTCTTTTTGTAGAAATCGACCGGGAGGGCAGCCGCGATAAAAAATCCTATCGTCCCCAAGATCACGTAGATCCCCTGGCGGATGAGAAAGAACATTTCGTTCCCGTGCCGATCGTATGCCAGTACCCCGCTGGCGCTGTAGATCATGACGATCCCGATGCCAACCAGAAGATAAGTGACAATGAATAATAAACGCGCTTCTTTGGACATGTTTATTTCCGCAAGGCCTCGGACCGTAGTCTTTTTTGGATCATTTCCTTGAAAAACCTTCCCCGCTCCTCGTAATTCTTGAACATATCAAAACTTGCGCAGGCCGGCGACAACAGGACCGTATCTCCTTTTTGAGCCTTCTCAATACTCAAACGGCATGCTTCCTCAAGGCTCCCGGCTTCTTCCATTTCAACGATCCCCTGCCAGGCCTCTTTCATGATCGGCCGCGCGGCCCCGATCAATAGGGCGCACCGGACTTTCCGGGCGATCATCGCTCTCAAACTCTTGAAATCTTCGACGCCGGTCTTATGCTTCCCGCCGCAAACAAGCACCACGGTCCCATCATTGAACTTCTCAAGAGCCCAAGCCAGCGACGCGGTCGTTGTCGCCTTGGAATCATTCACAAAAGCAATGCCGTCCTTCTCAGCGAAATTCTCGAGCCGGTGCTCGATCCCACGAAAATTCCGGATCACATTTCCGACAAGCTCTCCCGGACAACTCAAAGCCTCCGCGGCACAGAGCAACGCCGCCTCGTTCGGGTTTGACGCCGGACGCTCGTCGAAATAAATACGCCGGGCCACCGTCCGAAAGTCCGGAAAGAAATCGGTTTCGTCTTTTTTCCGGCAGATCATCACATCCGTGTTCTTCATCGCCCGAAAAAGATTCAGCTTAGCCTCGGCGTATTCCTTCATGTTGGCATGCCAATCCATATGATTTGGAAAAATATTGAGAAGCAATCCGACCGAAGGGGCAAAACTCGCACAATGCATCAATTGAAAAGAGCTGACCTCGAGCACGACCCATGTATCCGGTGTGATCTTGGAAAGTTCCCCGATCCATGGATTTCCTATATTCCCACAAAGCACGGCTTTGCGGCCGCCGGCTTCGATCATTTGTGCGATCAGGGTCGCGGTCGTCGTTTTACCGCAAGAACCCGTGACTGCCACCACAGTTTTTGCCGGCGAGAACCAGCTCGCGACCTCTATCTCGCTATAGATCGGCTTTCTCGAGCCGAGAATCGTTTGATAAATCTTGGATCCGGGCGGGATCCCGGGAGAGACCAGGAACCCATCCGCGGCAAGGATCGCGTCCAGTGAATGCTTCCCGCATTCCGCGCGGACTCCCTGTTTCACAAGCTTTGAAACATTCTCCCGGACGTCTTCGGTGTCCGCAAGATCGGAGGCGAAAACCTGATAACCTTTTTCGTGAAGACAAAGGGCGCTCAGAAATCCGGTGTCCTGTAATCCCAATATCGTTATCTTTGCTCCAGGCGCCATCTTCATATCAACGGACCTTGAGCGTGCTAAGACCCACAATAGCGAGAATGAAAGCGATGATCCAGAGTCGAATGGTGATCTTGGACTCCGGCCAGCCCTTGCGCTGCAGATGATGATGGAAGGGAGACATCAAAAAGATCCTTTTTTTTCGAAGTTTAAAACTCGCGACCTGCAGGATCACGGAGAGCGCCTCCCACACAAAGATCCCTCCGACGATTACAAGTACAAATTCTTTTTTCGTGAGTACTGCGATCGTGCCGAGCGCGCCGCCCAGGGAAAGCGATCCCGTGTCCCCCATAAAAACTTCCGCGGGGTAGGAATTAAACCAAAGGAACCCCGCGCTCGCACCGGCCAGCGCCGCGCAAAAAACCGTCACTTCCCCAACTTCTGAAACATGCGGGATAGCGAGATAAGTGGCAAAGTCATGGTGACCCGTGACATAAATGATCAGAGCGAACGCGGTCGTCGTAAAAAGCGTGCACCCGATCGCAAGCCCGTCGAGTCCGTCCGTCAGGTTCAGGGCGTTCGAGGTCCCGGTTAGCACCAGAACCACGAATGGAATGAACAGGATCCCGAGATAAAAAACCCCTTTCTTTAAAAGCGGTAAATAGAGCCACTTGTCAAAAGTTGGATCACAGTAAAGATAAATGCCGATCGCAAGCCCCATCACCACCTGACCGAAAAGTTTTGTGATCGAGCTCAGACCCTCCGAACTTTTGGAGCGCAACTTGAGCCAATCATCCAAAAAGCCCACGAACCCGAACCACAGCATGACCGCGATCATCATCCACACAAAACGGTTCGTGAGATTGCCCCAAAGAAGCGTCGAACTGACCACGCTTGCCACGACCAGGATCCCGCCCATCATGGGCACATCCTTTTTGTGCTTGAAATGTTCGTGAATGGTCTCGGCGTGAGCGCGTTCTTGGTTGGTCACCGCGCGCAACTGTTTGAGCCACACGATACACCGCGGCCCCAGCCATAAAGACAGTAAGAACGCGGTGATACTCGCGCCGGCGGAACGGAACGTAATGTAGCGGAAAAGATTGAAAATGATCGAATGATCTGAAAGATAATGTAAAAAATAAAACATAATCGAGTCCCAATTCTTATCAATTTCAACAGAGTTGAAATTGGGGCAGTTCCAATCCCAATCAATCGAAGCAAAGCTGAGATTGGGGTTGTCCTGACTACCATTAAAAAAATATGAGTCAGGGCCGTCCTTGTCAGCCCTTAAGAGAATAAAACCATGGACAAGAATAACTTATGACTCAAAAATTATGTTTGTGATAAAAAAGAAATATCTCGAATACCTTCCAGGACTTTTTCCACATGCATGCCACGGGACCCTTTGAAAAGAACCAGATCGCCGGGACGCAGCACTTCCTTAAGCGCAACAATCACTTCAAGGCCATCTTTAAAATGTCTGGCAACACAGCTCGTTTTCGAACGTTCCAGGGCTTCGATGCTCGCACGGGCCCTCTCCCCGTAAGCCAATGCCAAATCCGCGCCGGACATTGCGATCTTTTCGCCGAGTTCCGAGTGAAATCGCTCCTCCTCGGCTCCCAGTTCAAGCATATCCGCAAATACCACGATTTTTTTTCCGGCGCCGGGAACCGATCGAAACGCAACCAATGCGCTTTCGAAGGAAACGGGGTTCGCGTTGTAGCTGTCGTCGATCACGTGAACGCCATTGGGCAGTATTGTCTCACGAAATCTTCCCGATGCAAAGCCCACATCCTCCCACTTGCCCGGAATCTCTTCCCACGCCAGTCCCAAACCCTTGGCCATCGCGATCGCAAGGCCCGCATTCAGCACAAGAAAAGACGCCTGCCCCGGGAAAGAGAACCGCCCCTTGTTTAATGAAAATGCGACTTCCCCGCCTTCCGACTTCACATCCGCGATTCGGTATTCTGCCCGCTCGGAATATCCTACGGTAATAGCCTTGCGGTCTTTTTGGCCGATCTTCTCAAGAAGCCGGGTATCACCTTCCGGCACTACTAGCGGATCATCTTTTTGCAGGAAATCCGCCAGTTCCAGCTTGCTGTTGTAGACATTCTCAAGAGATCCAAAGCCTTCCAGATGAGCTGGTCCTATGGGCGTAAGGATCCCGCCCGAGGGAACGGCGATCTCGGCAAGAGCGCGGATCTCGCCGGGATGGCTCGCGCCCATTTCCATCACACAGTACTGGTGAGAAGGCTCCAGCCGGGAAAGCATGATGGGGACCCCCAAATGATTATTCAAATTACCGGCAGTGGCAAGCACGGAATATTTTTTGCGTAGCAGGTAGGACAGGAATTCCTTGGTCGTGGTCTTTCCCACGCTTCCCGTCACTCCGATCACTTTGACCGGAAGGGTTTTGCGGTATTCGGCCGCAAGTGTGGTCATCGCGGCCTGAGGATCCGGGACCGGGATCAGATTGTGAATGGGAACCTTTGCCACGCAGAGGTTCGCGAAAACCTCTTTATCTTGACGGATATCGATCAAAGCTCCCGAAGCGCCTTTTTCAAAAGCTGTGGCAAGAAAATCATGTCCGTCACACTTCTCTCCCCTGAACGCGACAAAAAGATCGCCCGGATTGAGCGTGCGGGTATCGATGGAGAGACTGCGGACAGTCAGGGACAGATTTTTAAATTCGGGAGAGACGCGAAGCAGCCGGCTCGCTTCAAGATAAGAAAACACGGCTTCGTCTTTTTAATGCGGACTCAACAACCTCGCGATCGCTGAAAGGGATCCTTGCGTCACCAAGAATCTGATAATCTTCATGACCTTTTCCAAGAATAAAGATCACATCGTTCGCTTTCGCGAGCGAGACAGCTTTTTCAATGGCCTCCTGCCGGTCCTGAATCTCATAGATACTCCCTGGAACCGTCAAGGGATGAGGAAGCCCGGCCCGCATATCACGGAAAATATCTTCAGGATCCTCGGAACGGGGATTGTCCGAGGTCATAATGACTATGTCCGAATAACGGCACGCCGCATGAGTCATCAGAGGACGTTTTCCACGATCGCGATCACCGCCGCAGCCAAAAACCGTAATGATCCGTTTCGGGTCCATCTGCCTGGCATCATGAAGCACTTGTTCAAAAGCATCCGGCGTATGGGCGTAATCCACGAACACCGTATAGTCCATGCCTGTCCCGACCCGTTCCATTCGACCGGGAATCGCAGGAATCTCTTCCAACGCACCACGGAAATCTTTGAGATCAAATCCGAGCAGGTCGAGCGAGCTTAAAACCACCAGAGCATTGGAGATGTTGTAGCGCATGGGGAAACGGATCTGGAACGGCAATTCTTGACCCCGGCAGCACATGACGAAACGGCTCCCTTGAAAACTCATTTGAAGGTCCTTGACATAATAATCCGCCTCTCCCAGAACACTGTATGTCTTAGCCTGCGGCAGTTCCTCGATCAGCCTCCTCCCGTAGGGACAATCCTTGCTGAAAAGCATTTTACGAGGCGCAGAAAAACTTGTAAAAAAATCCCGTTTGGTCTGGAAATATTCTTCCATGCTATGGTGGAAATCCAAATGGTCCCGGGTAAGCTGAGTGAAGATCCCGAGCTCGAATTCCAGTCCATGAATACGTTTTTGGCTGATCGCATGAGAAGAGACTTCCATCACACAGTACTGGGCCCCCTCCTGTTGTATTTGATGGAGCATCGGGATCAGGACTTCCGATCCCGGCGTTGTGTTGACCGAAGCCGTTTTGCCCGACGGAAGTTCATACCAAAGCGTACCGAGGGAAGCCGTCGGAAATTTCTCGCGAAGAAGCCTATGTAAAAGATAAGTCGTGGTGGTCTTTCCGTTCGTACCGGTCACACCGATCAGCTTAATTTTTTGGTCTGGACGATCATAAAATCTGTTGAGGATAATGGCAAGCGCGGCCTTGGCATCGTGAACGCTCACGCCGGTCACATGCGGAGGGATCGTGATCAGGGGTTCTTTTTCGAACACCACAACAGAAGCCTTGGCATAAATAGCCTGGCCCAGAAAATCATGACCATCCATCCGGGTGCCGGGACACGCGACAAAGATATCTCCGGACTCGACGGCACGGGAATCGGAAGTGATTTTGTTGAAGATGCGTTTCGGATCCCAGTGATACTTTTCGAGGATCGGGAAACCTTTAAACAGATCATCAAGACGTTTTCGCATAAATTCTGGAAGACCTCAGGTTCTTCGGGTTGTTTTTTTATCGGCATTCTTTAAAGAAAATTGAAAACTTTGAGACCGCACTTCCACCTCGTTGATACCGGCAAGGCCTCGGCGTCCCAAGATAATATCTGCCACCATGGAATCGACTGTCGCGTTCTCGATCCCCTCCTGAAGGGCCCAACTGCCAAGGAACTTAATCTGACTTGCTTTGCACGTCAGAATGATCCGAATACCGCTCCGAGACACCAAGGTCAACGGGTCGAATGTTACCTTGAAATTCCCATTCACCAGTTGAACACGGTCTTCCCAAATAAAAGTCCCTTGCCTCACTTCAAATGATGGAACGAAAATAGCGGGAACATAGGTCCCACCCATCCGGATCTTGAGCCGTGACTGGATCTCGTGATAAACCCAAAAATTCAAAGCAAGCGACACGGCGCTCAACCCAAAGAAAACTGCCAGCACAAAGGCAACTCTCTTGAGCCCATTCACAAACGACCCTTTATGACCGGCTCGGCGCATCCGAACCCTTTCCCGGCAAGATCACGATCTCGACGCGACGATTCTTGTCACGCCCTTCTTCAGTGGCGTTAGAATCCACGGGCCGATACTCCGCGTAGCCGGCAACCCCCAACCTCTCAGGCGCAAGTCCTTTGACCTCAACGAAATAGTGAAGGACCGCGGTCGCACGCCCAATCGAATATTCCCAGTTGGTGACCCCATCTGCATTTTCGATCGGCTGATTGTCCGTGTGCCCTTCCAGAGTTATTTGATTTTTTGAAAGATCAGAAGACAACACTGAAGCGATCTTTCCAAGCGTCTCTTCACCAGCCGAAGTGAATTGAGTATCATCAGGATCAAAAAGCGCATGATCCAGAATCGTTACCACAAGCCCCCTCGAACCCAAGACAACACGGACGTCTCCGCGGAGGATCTCCGCGGCGAGCATCTTTTCAAGCTTCGGCGTCACCTTTTGCAGATCCTCGCGCAAGCTGACCCTTCCATCCAACTCTTGATTGAGACGGAGGATCTCTCCCTGAAGGCTTTCAATGGTCGCGCTTTGTTGGCGGTTCAACGAGCGCGCTCCCGGATCGTCGGCACTTGCATACCCGACCATAATAGACAGGGTCACACCTAAAAAATAAAGCCATTTATTGCCATCCATGGGAAACAGTTCCTTTTAAATCAAACGAATTTCAGGAATGCGTGCTGTATCTCTGGTAGACATACCAGATCGCCAACCCCGAAAGCATATAAGTAGCGACCAGCAATAAACGAAAAAAGAACGGTGTTTTTTTCTCTTCCGTTCCTTCATCGGTTTTCACGACGGGTTCCTTGGCGGCAAGGTATTGCGGCTTTTGGATTTCGATCTTCATTTTTGACACGTTCATCCCTCCAGCGATTTTTTTTCGGTATTCCTATCATTTTTGACGCAGATTTCCACTTTTTCCAAAATAGCCCTATCCTTCATGACCTTCAAAAACGCATCGACTACGATCGGATCAAATTGGGTTCCCCTGTGTTTGATGATCTCCTCCAAAGCATCCTTAATCGTCAACTGCTGTCTGTAATGGCGCCTAGAAACCATGGCCATAAAGGAATCAGCCACTGCGACGATACGCGCCCCCAACGGAATCTCCTCGCCTTTCAGCCCCTGGGGATAGCCCTTCCCGTCATAGCGCTCATGTCGATGCATCACGATCGGAAGCACGGGCCTGAGAGAGCTAATCGACCGGAGCAGATTGGCCCCGCGAATTGGAATGCTGCGAATCTCCTCCTGCTCTTTCTGCGTAAGCTTTTCTTTCTTTTGCCAGGCCTTCTCCGGAAGCGCCAATTGCCCCGTATCCAAGAGAAGGATCGCCCGCTCAAGATGCATGAGCTCGGAGCTTGGAAGTTCCATTCTCTTACCGATCGCGAGGACGATCTCACCGACGATTTCAACGTCCCCTTGTTTATCTCCGAAGTGGCGTTTCATGAGTTCATTAATGGTCTTGATGCTGCCAAGCGTCAGCTCTTCGGTGCGTTCAAAAAGCTGGGCGTTTTTGATCGCTACGACCGCTTGCTCCGAAAGGGATTTCAGGATCTCCAAATCTGTTCGCGTAAAGGATTGCCGATCCGCTTTCCCCCACAGCGTCATCACCCCCACCACATCATCTTCGATGAATGGCACGGCGATGTAACGGTTGTGTAAACAGAATTCGCCGGTATCCGCGATGTGGCCTTCAAGGCCGTGGCCGAACCTCACGCGCTGTTTGTGAATGAACTTGGGATGCGAACCAAAAGAGAAGAAGGGATTGAGGTATTGCCTCTCAGGATCCGTCAGCATGATCGAACAACCCGCAGCCTTTAAGATCTGCGCGCTTAATCGCCCGATGCGAGGAAGCAATTCCTTAAGACGCAAGGAGGAATTGATGACTCGGTGGACAGAGTGCATGGTCGAAAGCGCAAGTGCACGCGGATGGACCGTCTCATAGAAGTTATTAAGCTCGAAATTTTTAAAGGCTAGCTCGATCTGACTTGCGAGAAAATAGCCAAAGGGCGCGATCAATGGACGGATCTCCCTCTCAGAATGTTTCACGCAATCAAGAACGAGGAATCCCTTCAAGGCACCTAGATAACGAAGCGGAAATACGATGCAGTTCTTTCCGAACGCACACCGATAAAAAAGAGGGAGTTTTTCCGTAGTCGCCACGTTATGGGACAACTGGTCAGTAAATTTCGTAACAAAGGCTTCACATTCCCGCTGATGCTCGACCGACTTGGAGAAAAAAGGACAATTTTTTTTTCGGTCCAGGCGGATCAACCGCTGTTTCCCGTATTCGTCGCAGAGCACGAACCACCCGACCGGCTTGCCGAAGACCTCCGCAAAAGATTCGTATCCCTCCTGCCACTGGGGATTCGGCAAAAGAAACCTCTCAAGTGGCGTCAAAACACGTTTCAACTTTCTCACCGTTTTTTTCCTGCCACATTCTTCGCGGATGTCATTTTTTCCTCTTGCCCACAGGGTGCACGCCCCGGGCTTTTGGAACCATCGCCCGAGTCAGCGCCTCATACGCCGATTCCAGCGACTCGGAGATCACTTTTGTACTCGCCACGACCGGCATAAAATTCACGTCTCCCTTCCATCGCGGTACAATGTGCCAATGCATATGGTCCGGGACCCCGGCCCCCGCCACATCCGAGATATTCATACCCAGATTGAACCCTTGGGGCTTCATCGCCTTGGCGAGCGCGCTCATCACCTTTTCCAACACTTCAAAAAATTCCGTCTTTTCCTGCGTATTCATCTGAAATAAAGAAGCGGTGTGCCTTTTTAAAACGATCATAAGGTGGCCGTTATTGTAGGGATAACGGTTGAGGATAACAGCATAATGGGCCGTCCGAAAAAGGACAAGATTGCGCTTATCTCTTTTGTCCCGAAGAAGCGAACAAAAAAGACAACCGGAACGTTTACCGGAGCTCGGGCGCAGGTAGGTCTTGCGCCATGGAGCCCACATGAGGTCCGCAGATCTCTTGAGGTTCATGGATTCCTTGGTGTGACGGCAAAATGATCTTGGGAAGATCGTGAAGGTCTAACAATTCGTTCAAAATCCGAAGGTCCCAAAGCTGCATTTTTGCCTCTTGAGCGATTAGTTTCGCATTCTGGTCGATCCCCCCGAGCACGATCAAAACCTTGCGCTGGATCTTGAGGAGTCGCTTGGCATCGGCCACCACTTTTTCAATCTCGGGTTCCCCGATCCATTCCGAGTTGAGATAAAAAAGCCACCGCCCTTTTAACCCGCGACCCAGGAGCGAAAAAATCGAGTGCGGCAAATGTCTCAGAAGAACCACCTCTGAAAATTGCGGGCATGACATTTTCTTCTGATCGATCTCTACCCCGTCATTCCGAAATTCCTTGAGAAGCAACTCGACGCGTAACCCTATGTCTTCTTCGGTCACTCTCGCACAAAAATCCAGAACCCGGTTCAGTTCATCAAACAAATGCTTTCGAAGAATGCGCTCTTCGGGCAAGAACAACCCATGCCGCTTTTGGAACACTTCCCGCAGCCAAAACCGAAAGAGGTAATCCGGGATATGATAAAGAGAACCGCTTTTGACCGCCAGGCCATCTTCTACCAATCGCTTAAGCACTTTCTGTGTCTCCGCCACGGTCTCCTCGATAAAAGCCGCTATCGGGATGAGCTTGTGACGCCCCTGACTAAGCGCCAGTACGGCCCGGACATAGGGGCCGCGATATTTCGCCAAAGGCGCACATTGCGCAAGTCGGTTTTCACAGATCAGCGCGATGCGCCCACGCCGGTCAAAAAGCTCCTGACAGAAAGCATCCAGCAGAACCGAAGGACTCACATCCTGGGGAAACTCGCGGATCTCGACTTGTTCAAGCCGCTGGAGAAGAAGATCCAGATAAAGCGGTTCGCCGTCCGTCATGTGAAAAAGGAATTTTTTCAGTTCCGGAGACCAGCGATGCGCCGGCATTCGCGTTGCAAGATATTGTTGCATCTCCATATATCCGAAAGGCACGAGTTCGAGAACCTCAAAATTCCCGAAGAGAAGCGAAAGCTTTTCGCGGAAGATCTCACGCGCATGACCGACCGTGGAACTTGTCACCACATAGAGCACTTCCTTGTCGATCATCATTTGTTTTCCGAGCAAAAGGAACGAATCGGACACGGGAAGCTTCTCAAGGGCCTGGAACTCATCGATCATCAAAACGACCTTCTTTCCGGTCTCGCGGGCCAGAGTTCCGCTCAACATGAAGAGCTCTTTGATCGCAAGTGAGTTCTTGTCCTGGCGGAGCAGACGCTGCAAATGTTTCACTGCAGTGACGGTCTTCGGAATGATTGACTCCGCCTCACGCAAAAGCTCGGTCAAGGTCTTAGGAATGTTCAAGGTCCGATCGAGCATCACGGCGCTCAGCACAGCGCCCATCCATTGCTGCATGAGTTGATGTCCGTCGATGGTCTCCGCCTTCACATAAACGGGGAGGAGTTTGGAACTACGGGAGATAGACTGAAAGAATTCGCAGAGGAGCTGTGTCTTGCCAACGCCTAAAGATCCGACGATCCCGACATTTTGACGATAGCCATTTTCAATATCATCAACGCGTTTTTGTAAACGCATCTGAATAGCTTCTCGCATCAAAAAAGGCATGTCTAAAATTCCCGTCGCTGAGGAAACCGGACCCCAAACGGAAAGAAACAATGCGAGTTTAGAATGACTATGAGTTTAGAATTAAAACGAATCGCGCTGTCCCTGAAAACCGCTTCCCAGCCTATGAGTCCCGATGATTTCCCTGTGTTAAATTTGCTTGATAGACAACCAGTGCTATCTTACGATTTTCAACTCAGAAAGCAAGAGGGAAAATCTTTTTTTTGACACCTCTGAATGAATTTTTTCCTAAAAAGTTCTCGCAAAAACGTCGTTCGACATTCTCAGAGAAAAAGGGCGCGAGAATACCCCACAAAAAAGGACTTCGAGAGAAAAAAACGGCATGTGGAAAGCGGTGCGACACCAGAAAACAAACGCCCCGGCTAGCCCAGTTGTTAGACCCCCTCGCCTTTCAACTGTTTTTTGCCAGGGCGATTTGCTTTTTCAAAAATCAATGAGAAAACTACCAAGCTCCAAGAACCGGAACATGCTGCGACTCCGGAACAATCAATTGATGAATTTCAGAAGCGGTATGAGCCGCCTTAAGACGTTCTTGTAAATAGCGATCACATAGAACCCATTTGATATTCTGAAGAATCTGCCTTTTCTGACGTTCTGCCGCTTCATTCTGAGGCAGGATCAATACAAAAATAAAATGAACCGGACGTCCGTCCAGAGAGGGGTAAGAAACGCCGGTGGGGCTAACGCCAAAGGCCACGATAGGATCGTGAATTTCAGGAGAAAAACAATGAGGAAGGGCAATACCTTGACCAAAAGCTGTGGTTCCGATCTGTTCGCGCAGAATGAGCAGCTCCAGGATTTTTTGTCTTTTGACCCCGCGCAAGTTCCAAAGCGGCAATGCGTCAACGATCTTCTTCAAGGCGTCTTCACGGTTCAGCGCGTCAAGCTCCGGAACAATATTTTCCTCAAGCAGCAAAAGATGCCCCATGTTCTGCTCTCTCCTGTCTTTTCTGAGTGCGGATTTTCGACACCAAAAAGCGACGCCACTTTCGCCGCGTTGTCCGAAGATCAAGCTTCAGAAATCGAAGTGCTTCCCTCATATTCGGAAACTCTTTTAACCCTGTATCATCTTTTTCAAAATAAAGCGCTGAAACACGGAATCTCTCGAGTTGCCGCATACGCTGTTCGATGGAAGGCTTCAACACATTCGCTTCCTCGCTTGCATGGTCAGAAATTTCGCGATAAAGGTCCTGCCATTCGATTTCAATTTTATCAATAAAAGGTCTCATTAGCTGGCTGCTGATTTCCATTCTAAATCCTTTTTAAAAAATATTAACCTGTAGCCCACAGGATTTTTTTCATTTTTTACTTCTTTACCGATTATATGCTAACAGGAACAACATTAAAGAAACATTAAAGATAAATTAAATGATTTTAAACATTAATGGGGGGAGTGACACTTTAGGATAGCCTACCTACCAAAAAGAACTTCAGATTTTTAAAAGTGGCAATTCGACGAAGACTCGTGTTCCCTGGTTGGGAAGACTTTCAAACCAAAGAACTCCCTGATGCGCAACACAAATAGCCTTTACAATGCTAAGGCCAAGGCCAGCCCCCTCCTTAGAGCGGGCTTGATCCGTCCTGTAAAATCGTGTTCCAAGTTTTTCCAAGATTCCAGGATCGATTCCAACCCCTGTATCTTCGACATTGACTGTCACTCTGTCGGGTTTGGGCATTCCGACACGGACGATTACTTTGCCGTTCGGCTCCGTGAATTTGAGGGCGTTGTCCAAAAGATTGGTGAAAAGACGCTTCAAGTAGACTTCATCCCCGAACACTTCTGCGGCTACGGAAGCCTCCAGAATCAATTCAACCTTCGCCTGGAGAGCGCGTTCATGATAGAGCTTAAGAACTTGCTCCAGAACTGGTACCAACGCCAGATTTTTTTTCTGTAGGCTTAGCTGCTTTGCATCGTTACGTACAAGGAACATGAGGTCATCCACCAAGCGAATAAGCCCATTCACCTCTTCGCTAATCACTCCAATCGTCTTCTGGAGATCTTCCTGCGAGCGGGCCCGCCGAAGCGCAAGATCTATCTCCCCGCGAATGATCGCAAGGGGTGTCTTGAATTCATGAGATACATTCGAACTGAATTCTTGCACCGCGCGCGTGGAAGCTTCAAGTCGGTCGATCATTTCGTTCAAGGTCTCGGCTAAACGATCCAGTTCGTCCTGCATGAACGTTCGCGGAAGCCGGCTTTGCAAATAAGCGGCCGTGATCTTCCGAGCCTGCTGGATCATCTGGTCCACCGGGCTTAAGAAGCGTTTGGCCAGGAACCATCCTGCAAAACATGCCAACGCCACGCCCAGCGGAATAATAACCGCAATGATAAATCCCAAGCGAGCCAATGTTCTCTGGATCTCGTAAAGAGGCTTGGCAATTTGGATGATAAAGAACGGCCTGTTCTGGAACCGTACCAAATGGTAATAAAGCCGGATTGGATTTTTTTCGAAATGGATCGTCTGGTAGGAGTCCCCTCTTTCCATTAAGACCGAATCACGCTCATAGTCCGGAAAAAGAATATCCCGCTCCCAGCCGCCAAGATTGGACCCGATTATGGATCGATCCAAACCAATAATGCGAACCAGAAAAAGACTACGCGTAACCCTGCGTTGTTTCTTCTCCCATTCGCGGAATGCTTTAGTGATTTCTGATTGGAACTCTGTCGGAAAAACCAGAGTCCCTTTTTCAATCTTGGGAGGAACTAAGAACTTTGAATCCCTGCTCTCCTGAAAAAAGGCGCCTATCCCTTCCTCAATGCTTTGGCCCTCCTCGTACATGCTCCGTTCCACATCCCGATAAAGCGTTCTCGAAAATTCCGCATACATCAGAAAAGAAAATCCCGCGAGAAACACAGTCATTATGAACGCATAGCCAAGCGCCAGACGGGACTTGAAGGAACGAAACGGGGTCATGGACAAGCGAGACGGTAACCAATCCCGCGGACGGTCTCAATCTTGCTTCTGGAAGTTTCCCCGATCTTCTTCCGAAGAAAATTGATATAGACGTCGATCGTATTGCTCATGGGATCGAAGTGAAGGTCCCAGACATGTTCCGCGATCGCGGTCCGTGAGACAACTTCGCCTGCGTGGCGCATGAGAAATTCGAGCAATGCGAACTCTTTTTGCGAGAAAGAGATTTCCTGCTCTCCAACCCACACCTGACGTTTGATGAGATCCAATTTTAAATTCGCGCACTGGAATACGGTCTTATCGGTGATATTCGGCGGACGGCGGAAAAGCGCCCGGATACGCGCCAACAGCTCCTCAAAACTGAACGGCTTGGTCAGATAATCATCCGCGCCCTGATCAAGCCCTTTGATCTTGTCTTCGACCGAATCCTTCGCCGTCAGGATCAGCACCGGCGTGGTCTTCCCTTCTTTCCGGAATTTATGGCAAAGCTCCACGCCGCTCATTTTGGGAAGCATCCAGTCCAGAATCAAGAGATCATAGTCGTTGCTCATGGCATATTCCCAACCTTTTTCACCGTCGTAGGCAATATCCACGGTGTAGTGTTCTTCTTTCAGGCCGCGCTCCAAAAAACTCGCCATCTTCTTTTCATCTTCAACGATCAAGATCCTCATAATGTTCTCCTATTCCCCTTCCGGATCAAAATGGACCGTCACATCCGCATTGGGATGGTAGATTTTGATCTTATCGATCAGAGATTCGGTCATATCGTGCGCTTTTTTAAAATTATCCTCACCCCGGATCTCAATGTGAAAATCAAGGAACAGAAGATTGCCGACCATCCGACTGCGAAGGTTATGTACCCCCACAACCGACGGATGATGCCGGAGAATAAGCATCCTGATCGTATTAAGCTCGGTATTCGAAAGCCCCCGATCCAAAAGTTCTGAAATGGCTCGTTTTAAGATATGGATCGCTTCTTTCAAAATATAGCCTGCGACCAATATCGACACGATCAAATCCCAAATGACGTTCCGCGTCCATGCGACAAGCGCCAGGGCCAAAATCACACCCACATAGGAAGCAAAATCCATGGCATAGTGGGCTTTTTCCGTCCTAAGGATAAGCGACTGGTTCTTTTTGGAAAGAACATTGAGACGCCATGAAAGCAGAAGCGTCACGATCCCGGAAAAAAAGATCACCTCGATCCCTAGTCCGGGATCTGAGACATGACTCCCCCGGACCAGCCGTTTCACGGCCTCCACGATCACAAAGGTACCGCTGGCCCCGATAAAAAGGCTTTGGAAAAGGGCGGCAAGACTCTCCACTTTTCCATGCCCGTAGGCGTGTTCTTCGTCGGGAGGTTTGGAAGCAACACGGAAAGCAAAAAAGTTCAGCGCTGACATCATCATGTCCAGCGTGGAATCCAAAGCGGATGCCATGATCGCCATCGAATTCGTCATAAGCCCGGTTGAAAACTTCATGATAGTTAAAAGAAAAGCCACCCCCACAGCCAAGATGATCGCCTGCCGGGCTTGTTTCAAATACTGTTCCATTCTCTCGTGCGTCATGATTCTCCTCAATCAAAAAATAAATTGAAAATCATGGCAGCCCAAAGTCGCTATGAATGAATAGAAGTAAAGACTTGGACATCGCGATCCCCCTGTGTCCCGCATCATGTTCTCACGCACTCTTCTTGAGAAGCTTGTCTATCGTCGCCATGAGTTGCCCCACCTCAAAAGGTTTCATTAGAAACGCATCCGCCTTGCTCTGACGCCACACCTTCTGTTCTTCCGGAAAAGCGCTGATCAGAAGAATCGCTGCTTTTCCGTTTTTTTCTGAACATTTAGTATATTCACAGACCTCAAAACCCGTATGCCCGGGCATGCGAATATCCAGGATCAGGAGGTCGTAAGCTGTTTCCCCTGCTTTCTGCATGGCTTGAATTCCGTCCGGGGCATACTCCACCTTGTGACCGCTCCTGCGCAGGCGCTCCGAGACGATCAGTAGAACATCGGGTTCATCATCCGCAATAAGTATTTTGGCCATATTTTTATGGTTTTCTTTTGAATTGTTTTTCAAGATCCGAGAGCGAATATTTCATGATATTGGGACGCCCGTGCGGGCAATTGAACGGGTTCTTGCAAAGCGCCAGCTGCTCCAAAAGACCCTGCATAGCCGGAAGCGTCAACGGATCCGCGGCCTTCACGGACTTACGCTTACAGGCGATCATGGCAGCGACATCTTCCTGCGCGCTCGTAAGCCCGGTCTGCGTCCTACCCGCCTCTCTTTCATCGACAAATTGTTTGATAATCGTTACCGGATTTTCGTCCTTTAAAATAGCGGGTAACCCGCGCACTACGAAAGCCTTCTCGCCAAATAATTCGATTTCAAATCCCAGACGGGCAAGAAAAGGAAGTTTCTTCTTCAGGATCTCAACTTGACGAGGATGCAATTCCAGGACCTCTTCCAGTAAAAGCCCCTGGCTTGCGGGACGCTCCGACTCAAAATTCTTCATGAGCGCTTCGAACATCACCCGTTCATGTGCTGCGTGCTGGTCCACGACCACGTACCCTTCCTCTGTCTCAGCCAAAATATAAGTGCGATGAACTTGTCCAAGCACGCGCGTGATCCTGATCCCCTTGCCGATCTCAAGCGGCTGAGAAGCATCCACTTTTTGCACCACCACGTCTGCCACCACGGCCTCCGCGACCTTAAGCGGAGCGCTGTGAGAGGCCATACGGTCTTCAAACCCGAAACTCGGCTCCTGGAATCTTGTCCCCTGGAAAGCAACGAAAGGTCGTTCATCCTTTCCACGGAAAGACGGCGCCAGATCACTGTTTTCTTTAAGTGCCGCGGCCACGGTCTTTTCGATCATGGATTTGATCACGGCCTCATGCGAAAGCCGGACCTGCTGCTTCGTCGGATGAACGTTCACATCCACATATTGCGGGTTCAATTCGAGAAAAAGGATCGCCGCCGGGAATTGATGCTGCATCAGAAGACCGTGATACCCCGCCTGAAGCCCATAACTTAAGCCATAGGCTTTGACCCACCGGTGGTTGATGAAGAGAAATTGCTGGGCCCGGTTACCCGAAGCCAAAGAAGGTTTCCCGATCAATCCCGAAAGCTTCGCGTGCGGGACCTCGTTTTGGACCGGCAAGGTCTGTCCGGCCCAATCATTGCCAAAAATGGCGGCCGCCCGGACTGAAAGTTCCCGGGTCGGCACAAGGTCCAGGACAGCTTTGCCGCCGGAACTCAAAACGAACCGGACATGAAGATTCGCCAAGGCCAGACAGGTCACCATATCCAGAATATGCCCGAACTCGGTCGTATCCTGTTTCAGGAATTTCCGGCGGGCGGGCGTGTTAAAAAAAAGGTCCCGGACTTCGATCACGGTCCCCGCGGCAGTAGGGCATTCCTTCGCTTTGACAAGACTTCCGCCTTCCACCACAAGTTCGGTACCGCCTGAGGCGTCCGCCGTCCTGGTCTGAAGAGTAAAACGCGACACCGCGGCAATACTCGGAAGGGCTTCGCCACGGAATCCGAAACTTGCGATATGGTCAAGATCTTCGGCTTTTTCGATCTTGCTCGTCGCGTGCCGCTGAAGCGCGAGATGGGCATCGTCGACCGTCATCCCGGAACCGTTGTCGGCCACACGGATCAGACTTTTTCCGCCATGCTTTATCTCAATCTCGATCCGGTCAGCGCCGGCATCCAAGGAATTCTCTACAAGCTCCTTCACGATAGAAGCCGGCCTTTCAACCACTTCCCCGGCTGCGATCTTGTTGGCCACATGCTCGGACAGTACGTGTATTTTACCCATGAGTTTTCTCGTTCCCCCCAAGCTTTCGCTTCCACTCCGATATCTTCTGCAGCGCCTCCATCGGCGTCAACCGGTCCGCATCCAGCTTTTTCAATTCTTCTTCCACAGCGCTCGACTCCGGTTGCATCACATCAAAAAGTGTGGGACCGGCTTCTGCGATCTTCCTGGAACTTCCCGGCTTTTTGGCTTCAATGATCTGCGTAGCCTCGGTATTTTCACTTTCAAGGATTGCCAGGATCTGCTTCGCACGCCGGGTCACTTCTCCCGGGATCCCGGCCAGCTCCGCCACATGGATCCCATAACTCCGTTCCGAAGCTCCCCGGGCGACTTTCCTCAAAAACAGGATCCCGTCCGAAGTTTCTTTCACCGTCATTTTATAATTCTTGATGCTTGGGAAATGGTCTTCAAGCTGTGTGAGTTCATGGTAATGCGTTGCGAAAAGCGTCCGAGGCCGGATCTTCCCCTGCGCCAGATACTCACAAACCGCCCAGGCGATACTCACCCCGTCAAAGGTTGATGTGCCGCGGCCTACTTCATCCAGGATCAAGAGACTCCGGTCCGTGGCTTCCTGCAAGATATGCGCTGTCTCAAGCATCTCCACCATGAACGTACTTTCTCCACGGGCAAGGTCGTCCGAAGCGCCGATGCGCGTAAAGATCCGGTCCACCAAGCCCACATGCGCGGACTTGGCGGGAACGAACGAACCTATTTGCGCCAAGAGAACGATATGCGCCATCTGGCGGATATAAGTCGATTTTCCGGCCATGTTCGGCCCGGTCAAGACAATCAACTGGTTTTTGTCACTATCAAGCAATCCATCATTTTCAACGAATTTTCCGGCCGGCAGCATGCTCTCCACCACCGGATGTCTGCCTCCGTGAATGGAAAGCGTCTTGTCGTCGCTCACTTCCGGCCTCACCCATTTTTTCTCAAGCGCGACCCTCGAAAGCGACATGAGAGCATCCAACGTCCCGATGGCCCTCGCCATATTCTGGAGCAACGTGAGGTCTTCCAGTACCTTGGCACGGATCTCGAGAAAGATCTGATATTCCAGCATCTTGATCTTATCTTGCGCGCCGGAGATCTTTTCATCCCACTCCTTAAGCTCCGGCACAATGAACCTCTCGGCATTGGCAAGGGTCTGCCGGCGAATGTAATCCGCGGGAACTTGGCCCAAATAGGATCGGCTCACCTCAAGCGTATACCCGAACACCCCCGAATATTTCACCTTGAGAGACTTGATCCCCGTGCGCTCGATCTCGCGCTGTTGAAATTCCAGGATCCATTGCTTTCCCTTCTGGGAGATATTGCGGAGATCGTCCAATTCTGCGGAATATCTGTCACGGATCAGGCCGCCGTCCTTGACGCCAAGCGGCGGTTCTTCCACGATCGAGCGCGCGATCAGTTCGCTTAGTCGCGGGAATGGCTGGACCTGTTTCTGGAGACCGTGTATCAGATCCGTATCGAACGCTCCCATGATATTACGGATCTCCGGCACGCGATCCAGGAACGCCTTCAGATTCGTGAGATCCCGCGCATTGGCCACACCATAATTCAGACGGCTCAAAGTCCGCTCCATATCCTTAACGCCTTTGAGGAGCCGGCCCATGTGCTCCGCATGATGAAGTTCTTTGATGAGCTCCGCGACCGATTCCTGGCGCTTGTAGATCTCGGCAATATCCAGGAGCGGATGCGTAAGCCAATGATAAAGATGCCGCGCACCCATCGCCGTAAGCGTCCGGTCCACGACTGAAAGAAGCGTGCCGCAATCTTTACGGCCGCTTTGGGACGTCACTAATTCCAAACTGCGTTGAGCCTGGCGGTCGAGCACCATGGATTGAGCGACATTAAATAGCCGGGGCTTTTGGACATGTTCCAGCGCGCTATGAAAATGATCCTTGAGGTAATACAAAATAGCGCCGCAAGCCCCAACCGCAAGCGGATGATCATGGAAAGGTATCCCCTGTGGAGAACCCAGCTTGAAGATCTCCAAAAGAAGCCGCATGGAGTCCTCAGGCTCGAAGATCCAATCTTCATAGACCGTGAGCACGGCCTTGAGGTTTTCTTTAATAAAATTCGAAAGATCTTCGCGGGATGCCAGCGTTTTCGACATCACGACTTCACGCGGCCAAAGAAGCGTCAATTCATCAAGCAGCCGGTCTTGTGTGACCTCGCGGACATAGAATTCCCCGGTACTCAGCTCCAGATAAGCCAGGACCGCGGAGTCCTTCCCCGTAAGAATGGCGGCCATATATTGGAGATTTTTCTCGGGGGTTTCATCGTCCAGATAAGTGGCCGGCGTGATGATGCGTGTCACCTTACGTTCCACGAGGCCCTTGGCCTGCGCCGGGTCACCGATCTGTTCGCAGATGGCGACTTTGAGATTGCTATCAAGCAGTGTCCTGACGTAACCTTGAAAAGCATGATAAGGGAACCCGCACATCGGCACCCTTCCCGCTTCTCCACCTTCGCGGCCCGTAAGTGTGATATTCAGAATATCGGATGACCGGATCGCATCTTCGAAGAACATCTCATAGAAATCCCCCAAGCGAAAGAACAGGATGGTGTCTTCGGGCAGGGTCTTCTTGATCAAGCGGTACTGCTCCATCATGGGCGTGAGTTTCACTTGAGCATCTAGGCTCGGTGGATCGGTCTGGGTCAAGGGCTGCTCCTGGATAAATTTGAGGTCTTAGTATACCCAATTCCCTTCTCTACCCAAAGCGGTTTTAGCCGAGGGCCGGGGTCCCTGAATCCGTTGGAGCTTTAAATAAGCCAACGGGAACTTTAATCCATTAACTGTCCGTCGATCTTGACACGCATGCGACGGACCCCCCAGTGCACGGCAGCCTGATGGCCACCACGTGACTGAGGGAAAAAAATATCGATATGCCGTCCACGGATCTTGCCGCCGCGGTCCTCGACCTTGAAATGTCGTCGATCGCCTAGAAGATTCCATACCGCAAGCCAATCCCGTAACGTGACGGGAACTAATTCCACGTTCGATCCGAAAGGAATCGATTTGTCCGCGGCGACGCCTCCCCAGTGAACAGGGCGCAGGCTGGCAAACTTACCGTCCCGGAATTCCGGTACGTTAATGCAGATCGGGCAATCGCAATAAGCGGTGATCAGATACCGGTGGCGAAGCCAGAAAACGTCGTATGCTCTCCATAGAATCGCCCCTAGCATGAAAAGA
Organism: Candidatus Omnitrophota bacterium; assembly: GCA_043808175.1. GTDB lineage: Bacteria > Omnitrophota > Omnitrophia > Omnitrophales > Aquincolibacteriaceae > Aquincolibacterium. Next base: position 1,366 of record JAZDFE010000021.1, on the reverse strand, counting down.
AAAACGATGACCACGAGAATTTTTTTCATTTATTTCTCAATATCGGCTGTTTCCAGCGACGCCGTTTGCGTTGGAAGATAAGGGATCAGAAAAAGCGCCAGCAGTGAAAAGGCCGCGGAAAGCAAGATGAGCGGTTCAAGGCCGATCCGGGAGAACAGAAACCCTCCGAGGGCGCTCGACCCCATCTGACCGAGATTATAAAAGGACATCAACAGGGCGAAGACCGTTCCTCCGGCATATTGAGGCGAAGTCCGGGCCGCCAGGTTGAGAAGCGCCAAAAAGATCACAGCACCCGCGGCACCGAGGGAAAAATTCATCACAAGCGCAATGCCTTTGAGAACGGCCGAGTGGGCCATAAGCCAGGGAATAAAATAGATAAAGTAAGAGAGGGTCGCAAACACCCCGATGAGGACCGCGACCAATAAGAACTTCCGAACCGGAAACCTGGAAAAAACCAGGCCGTAAAGCACGCTCCCCAGAAGGGCCCCCACGCTTGTGACCGCTTGCAGAATGCCGAGAAAAAACGCGGTGAATTTCAGCGTGTCCACGGTGTAATAAAAAAATGGAGCTCCGAACGAGGGGGAAAAATTCCACAGAAAAAGAAATGCCGCGAGGATCCAGATGTCCCGGTGCCGGAAAATATCCCAGAGACCGAGTTTCGCCTCCCTCTCCGGATGGGCCTGCAGAGGCTCTCGGACCAGTAAGAACACGATCAGGGCCGTCACGAGCGGGAATACGGCGGTCATCCCGAAAATGCTTCGATAAGATAAAATGCCTTTTTGAGCGAGTTCGGCGACCCAGCCGCCCGCAAACGAGGTGATGATCATCGCCGTATAAACGGCAGCCCACTGGATCGACTGGAATTGTCCGGTCATGTTGAGCGGCTGTCCGGTTTCGACCATAAGACCGTCTGAAACCACGTCCTGGAACGCGTAAGCCATATAGATAAGCGTCATGAAAAGCAAAAGCAGCCGGGCAATGCCGGGATCGGGCAAGAAAGCGAGAATGAGCCATGCCGCCGCTGCAAAAAGCGAAGTGAGCATGAGATAGGATTTGCGCCTGGAACCGAAGATCGGGAAAAGGTCCGAGATAAAACCCCAAAGGGGTTTAATCACCCACGCAATGAGCGTTACGGCCTGAAAATAAGCCATTTGCTCGGGCGTCAGCCTGGCCCCGTCCTTCAGCAAAAAATTAACGGCCAACAGGGGCAGGGCGCCGAGACCGTTCAGGGAGAAAAAATAAACCGAGGCAAAAACAATTGCGAGAGAAAGCCAGCCTTTTTTTTTCGCCCCGTTAGAGATCATCGTGATCATAGCCCCCCTGCCAGATGCCTGGATTGGTAATTGAAACTAATAAGAAAATCCAC